>JANLTH010000080.1:0-7668 GCA_031362865.1 Burkholderiales bacterium | reverse complement strand
TCGCACAGCCACGGGCAGGGACACGAAACCACGTTTGCACAAGTGGTGGCGGACCGGCTGGGCATCCCGGTTGACGATATCGATGTGGTGCATGGCGACACCGGGCGCATCCCTTTTGGGATGGGCACTTACGGCAGCCGTTCACTCTCGGTCGGTGGTACCGCGATTGTCAAAGCGGTGGACAAAATCGTCGCCAAAGGCAAGAAGATCGCAGCCCACTTGCTGGAAGCCGCTGACACCGACATGGAGTTCAAAAACGGTGTGTTTAGCGTCGCCGGCACTGACAAGAGCATTCCGTTTGCGCAGGTGGCACTCACGGCCTATGTGCCACACAACTACCCGCTTGACAAGCTCGAACCCGGCTTGGATGAAACGGCTTTTTACGACCCCACCAACTTCACCTACCCAGCGGGCGCGCATATCTGCGAAGTGGAGATTGACCCTGAAACCGGCAGCACCAAGATCGTCAAGTTCACCGCCGTTGACGACTTCGGCAACATCGTCAACCCGATGATTGTTGAGGGCCAAGTGCATGGCGGCATCGCGCAGGGCATCGGTCAAGCCTTGCTTGAAGAAGCCATCTACGACAAAGATTCAGCGCAGTTGCTCACAGCCAGCTACATGGACTACGCCATGCCGCGTGCCGACGACCTGCCCAACTTCACTGTGGGCACGACCTGCACTCCCTGTACGCACAATCCGCTCGGGGTCAAAGGTTGCGGTGAAGCCGGCGCGATTGCAGCACCTGCTGCACTGATGAACGCGATCACCGATGCACTCGGCGTGCGCGACCTTGCCATGCCTGCCACGCCCGAGCGTGTGTGGCGTGCCGCTAACCAAAAAGCTTGACTGCCCACACGCTTAAGGAGACCACACCATGAGTTACAACCTGCATATTCCTCACAACACCGGCGATGCCAGCAAACTGGTCAGCACCTCTGGCGACGGCAAGTATTTGGCCGGCGGGCAATCACTGCTGCCAACGATTCGCATGGGGCTTGCCTCGCCTTCTGACTTGGTCAGCCTGCAAGGCATGGCTGAGCTGGCGGGCATCAAGGTCGAAGGCAACACCATCACGATTGGCGCTATGACCACGCATGCAGCGGTGGCCGCAAATGCCGACGTGAAACGCTTGATCCCCGCGCTGGCGGCGCTCGCCGGTGGCATCGGCGACCGTCAGGTGCGCAATCGTGGCACGATTGGCGGCTCGCTTGCCAACAGTGACCCAGCGGCCTGCTACCCCGCAGGCGTACTGGGCCTAGGTGCCACGATCAACACCGACAAACGCAAAATCGCGGGCGATGAGTTCTTCAAAGGCCTCTTTGAAACGGCGCTGCAAGCCGGTGAACTGATCACCTCGGTGAGCTTTCCGGTACCAGCCAAAGCGGCCTACATGAAGTTCAAGAACCCGGCTTCACGCTTCGCCATCGTCGGAGTCATGGTGAGCCAGGGCAGCGCAGGCACGCGAGTGGCAGTAACCGGAGCCGGAGCCTGCGCCTTCCGCGTTGCGGCCATGGAAGCGGCCCTGGGCAACAGTTGGAATGCGGCGGCACTGGACGGCATGAAGGCCAGTGCGGACAAACTCAACAGCGACTTGCACGCTTCAGCAGCGTATCGCGCCCATTTGATTGGTGTGATGGCGCGGCGGGCGGTAGCAGCGGCGAAATAGTTTTCTTTTCCGCCGAAAGCCGGAGCAGCGCAATGCTGCTTCGGCTTTTTTTTGCCAACCGATTCAATTGACCATGAAAAAAGAGCATGGCATATTGGAATTTCATGAAGATTATGATAGCCTTGTGTAATGTTTCCACGTTCTGCACTGCGTCATGCTGTAGATACCGCGCTGGCCCGTTCGCGCGCGGTGGTGCTGTTCGGCCCCCGCCAGGCGGGCAAGAGCACTCTGGCGCACACCTATCTCAAGCCTGAAGCGCCCAACTACTTTGATCTGGAAAATCCGCTGCACGATTCGCGCCTGGCTCAGCCGTTTGAAACGCTGTCCAATCTTCATGGCCTAGTTGTCATCGACGAAGTACAGCGCCGCCCCGGCCTGTTTCCGCAGTTGCGCGTATTGATTGACCGCTCGAATGCGGTGGGGCAGTACCTGCTTCTCGGCAGTGCCTCCCCAGCCCTGTTGCAGCAGTCAGGCGAGTCATTGCTCGGGCGAGTTGAAACGCTTGAAGTTTCCGGTTTTGATCTGGCCGAAATTAGTGATGCTGGTGAAAGCCGCGCAGGTGCATTGCCATACGACCCCGCCAGCCTGTCACGCCTGTGGCTGCGCGGCGGCTTTCCGCGCGCCTATCTGGCGCGTAACGATGCAGACAGTTTTATCTGGCGCGCCAACGCCATCGCCAGCCATGTCGAGCTTGACCTGCCACAGTTTGGCTTCAATCTGGCGGCTCCGGCGATGCTGCGTTTTTGGCGCATGCTGGCGCACTATCACGGGCAGTTGTGGAATGCGGCTGATCCGGCGCGCTCCTTGGGGGTTTCGGAGCCATCGGTGCGCCGCTATCTCGACATTCTTACCCAAACGCTGATGGTGCGCCAGCTTCAGCCGTGGCACGAAAACCTGGGCAAGCGTCAAGTGAAAGTACCCAAAATCTATTTCCGTGACACGGGCTTTCTGCACGCCATCATGGGCGTTACCACCCTGCCTGAATTGCTCACCCATCCGCGCAGTGGGGCCAGTTGGGAAGGTTTTGCGCTTGAGCAGGTGCTACGCATCGCGCGCCCCGACGAAGCATTTTTTTGGGCGACCCACCAAGGGGCCGAGCTTGATCTCTTGCTGCTCAGGGGCCAACAACGCATCGGGGTCGAATTCAAGCGCGCCGACGTGCCAAAACTCACGCAGTCGATGCGGATAGCGGCGGAAGATTTGCAGCTTGATGCCTTGTATGTAGTCTATCCGGGCAGTGTGCGCTACTCGCTTGGCGCGAAGGTCGAGGCTGTGCCGTTGTGGTCTGTTTTGCCATCATCGACTTAATATTTACCATGAAATTCCAATATGACATGTTGGAATTTCATGGTTAGCTGTTAATCAAGGCATCACCGGTAGGCTCAAAATGCCGCACCTATTTCATGAAGCCGCTGCGCACAGCAACATTCGCGCTGACCGCGTCGTTGTGGGCATCGTCAAGCGCGAGTAAATGCCGCAAGGCAGGTGACAGCGCCGCTTGGGTTGCAGGTCGCAGCAGTTGCTTTTGATACTGCTGCTGCGGCTTGTCGCGGCGGCAGAAAAAGCTGTGCAGCGCGGTGCGGGGCTTAAGGGTCAGATTGGCTGCGCCACCGTGCCAGAGGTGTGCATTCATCACGCAAATCGTGCCGGCCTTGCCGGTAATCAGCACTTCGTCTGCGTGCTTTCTGGCATCAGGCAAACGGCCCAATTTGTGCGTCCCGGGCACGGCACGGGTGGGGCCATTGTCGATGGTGAAATCATCCATCATCCAGATCACGTTACAGACCCAATAACCCCGCTGATCCGGGGTGGCTCCCATGTCGCAATGTAGTGGCTGCCCCTCAGTGCCACTCTCAGTGCCGCTCTCGGGAAACGGCAGCGCCGTGCGTACGTTCAGGCTGGAGAGTTTGAACGCAGCTCCCAAAACCGCCGCCACGGCATCGAGCATCACTGGCATTTGAATGCACCGCTGAAACACCTCGCCCTTGTCAACGCAATTGGCCAGCCGCTTGGCACCGGGTTCGGTTTTGAATTCACTACCCGCCGCATCTCCCTCCAAGTCGTACAGTTCGGCCACCCGGCTGCGCAAGTCGTTCAAGAGCGGCGAGGGCATGAAGTTCTCAAATAGGCAATAGCCGCTCTGGTCAAGCATAACGCGGTGGTCAGGGGTGAACTGGTTCATGGCAGCAATCGGAATCAGGTTGATGAGGAGGTTTGTGCGTGGACGCATCAACGCAGCATTCAGGGCAATTATCTGCTCGCTGTCAGTTCGCTCAAAAACTTGACTTGGAATACGATCACCGCAGCGGACTTTTTGAACCCGACCGTTGCCGCTGCGGCGACTCAGGCCACCAGCACGATTCGCTGGACCCCGACGGCCGAGCCGGTTGACTACGCCTCCAGCACTGGCCAAAGGAATACGGCAACCACCGTACCCGCAGCCGCCACGGGCGTGACGGTTACGGGTGATACGTCAGCGGCCGGGGTGAAAATCAGCGCCCGATCCGCAACCATTGGTCCGGCTACCGAGGTTTCCGGGCTTGAGTCGCTGCGTGGCATCACGGGTACCAGCGTCACGATTCCGACTTGTGTAAGCGCGCAATACCCGCTCCTCGATGCAGTGGCTGGAAACCGAGTGACCGGCATCGATAACGTGGCGCGCTCCAACGCGACTTCCCGCGATCAAACTGTGCGCAGCCGAGCGTTCAACTTGAATCGCAAGTACGTTGCCAATGGCTGGGACAACTATATCGACTGATGTGCCCGAGCAGGCGGCAAACGCTTCAAGCTGCGCCAGCTGAACCCGGTTTGCCGAGGTCAGATTGGCCAAGTCCAAATTGTGGCGAACGATTTTTCTCATAGGAAGATAAAAGGACCGGCTCCTCGTCAACATCAAACGCGCCTTCCCAGTGTTCGATCAAACCGAGGCATCACGAAACGCCCGCAGCACCGTATTGATGCGCGTTTGGTAGCCAACGCCTTGCGCCTTGAACCACTCCAAAACATCTTGGTCCACTCTCAAGGAAACAGAAGTTTTGGATGGAAGCGGCTTCAGTCCACGGCGAACCATACCTCGAACGATATGCTCTACGTCCGCTTCTGGGTGGGCTTTGGAAAATGCGGATGCCGGAGCACCGGCTTTCAGGTGCTGCCAGTCAGTTTGCGATTGCATTGAAGAGGGTTTGCGCTTCACGCTTGGTGGCTCTGCGAAAAGAGATGATGCGGATTTCATAGTAATTCTCCGTATGCACAATGGAAACAGGGCTTCCGGCGAACAGACCCGGCGTGACAAAACGCTGCTCGCCATAGGAGAATCGGTCTGTAAGTCGTGCCTTCAAATACGCGCTCTGCATCGACGAAATCGAGCCGGTGCGCGGAAAGATTTGACCTTCGTTTCGTCTCAGACCAAATGAACTCCATCGGTCAATTGTAGATACAAAACGTAGCGGCAGCAAGCAACGCTTCAATCCCGCCAAGAACCGTTAACAAAAGCCAGTCAACCTCTGCCCGAAGAGCCTTATCCACAATGCTCTTGCGAACCACACTCTGAAGAAGTCCGCCAGACAAGCGTCTTGAGAACCCACCCTTAGCTTCGCCGCAGCGCAACCAAGCTGGGGTGCGAACTCTAGTAAAAGCATTGTTTTCATTGGGTTTTTCGGGTCTAATGCAGTGCAACATTGTGATTTTGACATTCCGCAACCAAAGGCCCTTCGATGCTCTACCAATTGCACGAACTGCAACGCGCGTTTTTGAATCCGCTCACCGCCTTCGCCGGGGCCGCATCCGACCTCTACGCCAGCCCGATCAGTCCACTTTCTTACTTGCCGATGGCGCGCGAGATGTCGGCGGGCTATCAGTTGATGCACCGCTTGGGCAAAGAGTATGACAAGCCAGAATTTGGCATCGAAGGCGCGCTGGAAGAGGTGGTCGTCAACAAGCCGTTTTGCGAGTTGAAGCGCTTCGTTAAACCTACTCGCCGCATCAAAGCGGCCGAACCCACGGTGTTGATCGTGGCCCCACTTTCAGGCCACCATTCCACGCTGCTGCGCGACACCGTGCGCGCGATGGTGCCAGCGCACGATGTCCACATCACCGATTGGCGCGACGCGCGCATGGTGCCCTTGGCATCAGGCCGCTTCAGGCTCGATGATTACATCGCCTACGTGGCCGAGTTCATCCGCCTGTTGCACAAGCAGTCGGGCGGTAATTTGCACGTGATTTCGGTGTGCCAGCCTACCGTGCCCGTGCTGGCCGCGATTTCGCTATTAGCCGCGCTGAAAGACCCGGCTGCGCCCAAAACCATGACGATGATGGGCGGGCCAATTGACCCGCGCCGCAACCCAACCCAAGTCAACAATTTGGCCACAACCAAGCCATTTTCGTGGTTTGAGAACAATGTGATTTACCGCGTCCCAGCCAACTTTCCCGGCTTCGGGCGGCGCGTATACCCCGGCTTTTTGCAGCACACCGGCTTTGTGGCGATGAACCCGGATCGTCACATGAAGTCGCACTGGGATTTTTACAAAGACTTGATTAAGAACGACGGCGAATCAGTCGATGCACACCGCAAGTTTTACGACGAGTACAACGCAGTGCTCGACATGGATGCCGATTACTACTTGGACACGATCAAAATCGTGTTCCAGCAGCATGCTCTGCCCAATGGCACGTGGATTTCAAACGCGCTGGGCGAGCCGCTGAAGGTCAATCCGGCCGCAATCACCAAAACCGCGCTCTTCACAATTGAAGGCGAGCTAGACGACATTTCTGGCTCCGGCCAGACCGAAGCGGCACACGCGCTGTGCAGCGGCATCCCCAAGGCCAGGCACCAGCACTTCACCGTACCCAATGCCGGGCATTACGGCATCTTTTCCGGCCGGCGCTGGCGTGAGGTGGTGCAGCCTAAAATTGCGCAGTTCATTGCGAAAGCGTGAGAAGTAGGGCGTGAAGCGTGAGGTAAATGCACCCTGCGGCTCCAGCGCTTGATTTGAATCGAACCTCACGCCTCACCTCTTTCCCCTCACAGCACTACATGCCCAGCTACCAAGCCCGTCAGTCCGCCATTCACGGCAAAGGCGTTTTCGCCACGCAAGACATCAAAAAAGGTGAGCGCGTCCTGGAGTACAAAGGCCGCCGCCTGACCCACAAAGAAGCCGATCGCATTTACGCCGGTGGCGCTGATACCGGGCACACCTTCCTTTTCACGCTCAATGACTATTACGTGATTGATGCCAATTTGGGTGGCAACGCCGCCCGATTTATCAACCATTCGTGTGCGCCAAATTGCGAGTCGATCTGCATTGAAGACGAAGACGGCCACCCCGAGCGCGAGCGCGTTTACATCGAGGCCAAGCGCAACATCAAGGCTGGCGAAGAGTTGGGCTATTCCTACTTCATCACGCTCGAAGAGGCGCATACAGCGCGCTTGAAAAAAATATGGGAATGCCGCTGCGGCGCACGCACCTGCACCGGCACCATGCTTACGAGCAAGAAGCGCAAAGTGGCAACGGCGTGATGCTCAAAAGCCTCGTCAGACGCATCATCGAAGCGGCACGCCCTTTGAGCATGGGCGGTAAGCCACGTGCGCCGAAGAAAAACGCGCCGAAAATGGTCGCGGCAGCAGAGCACGGCATCGCACTGGAATCTTTGAGCCGGGGCTCGATGAATACTGTGAAAGCCTTGCAGGACGCGGGTTTTCAGGCATTTATCGTCGGCGGCGCAGTGCGTGATTTATTGCTCGGCCTAAAGCCGAAAGACTTTGATGTCGCCACCAACGCCACACCCGACCAAGTGCTTAAGTGCTTCCGCCGCTCACGTGCCATCGGCAAGCGCTTCAAGATCATCCACGTGTATCAGGGTAGCGAAACGATTGAAGTTTCGACCTTCCGCGCGCCGTCTGACGAAGCTGCCCTAACTGACAGCGAAGGCCGCGTGTTACGCGACAACGTATTTGGCAATCAAGAGCAAGATGCCGCGCGCCGCGACTTCACGGTCAACGC
>JANLTH010000054.1:0-127734 GCA_031362865.1 Burkholderiales bacterium | reverse complement strand
TGCTGCTCTACCATTGAGCTACACCCGCCCGCGCGACCTACACAATCAACCGCAGCAAACCACCGCCAGCATCAACCAGCGCCAACCAAAAACCAAAACGATCCGTACGAGATTCAAATAACTGGTGGTTGGGGTTGGATTCGAACCAACGTAGCCGAAGCAACAGATTTACAGTCTGCCCCCTTTAACCACTCGGGCACCCAACCATTCGCATCACTCGCTCGTATGACTTACCGTGTAGCGCCTGCCAACTCAGGCAACTCAACTGAAGCCTTTGAAGCGCACATCCACACACGAGCAATGCAAAGAACCATAAATTATGACAGATTTTGCAGCCCAGGTCAAACTGCCCCCGATATTTTGAAGCCTGTTGCAGCAAAAATGCCGACGGTTTCTAGCGGTTACACTGCCGGGTTGCTGTTCTACCGCCCTTGCGTGACTCCATTTGCCCGGCCCATTCTTTCTAACTGAGCACCTATTTTGCAGACCTCTGAACAACCCGTATTGCGCGATATCGTTTTGATCGGCGGCGGCCACAGCCACGTCGGCGTAGTCAAGCGATTTGGCATGCAGCCGCTTCCGGGCGTGCGCTTGACGGTAATCTGCCGCGATACCCACACCCCTTATTCGGGCATGCTGCCCGGCTACATTGCGGGGCACTACGACTACCACGAAGTACACATTGATCTTTCTCGCCTGACCCAGTTTGCGGGTGCGCGCTATGTGCGTGACGAAGTGATCGGGATCGACCGGGCCAACCAGAAAGTGTTGTGCCGAAATCGCCCGCCGATTCCCTATGACGCGCTCTCGATCAACATCGGCTCGACCCCCGATGTCGCGGCAACCCCAGGTGCCGCCGAGCATGCCGTTCCGGTTAAGCCAATTGGCGCTTTCAACCAGCGCTGGCTGGCTCTGCTGGCGCGGGCGCGCTCGCATACCGGGCGAGGGCGGCTGCGCATTGCCGTGGTAGGCGGCGGCGCAGGTGGCGTTGAATTGCTGTTGGCGATGCAGTTTCGCCTGAGCAATGAATTGCGCCAGCAAGGCCGGTCTGCTGACAGCCTTGAGTTTCACCTTTTCAATAGCGGGCCGCTAATTTTGCCAACTCACAACACCCGCGTGCGCGCCGCCTTCGAGCGCGTTCTGGCAGCGCGCGAGGTCGTAGTGCATCGCGAGGCGGAAGTCACCCGGGTCGAGGCGGGGCGCTTGCACACCCGCCAAGGCGAAACCATGGAAGCCGACGAAATCATGTGGGTCACCCGCGCAGGCGGTGCGCCGTGGCTGAAAGAGACTGGCTTGCAGCTCGACACCAATGGCTTCATCGCCGTGGGCGACACTTTGCAAACCATGACCGACCCGCGCATCTTTGCCGCAGGCGACATTGCCAGCATGGTCAACTACCCGCTGGAAAAAGCGGGCGTGTTCGCGGTACGCATGGGCCCACCTCTCGCCGACAATTTGCGCGCGCTGGTCGAAGGTCGGGCACTCTTGGCTTATCGCCCGCAGCGCAGCTGGCTGGCACTCATCAGTACGGGCGACAAATCGGCAATCGCCTCGCGTGGCTGGCTAGGCTTTGGGATGGGTGCGCTGGGCGCGCAGGTGTGGCGCTGGAAAGATTGGATCGACCGGCGCTTTATGGAGAAATTCAGCGATTTGGCCGCGATGTCTACCGAGGTCGAACGTCAGCAATCCACCGTGGCCTTGAACGCCGAAGAATCCGCTCAAGCGATTTCGGCCATCGCGATGCGTTGCGGCGGCTGCGGGGCCAAAGTGGGCGCGACCGTGCTCTCGCGAGCGCTGGGCGCACTCAACCCGGTGGAGCGCGACGACGTGGTGATCGGCCTGCACGCACCAGACGACGCCGCCGTGGTGCGCGTGCCACCCGGCAAGGCGATGGTGCATACGGTCGATTTCTTCCGCTCTTTCATTGACGACCCTTATATTTTCGGCAAAGTGGCCGCCAACCACGCCTTGGGCGACATCTTCGCAATGGGCGGCGAGCCGCAATCTGCCACTGCCGTGGTCACTGTGCCTTCGGGCCTGGAATCCAAGGTGGAAGACGTGCTTTTTCAGATGATGTCTGGCGCAATCGAAGTGCTCAACGCAGCCAACTGCGCTCTGGTCGGTGGGCACACCGGCGAAGGCAAAGAGCTGGCCTTGGGCTTTGCGATCAACGGCCTGATCGACGAAAACTTGAACGGCCTGATGACCAAGGGCGGCATGCATGCGGGCGACGCGCTGCTGCTCACCAAACCGATTGGCACGGGCACGCTTTTTGCCGCGCTGCCGCTACTCAAAGCAAGAGGGCATTGGATTGATGCGGCGTTGGAATCCATGTGCGTCTCGAATCGCGATGGTGCCAAGATTCTGCGCGAGCACAGGGCTTCGGCCTGCACCGACCTTACCGGTTTCGGCCTCTTAGGGCATTTGGTGGAAATGATTAAGCCAGCGGGTGTCGATGTGGAACTGGATTTGGCGGCACTGCCGATTCTGGAAGGCGCTGAAGAAACCGCAGCAGCGGGCATTTTGAGCTCCCTGCAACCGGCCAATGTGCGCCTGCGCCGCGCCCTGCGCAATCAGGAAGAAATGGTCAATCATCCGCGCTATCGGCTGATTTTCGATCCGCAAACCGCAGGCGGCTTGCTGGCCACCGTACCGGGAGACCAAGCGGAGGCATGCGTGCAGAAGCTACGCGCTGCAGGCTACCCGCACACGGCGGTGATCGGGCGCGTGCTGCCGCAGGGCGATGCGCTGGAGCCGGTTCTGCTGAAGGCGTAAGGTAGCGACTACCCTGAAGACCCTTATCCCGTGCGGCTCTCCGAGCAAATGCCGTGAAGATCGGCTTCAGAAGCCAACTTCCAGCACTTGGCAATTGCACGATTGGCTTTGTCACCGCCGATCACCGCGTCCGCCAGCCCATGAAATTTGGCTTCCAGCATCGCATCGGTTAGTGGGTTTTCGACACTGCCAATCGCGTGCTTGACGAACACATGCACGCGCCGTCCGTCTCTGAGGACGGCGGTCATGTCGGTTTGCGCTTCGGCAATGGTGTTGTCCACCGTGGCCACCACGCGGTCCCGCAGAGCCACCACATCGGGCCGGGTGACGATGGCATCGGCGTATTCGTGTTCGCCAGCCTGCCCAAACATGAGGCCCGCAGCCACGCCGTGATAGACGCTGAATTTGCCTTCGAGGCCGTCTTTGGGCGCTTTTTTCCCGGTCAGTTCGAGCACGAGGGAATGCACTTTTAGCTCGATGCGCTCGATGTCCTCGGCCTGCACGCCGTGCAGGTTGCGCAGTTGCACGGCGGCATCTATCGAGGGGTGAATCACAATGCCGCAGGCGAAGGGCTTGTAGGTGTTGAACGAGATTTCGAAGCGTTCGCCCAACTCGCCGGTGACTTCGGCCCAGTCAAACTTGGTGGAGACGACTTGGGCGAAGCCGCGCGGTGCTTCAATCGCCTTGGGTGACGATGTGAAGCCATGCTTGGCCATCAACGCGCTCATCAGCCCGGCCCGTGCAGCACCGCCGGGGTGGAAGGGTTTAGTCATGGTGCCAAACTGCTCGCGTAGGCCGATGGGCTGCGAGGCTGCGAGGCCGAGCGCCATTTGGGTTTGCTGGACATTGAGCTTGAGCAGGCGCGCACACGCGGCGGCAGCGCCCAAGGTGCCGGTGGAACCGGTGATATGCCAGCCGCGGTCGTAGTGCTGCGGGTACATCATGTTGCCGATGCGGCAGGCGACGTCGATGCCCAGCACCATCGCATCGAGCAATTCGCGCCCTGAGGCCCCGGTTTTTTCGGCCAGCGCGAGCAAAGCGGATGCGACTGGCCCGGCGGGGTGGATGATGGTTTTGAGGTGGGTGTCGTCAAAGTCGAAGGTGTGCGACGAGATGCCGTTAATCAGGGCAGCACTGGCGATATCGACTTTTTCACGCCGCCCGAGCAATGTGGCTTGCGGCGCGGGTTCAAGCTCTTGTACGCCCGCCAGGGCACTGGCCACGCTCTCGTGTTGCGCCGCGCCAATCGCGCAGCCTAGCCAGTTGAGAAACGTTCGATGCGCCTCTTTGTCAACTGCGTCGCTCCAGCCGCGCGAGGGATGATTGGCGACGAAGTTGGCGAGGATGCCGGTAATCGGTGGGGCGTTGCGGTCGGCCTCAACTGCGGTGTTGATCGCCATTTAGTCGTCCAAAGTGATTTTGCGTTCGGTGGCGAGCTTCTTCCAGCGCGCCACGTCCGCGCTCATGTATTTGCCGAAAGCCTCCGGACTCATCGGCATCGGTTCCAGCGCTTCGCCGGAAAGGCGCTCCGCCAAGTCGGGCATGGCGAGGTTCTGGTTGATCGCGGTATTGAGCTTGACGATGATGTCAGCCGGAATGCCCGCTGGCCCGACGATGCCGTACCACTGCACCCCGGTGAAGTCTCTGAAGCCGGATTCTTCGAAAGTGGGTACATTCGGCAGCAAGGCGTGGCGCTTCAGGCCAGTGACCGCGAGCGGCACCAGCCGCCCGCCTTTGATGTGCGGCAGCGCCGCAGCCAGGCCCGGAAAAGCTGACTGCGTCTGCCCGCCCATCAAGTCGGTGAGCGCCGGGCCGATGCCGCGATAGGCGACGTGGACCGAGAAGAAATTCGCCGCCAGCTTCAATTGTTCCATCGCCAGATGTGTGAGGGAACCGACTCCGGCCGAGCCGTACGAGAGCTTACCCGGATTGGCCCGTGCGTGCTCCAAAAATGCGTTGAGCGAGCGCAAATTGAGCGTGGCGGGCACCACCAGCACATTCGGCGTACCGCCCACCATCGCAATCGGTGAAAAGTCTTTTTGCGTATCGAAGGGCAGCTTGCGCACCGCCGGGTTGGTGCCGTGGGTGGCGACATAGCCCACCATCAGCGTAGTGCCATCGGGGGTGGCGCGCGCCACCGCCAAGCTGGCAATCACGCCACCGCCGCCTGCCATGTTGTCGACGATGAAGGTTCCGCCCAAGGTTTTCTGCAGACGGTCAGCGATGGTGCGCGCCACCAGATCCACCCCGCCACCGGGGGCGACCGGCGCGATAATTTTGACCGGCTTGGTGGGGTAGGCGGCGGGCCCCGACTGCGCAAAAATGGCGCTCGCACGCCCCCCCAGCAGCACTGGCAAGGCAAGGGCGGCACTGCTGCGGATCACGAAGGCGCGACGCTGCATAAGCGAATTCTTCAGGGGGCGAAAACGGTATCGTAACCGTCGGCATCGCGTGCCGCCCTGCGCTAAATCAAATTGCTCGCACCTGGCCTGCCCGGGTTTGCGCGCGGCGCAGACGGTCGCGGCTGTTGCTCAGGTGCAGGCGCATCGCGTCGCGCGCGGCGGGGGCATCGCGCGCGGCGATCGCCTCGCAAATGGTGGCGTGCTCCGCACCCACGCGACCCAGGTAAGCGGCGCGGTCTTCGCGCGCGAGTTGCGCGGTGTTCAGGCGGGTGCGCGGAATGATCATCGTACCCAGATACTCCATCAGGTGGGCGAAGTAGCGGTTACCGGTGCACACGGCAACTTGGAGGTGAAAGTCGAAATCAGGCTTCACGGTCTCGCCGCCGCTTGCCACGCTGCGGGTGAACTCGCGTAGCGTCTTTTTCAGGAGCTTTAGTTGTGCCGCGCTGCGGCGCTGCGCCGCCAGCCCGGCAGCCTCACTTTCCAGGCTGATGCGCAACTCCAGCACGGCCATCACTTCGAGAAGTGTTGCCAGCTCCAGGGGCTCAATGGAAAAATTGCCAACTGCGGCAGTCTCGCTGACAAACGTGCCGATTCCGTGGCGCGTATGCACCACCCCGGTGGCCGAGAGCCGTGAAAGCGCCTCTCGAACCACGGTGCGGCTGACACCATGTTCACGAATGATTTGCGCTTCAGTCGGCAACTTGCCGCCCGGCGCAATGCCACCCTCCCTGATTTGCGCGCCCAGCCGCTCGACGAGTTGGTGCGACAGACCGGTGGGGCGGCGCAACAAACCTTGGGTTTGAAGTTCAGGGGCCGCGCTACGGTTTGAGAGTGAGCCGCTTGACATTGATCTTTGACCGCCTGCATAATCAAAATGTAAGTTGTATGATGACATATGACTATAGTCAAATCAAGGGCTTTCGACATTGCGCCTTCGACTGCATGCCGACTATCCACCGACCCAACCCCAGGAGAAGCAAAGATGAAACGACGTGACATGATTCGCGCAGGTGCTGCCGCAGCTGCCGCAGCCGCCATTCCGGCGGGCAGCGTACTGGCCCAGCAGAAAGTGGTGTGGAAAGCCACCGATGTCCACCCGCTTGGCTACCCGACCGTCGAAGCTATCGTGCGGATGGGCAAAAAGATCGAGACTGCCACCAATGGTCGCATCTCGATTCAGATGTTCCCTTCGATGCAATTGGGCGGCGAAAAGGAAATGATCGAACAAGCCCAGATCGGGGCTTTGCAGATCGCGCGCATTTCCGTCGGCGCGATGGGGCCGGTGGTGGACGATTTGAACGTCTTCAACCTGCCTTTTGTGTTCCGCGATGAGGCGCATATGCGCAAAGTGATCGACGGCCCGATTGGCCAGGAATTGATTGAGCGCATGTCGAATGGCCCGGGCTCGCGCCTGATCGCGCTGGGCTGGATGGACGCGGGAACGCGCAACGTCTACGCCAAGAAGGCGGTCACCAAGCCGGAGGACCTCAAAGGCATGAAGATTCGTATGATGGGCAACCCGCTGTTTGTTGAAACCATGAATGCGATGGGCGGCAATGGGGTGGCGATGGGCTTCAACGAGCTCTATTCCGCGCTGCAAACCGGCGTGGTCGATGGCGCGGAGAACAATCCGCCTACTTTGCTCGCACAGAGCCACTACACGGTAAGCAAGGTCTATAGCCTGACCGGCCATCTGATCATTCCGGAAATCTTTGTGTTTTCCAAGCGCAGCTGGGAAGCTCTGAGCAAGGAAGACCAGGCACTGGTGAAGAAAGTCTCGGCGGAAGCGCAGATCGAGCAGCGCAAGCTGTGGGATGCCTACGTCGGTGATGCGGAGACCAAACTCAAAGCCGCCGGGGTGCAATTTGTGGCCGCCGATAAGCCCGCTTTCTACAAAGCAACCCAGCCGATTCGCGACAAATACGGCTCGAAGTATGCGGCGATTCTCAAGCGCATCGAAGACACCAAGTAGTCCCGTAACCTCAAAACCCGGCGAGAATTGGCTGAAGGCCCGCCATGGAGGCGGTTCTTCAGCCATTGTTTTGAAATCTCCGAAAGCTCCACGTGAACGCCAAACAAAGTTACGCCCAGGTGATGGAGTGGCTCTATATCGCTTGCATCCTCCTTTCCGGCACTGCCATGGTGATCATTACGCTGATCATCCCGTTCGGCGTGTTCATGCGCTATGTGATGAACAGCCCACTCTCCTGGCCAGAACCGGCCGCCGTGGTGATGATGGTGATGTTCTCTTTTATCGGGGGCGCCGCGGTCTACCGCGCGAATGTGCATGTGGCGGTTGAAGCGCTGCTCAACGCAGTCAGCGCGGGCCAAAAACGCCTGATGCTGATTGGCGTGGATCTGTGCATTGCCATTGTTGCCCTGTTTATGGTGTTCTACGGCGGGCAGTTGTGCCGCATTACCTGGAACCAGTCGATGGCTGAGTTTCCCGCCCTACCGGCAGGTGCCGTGTATCTGCCAATTCCGATCGCAGGGGCTCTCACCTTCTTGTTTTTAATCGAGCGTGTCTGGGTTGGCGCGCCGCCTTCGACCTCGTACATGTACAGCGATGCTGCTGCGGATCTGGAGTAAGGCATGGACATCCTGATTCTGCTTGGTTCCTTCGCGCTCCTGTGTGCACTCGGGCTGCCGGTGGCCTACGCGCTCGGCTTGGCCGCGATTTGCGCCGCGCTATGGGTTGACATTCCGGTCGAAGCCGTGATGCTCAAAATCTCTGACGGCACTGACGATTTTGCGCTGCTGGCGATTCCGTTTTTCGTCTTGGCTGGTGCCATCATGGCAGAGGGCGGCATGGCCGCTCGCCTGATCAACATGGCGCGTATTTTTGTCGGCTTCATCCGCGGCGGACTGGCACTGGTCAACATCCTGGCTTCGTCTCTGTTCGGCTGCATTTCGGGCTCCTCGGTGGCCGATACCTCGGCGATTGGCTCAGTGATGATCCCGCAAATGGTCAAAGCGGGTTTTCCCAAGGTATTCGCGACCAATGTGACGATCTGCGGTTCGGTGCAGGCCCTGCTGATCCCGCCTTCGCACAACGCCGTGATCTATTCGCTCGCCGCAGGCGGCAGCGTGTCGGTGGCACACCTGTTTCTGGCTGGCATCTTCCCCGGTCTGCTGTTTGCGCTGTGCCTGATCGGCTTGGTGCTGTGGATCTCGCACAAACGCCAGTATCCAAAGGGCGAGCCGGTGGCACTTAAAGATGTGCCCAAAATCGTGGTGGAGGCGCTGTGGGGTTTGGTCACCGTAGTGATCATCATGGGCGGCATTTTGTCGGGCGTGTTCACACCGACTGAATCCGCCGCTGTCGCATGCGTTTACGCCTTTCTCGTCACCTTTCTGGTCTATCGCGACTACCACTGGCGCGACCTACCCAGAATGATTCACCGCGTGGTCAAAACCGTCTCGATGGTGATGATGTTGATCGGCTTTTCAGTCGCCTTCGGCTACATGATGGCGATCATGCAGATACCGGCCAAAGTGACCCAATTCTTCCTTTCCGTCTCCGACAACAAATACGTTTTTCTCCTTCTGGTGAACATCCTGCTGCTGCTCTTGGGCACCTTCATGGATCTGGCCCCGATGCTGCTGATCTGTACGCCGATCTTCATGCCGGTGATTCTGAAACTGGGCATCGACCCGGTGCATTTCGGGATGATTATGATTTTGAACTTGGGGATCGGCCTGATTACGCCGCCGGTGGGGCCCACGCTGTTCGTGGGGTGCGCGATCGGAAAAGTGACGATGGAAGAAGTGTCGAAGGAGCTATGGCCCTTTTACGGGGCGATGTGCATCGCGCTCTTGCTGGTGACCTACATTCCGGCAATTTCGCTCTGGTTGCCGGGGTTGACGAAGTAGATCACGCCGCGTCAGGGCTTGGCGCAGCACGATGATTCTGTTAAACTGGTTGGGTTCGAGGAGCGTTGCGACAGTTGATGCAAAGTCAACTGCCAGGCTTGGACAGTGTGTTGGGGCTGGTTAACAGCGCCACCGCATGCAGCAACGGCGCTCGCCCTCTTCTTTATTCACACTGAAAGGAGGCGCGAGATGAGCGCCGTACTTAAATTCAAACCGAAGAACGACTACGTTATTGCCGATCTGAAGCTGGCCGACTGGGGCCGCAAAGAAATCGCGATTGCCGAAACTGAAATGCCCGGCCTGATGGCGATTCGCGACGAATACGCCAAGAAACTGCCGCTCAAGGGTGCGCGCATTACCGGCTCGCTGCACATGACGATTCAAACCGCCGTGCTGATCCAAACGCTTGAAGCGCTGGGCGCACAGGTGCGTTGGGCCTCGTGCAACATTTTCTCCACCCAAGACCACGCGGCGGCGGCGATTGCCGCCAATGGCACGCCGGTATTCGCTGTGAAAGGCGAAACCCTGGTGCAGTATTGGGACTACACGCACCGCATTTTTGAGTGGACGGACGGCGGCTACTCGAACATGATCTTGGACGACGGCGGCGATGCGACACTGCTGCTGCATTTGGGGACCCGCGCTGAAACCGACCTTTCGGTCGTCGCCAAACCCACCAGCGAAGAAGAAGAATGTCTCTACGCGTCGATCAAGAAGACCTTGAAGCGCGATAAAAATTGGTATTCCAAGCGCTTGGCCGCCATCATCGGCGTGACTGAAGAAACCACCACTGGTGTGCATCGCCTGTACCAGATGCACAAAGAGGGCAAGCTCGCCTTCCCGGCAATCAACGTGAACGATTCGGTGACCAAGTCGAAATTCGACAACCTCTACGGCTGCCGCGAATCGCTGGTCGATGCGATCAAGCGCGCTACCGACGTGATGATCGCCGGCAAGATCGCCGTGGTTGCCGGTTATGGCGACGTGGGCAAGGGCTCGGCGCAAGCCCTGCGCGCGCTCTCGGCCCAAGTTTGGGTGACCGAGATTGACCCGATCTGCGCGCTGCAAGCCGCGATGGAAGGCTACCGTGTGGTGACGATGGAATACGCCGCCGACAAGGCCGACATTTTCGTGACCGCCACCGGCAATTACCACATCATCACGCACGACCATATGGTGAAGATGAAGGACCAAGCCATCGTCTGCAACATCGGCCATTTTGACAACGAGATTGATGTCGCCTCGATTGAAAAATACGAGTGGGACGAGATCAAACCGCAAGTTGATCACGTGATCTTTCCGGCCAAGGGTAAATCAAAAGGCAAGCGCATCATCCTGCTGGCCAAGGGCCGTCTGGTCAATCTGGGTTGCGGCACGGGCCATCCTTCCTACGTGATGTCGTCCTCGTTTGCGAACCAAACGATTGCGCAGATCGAGCTTTTCACGCGCACCAAGAATTACCCGATTGGTGTCTACACCCTGCCCAAGCATTTGGACGAGAAGGTCGCTAGGCTGCAGCTAAAAACGCTCAATGCGCAGCTAAGCAAACTCACGCCCAAGCAGGCAGCCTACATCGGCGTGAAGACGGAAGGCCCGTACAAGGCCGACCAGTACCGTTACTAGGCCGGAGCGCCGTCAATGACAACTCATTTCAACGCCAGCGTTGCTGCTGGCGCGGGCGGCGCTTTTCCCGCGAATCCCGCAATCAGCTTCGAGTTTTTCCCGCCCAAAACCGATGAAGGCATGGCCAAGCTGCGTGACACGCGCAAACAGCTCGAAGCTTTGTCGCCGCACTTCTTTTCCGTGACTTTCGGGGCAGGCGGCTCAACCCGTGACCGCACGCTTGAAACCGTGCTGGAGATCCAGAAGGAAGGGTTCGAGGCGGCCCCGCATCTCTCCTGCATTGGCTCCACCAAAGAGAACATTCGCACGATGTTGCAGACCTACCGCGACAACGGCATCCGCCGGATGGTGGCCTTGCGCGGCGACTTGCCTTCGGGTGAGGCGGAGTTTGGGCATTTTCGCTATGCCAATGAGCTGATCGCCTTTATCCGCGCGGAAACCGGCGATCACTTTCACATCGAAACCGCTTGCTATCCTGAAGTCCATCCGCAGGCCAGAAGCCCGCAGGACGACCTGAAATCGTTCAAGCGCAAGATCGACGCGGGGGCGAACTCGGCGATCACGCAATATTTTTACAACGCCGATGCCTACTTTCAGTTTGTAGACGACGCGCGCGCGATGGGGATCAATGCGCCCATCGTGCCCGGCATCATGCCGATTGCCAGTGCTTCGCAGTTGATGCGTTTTTCTGATGCATGCGGCGCTGAAATCCCGCGCTGGATGCGCCTGAAGCTGCAAAGCTACGGCGACGACCGAGCATCGATTCAGGCATTTGGGATCGACGCGGTTGCCGCAATGTGTGAACGGCTTCTCAAACAGGGCGCGCCGGGCTTACACTTCTACACCTTGAACATGGCGGCGTTTTCCATCGCAATCTGGAAGCGCTTGGGGCTTGCAGAAATTAAATAGGGACTGTCCCTATTTAAATGGGGAGTGGGCGGTTCACGTGATTCCGGTCAAAACAGACATCATTCTGGCTGACATTGTCGGCTATTCGTCTTTGTCCGACGAGAACCAGTTCCTCACGGCCATCATCATGACTGAGGCGGTGCGCGAGACGGTGCGTGAGCTAATTGGGCGCTCGTTCTCCAAATTTGAGGACATCATTCAGGGCATGATGCCAGCTGGCGACGGTTTCTACATCATGCTGAATCCGGGGCTTTCGGGCTATGGTTTGCTGCTCACGCTTTCGCTGCGCAGCTATCTGCTCAAGCGCCAAAGCCAAACCGGCGGAATTTTTCGCGGCGCGCGTTTTTGTATTCACACCGCTGACACGATTGAGTACGAAGACGTGCAGGGCCGGCCCAATTTTTGCGGCAATGGCTTGAATGATTGCGCGCGGATTTTGTCGCTCACCGACGTGCGTGAACATGGCTTGATGTTTGGCGGCGACCGCAGTTTTATTATTGCCTCGCACGATGCGCTGGCGCAGTTTTTTGGGCTGTATGGTGAGCCGGTACTGAAGTTTTTGCAGCCCTGGAAATTCCGTGCCTCGCCCGAGCGCCGCTTTGCGTTTCGCAATCGCTACATGGATTGCAGCTTTATTGAAGTCGCGCGTGATGTCACCTTGAACCCGCCAGATCCGTATGAGCTTAAACGCGAGCTCACCGGCATGCCCAGCGCGGTGATGCAGCAGCAGTAAGCGTCTTCAGCCCGATGCCTTGAAGAGACTTACTGGATAAGCTTCTTCAGGCATATGGCCTGGAACTCTTTATGGCGCGCTGCTTTCCACGGCACCTTCTTGCTGCTGCAAGGCCCACATCTGCGCGTAGCGGCCATTGGCTTCGAGCAGCGCTGTGTGCGTGCCGCGCTCAATCACCCGGCCAACTTCCATCACCAGAATTTGATCGGCATCGGCGATGGTTGAGAGCCGGTGCGCGATCACCAGCGTAGTGCGGTTTTGCGCGATGAGTTTGAGCTCGGCTTGAATTGCCTTTTCGGTTTTTGAATCCAGCGCCGAGGTTGCTTCATCAAAAATCAGAATTTGCGGATTTTTGAGAATCGCACGCGCAATCGCGACCCGCTGTTTCTCGCCACCCGAAAGCTTCAAGCCGCGTTCGCCCACTTTGGTTTCGTACTTGTCGGGGGTCGATTCGATGAAGTCGTGGATGCTTGCCGCCTTGGCAGCGGTAATCACTTCCTCATAGGTAGCACCGGTTTTTCCGTAGGCGATGTTGTAGTAGACCGTGTCGTTGAAGAGCACGGTGTCTTGCGGCACGATGCCAATGGCTTGGCGCAGCGAGGTCTGCGTAACGGTGCGGATGTCTTGCGTGCCGACCAAGATCGCGCCGTTCTCAGCGTTGACATCATAAAAGCGGAACAGCAGGCGCGCCAGCGTCGATTTGCCCGAGCCGCTTTGGCCCACCACGGCAAGCGTCTTGCCTGCCGGAATCTCGAAATCCACGTCGTACAAAATTTGCCGATTCGTGTCGTAGCCAAAATTGACATGCGCGAATTTCACCGGCGCGCCAGTGTTCAGGTTCAAGGCAGGCGCGCCCGGCGCATCCGCCACTTCGCGGTGCGCGTCGAGCAGCGTAAACATGCGCTCCATATCGGCCAGGCTTTGCTTGATCTCACGGTACAGCACGCCCAGGAAATTGAGCGGAATGTAGAGCTGAATCATGAAGGCATTGACCAGCACCAAGTCGCCAATCGTCATCGCGCCACTCACCACGCCCACCGTCGCGCGCCACATGATGAGCGTGACCGCCACCGCAATGATGATCGACTGGCCCAAGTTGAGCAGCGAGAGCGAAGTCTGGCTTTTAACCGCAGCCCGCTCCCAAGAAGCCAAGTTTTGGTCGTAGCGCTTCGCTTCGTATTCTTCGTTGTTGAAGTACTTGACCGTCTCGTAGTTGAGCAGTGAATCGATGGCCTTGGTATTGGCCTGCGAATCAATCTCATTCATCGTGCGGCGAAAGTTGGTGCGCCACTCGGTAACCGAAATCGACCAGATGATATAGAGCACCAGCGCACCCACCGTGATACCGGCAAACCAAATGTCATACTTGATGAAGAGAATCGTCAGCACCAGTGAAATTTCAAACAGCGTCGGCAAGATCGAATAGAGCGTGTACGACACCAACGACTGCACGCCGCGCGTGCCGCGTTCAATGTCGCGCGTCACCCCGCCGGTGTGCCGTTCCAGATGAAAGCGCAGCGACAAGGCATGCAGGTGGCGAAACACCTGCAACGCGATCTTGCGGGTAGCCGATTGCGTGACCTTGGCGAAGACAAACTCGCGCAGCTCGGTAAATAGCGTGGTCGAAACCCGCATGAAACCGTAGATCATCAACAAGGCAATCGGCACCGCCACTACCGCTGCGATGACGATCCTGCCGTCCTTCATCGGCGGCACCAGCGTATCGACCAAGTCCTTCATCACCAGCGGCACGCCCACGTTGGCAAGCTTGGCGGCGATCAGGCAACTCAAGGCCAGCAACACCCGGCCCCGGTATTCCCACAGGTAAGGCAACAAGGTCTTGATCGTGCCCCAGCCGTCGCGGGATTTCTGGTTGGGGGAAGGGGCGGCTGAGGTGGTGGCTTGGCGGTGGCGCATTGGGTCTATGTCGGGGCGGGCACTGGGAAATCAAATCCGCCTAAATGGGTCGAATTGCCGATTCTGCAGGAACTCGGTAGGCGTGTTTCATGTTGGGAAAGCGGTTAAAGTGGCATCATCAAGGCTGAAATTATTTTTGGCCTGACAATTTTTGAGGTTCGCAATGCGCCTGCTAACTGCCTTCGTGTTCTGCATGCTCACCCTGCTCGGCATGCCCGTGGCAATGGCGCAATCCTTCCCGTCACGGCCCATCACGCTGGTCGTGCCATTCGCGCCGGGCGGCCCAACCGACATCATTGCGCGCTTGTTGGCCGAACAGATGCGTGCCTCTTTGGGGCAGACGGTGTTGGTGGAAAACATCGCGGGCGCAAATGGCAACATTGGCGGCGCCAAGGTGGCACGCGCGGCACCCGATGGGCACACCCTGATTCTGGGCCACTGGAGCACGCACGTGGTGAACGGCGCGGTGTATCCGCTCACTTTCAGCGTGTTCGACGATTTCGCGCCAATTTCACTGGTGTCAACAAATTCGTATTTGATCGTGGCCAAGCCCGCCGTGCCAGCCATCGATTTGAAAGGCCTGATTGCGTGGCTCAAGGCCAGTCCTGACAAAGCTTCCGCAGGCACGGCAGGCGCGGGCAGCCCACAGCACGTAGGCGGGGTCTTTTTTCAGCAACTCACCGGCACGCGCTTTCAGTTCATTCCCTACCGGGGTGCGGCGCCCGCGATGCAGGCGCTGCTGGCCGGCGATATCGACATGATCATCGACGACCCAACCAGCTCGCTGCCACAAATTCGCAGCGGAAAAATCAAGGCCTTCGCAGTCACTTCAGCGACCCGCCTGGCCGCAGCCCCAGACATTCCGACCGTGGACGAAACGGGGCTGCCGGGCTTCTATTTCTCCCGTTGGCATGCGGTGTGGGCCCCCAAAGGCACGCCTCAAGACATTGTCAGCAAGCTCAATGCAGCGGTTTCGGCCGCATTGAACGAGCCGCAGGTGCGCGCGCGGCTGGCTGACCTGGGGCAGGAGATTTACCCGACGGAGAAACGTACCGTCAGTGCATTGGCCGTCCAGCACAAAGCTGAGATCGCGAAATGGTGGCCGATCATCAAGGCGGCGGGAATCAAGGCCGAGTAGGGAGCAATTAGGGACGGGCCACGCATCGACCGCCACCCGCTGTTTGGGGCCACTTGCCGAAGACGCTTACTCCAGGCCAGTCTTCAAGCATCAAATGTTTGATGTTTTGCGTAGCGTCCCTGGTATGGCTCCACAACACTGTGGATGCGCCGTCCTGCACCGCGCGTACACTTGCGACGACTGAACTGCCAAACCACACTCGCCTTGAGGAGCCCGCCATGCCCCTACTCTACTTTCAAGTCAGCGATCTGCAGCCGGGGGGCTTGGGCAACACCTCGCTCACCTTGTTGGGCGACACTGCTGCTTATCCGAGCCTGTGTGCGCTGCTGAATTTGCCGCCCACCGCCACCCACGAAGCCGCCTACGCGGCACTTTCAGCCTTTCAGCGCAGCCGGGGTTTGATTGCCGATGGCATGGTGGGGCCTTACCACCTAGCCCTGCTGGAAATTGTGAAGAACGGCTCTGGTGGCGGCTCTTCAAGCGCAGCTGCAACCACTTCGTGGCTTACACGCTTAAGCCCGGAAGCTCTGGCGAAGATGTTTCCCTTCACGTTGCGCAAGAACTTGCAGATCTACGCGCCCTACGTCTTCGCGGCGCTCGACGCGGCGGGCTACCGGCCGAACAGCGCCAGCGGCAAGGTGATGGCAAAAGTGGCGCTGGCAACGATTCGCGCTGAAACCGAAGGCTTTGAACCGATTTCGGAAGGCCGCTCGATCTACAACACGGCGGCCGCCCAAGCACCATTTGGCTTGTACGACCCACCTTCCAGGATCGCCAAAAATCTGGGCAACACACAGGTAGGCGACGGCGCGCGCTTCAAGGGGCGCGGCTTCATTCAGCTCACCGGGCGCGACAACTACACGCGGGTGGGCGCGCAGGTCAATCTGCCGCTGCACCAGCTCGCGCACTTGGCGAATCTGCCTGAAGCGGCGGCGGCACTGCTGGTGCAATATCTGAAGAACAAGGAATCTGATGTGCTGGCAGCGATGGCAGCGGCGGATTTGCGCAAAGCGCGCCGCCTGGTCAACGGTGGCAGCCACGGGCTGGATCGCTTCACCGATGCCTGCAAACGCTTTGATGAATTTATCGCGCCTTTGCTGGCCGCAAGCCCGACGGGTGCAGGTGCGGGTAACGGTACTTCCGGTCGCAAGTTCAGTTTTGCCAGCTTCACCAAGAGTACCAGCAACTTTGCGCTGCCGGTCAAAAGCGACCGGGTGGATTTGCGCGACTTGCCGTATTGCCCGCCCTTAGGCTCGCTGCCCACGGTATTCCCCGCGCCACACATCGTGAGCACGTTTTGGAAGGACTACGGCGCACTCGTGCTCGACCAGGGGCAAGAAGGCGCGTGCACCGGCTTTGGCTTGGCTTGTCTCATCAACTACCTGCGCTTTGCGCGCCACTTGACGCAGCACGACCCGGCGGCCAAGAAGCAATTCGACCTGCACGCCATGCCACCCGTGAGCCCGCGCATGCTCTATGAATTTGCGCGCCGCTACGACGAATTTGAAGGTGCGGATTACCAGGGCTCCAGTTGTCGCGGCGCGCTCAAAGGCTGGCACAAACATGGTGTGTGCAGCGAGGCCGATTGGCCCTACAGCGGCCTGACACCGGCCAATGCCACGTGGATGCAGAGCGCACTCGAGGTGAGTCTGGGCGTGTATTACCGGGTTGAAAAGAACAGCATTGTCGACTTGCAAGCCGCGATTGCCGAAGTCGGCGCGATCTTCGTTTCAGCAGGCGTGCATAGCGGCTGGGATTTGACCCCAGCGAAACCTGCGAAGCTGAAGAAGCGCACCAAGGCCGCGCAGCCCTCGCACGAAACGCTGCCGGTAATCGCCTTTCAGCGCGGCGTGACCAAGCCCACCGGCGCACACGCCTTCGCGTTGGTAGGCTACAACCGCGCCGGTTTCATCGTGCAAAACTCTTGGGGGCCGGATTGGGGCATGGGCGGCTTTGCTGTGCTTGCCTATGCCGACTGGCAAGAAAACGCGATGGACGCCTGGGCCGCAAGCCTTGGTGTGCCCGGCGTGGTCAACAATGCGGCGGCGATACCGGGCACCGCCGCCGCCAAGCACGGTGCCGCTGCGGGCACTTCGGCGCTCGCGGGCAATGCAGCGCCGCCAGACGACCTTGGCGTGCGCCACAGCTTGGTGCTCGATCAAGGCATGCCGTGCAAAACCAGCACCGGCGACTTGCTGCAAGAACAATCGCTTGGGCTGGTCGGCACTGAATGGCCGCTGGTGCAGTTTCGCCAATGGCAGGCCGCGCACCCGAACGAAACACCGCGCTTGGTGCTCTATGCCCACGGCGGTTTAAACAGTGAAGATGAAGGCCTGACCCGCGCCCGCGAGATGGCCGGGGCTTTTTTGGGCAATCGCATTTACCCGATCTTCCTCGTCTGGAAAACTGGCCCGCTCGAAACTCTGGCCAATCGCTTGCGCGGCAAGAAGCCGGGCGACCCACAAATTGCAGGCGGCTTTCTGACCGACAAAGTCAGCGACCCTTTCCTTGAGAACACCCTCGGCCCGACGCTGGGCCGCGCCGCGTGGAACGACATGAAACGCAGTGCCGCCATCGCCAATACGCCCGACGGCGGCCTAACCCAATTGGCCAATGCGCTGCAATCGCTCCTGATTCAACTGCCCACGCTCGAAGTGCATTTGATCGGCCATTCAGCGGGCAGCCTGCTGCTAGGGCCGATGATCGCCAACTTGCAGCGCCGCCGCCTCACCATCAAAAGCGCGCACCTGTATGCGCCCGCTTGCACCGTGGCGTTTGCGAACGAGCACTGGCTGCCACACGCGGGTGAATTTTCCGCAGCGCGGGCCAAATTCCCGCTGCGCGTGCATGCCTTAACCGACCTGCGCGAACAGGACGACAAGGTGATCGAAATTTATCGAAAGTCACTGCTCTACTTTGTCGCTCGAGGCATTGAAGAAGAGCGCCCAGCGCCACTCTTGGGCATGCAAGGCGCATGGGACCGCGACCGGGTGTTTGATGCGCCGAATGGTTGGAAGGGCGACGCAAAAACCCTGCAAACTTTGGGCGAATTCGACCGCCTGCGCCAGACCATCGGCAGCTCGCTCGAACTGAGCCTGGTGAGCGCGCCGCGCGTGGCGCAAAAAACTTCCGGCAGCGGCGCACCCGACATGAGCCACAACGTGCCTGCCGCGCACGGTGCGTTTGATGAAGACGCGCCACTGGTGCTGGAAACGATTGCGAAGATTCGCGCACCCGATTCAGTGCCGCAGAAAGCGCTCGATTTGCACAGAGTGCCTTGAGTGCTTGCTTGAAGAGCCGCACCGGGCGTGCCTCTTGCGGCATCTCTGGCTGGAGAGGCACAGCCAGAGCGCGCCTTCAGCCAGCAGGGCGTGCGAGCAGCGGTCAGGTAAGCTCCAGCTTCTTCAAATTGCGATGAAAGCTGGCGCCCATGTTCACCTCCAAAGTCGTCATTCTCACCGGTGCTTCTGAAGGCATCGGCGCGGAATTCGCGCGCCAAATCGCGCCGCTAAAGCCCAAACTTGTGCTCGCCGCTCGCAGCGTGGATAAGCTCGAAGCGGTTGCTGCGCAATGCCGCGCAGCGGGTGCTGAAGCAATCTGCGTACGAACCGACATGGGCGTTGAAGCCGACACGCGCGCACTCGCGGCCAAAGCGGTAGAAGCTTTCGGCGGTATCGACATTCTTATCAATAACGCAGGCGTATCGGGCCACGCACTATTTGAAGAAGTGACCGATTTCAAGTGGTATGAAGACATGATGCGCGTGAACCACTTCGGCCCGTTATGGCTCACCCATGCAGCCTTGCCGCATCTAAAAAAATCGAGCGGCCAGATCGTCGGCGTCTCATCGCTCGCTGGGAAGGCAGGCGTGCCGGGCCGCACAGCGTACTGCCCCTCCAAGTTTGCGACCGTCGGTTTCCACGACGCACTGCGCATCGAGCTGCGTGGCACGGGGGTGGATGTGACGATGATCTACCCCGGCGTGGTACTGACCAATATCCGGCTCAACGGCTATGGCGCAGATGGCAAACCAGCTGGCAAAAGCGGTCTGGCGGAAGAAGGCGCGATGACCGTTGAGGAATGCGCGCGCCAGATGATTGTGGCGATTGCCGGCCGCAAGCGCGAGCTGGTGATGACCACCAAAGCGAAGATCGCCCTCTGGCTCAAGATGATCGCGCCGGGAATGGTGGATGACATGGCGCTGAAGGCGTTGAAGAAGTAGCGTTGCTTTGCTCGTAAGCCGAAGGTGTGTTACGGTTTGCTTTCGTTGTAATACATTTATCCGACACGCAATGGAAGCCATTCTCAATATCCGTTTGCCAGCGCAAGACGGCGCACTTTTCGCCAAGCTCCAAGAGCGCACCGGCCTCTCGAAATCAGAGGTGGTGCGGCAGGCATTGCGCGTATTCGCAGGCCAGGCTCTGGCCGATGAGGTCAGCCTCTACTCGCTGGGCGTGGACAAATTTGGTCGTCGCGGTGACGCAACCCGCCAAGCCGCCGACATCAAGCAAATCGTCAAGGCACGCCTTGCGGCAAAGCGCGCTCGCTGACAGCGGCCCGCTTGCGGCGCGGTTCAACTCTCGCGACAGCTACCGCGCGCAGTGCGCCGCTTTTTTCAAAGTGCGCGGCAATGCTCTGATATTGCACACCACCTGGGAAGTCATTTCCGAGGTGATGTATTTTCTGGACTTCAGTGCCGCCACGTAGAGCGAATTTCTGGAATGGCTGAGCGCAGGTCATGCCAGGGGCTTGCTGCATATTGCGGCTCTAACCCCCGAGGATTTGCCGGGCCTCGCGGCTCTGATTCGCAAGTATTCGGATCGCCCCATGGACTTGGCAGATGCGTCGCTGGTCTGGCTGGCAAATCGCACCGGCATCTCGGACATCATCACGCTGGATCGCGCGGATTTTTCGGTTTACCGTACGGCCAAACGCAAGGCGTTTCGCAATCTGATGGCGGTGAGACCATAGCCGATTGCTCGAAACCAACCGTCGCGCTCAGCAGATCGCACAGAATCAATTTGGCCTCGTGGGGTTCGCCATTGAGGAAAAGCGTGGGCCCTCGTCGTGCAGCGCGTGGGCGAACTTTGAGTCCTGCTTAGCGCGCGCCTCCACGGGTTGTTTGAAATCTGTCGTGGACGCGATGATCCGACTATTTTCGCTCGTTGTTGACCTTGCGCTCAATGACCTGATTCCATTTCTAAATCATTACGAGATTAGGCGCACCGACGACGACAGTGCGCGTAGCACGGCTAGGAAGGGGCAACAACATATCGTAATGATTTAGAAATGGAATGAGATCGCGCCATCAGTGAGTCGAATGCCTCTGCATAATAGCCTGCCGCGCCGCACGACGCGGGAGAGCGCTTGATCGACGGCGGCGCGCTCACCGATACGTGTTGGCGGGCAAGTGTCGCCGGGCAAGTTGCTTGGGCCAAGAATGATGGATACCATTGCATCATTCTCGAGAGCGCGTTCTGCGGCTCGATTTCAGCTCAAACTCAAGGAGATCAACCATGTGGAAACGCTTATCTGTATTGCTTCTTGGGGCATTCGCTTGCAGCACTTTTGCGCAAAACGTGCCGCCCACGCAAGGTGTGAGCAAGACTGAAATCGTGCTTGGTTCCATTCAAGACTTGAGCGGGCCGATTGCGCTGTACGGCAAGTTCATTCGCAATGGCATGCAGATGCGCATCGACGAAGAGAACGAAGCTGGCGGTGTGCATGGGCGCAAAATCCGCTTTCAGGTGGAGGATTCGGGCTACGACCCGAAGAAGGCGCTGTTGGCGGCGGACAAGCTGATTGGGCGCGACAAGGTCTTCGCGATTGTCGGCACTTTAGGCACACCGGTGATGATGGCTTCAATGCCCAAAGCGCTCGAAAAGGGCGTAATCCACGCTTATCCCTTGGCGGCGGCACGCGAGAGTTACGAGCCTTTGCACCCGCTCAAATTCGCGTTTTTCGCGCCTTATTTCGATGCGATTCGTACGGGCGTGAAGTGGATCAACAAGGAGAAGGGCCACAAAAAGGTTGCCATCTTGTATCAAGACGATGACTTCGGCCTTGAGGTGTTGCAGGGTACTGAAGCGGGGTTGAAAGACTTGGGCCTCACGCTGGTTGACAAAACTTCGTACAAGCGCGGCGCGACTGATTTCTCATCGCAAATCGCGCGTATGCGGGCGGCAGGCGCAGATTTTGTGGTGCTGGGCACGACCCTGCGCGAAACGGTGGGGGCCAAGGCTGAGGCGCGCAAAGTGGGCTGGAATGTGGACATGATGGCGACCCACGCGGCTTACTCCGCACTCGTAACGCGCTTGGGGCAAGCCAATGTTGAGGGCTTGTACACCACCGCACAAACGCCGATTGCCTACCCAGACGACGCGACCGACCAAGCCAAGCGCTGGATTGAGAGTTACAAAAAGCGCCACAACGAGGAGTACGAATCGTCTGCCACGGCAGGCTATATCGCGATGGATTTGTTCATCAAGGGCTTGCAAGCAGCGGGGCCGAATCTGACTAACCTGGCATGGGCCAAAGCGACTGAAAAGCTGACCGCGCCACGCGATATTTTTCGCGGTCCGGGCTACAGTTTTTCAGCCACCAACCATTTGGGCGGCAAGAAGATTCGCATCACCCAAGTGCAAAAAGGGCGTTTTGTGAATTTGACTGATTACTTGGACTAAGGGCCTGTGAAGCGAACCACGATGCGCAGCAAACTCTTTGTCCCGGGCTCACGCCCTGAGCTTTTCGCCAAGGCAATGGCGAGCGCGGCAGACGGCATTTCGATTGACCTGGAAGATGCGGTGGTGGAAGCGCGCAAGGCGGAGGCCCGCACGCTGGTGGATGCCTGGCTGCGCGCGCAGAGTGGCGTAGCAGAGTCGGGTTCGCGCAAAACGATGATCGTGCGCGTCAATGCGATGGACACGCCACACTTTGCTGACGACATTGCCGCTGTAGTGCAACCGCGCTTGGACATCATCAACCTGCCCAAACCGGCCAGCCCCGAGGCAGTGCGGGCGGCGTGCGCTGCGATTGAACAGGCCGAACGGGCCAATGGTTGGCTTGAAGGTAGCCGCGAGCCGGTGCGCGTGCTGCTCAATATCGAAACGCCCTATGCCCTGCGCGAGGCCGCTGCGCTCGCAAGCGCGCACCCGCGGGTGATGGGTTTGCAAGTAGGCCTGGGCGACCTTTTTGAGCCGCTCAATATCGTGCGGCGCAACCCGGATGCCGTGCGCCAGGTCCTGTTTGCCGTGCGCATGGCGGCCGGTGAAGCCGGGGTGGCTGCGCTTGATGGGGCTTATGCCAATGTGCATGATACGGAAGGTTTCATCGCGGAAGCACAGATGGCGCGGGCCTTGGGCTTTATCGGTAAAAGCTGCATTCACCCTTCGCAAATTGAGCTGGTGAACGCCGTGTTTCGCCCTACCGATGCAGAGATCGCGGCGGCGCTCAAAGTGTGTGAAGCCGCGAAGCTTGCGGATGCGAACGGCTTGGGCGCGTATTTGGTGGATGGCAAGATGATTGACGCGCCTTTTTTACGGCGCGCCGAGGCGATTTGCGTACAGGCGCGAGCGTTGGGCTTGCTCTCTCTCGCCGCATAAAGGAAACAACATGATTCGTGGAACCTGCTATTGGGCCTTGAGCCTGCTTGTTTGCCTGCCTCTTTACCTTCTCGGCGTTGCTCGCGCGCAAGACCTCGCCGCCAACTTCCCCACCCGCCCGATCACCCTGGTAGTGCCCTACCCGCCCGGCGGCTCAAACGACGTTTTCGCGCGCAGCATCGCCAAAGAAATGGCCGAAACGCTCAAGCAGCCGGTGGTGGTAGACAACCGCGCCGGGGCCAGCGGCACCACCGGCACACTCTCGGTGGTGCGCGCGCCGGCTGACGGTTACACGCTGGTGGTGGTGTCATCAAGCATGACAACCACGGCGGCGGTTGCACCCAATGCGCCCTTCAATCCCGCCACCCAATTAGCCCCGATTGCGATGTTGGCTGAAGGGCCGATGATCGTGGCAGTCAACAACAACTTTCCGGCCAAAACGCCGAAAGAATTGATCGACGCGATTCGCGCCAAGCCGGGCACTTACAACTACGCTTCTTCGGGTTTGGGCAGCGTGAACCAGTTTGGCACTGAGCTGCTCAAGGTGCAGGCGGGCAAGCTCTTCATCGTACACATCCCCTATCGTGGCATGTCTCCAGCGGTGACTGACCTGATTTCTGGGCAAACCCAAGTGCTGATGGCGAGCGGCCCGAGCTTGTTGCCGATGGTGCGCGCCGGGCGGGTGCGCGCGATTGGCATTACCAGCGCCCAAGCACACGCGATTGCGCCTGAATTGATGCCGATGGCCAGTGCCGTGCCAGGCTACGAGTTTTCGCTCTGGTGGGGCATGTTTGCACCTGCCGGAACGCCCGCCCCGGTCGCCGCAAAGCTCAATGCCGCGGTTAACCAAGCACTCGCCAAAGCGGCGATCAAGGAGCAATTTTTGAAGGAAGGCGCACTCGCCCAGCAACGCCCAGCCGCCGAGCTTGGCGACATTGTGGCAGCTGACATGGTGCGCTGGAAAAAGCTGGCCGCGCAGCAAAAAATTGTGATCGAGTAGGGCCTTGCCGTGACCGAAGCAAACGCCTCACGGCTGTCCGCTGGCCCGGTCGTTGGTCCACTTGCCGGCCCACTCGCGGGCGTGCGCGTGCTCGACCTTTCGGCCTATATCGCCGGGCCCTACGCGTGCGCGCTGCTGGCAGACCAAGGGGCCGATGTCGTCAAAATCGAGCCGCCAGATGGCGACAACCTGCGCAATTATCCTTCCACATTGGCCAACGAGAGCCGCGCTTTTTTGGGCGTAAACCGCAGCAAACGCGGCTTGGTACTTGACTTGAAAATGCCCGCCGATCAGGCGCGCCTTCTCACACTGGTGAAGAGCGCCGATGTGCTGGTACACAACTTTCGCCCCGGCGTGCCCGAACGTTTAGGAATTGATTTCGCCACGCTGCGTGCCGCCAACCCGCGCTTGATCTACTGCGCGATAACCGGCTTCGGCGACACCGGCCCGCTGAAAGCCAAAGCGGGCTACGACCAAGTACTGCAAACCATGACGGGTATTGCCGCCATGCAGGGCGCAGCAGATGGCCCGCCGGAAATCGTCTATGGCTCGGTGGTTGATTACTACGCTGCCTCACTGGTGGCGGGGGCGGTGGCTTCAGCGCTCTACGAGCGCGAGCGCAGCGGGCAGGGTCAGGCGGTTGGTGTTTCGCTCTTGCGCGCGGCGCTGGCGATGCAATCGGCAAGGCTGGTGTGGGCTGACGGCGAGCCGCGTGAAGTGAATCGCGACATGCGCTCCGGTGGCGTTACCGGCCTGCACCCCACGCGCGAGGGTTATCTGTATCTCTCTGCCAATACCGCACATTTTTGGCGCGCGCTCTGCGAGAAAGCCGGCCTGCACTCGCTGCTGACCAAGCGCTACGACACCGTGAAAAAACGGGCGCTGCACCAAGCGGAGATTGTGCCCAAGTTGCGTGCGGCACTTAGCGCACGCACGGCCTTGGAGTGGGAGACCTGGTTTGCCGACGAAGTGCCCTGCGCCGCTGCCCAAACGGTGGAAGACATGTTTGACCACCCGCAAGTAGCCGCCGAGGGCATGCTGCACACGCTGGCCCACCCGAAGGTGGGCAGCTATCGCGGCTTTGCGCATGCGGCCACATTTTCGCGCACACCGCCCATGGCGCCGTTTGCTGCGCCCACGCTCGACCAGGATGGCGAGGCGCTGCGTGATGAAGCGGACCGAGGCGGTTATTCCTACGGTTAGCCACCGTTCGTCATTCCTGCGTCGGCAGGAATCCAGACGGCGAGCGAGAGCTGATGAAGTCGAGTCACGCGCCAATGCGCTAAGAATTGAGCTGATTCACCACTGGTAGCAACCGGCGGTGGCAAACTCTACAACGCGGCGCAGCTTGCCAAATCATGCAATTCCCTCTTCTCCACAAAAGGTAGCCATCATGCTCAAAGACAAATCGATCATCATCACCGGCGCCGGCGGCGGCATTGGCCGCGACTTCGCGCTCATGTGCGCGCAGTACGGCGCGAAAGTCGTGGTCAACGACATCGGCGCGGCGGTCGATGGCTCGGGCGGCTCGGCGGGCCCGGCGCAAACAGTGGTTGACGAAATCAAAGCTGCGGGCGGGCAAGCGGTGGCGAATAGCGACAGCGTTTCTGACCCGCAAGGAGCGCAGCGGCTGGTCGATACCGCGCTCAACGCTTTCGGCAAGTTAGACGGCGTGGTCAACAACGCCGGCATCCTGCGCGACCGCTTTTTCCACAAAATGAGTTTTGACGAATGGCACGCCGTGATTCAGGTGCATTTGTATGGCACCTACCTCGTTTCACGCGCGGCCGCCACGATCTTCAAAGAGCAAAACCACGGCGTGTTCGTTCACATGACATCGACCTCGGGCCTGGTGGGCAATTTGGGCCAAGCCAACTATGCCGCCGCGAAGATGGGCATCGCGGCGCTCTCCAAATCCATCGCGCTCGACATGCAAAAGTTCAACGTGCGCTCCAACTGCATCTCGCCCTTTGCGTGGAGCCGCATGATCGGCTCGATCCCGGTGGAAACCGATGCGCAAAAAGCGCGGGTGGAAAAAATCAAACAAATGACCCCGGCCAAAATCGCCCCGATTGCGGTTTATCTGCTGTCGGATCAGGCGAAAGAGGTAACCGGCCAAATTTTCGCGGTGCGCAACAACGAGATTTTCTTGATGAGCCAGCCGCGCCCAATCCGCTCGGTGCAAACCAGCGAGGGCTGGACCCCCGAGAAGATCGCCAGCCACGCCATGCCCGCGCTGAAGAAGAGCTTTTACGATCTGGATGTGTCCGGGGATGTGTTTAGCTGGGACCCGGTGTAAGGAACGTCGTGGGCAATGCCTGAAGAGGCTCGCTGGTATTGGCTCTTCAGGCATTACGCCTGAAACCGGCCTGATGTTTTGGTTCGCGACGAAGTTCTAACTCAGCACACCCTCACGCCGACTCGGGCGCGTGGAGGCTAGATGCAGGTCTACGACGCGCGTCGCACATCCACCCAGCGCTGTTGTCGCCGACTCAAATTTGACCAGGGTGTTTCACTGTCCCTGCTGAATATTTCAGCAGGGAGAACGAGGTGATCACTATGGACATGGCGGGCAAGGTCAGGCGCATGAGCTTGCGCGACCAACTCTCGATCAGCGAAATCGCAAAGCGCACAGGACTGGCACGAAACACGGTCAAGAAATGACTCAATGCGGCGGGAGACAAACTGCCCTGATATCGAAGGGCTAAAGGCAAAGGCAAGCTCTCCGCCCTTGAGGCCAGTTTGGCGCTGTCACTCAAAGCCGATGCCCAGCGGCCTGTGCAAGGCAGGCGGAGCGGCAAAGCGCTGTTTGTACAAATCCAAGCCCAAGAATATGCAGGTGGCTACAGCCGCGTCACTGATTTCATCCGCGCGTGGCGAGCGCAGACTGACAACGCGCAAAGTAAAGCCTTTGTGCCCTTCGAGTTTGAGCTAGGCGAGGCGTTCCAATTTGACTGGAGCGAGGAAGGCATGCTGGTAGGCGGCGGATACCACCGCATGCAAGTGGCGCATATGAAGCTGTGCGCCAGCCATGCGTTCTGGCTGGTAGCCGACCCATCCCAAGGCCATGAAATGTTCTGTGATGCCCACGACCGGATTATTACGGTATTTTTTACGGAGAAATAAAATAGAGTCAGAATGCCGCGATCAGTAACACCTCACTTCAAAAGCGCGCCCACGCAAACCATTGCGGAAAGACGAAGTAGGCAATCGACGCGGCCACCAGCAGCATAAATGGCAGGGCGGCCCAGAAGATGCGCATCACCCGGCCAGAAGGCGGCACAGTGGGCCATTCCGCTTCGAGGAACGAAAAAGTCATGCCGCGCCCCTCCCGCCAGTCGAGGTTCCACATCAAGCCACCCGAGATGTACAGCACCGACGAAGCGAAGATGTTGGCGAACCAAGTGTTTGGATATTGCCCATCGCGCAGCAAGATGTAGAGATCGTAAGACCAACTGGCGCTGAACATCCACAGAATGCAGGCGATCGCCACCTCGCGCCACGAGCTTTTGCCGCGCACTGAAAGCCACAGCACGCCGACCACCAAGGGTGCCCCAAAAAAGCAAAATACCGACATGAAAAGCGCGTCGAACCAATCCCACGTGTAATCACCGGTGTAGGGCGCGACCAACATAAATACCACCGTTGCAATGGCAAAAGTCGCCAACTTCCACGGCACGAACAGGAAGCGCCGATATGCGGCGGTGGAGATGGCATGCGCTTGCGGTGCGCGCAGGTAAAGCACCAGCCCAATCACGCAGACCACGCTCCACGCGGCCAAGTACCACCAGAAGAATGGCTCTACTTCAGCAAAGCGACGCATGTCTTGCCTCCGAAGGCTTGGGGTACTCGCGCTACGGTCTAGGAGCCTGTCGGACTTAAGGGAATCGGCCAAAATCGCCGAAAAATTGATAGCGTTAGGCGCTACTTTCGTCGCCAATAGAACAACTATTGGCTAGAAAGCATCACCAAACGCTACGCAATTTTCGACAATTTTGGCTCGATCCCTTAAGTCCGACAGGCTCCTAGCTGACCCGCTGATACTGATTGCCTGGCAGAGTTTGCACCAGACCGTCCAGCTCCAGGGTCATCAAGCTGGCCGCGACCACATCGGCGGGCAGTTTGGCGCGCTCGCACAGTGCATCGAGCGTCACCGGGTCGAATCCCAGCGCCTCAAGAACCGCGGCAGATGCCGCATCGACTACCTGAAGAGGCTTATCTGGCGCGGTTTTTGAGGCATTCTCTGAGGAACTGCCAGTGCGCATCGGCCGCCCCAGCTCCTCCAAAATGTCTTCGACCGAATCGACCAGCTTCGCGCCGTCTTTGATGAGCTTGTGGCAGCCCTTGGCCAGCGGCGAGTGGATCGAGCCGGGGAGCGCAAACACTTCGCGCCCCTGCTCACCCGCGAGTCGCGCGGTAATTAGCGAGCCCGAGCGCAACGCTGCCTCTACCACCAGCACGCCGCGCGAAAGGCCGCTGATGATGCGATTGCGACGCGGAAAGTTGTCGGCCAGCGCGGGCGTGCCCAAGGGAAATTCGGAGACGATCAAGCCATTGGGGGCCGCGACGATGGCATGCGCGAGGTCGCGGTTGCGTGCCGGGTAGACGATGTCGCAGCCGGTGCCAATCACAGCGATGGTACCGCCCCGCTCGGCCGATTGGCTGCCTTTCAGACCGCCACGGTGCGCCGCCGTGTCAACCCCCAACGCCATGCCGCTCACTACCACGTAGCCTGCGCCCGACAAGGCCTGCGCGAACGATTCGGCATTGGCTAGGCCACCCGCCGTGGCGTTGCGGCTGCCAACAATGGCGATGCCTGCCCGCGCCAGCAACTCGCGGCAGCCTTTGAGATACAGCAAGGGTGGCGGATCGGGCGTTTCGAGCAGGCCTTGCGGATAATCCGCATCGGCCAGTGTGACCACATGATTCTCGGGTGCGGCGACCCAGGCCAGTGATTTTTCGATGCGCTCGTGCAGCGCGGCATCATCACCCGCGCCCAGCAATTTGGTGGTTTGCGCTTCGGAAAGAACCCGGCTTACCGCACTGCGCGGCATCGCGAACACTTGCTCGGGCAGACCGAAAGCTTTGAGTAGCTTGTGAACCGAGCGGTCGCCGATCCCTGCGATCAGCGTGAGGCGAAGCCAGTCAGCAAGGCTGGCTTCGACTTGCATAAAAACCGCTTACGGCTTTTTGGCGACGTCGCCGATTTTGATCGGCTGCACCGAGCTCATCACCAGTGCGTAGCTCACCTTGTCAAAGGTGCGGAATACGAAGGCCAAGCCGTTGCGCTCGTCCGGCAGCTTGATGTCGCGGGTGCCGCGCTCGAAGACTTGTGCGCCCTCTTTGACTGTCTGGCCCGAAGACCAGAGCGCCACCACATGACCCAGTTCGACCCCGTCGGCCTTGCCGCGCGAGATGGTGACAATCTGATTGGTGCCAGCTTCGTTTACACCGCCGTAAATCGACATCACCCGTGCGTCCAGATTGCCCGAGGCGCGCGGTACGTAATTGACGATCTGCGGACGCGGGGCGGGCAGCAGGCGATCACCGTTGCCGACCTCTTGCTTGGCATCGACGATGCGAAAGGTGGTTGGCGAAGTTTTGCGCTCCAGCTTGGCACTGCCCACAAACACGGCTTCGTAGCCGAGCGTGGCTTTGCTTTCCGGGTCGATCAAGGCCTTGCCCGGACGGAAGATATTCCAGCGCGAAACGCTCTCAGGCGTATCGCCTTCCACGTAGGCCAGGTCACCCGTGCCCATGTAAACGCGGCCTTCTTGCGCGGCAACGATTTTGGGTGCATTGGCCAACTCACCGTCTTGCACGACCAGTGGTTGCGACAGGAAAGGCTCGATCACATTGGCCGGGATCGACGAAATCTCCAGCGAATCTTTCGAGTCGCGGATGCGCGGCTGCACCTTGACGGTGGCCATGCGCAGGCGCGGCTCACTGCCGGAACGGTCCAGCACAATCACGTTGCCGGGATAAATGCGATGCGGGTTTTTGACCGTGTCTTTGTTCATGCCCCACACGTCAGACCAGCGATGCGGGTCTTTGAGGAATTTGCTGGCGATGCTCCACAGCGTGTCGCCAGCCACGACCACGTGGCGCTCAGGCGCGTCGGCCTTCATGGTCACGCCCGTGTTTTGTGCGAAATTGGCCGGTGAAAACGCCAACAAGGTGGCAGCCGCTACAGACATCGCTAAAATGGTTTGTCGCATGTGAACCTCTCCCTTAGTGCAGGGTAAATGCCGGATAGCTGCTAGATCAACGACCGGGCCAGACCTCAAAAACACAACGGCGGACACCGTCAACAACGAAAATTCAGTGTAGCGCGAAGCTGAATTTGTTGCAAAAGCGCTACATCTTGCAAACTGTCAAGCCCCCTCCAACTGTTGGTGACTTGCGACAAGTGAAGCCAAACCGCCAGATATTGCCTGATTTCACTGAGGGTAGCCTTAAGCTTGCACCCTCTGTGCAAAATCATTCTCCGCCGTTACGACTCCTCTTTAAATTGTCCATCTAAACCCTTCATTTCGCAAGCTTTTTGCCCGAAATCTACCCTCTCCAAATCCTTCACCCTGTTGCGATGGCGCTACTCAATATCCTCAAATATCCCGACCCCCGCCTACTTAAAGTAGCCTCGCGGGTCGAGAAGTTCGATGATTCGCTCAAAAAACTGGTGCGCGACATGGCCCAAACCATGTACGACGCACCCGGCGTCGGCTTGGCGGCTACGCAAGTTGACGTGCACAAACGCGTGATCGTGATCGACATTTCCGAATCGCACGACGACTTGCAAGTCTTCATCAACCCAGAAGTTATCAAGTCTGAAGGCGTGCAGAAGTGCGAAGAAGGCTGTCTTTCTGTGCCCGGCGTTTATGAAGACGTCGAGCGCGCCGAAAAAGTCTGGGTGCGCACGTGGAATGAAGGCGGCCAGCCGCGCACGGTCGAGGCGGACGGCCTCTTCGCGGTGTGCATTCAGCATGAAATGGATCATCTGGTGGGTCGGGTGTTTGTCGAAAAGCTTTCGCGCTTGAAGCAGATGCGCATCAAGGGCAAGATTGACAAGGAACGGCGTTCTGGCGGCAACCATTGAACGCTGTGGCCAAACTGCCGCGCATCGTCTTTGCGGGCACACCGGAGTTTGCGGCAACTGCGCTGAAAGCCTTGCTGGACGCGGGTTTCGAGGTGTCCTTGGTGCTCACGCAGCCAGATCGCCCGGCTGGGCGCGGCATGCAATTGCAGCCCTCGCCGGTCAAGCGGCTGGCGCTGGCGCATGGCATTGAGGTTTTTCAGCCGGTTTCGCTGAAAAAAGACCTGGACGCGGTCGAAAAGCTCGGCATCACCCCGCACGAGGTGATGGTGGTCGCAGCCTATGGCTTGATTCTGCCCTCCAGGGTGTTGCTAATCCCGCTGCATGGCTGTATCAATATTCACGCCTCGCTCCTGCCGCGCTGGCGCGGAGCTGCGCCGATTCACCGGGCGATTGAGGCGGGTGATACTGAAACCGGCGTGTGCATCATGGGCATGGAAGCAGGCTTGGACACCGGGCCGGTCTATTTGCGTTCGGCGCTGCCGATTGCCCCGGATGACACGACGGCCACCTTGCACGACAAACTCGCAGAGCTGGGCGGGCGCTTGATCGTTGCGGCGCTGCCACGAATCGTCGCCGCAGCGCTCCACGCAGAACCTCAGCCTGCTGAAGGCGTGACTTACGCTCAGAAAATCGGCAAGCCCGAGGCGACGCTTGACCTAAATCGTTCAGCTGCCCCCCTAGCCCGTCAGATTCGCGCGTTTGATCCTTTTCCGGGCGCCACGCTGTCGTGGAAAGGCACGCCAGTTAAGGTTTTTCAGCCAGAGGTTCTCGAAGAGCCGCAACTGGCGCGACTCTTCGATGACCCTGCTTGTAGCGCTAATATTGGCGCGATTCTTCAGGCCGATGCCCGCGGTGTCGTGGTGCGTTGCGGTGACGGCGCAATTGTCCTCAAAGCCTTGCAAAAACCCGGCGGCAAACGCCTGCCCGCCCGGGAATTCTTGCAAGGAGTGAAAATGCAGGTGGGCGAGCACTTCGATTTGCCAACTTGAGCCGCACCGAGCTGCATTAAGCTGCAATGAGTTTCCCCAGCGCTCCGGCATCTAGCTAATCCGCAACGCCGTTTTCCTTCCAGAAAGGGATGTAAGCCATGTTCAACTGGTTCAAAACCGCGATTCTCTTGGCGGGCATTACCGCGCTCTTCGGCGTAGTCGGCGGTTTGATGGGCGGTCAAACCGGCATGATCTTGGCGCTGGGCGTAGGTTTGGTGATGAACGTCTGGGCCTACTGGTTTTCCGACAAGATGGTGCTCAAGATGTACAACGCGCAAGCGGTGGACGAGCACACTGCGCCCGAGTTTTACAACATGGTCAAAGAGCTGGCGGAACGAGCCGAATTGCCGATGCCAAAGGTCTACCTCATCAACGAAGAGCAGCCCAACGCCTTCGCTACCGGGCGTAACCCGGCCAACGCGGCCGTGGCAGCGACCACCGGCATTTTGCGCATATTGTCAGCCCGCGAGCTGCGCGGCGTGATGGCGCATGAGCTCGCGCACGTGAAGCACCGCGACATTCTGATTTCGACGATTTCGGCAACGGTGGCCGGCGCAATCTCGGCGCTGGCCAATTTCGGCATGATGTTTGGTGGGCGTGGTGACAGCCGTCCGAATCCGATTCTGCAAATCGCGGTGATGATTTTGGCCCCGCTGGCCGCAAGCGTGATTCAAATGGCGATTTCACGCGGGCGTGAGTATGAGGCGGATCGCGGCGGTGCCGAAATTTCCGGCGACCCGGAGGCGCTGGCCCAAGCGCTGGGCAAGATCGAGCGCTACGCCAAAGGCTTGCCGATGGAAGCCGCCGAGGCGCACCCGGCAACTGCGCAAATGATGATTATCAACCCGCTCTCAGGCGGCGGCATCAAAGGCTTGTTTAGCACTCACCCGGCGACTGCCGAGCGGATTTCGCGACTCATGGCGATGGTTCGGTGATGCCTGGGATCGGCAATCAGGGATCGGGGATCGGGGGGCGTGGCGCGTCTCTCGGGGTCGCTTTACTGGCCGCCGCCGATGCGATTGCCCGGATGCGCAGCGGTGCCAGCCTGGAGCGGGCGCTGGCGGCGGTAGCGACTGAACGCCAGTTGGGCGTGACTGAACGCGCGGCGGCGCAGGACTTGAGTTTTACCGCTGCGCGGCTGCTGGGTACGGCGCAATGGCTGCGCGCGCGCTTGACTGACAAGCCGACCCCAAAGCCGCTGCTGGCAGGCCTTTTGGACGTGGCGCTGGCGCTCTGGTGGAGCCGTAAGTACGCGCCGCATACCTTGGTCAACCAAGCGGTCGACGCGGCCGCTGGCCACGCGCATCTCAAGGCGGCAAAAGGCATGGTGAACGCCGTGCTGCGCCGCGCGCTACGTGAAGAAGCGGCGCTGCGCCAAGCAGCGGCTGGCAACGATGGCGCGCACTGGAATTTTCCGCCGTGGTGGCTGGCGCGGGTACGTGCCGCCTACCCACAGGATTGGCAGCCGCTGCTCACGCAAGGCAACGCCGAGCCACCGCTGACTTTGCGCCTGAATCGTCGCCACACCAACCCGCAAGACTGGCTGAAGACGCTTGCTGTACAAGGCTCTTCAGGCATTGCCTTAAGCGCTTACGCGGTCCAATTGACGCATCCCGTGCCGGTTACGCAGTTGCCCGGTTTCGCCCAGGGACATGTTTCGGTACAAGACTGGGGCGCCCAGCAGGCGGCGCATTTGCTCGACGTGGCTGATTTGGCCCCGAGCACGCGGGTGCTCGATGCCTGCGCAGCCCCGGGCGGGAAAACCTGCCATCTGCTGGAATTGGCGGATTTGGACCTCACCGCGCTGGATTCAAGCGCGGCGCGTTTGCAGCGTGTGCAACAGAATTTGGATCGGCAAGGCGTGCCGGTGCGCTCAAAGGTGAAGCTCATTGCAGCCAATGCGGTCGATCTGGGTGCCTGGTGGGACGGCCAGCCATTTGCGCGGATTTTGCTCGACGCACCTTGCTCGGGCTCGGGTGTCACCAAGCGCCACCCAGACATCAAATGGTTGCGGCGCAACAACGACATTACCGCATTGGCCAAGATTCAGGCCGAACTGTGCGTAGCACTTTGGCAGACTCTGGCACCGGGTGGCAAAATGCTCTACGTCACGTGCTCGGTTTTTCCTGATGAGAATTTGCACGTTATTCAATCTTTTCTGGCGCAGCATGCTGATGCAGTGCTGCATGATTGCACCCCCGCTCTGGCGCAACTGGCGCAACCCATGGGCGGGCTTGCGCTTTTACCAACGCCAGCTGGCACACAATTGTTGCCCTGCGAACGGCATGACGGCTTTTTTTACGCGCTGTTGCACAAAGCTTCTTAAGGCGCGCGCAGCGCTGCTGATCGGCATCGTGGGATTGGTGTGCTGCTTAGGTTTGGCGGGCTTGGCGCACGCCGAAATTGATCTCAAAAATGCGCTTGTCGAGCCACATGAAGATGCCTACGCCATCAGCGCTGAGTTCGACCTCACGCTCTCGCCGCGCCTGAAAGAAGCGCTCGTTAAAGGCGTGCCGCTCTATTTCATTACCGAAGCTGAGCTGATTCGCCCACGTTGGTACTGGACTAACGAAAAAACTGGCGTCGTGCAGCAAACCCGGCGTATCGCCTACAACGCCCTCACGCGGCAGTTTCAAGTCGGTTCGGGCAGTGTCAATTCGCTGCAGCAAAGCGTCGCTACTGTCGAAGAGGCGCTCGGTCTGGTGGCGCGCGTTAAACAGTTAAAAATCGCCGAGCGCACCGATGTGCTACCGGCCCAAGCCTATCAGGTGTGGGTGCGACTGCGGCTCGACACCACGCAATTGCCCAAGCCGTTTCAAGTCAACGCAATCACCAACAAAGACTGGACGCTCAACTCCGACTGGAAGCGCTTTAACTTCACCGCACCTCCGGAATGGCCCGCCAAGTGAAGCGGCTAAGCGCTTTTTTTAAATCAGGCAGCGGCAACGATGCAGCGCAGGTGCGCGCGCTCAAATACCTGCTGGTTGGGCTTTCCGCATCGGCTGGGGTGCTGCTTTACCTGTTAGCCAGTGCCGCCGCCAACACCGCCTTGTTTGCCAACAACTACCCGGTGCTGCTCTGGCTCAATGCGGCGATGGCAGGGCTTCTGCTGTTGATTGTGCTGGTGCTGCTGGGCCGGTTGTGGCAGCGCCATCGGGCGCAAGTGTTTGGCACGCGCCTGACGGTGCGCCTGGTGGCCATTTTTGCGCTGATGGCGATTGTGCCGGGCTCACTGGTTTACATCGTCTCGGTGCGATTTTTGGGCAAAAGCATCGAATCATGGTTTGACGTGCGGGTCGATAAATCGCTCGAATCGGGCCTGACCTTGGCGCAGGCCACGCTCGACAACCTGCAAAACGAGTTGCATACCCGCGCACGGATTGTCGCGCTTGACCTGTCTGACACGCCGGACAGCCAACGCGGCACGCTGCTGGCGCGGGTGGTCGAGCAATTCGGCGTATCCGAAGCCACAGTGATGACCGCCAATGGCGTGGTGATCGCCAGTGCCTCAGGCCGCCTGGCCTCGCTCTTGCCCGACATTCCGCCCGCACCCAGCCTGCGCCAGGCAGCGGCGACCCGGGGCTTGCGCGCCATCGAAGAGCGGCCCGGCCTGGATGGAGGTGCGCCCACGCTACGCATGCGCGTGATCGTGCCGGTGCTGCCGCGTGCCGATGCGGCGCTCAATGTTGAGCCACGCCTGTTGCAATTGCTCCAACCGGTGCCCGAGGCACTCGCCAAGGCCGCCGAATCGGTGCGCCAAGGGAATCGCGACTACCAAGAGCTGGTGCTGGCCCGCAGTGGGTTGCGCAAAATCTACACGGTGACGCTCACGCTCACGCTGGTGTTGGCCTTGTTCGCCGCACTCGGTGCGGCTTTTCTGGTCTCGGCCCGTCTCTCGGCCCCGCTCGAAGTGCTGGCCGAAGGCACAGAAGCGGTTGCCAAAGGCGACTTCGCCCCGCGCGCCGAGATCAGCAGCAAAGACGAGCTTGGCCTGCTCACGCAGCGCTTTAATCGCATGACCCGCCAGCTCGAAGATGCACGCCGCTCGGTGCAAGGCAAGCAAAGCGAGCTGCAAGATGCCAAGACTTACCTGGAAAGCATCCTCACCAACTTAACGGCAGGCGTGATCGTGTTCGACCCTGGCTTTCTGGTCAGCACCGCCAACGAAGGGGCCAAGCGGATCTTGCGCAGCGATGCCTTGGCCGACGCAGCACATGCTGAAGACGGGCCACTGGAGCCATTCTTCAACTGTGTACGCGAGCAGTTTGCACGCAGCGATCATTGGCAGCAGCAACTCGAACTCAAGCGCCAACTACCCGATGGCGACGAATTGAATCAAACCCTGCTGCTGCGCGGCTCGCGCTCGCCGGTGTTGGCGGCAGTCACCTCTGAAGGCGACGGCTATTTGGTGGTGTGTGACGAAATCACCGGGTTGGTATCGGCCCAGCGCGCGGCCGCATGGGGCGAAGTGGCGCGCCGCCTAGCGCACGAAATCAAAAATCCGCTGACCCCGATTCAGCTGTCGGCCGAGCGCATGCAGATGAAGCTTGCCAACAAACTGGCGGGGCCAGATGCCGATATCGTCAAGCGCGGCACCGACACCATCATCGCGCAGGTGGCGGCGATGAAGCGCATGGTGGACGACTTTCGTGACTACGCGCGCACGCCGCCAGCGGTGCTGGCCTTGCTTGATTTGAACGAATTGATCCGCGAGGTGATGGAGCTTTACCACGACGAAGAAAGCGCCCACGGCCACGCGCAAATTGAGGTGCAATTGACCGAGCGCCTGCCGCCGATTAAAGGCGATGCCGCGCAAATCCGTCAGGTGATTCACAACCTGATGCAAAACGCGGAAGACGCGGCTGCCGACGAGAGCGAACCGACGATCACCATCGTCACCCGGGTCGCCACCTTTAAGTCATCCGCTGGGGCGACGCTGGGCGGCAAGCTGCCAGGGGTCGAGCTGGCGGTGCGCGACAACGGGCCGGGCTTTGCGCAAAAAGTGATGGCGCGCGCTTTTGAGCCTTATGTCACCACCAAGGCCAAAGGCACGGGCTTAGGCTTGGCGATTGTGAAGAAAATTGCCGACGACCATGGCGCGAAAATCGTGCTCGACAACGTGGTGCACGCAGGTGAAGTCAGTGGCGCGCGCGTGACCTTGACCTTTCCGCAAGTTGAGGCCGATTTGTCGCGCTCGCAAACCCAGTTGGTGCTGCATTTGCCCGAGATGGATGATGGCAAACCGACTGCGAGTCTGCCAAAGGCGGCGTAAGATAGTGTAGTAAGTACGCAACAAACACGCAAGAAGCACGTCGTCTCAGGGACAAGAAAACCGCATGGCAACAATTTTGGTAGTGGATGACGAGATGGGCATCCGCGAGCTCTTGAGTGAAATTCTCGATGATGAGGGGCATACCGTCGTCCTCGCTGAAAACGCCAGCCGAGCGCGCGATGAACGCAACAAGTTCATGCCCGGCGCGCCTGACCTCGTGTTGCTCGACATTTGGATGCCCGATACCGACGGCGTTTCTCTGCTCAAAGAGTGGGCTGCCAACGGTCAGTTGACCATGCCGGTGTTGATGATGTCGGGGCACGCCACGATTGACACGGCGGTCGAAGCCACGCGCATCGGCGCGCTCGATTTCCTCGAGAAGCCGATCGCATTGGCAAAGCTCCTCTCATCAGTCAATCTGGCGCTGGCGGTGAAAGCACCGCCAGTACGCGCAGGTTTGGGCCTGAACGCGATCCAGCCGCCTGCGCCACCCGCGCCGGTGATGGCAGAAGTAGAGGTGGTGATTCCACAGCCGCAGGTGGGGGTCGATCTGGACTTGCCGCTGCGCGAAGCGCGTGATGAGTTTGAGCGCACCTACTTTATGTATCACCTGGCGCGCGAAAAAGGCAGTATGACCAGGGTTGCCGAACGCACCGGTCTGGAGCGTACTCACCTGTATCGCAAGCTCAAGCAATTGGGCTTGCCGGTCGGTCGCAAGGCCGAAGTCGGGGTTGACCAAAGCGCCGACACCGGCCCGCTCGAAGCGCTCACTGAAACCGCAGAGTTTGTGGTGGCACCAGAGACTTTGCTGCAAGCTGCAGGTAGTACAAACAGTTCAAACGGCACCAAGGAGAGTTGACTTGCTGTTCCCCACCACGCTCGTTGGTTCCTATCCGCAGCCCGAATGGCTGATTGACCGCGCCAAGCTGGGCGCCCGCTTTCCGCCGCGCGTGCGAGCCAAGGAGCTGTGGCGCTTAGCCGAGCCCTGGCTTGCCGATGCGCAAAACGATGCCACCTTGATCGCCATCCGCGCACAGGAAGATGCGGGCCTGGACATCATCACCGACGGGGAAATTCGGCGTGAAAGCTACTCGAACCGGTTTGCCACCGCGCTCGAAGGCATCGACATCGACAACCCTGGCACCGGGCTTGACCGCAGTGGCCACCCCAACCCGGTGCCGCGCATCACCGGCAAAATCCGCCGAAAGCACGCGGTGGAAACCGAAGATGTGAAGTTCCTGCGGGCGAACTTGCGCGACCAGTCGAAGAAAATCAAGATCACCGTGCCCGGCCCATTCACCATGAGCTGCCAGGCGCAAAACGATTTTTATGCGAGCGACGCCGAAGCGGCAATGGACTACGCCCGCGCGGTCAATGAAGAGATCAAAGACCTCTTCGCGGCCGGGGCCGACATCGTGCAAATCGACGAACCCTACATGCAAGCGCGGCCCGACAAAGCCCGTGCCTACGGGCAGGGGGCGCTCAATGAGGCGCTCAAGGGCATCACCGCTGCCATGGGCGAAACCGCAATCCATATTTGTTTCGGCTACGCCCATGTGATTCACGAACGGCCTTCGGGCTACTCGTTTTTGCAGGAATTGGGGCAATGCAGCTGCGACCAGATTTCGTTTGAAACCGCGCAGTCAAAACTCGATTGCAGCGTGCTGACTGGTTTGCGCGGCAAGAAGTTGATGGTGGGTTGCATCGATCTTTCGGACCCCGCCATCGAATCGGCGCAAACCGTGGTTGAACGGATCGAACGGGCCTTGCCCTACGTGGCAAAAGAAGATGTGATTTTGGCTCCCGATTGCGGGATGAAGTACCTGCCGCGCGAAACCGCCAACGGCAAGATGCGCGCCATGGCAGAGGCGGCGCAAATTTTGCGCGAGAAATACCGGGCTTGAAGCCTCAAACAAACCAGCGTCCCCGATGAAAATCATTATTCTCGGTGCAGGGCAAGTTGGCAGCTCGCTGGCCGAGAGTCTGGTTTCGGAAGAAAACGACATCACCGTCGTCGATCTGGATAGCGACCGGCTCAAAGCACTGCAAGACCAATTTGACCTGCGCACGGTGGTGGGCTCGGCGGCACAGCCCAAAACCTTGGTGGCTGCGGGCATTGAAGACGCCGACATGCTAATCGCCGTGACCGCCTCGGACGAGACCAATCTGGTCGCTTGCCGGGTCGCGGCGACGCTCTTCAACACGCCCACCCGGATCGCCCGCCTGCGCGCCAACGATTATCTTGAACACTCGGAAATGCTGGCCGACTGCTTCGCCGTTACCAACGCGATTTCGCCGGAGAACATCGTCACCGGCACCATCGAGAAGCTGATCGAGTTCCCCGAAGCCTTGCAGGTGCTCGAATTTGCTGAGGGCCGCGTGAGCATGGTGGCGGTGCGGGCCTTCAAAGGCGGGCCGCTGGTGCAGCATCCGCTCAAAGACTTAAAGCAGCACATGCCAAACGTGGACGTGACCGTGCCCGCCATCTTTCGCCAGGGCAAGCCACTCACGCCCGAGCCTGATACGGTGGTCCAGCCCGGCGACGAGGTGTTTTGCCTGGCGGCGAGCAACCACATTCGCCAAGTGATGAGCGAGCTGCGGCGCATGGACAAGCCGGTCAAGCGGGTGATGATCGCCGGTGGCGGCAACATCGGCATGCGCTTGGCCAAGGCAATTGAGAAGACCCACGATGTGAAGATCATCGAGTTTTCCAAGCGCCGCGCCGAGCTGTTGGCGCAGGAGTTGAACCGCAGCCTGGTCTTGCATGGCGATGCCACCGACGAAGACCTGCTCTACAACGAGCACGTGGACGAAACCGACATGTTTTTGGCGCTCACCAACGACGACGAAAACAACATCATGTCTTGCCTGTTGGCCAAGCGCATGGGGGCCAGGCGTACTGTGGCGCTGATCAACCGCAAGGCCTACGCTGACTTGATGCAAGGCGGGCAGATCGACATTGCGATTTCGCCCGCACAGGCGACGATTGGCACTTTGCTGGCCTATGTGCGCCGTGGTGACGTAGTGGCGGTGCATTCGCTTAGGCGCGGTGCAGCAGAGGCCATCGAAATCATCGCCCATGGAGACTCCAAGTCGTCCAAAGTGGTGGGGCGCGCGATCAATTCGATCAACCTGCCCAAGGGTGCCAGTATTGCGGCGCTGGTGCGCGGCAACCAAGCCATCATCGCCCACGACGAGACCGTATTGGAAGCCGACGACCACGTCATCCTGTTCGTCGCCAACCGCAAAATGATCCCCAAGGTAGAAAAGTTGTTCGCCTTGAGTGCCGGCTTTTTCTGAAGCACCGGTCGGATCTGTGGTCTGAGCCCGTTCTGCGCACTCCCGACCCCAGATTCCCAGACCCCCAGTCCCCGCCCTCCAAAAACATGTATCGCCTAGCCCCCGTCCTCAACGTGCTCTGCGTGGTGGTGATGATCTTTTCGGTCTCGCTGCTGTTTCCGCTCGGCTGGTCGTTAGGGTTGGCTGACGGCATCGCCCGCGTTTATCTGGAGGCAATGGCGGCGTCGCTGTTGTTGGGCGCGGCAGGCTGGGTCAGCACCCGCAAGTACAAGCGCGAATTAACCCCGCGCGACGGCTTTTTGCTGGTGGCCTTGGTCTGGACCGTGATCCCGGCGTTTGCCACCTTGCCCTTGATGTTGCACCTAAAAACACTGTCGTTCACAGATGCCTATTTCGAAACCGTTTCCGGCCTCACCACCACTGGTGCCACCGTGCTGGTGGGCCTGGACAAACTACCCGGCTCGCTCAACATTTGGCGCGGCCTCTTGGTGTGGCTGGGCGGCATGGGCGTAGTGGTGCTGGCAGTGGCGATTCTGCCGCTCTTGGGTGTCGGCGGGAGTCAAATTTACAAGGCCGAAACCCCGGGGCCGATGAAAGATGCCAAGCTCACGCCGCGCATTGCCGAAACTGCCAAGGGCCTGTGGCTAGTGTATTTGTTGATCACCATCGCCTGCCTGCTCTCGCTCAAAGCCGGTGGCATGCCCACCTGGACTGATGCCTTCGTGCACACGTTTTCCATCATGGGTTTGGGCGGTTTTTCGTCACACGACGACAGCTTCGGCTTTTTCCAGTCGGCAACCCTCGACTGGATTGCGGTGGTGTTTATGCTGATCGCCAGTTTCAATTTTGCGCTGCATTTTCTGGCCTTCAAGAAACGCTCGCTGCGCCCGCACTGGCAAGACCCGGAAGCACGCGCGTTTATCGTTGTCATCACCGTGAGCTGCCTGATGCTTTCCGGCTATCTGGTGTTGGCTGGCACCTATCCGGATTATTGGACTGCGCTGCGCTACGGCACCTTTAACATCGTCTCGATCGCCTCAACCACTGGCCTGGCTACCACCGACTACGCGCAGTGGCCCATTTTTGTGCCGATCTGCATGCTGTTTCTCTCGTGCTTTGCCACCTGCGCAGGCTCCACCGGCGGTGGCATCAAGATGATCCGCGCGCTGTTGCTGCTAAAGCAAGCCAAGCGCGAACTGATCCGTATCATCCACCCGCAAGCGGTAGTACCGGTCAAGCTGCAAGGCCAGGTGATTGAAAACAATGTGATTTTCTCGGTGCTGGCCTTTATGCTGATGTATGGCGGCACCATCATCGGCATGACCCTTTTACTGACCGCCACCGGGCTCGACGTCATCACCTCGATCACCGCCGTGGTGGCCTGCATCAACAACATGGGGCCCGGTTTGAACCAAGTGGGCCCCGCCACCACCTTCGCTGTGCTGACCGATTTTCAGACCTGGATTTGCACCGCCGCCATGCTCTTGGGGCGACTTGAACTCTTCACTTTGATCGTGATTTTTACGCCCGCTTTTTGGCGCAAATAGTTCGCCCAGAGTGACGGCCTGCGGCGCGCGGTAAAGCGGGCGCTGCGCTGCGCTTAGCCTTTGCGCGCTGGCAACCTCGGCCCCTCCAGCCGAAACCGGTACGCGGCGTCAAATTGAACTAATGGCACTGTTGCACAAAACGCCGACGCGATTTGCGTACCAGCAGCCTGTCGGCTGTGCGAACATCGCGTTTTTGCCCCGCGCGCGCCAGCGCGCTTCGCCGCCCATGCCGCAATCTGCCAATCTCGAAGAATCCGCCCCCTTGCTCAAAATTGAAGGGGCGCTCGCCAGACTGACCCTCAATCGCCCTTCGCGGCGCAATGCGCTCGACAACGCTGATTTGCAAACTTTGGTGGGCCATTGCAGCACCATCAATGCAGCGAGCCGAGTACGGGTAGTGCTGATTACCGCCAATGTGCGCCCGGTGAAGCCCGTATTCAGCGCTGGTTACGACGTGAGCGGTTTCGATGCACCGGCCGCGCGGGTGGTTTTTGCCGATGTGCCCGATGCCATCGAAAACCTACGCCCGGTAACGGTGGCGGCGATGAATGGCAGCGTGTATGGCGGCTCGACCGATTTGGGTCTAGCCTGCGACTTTCGCATCGGCGTGGCTGGCATGGAGTTTTTGATGCCGGCCGCTAAGCTGGGCTTGCACTACTACCCTTCGGGCATGCAGCGCTATGTCTCGCGGCTCGGGTTGGCGGCGGCCAAACGGCTTTTTTTGCTGGCTGAGACCCTGCCTGCGCAAACGATGCAGGAGTTAGGCTATCTCGACCAGTTGCACTCGGCTGAGCACTTTGCGGCGGCCGTCGATGCCACCGTTACACGCCTCTTGAGCATGGCCCCGCTGGCAAGCCAGGGCATCAAAGCTTCGCTCAACGAGATCGCGCGGGGCCACGCTGATTTTGGCGTGATTGATGCGCGGGTCAAGCAGGCACTGGAAAGCGCTGATTTCGTTGAAGGGCGCCGCGCCGCGGCAGAGCGACGCCCGCCGGTGTTTACCGGTCGGTAGAGCATGGGCTTGCCAAGCCCAGCCCGTGCGATGGCCGACGCCCTCGTCCCATTGGTGCTGGTCACCGGGTTCACCGGGGCCGGAAAAAGCGCTCTGGTGGCGCATCTTGGCAGGGTATTGCCTGAAGAACCGCCATGGTTGATCTTCTCCAACCACGATCTCGCAAAAACCTTACCAGATAAGGCTTTTGACGGCATTGCAGATAGAAAACTTAGTCGAAAACTCCAGCGCAGCCCCGCCGGCTGCCTGCATTGCATCGGCCTCTTGCCAACCCAGGTGGCGCTCACCCGCGCCTTGCGCGCGCTGCGCCCGGCTGTGCCGCAAGGCATCATTCTCGAGGCCGCCGCTGACGGGCATGGTGAAGCAGCGCTGGCTGCATTGCGGCGACCGCCGTTGGGGCTAATCACGCGCCTTGTCGAAGTGGTAGCCGTGCTGCGGCCGATTTGGCTTGAAAAGTCTGCCCCTCGCGCCGTCGAGGCTTTGCAGGCACTATGCACCCAAGCCGATGTCATTATCGCCAATGACTGGAATGCAACCCCGGTCGCGCTTCAGGAACGCTGTCGCAATTATGCCGAAACCCTTGAAAAACGCTTTTTCACCGCCAATTTCGGTGAGAGTGACTACTCACCATTCAAGCGTTACAAGGCCTAAAACAGCTTACCAAATCCCACCACCACGAAGGAAATGAGTATCGTGGAGGTAAACGGCAGGAAGATTTCTTTCCCAAACAGGCGAAATTTGATGTCGCCAGGCAGTTTTCCGACACCTAACCGTTGCAACCAAGGCAAGGCTGCGCTAAAAAGCACAAAGAAGAGAAGTATCACCAAGAACCAGCGGAACATGGCCCGATTCTAGGCCCTGACTTTCGCCTAACCGGATATTGACATGATCGATCTGTACACCTGGACTACGCCCAATGGCCGCAAAGTTTCTGTGATGCTCGAAGAATGCAAGCTGCCCTACCGCGTGCATGAAATCAATATTGGCTCAAATGCCGAGCAGTTTTCGGCCGAGTTTCTGAGCATCAACCCAAACGGCAAGATTCCGGCCATTGTCGACCACGACGGCCCGGACGGCAAACCGATCAAAATGTTCGAATCTGGCGCGATTTTGCTGTATTTGGCCGGGAAAACTGGCAAATTCCTGCCGAACTCGGTACGCGGCAAATACGAAGCTTTGCAGTGGCTGATGTTCCAAATGGGCGGCGTTGGCCCGATGATCGGCCAAACCCACCACTTTTTTCACGCCGCGCCAGAAGATGTGCCCTACGGCAAAAAGCGCTATCACACTGAAACCCGCCGCCTCTACGCGGTGATGAACAAGCGCTTGGGTGAGAGCGAGTTTTTGGGCGGCAAAGAATATTCGGTTGCCGACATCGCCACCTTTCCATGGATTGCACGGCATTCCGCGCATCAAGTGAGCTTGGATGAGTTCAAGCATGTCAGGCGCTGGTTTAATTTGATCGCGCAACGGCCTGGGGTGAAGCGCGGGATGAATGTACCGGCGAGGTAAACCTGGGGCAAATTCGCTTCTGCCGCCCACGCGCTGAAAGCACTCCTGACAAGATTCTGCGCGGTGTTGGTTAAGCTTGTTCCCCATGCCCCACGCCAACGCCAACTTCGACCCCGCCCAACGCCCCACCAAGAACCCTTTCCGCGCGATGGCGGCGGGCGAGATTCCGCCTGCGCCCGCATCGGAACTGTTGGGCTTGAAGATTCTCGAACTCAACGAAGCTGCTGGCACCTGCACGATTGAGTTCCAAGGCAAACCAGAGTTCGTTAACCCCATCGGCACGATCCAGGGCGGCTTTCTTGCCGCGATGCTGGACGACACCTTTTCCATCGCTTTGCTAGCCGCGCTCGGCCCGGAGTTCATCGCACCGACGGTGGAGATGAACGTCAGCTTTATCCGCGCGGCCAAACCGGGCAAATTGATTGGCAAAGGCCGCGTGGTGCACAAAGGCGGCACGATTGGCTTTGCCGAGAGTGAGCTATTTGATGCCGAAGGCAAGCTAATCGCACGGGCGAGCGCGACTGCGGCGGTACGCAAGCTGACCTAGTTTGGCAGTGCGGCATCGCTGGATGTGCGTGCCAGTGATCGCCCAAAGACGCTGGTCCAGCAATCTGCTTCAGGCCGCGTGAGCGAACGGGATTTCCCACCCCGGAAACACCAGCACGGCAGGATGGCAGCGCAACGCTTGCGCCAGCGCCTTGGCCCGTTCAATACCAACCACCCCGCTTCGTCCTAAACTGCCTATGCTTCACCTTGCAGATTTAGACGATAGACCCCTTTTATCCAGGTATGGATGACCACGCCAAGGGCGATTTGGCGGCATGCGGTGCAGGCGAGCGGGTGAACACCAATTGGGGCAACTCGAGCTTGAAGTCTGGTAGTTCTTGATTTACTATATTTTGAGCAGGCAGGCGAAAGTATGAACTGGCGGCGGCAACTCCCGTTTGGGAATGCCGTCGTCGACGTTCATGTTTTTCAGCGCAGGTTCTAGAACTTATATCCAGAGGAGGTTTTCAAATGGTTTTCACTTGGACCAAATACGCGGGCATTGCCCTCGCCGTCGGCGCTCTCGCTGCTGGCGTACCCATTCAGCTACAAGCCGCCGGCACCGCCTGCGACGTGGCAGGGCCGCAAACTCCGCGCGACATCGACAGCGCTGCAGGTACCAACGCCGTCATGTTTGCCAAAGCACCGGCCTCGCAAGACCTGAACCTGTGCAACATCCATTTCCACAACAATGCCGAGCACAAGGCGAAGGCCTTCTCCATCTTCGCGGGCGAAGGTAACCAAAAGGGCGTAGGCGGCGGCTACCAGTGCCAAATCAGCAAAACCCTCAGCCCAGCCGAAATGGCACCAGTCAGCGGCGATGTGTGCCACGGCCTGAAACCCGGTGACACCATCGAAGTTCACTGGGTGCATTCGTCGTGCAATGTCAAGCCAGGTGTAAGCTTGAGCGCGTGCCTCTCACCCGGTTGCGCCGACCCCAAGCTGCGCGTGGAAACCCAGGTGTTCACGCTCGTGAACGACAGGTCGGCACCCAAGATGCAGGACTTCGACTATGGCGGCAAAGTTGTCAATGGTCGCCACCAGGCTAACGCCCTCCCCAGCAATACTGGCAAGCCGGTGGAGTTCCAGGGTTCAACCACAGGCCCCTCCTACGGCAATGAATCCTGCTCAGCTCTGAAGGTGGACTGGAGCGTGCGCCCAGGTTGCGCCAAACTTGACATCAACAGCGTGGCCCAATGGTGCAAGAAGAATGCGTTCGATGAAAACCACGCCCACGGCGTGCGCAAGCTGGTGGTGAACCCGAAATTCCTGGCACCAATTAGGTAGTCGCTGCAAGGCCGACCAAGCCTACCGAAGCAATGAACATCCTCCGGCAAAACAGCCGGAGGCTTCGGGTTGCGGGCCACGCAGACCGCCTACCAGAGCGCCTCTTCAGCCATTCCGCCGGGCGTCGCCTTGCCAACCAGCCGGTAAGCATTCAGCTCAAACACCCATGGCGCAATGCGCGCCAGCTCCACCGCTGCATCGCGATTGCGCACGGTGCCCAGATAATCAAAGGGGTTCATCGACAGTTTCCCGCACAAACATCTGCCTGCGGCACGAGCGCAGGATCGTGCGCGAGTTTTTAGACCAAGCCCGCGAAGGCCTGAAGAAGACTCGTCGAATAGCGCTCACGGCAGTTTGCCCGCCAGGGTCGTGACGGCCCACTGCCTATTTGCGGCTTTCGAAAAACATCGATAAAAGTTGCTTTTCCCGTCCTGAATTCGCCTCCGGGAACCAGAACCGGTCGGGCTGCAAAATGACTGCGGGAGAAAGCAAATTCGCCCGGAAAAATTGATCTGTAGAAGTGGTGTCTCTTGAAATTGGTAGCGGCCCCATTTCAAGGTAAAGTAATCGCTTCGCGTTGCGCATGTGGCGTAACTCCAACTTCCACTGAAAGGCCTTCTCATGACTCGGCTGAAACTCTCTTTGGGCGCGCTGGCTGCGGCGCTCACACTGGTTGGCATCCCGACCATCACCCACGCGCAGCAAAAATTTGTCACCATCGGCACGGGCGGCGTGACTGGTGTTTACTACCCCACCGGTGGCGCGATTTGCCGCCTGGTCAATAAAGAGCGCGCCAAGCACGGCATCCGCTGCTCGGTGGAATCGACTGGCGGCTCGGTATTCAACGTCAACACCATCAAAGCTGGCGAGCTCGACATGGGCGTGGCGCAGTCCGATGTCAATTTCCACGCGACCAAGGGTAGCGGCCCGTTTAAAGACGGTGGCGCGCACCCGGACCTGCGCTCGATCTTTTCAATGCAAGCCGAGCCAATGACCATCCTCGCGCGCAAAGAAGCCAATATCAAAAGCTTCGACGATTTCAAGGGCAAAAAATTTAACGTGGGCAACCCCGGCTCGGGCTCACGCGCCGCGCTTGAAGAATTTGTCTCGGCCAAAGGCTGGACCCTCAAAGACTTTGGCCTGGCCTCCGAGCTGAAAGGCGACGAATACGGCCAAGCCCTGTGCGACGGCAAGATCGACGGCTCGTGGTGGACCATTGGCCACCCTTCAGCGAACGTTCAAGACCCGACCACTTCGTGCGGCGCAAGACTGGTTGCTGTCACTGGACCAGAAGTAGACAAGCTGGTGCGCGAGAAGCCCTACTACGCCCACGCGGTGATTCCCGGCAAGATGTACCCGAACAACCCGGACGACATCAAAACCTACGGCGTATTGGCGACCTTCGTGACTTCGTCGAAAGTGCCGGCCGACAGCGTGTACGCCATCGTCAAAGCTGTGTTCGACAACTTTGAAGAATTGAAAAAACTGCACCCGGCCTTAGCCACGCTCAAAGCGGAAAGCATGGTCAAAGACGGCCTGACCGCGCCGCTGCACGAAGGCGCAGTGCGCTACTACAAAGAAAAGGGCTGGATCAAGTAAGCCCAACGCGGTCACTGCCTGACGCTGCAAGAAACGGGGAACGGCAACGCTCCCCGTTTTGTTTTTTGGGGCTGGGCGGATCAACTAGTCGTGATTCCCTCACCCCTAACTCCTTACTCCTCACCACCCATGAGCCACGTCTTCCACCGCAACCTGCGCACTGTCCCGCCCGTCGCCGTCAGTGGCGCTGGCATTACACTGACTGACAGCCACGGCAAGGTCTACCTTGATGCCTCGGGTGGCGCGGCGGTCTCCTGTCTGGGTCACGGGCACCCCGATGTGCTGGCAGCGATGCATACGCAGATTGACCAACTGGCCTACGCGCACACCAGCTTTTTCACTACGGCAGTGGCAGAGGAATTGGCAGATCATCTGATTGCCGGGGCCCCCGCTGGACTCAATTCGCCCGACGCGCGGGTTTATTTTGTCAGTGGCGGCTCGGAGGCGATGGAAGCAGCGCTGAAGATGGCGCGGCAATATTTTGTTGACAAAGGCGAGCCGCAACGCACCCGCTTTATCGCGCGCCGCCAGAGCTACCACGGCAATACGCTGGGGGCCCTTGCGATTGGTGGCAATCAGTGGCGGCGAGCGCCGTTTGCGCCGATTCTGATCGATGCCACGCACGTGGCACCGTGCTACCCCTATCGCGAGCGTTTTGAAAACGAGAGCGATACCGCCTATGTCGCAAGGCTTGCCGATGCGCTCGATAGCGCGATGACGGCGCACGGTAGAGGCAGCGTGATTGCCTTCGTGGCGGAAACAGTGGGCGGCGCGACCGCAGGCGTGCTCACGCCTGTCCCGGGCTACTTTAAGGCGATGCGTGAAGTCTGCGACAAGCACGGCGCGCTCCTGATTTTGGACGAAGTAATGTGCGGCATGGGGCGCACCGGCACCTTGCACGCCTGCGAGCAAGAAGGCGTGTCTCCCGACTTACTGGCCATCGCGAAAGGATTAGGGGGTGGCTATCAACCGATTGGCGCAGTATTGGCAACACCGCACGTTGTGCGCGTGCTGGAAAGCAAGACTGGCTACTTTCAGCATGGCCATACCTATTTGGGGCACTCGGTGGCATGTGCAGCGGCACTCGCCGTACAGCGCGTGATTGCGCGCGACGGCCTGCTTGACAAAGTCCGCACCGACGGGCAATGGCTTGGAGAAGCGCTCCAGACGGCCTTCTCCAGCCGCCCTCAGGTGGGCGATATTCGGGGGCGCGGGTTTTTCTGGGGCCTGGAATTCGTGCAGAACAAGGCCAGCAAGCAGCCGTTTGCCGCAGGGTTGCAACTCCATGCGAAACTCAAACGCGCCGCGATGGCGTGCGGGTTGATGGTCTACCCGATGGGTGGCACGGTGGACGGTGAAAGTGGCGATCATGTGTTGCTTGCGCCGCCGTTCATTGCGAGCCGAGATGAGTTGAATACCGTGATCGAGCGGCTGGGCGAGGCGCTGGATGTTGCAATCCGCGAGGTAAGTCGATAGCACTTTCCTCCCCGTTCAAGGGGGAGGCCAGGTGGGGAATGGGTTAAGCGCGGCTTGGTGTGCGCAATACCCTTCCCCACTCCAACCCTCCTCTTGAAGGGGAGGGACATGGCGAGCACCGCGAGTTAACCAACGGACCACCAATCATGAACGAACTGAAAAAGCACTCCACCGGCGAACTTGAGCAAATCGTCAAAGATGCCGACATTGGCGGGCGCGAGCCGGTTGGCGGTTTGGGGGTTTTTCTCGCCGTCGTGGCCGCCCTCTGGTCGGTCTTTCAGCTCTGGTATGCCTCGCCCCTGCCCTTCATCATCAAGTGGGGCATCTTCAACGACACCGAAGCGCGCGCCATCCATTTGGCGTTTGCCGTTTTTCTGGGCTTCATGGCCTACCCGGCGTTCAAATCGTCCTCACGCACCACCGTGCCGATTGGCGATTGGGTACTGGCGGTCCTGGGCGCGTTCTGCGCGGCCTACCTCTTCATCTTCTACAACGAGCTGTCGACGCGGCCAGGCAAGCCCACTCAGTTCGACATCATTTGCGGCATCACCGGCGTAGTCATCATGCTCGAAGCCACGCGCCGGGCGATGGGCTTTGGCATGCTGGTTACCACCGGCGTGTTTCTGGCTTACGTGTTCTTAGGGCCGCTGATGCCCGATGCGATCATGCACAAAGGGGCCTCGGTGAATCGCTTCATCTCACATATGTGGCTCACTTCCGAAGGCGTGTACGGGGTCGCGTTGGGCGTTTCGGTGCAGTTCATCTTTCTTTTTGTGCTGTTCGGCACGCTGCTCGACATTGCGGGCGCGGGCAATTACATGATGCAGATGTCGCTTGCCATGTTGGGCCATTTGCGCGGCGGCCCGGCAAAAGTGTCGGTGGTGTCGTCGGCGTTGAACGGGGTCGTGTCCGGTTCCTCAGTTTCCAATGTTGTCTCGGGCGGCATCTTCACCATCCCGATGATGAAGCGAACCGGCTACTCGGGTGTGAAGGCGGGGGCGATTGAAGCGGCTTCGTCAATCAACGGGCAAATCATGCCGCCGGTGATGGGCGCTGCCGCGTTTTTGATGGTGGAGTATGTCGGCATTCCGTATAGCGAGATCATCAAACACGCAGCGCTGCCCGCCATCATCAGCTACATCGCACTGTTTTACATCGTGCATTTGGAGGCGGTGAAATACGACATGAAGCCGATTAAGCGCGACCGCATTCCCGGCTGGCGCGAGCGCGTGATTGGCTGGGGCCTGGGCTGGGGCGGCACGGCGGCGGTGATCGGTGCGATCTACTACTTGATTCAAGGCGTGCGCGCCGCCTCGGGCGAACAGGCTGGCTGGGTGCTGGCAGGCGTATGCGTAGTGGCCTACTTCGCACTGATGAAATATTCTTCGCGCTACCCCGACGTGCCGATGGACGACCCGACCAAAGAGATCACGCGCCTGCCCGACACCTGGCCGGTGGTGCGTGCTGGCTTGTACTTCTTCATCCCGCTGATCATTCTCGTATGGATGATGACGGTTGAAGAATTGTCGCCCGGACTTTCTGCTTTTTGGGCAACCATGTCGGCGATTGTGTTGGTGGTCGCGCAACCGGCAATGAATGCGCAGTTTCGTAAGGCCGGCACAGTGGCCGATGGCCTGCGGTTGGGGTTTGCGAATTTGTGGAAAGGCCTTGTGCTGGGCGGGCGCAACATGATCGGCATTGGTGTTGCCACCGCCAGCGCCGGTTTGATCGTGGGGGCGATTACGCTCACCGGCATGGGCCTGATGATGACCGAGTTTGTTGAGGCGGTATCGGGCGGCAATGTGCTCATCATGCTGATCCTGACTGCCGTGGTTTGCCTCTTGATCGGGGCGGGCGTGCCAACCACCGCCAACTACATTTTGGTGGCCACCTTGATGGCCCCGGTGGTGGTGGAGCTGGGCGCACGCAGCGGACTCATCATCCCGCTGATTGCGGTGCACCTGTTCGTTTTCTATTTCGGCATCATGGCCGATGTGACACCGCCGGTAGGGCTGGCTTCTTACGCGGCAGCGGCGATTTCAGGCGACGACCCGAATGCCACCGGCTGGCAAGCCACGTGGTACAGCTTTCGTACTTCGGTACTGCCCTTCGTCTTCATTTTCAACCCGGCGCTGCTCTTTATCGGCGTGGGGTCGTGGTGGGAGGTGGTGTTGGTGTGCGCCACCGGCACGATTGCTTCGCTGCTCTTTGCGGCCGCCAGCATGGGGTGGTTCCGGGTGCGCTGCCGGTGGTGGGAGATCGGCTTGCTGCTCGGCGCGACCTTCTTCTTTTTCCGGCCCGACTGGGTGATCGACCAGTTCCATGCGAAGTACGTGCCGGCCCCGGCTGCCGACATCTTCAAGGTAGCCGACGGTTTGCAGAAAGACGACTGGCTGATCGTGCGCACGGTCGGCGAAAACCTCGAAGGCAAGGCGATTGGCAAGACGCTCGCGATCCCGATGGGTGAAGGCAAAGACGGGCGCGAACGCATCAAGAGCGGTGGCGTGACCTTGGTGCAATTGGGCAAGGAAGTCGAGATCGCCCAAGTCAAATTCGGCAGCCGCGCGAAGAAGCTGGGCGTCGATCAAGGCTACAAGATTCAGGATTTGCAGCTACCCAACCCGGCGCGACCGTCGCAGTTTTGGGGCTTGATCCCGGCGCTGGCGCTGGCGCTCTTGGTTTGGTTTTTGCAGGGGCGCAGGTTGCGGCGCGGGTAACGGGGACGGCGTGAGGGGATCCTTCGTCCTCACGCTTTCTTCGCGAAGAGCTTGCTTTCCTTGCCCGCCATCAGGTTGGCAATATTGCAGCGATGTCGCCAGATCAGCAGCAGTGACATCACGATCACTGCCAAAGCCATCGGCCCGAAGCCAAACAGGAACAACTGGTAAAAAATCGCGAAAATTGCCGACACCAAGGCGGCAAGCGACGAGTAGCGGAAAAACACCGCGATGATGATCCAGGTGGCCAGCACCGCCAAGCCGAGCCAAAGGTTGATCGCCAAGAGCACGCCGGCGGCGGTGGCAACGCCTTTGCCGCCGACAAACTTGAAAAACACCGGGTACAAATGCCCGATGAAGACCGCAATCGCCACCAGCGCGATGCCCATTTGCGTGACCCCATATTTGGCGGCAAATTGCTCCGCCAGCCACACGGCGAACCAGCCTTTTGCGCCATCGCCCAAGAGCGTGACAACCGCGGCGGCCTTGTTGCCCGAGCGCAGCACGTTGGTGGCCCCCGGGTTCTTCGAGCCATAGGTGCGCGGGTCGTTCAAACCCATCAGCTTGGAGACGATCACCGCAAACGATAGCGAGCCGATCAGGTAGGCGGCGAGCACGAATAACGGGGTGGCGATAAAGTCCATGGGCTGCGATCAGAATGAGGGATGGTGACGCAGTTTAACCACGCCCTGACAATCAATTCTTCCCGGATCACTGCCTGAAGAATGACGCTGGTATTGCTTCTTAAGGCATGCACCGTGACGAGCCAAGCCCCGCTTGGCTCTTGCGCACCTTCGATCTCCACCGCGACAAAGCGCTGGATGGTTTGGACGTTGGTGGCGAAGTGCGGCGAGCGCGCCCGCGTCTTAAAGGAAGACTGGTCTTGCAGGGCGATCAAACTGGCTGGCAGTGGCCTTGCCCCCAATTTCTGTATCCGATAGGCGTAGCCGAAGTCGCCAAGCAAACCGTGAACGATTCGAATCGGTTGCGCAACTACTTATTCCATTTCTAAATCATTACGAGATTAGGCGCACCGACGACGACAGTGCGCGTAGCACGGCTAGGAAGGGGCAACGACATATCGTAATGATTTAGAAATGGAATTAGCCAAGTTCGGCCTGACTTATGAAGCCATCGCGACGCATGCCAATTGATTGACCTGCGCTCCGGGTGGAGCGCGCATTTGCCTGTCAATTGGCAGAGCACGACTGCAGCTTTCGTTCACCAGATGGTTCATGCGTCTCTCAGTGCGGTTGCCCCTGGTTTCAGGCTGGGGTCAGACGTTTGAGATGTACCGGCACATACTTGTGCCAAGGCGTCCCGGCAAAGGGGTCGCGGTCCTCGGTGTTGGTGAGCTCGTTCAACGAAACACCCCGACGATCCCGTGTGCCGTCGGCATGGTGGTAGTCCACGCCGTGCCCATTGGGTAGCGAGACATGGCCCGGCTGCAATTCGTCGGTCACCTCGATCGGCGCTTGCGCGGTTCCCCGAGGCGTACGCAGTTCAATCCAGTCACCCGGCGCACATCCCAAGGTGGCCGCGTCTTGCGGATGAATGCGCAGCGCGCCAAAACCGCCTTTTTTGAGCCAGTCGGGGTTGCGGATCGAGGTGTTGCTGGTCTCGGCGCGGCGTTCGCCGGCCGACAGGATGAAGGGGTAGTCGGGGCGAGTGGCTGGCAGTTTGCTGTCGATGGTTGCCAATTCGTCGAGCATTTCCTTGATGTGCAGGTTGATCTTGTGTTCTGGCAGCTTCACAGCATCCCAACTGTCGCCGTATTGGCTCACTGCAAAGATCACGCCGGAGGGGCTTCGCAAAATAGCCTCGAAGAGCCGGTTGCCGCCTAGCAGAGGTGGCCCACCAAACCCTGCACCTTGCGCAGCCACGGGCTGGGCGCGCACGTAGACCTGGCTGATGCCCCACAGCGATGCAGCAGGCGCGAGCTTGGCCGGCAGACTGGGCCCCAGCGTGCGATACAGCACGACGGGTGCGTAGCGCGCCACCTTTTTGTTCCGCATCGCCTTCCAGGCAAAAGCCAGCGCAAACGCGGTGTAGCCCAAACGGGCGCTGGCGCGCAAGAAGGTGTAGTCGGAGCGCTCCAACTCGCCCATCGCCTCCAGCAGGCGCGCGTGAATTTCTGCTTCCGGCAATGTACCTGGGCGCGGTGGAAGGTGTGGGTGACGCAGGTGGAAGCCATTGCGAGGAAATTCGAGGTTAAAGAAGGTAGCCTCGGCTTTTTCAAACTGACTACTGGCCGGCAAAACATAGTCTGCTTGTCGCGCGGTCTCAGTCATCGCCACGTCAATCACCACGCTACATTCGAGCGCACGCAAGGCTTCGCGCATGCGCTGACTATCCGCCAACGAATGCACCGGGTTCGTGCTTTCGATAAACATGGCCCGGAAGCGCTTGGGATGCTGACTTAGGATTTCATCGGGGATCACATTGCACGGAATCAGGCCCATGATGACCTTGGCACCGGTCACCGGGCTATGAGTCCACTGACGCGGCGCGATGGGCTTGCTGGCACCCGTGGTTTTTGACGCGCTGCGATTCGAGCTCGACAAGTTGAGCAGCGGCACAAAAGAGTTGTTGGCGCCTGGTTTGGCATAGTTGCCAGTGAGCAACCACACAAGCCGGTTCAAATAGCTGTTGAGCGTGGAGTGCAGATTCATTTGCACTCCCAAGTCTTCGATCATGGAGACACTCTTCGCACTCGCTATGCGCCTCGCCGCTGAACGCAGCAGCGACTCTTCGACACCGCACACCGCCGCGTAGCGCGGGATGTCAATTTTTCCGAGCACGTTCGCCACCACCTCATATCCCGTGGTGTGTTTCGCAAGCCAACTGGTGGCCACCAGCCCCTCCTGCACCAGAATGGCAGACAGCGCCGTCAAACACCACGCGTCCGTGCCTGGCTTGACCGCCAGGTGGTAGCTCGCCATCTTTGCAGTCTCCGTGCGTCGCGGGTCGATAACGATCATCGCGCGGTTCGGGTCGTTTTGAATCTCACGCAGGACGACGCGGGCTCGGGCAAATCCATGAGACTGCCACGGGTTCTTTCCCAGAAACACGGCCACTTCGCAGTGTTCGAAGTCACCGTGTACCGGGGCTCCCGTCATCTTGCCTTGCACCCAGGCTTCACCGGTCTTTTCTTGCGCCAAGGCGTTCGACCGGTACTGAATTCCAAGAGCCTTGATGGTGCTATCGGCATAAGTCGCTCCCAAGTGATTGCCCTGGCTGCCACCGCCGTAATACAGGATGCTTTCGCCGCCATGTTTGCGCTTGATCGCCGCAAATTTTTCGGCGATCTCGCGAATGGCCGTTTCCCAATCGATGTTCTCATAGCTGCCATCGGGCCTGCGACGCTTGGGCGAGTCGATCCGGTCTGCGCCGTTCTGATAGAAGTCCATGCGTTGCGACTTCTCGCAGATATAGCCCTGCGAAATGGAGTGGGACTTGTCTCCCCGAATCTTGCTGATTCGCCCCCCCTCTGTTTTGATCTCCAGGCCGCAGTTGAGAGCGCAGATGATGCATGCCGTCTTTTTCCAGCTATCAGTCCCAGTGTTATCCATGGCGGAGTCATCCTCGAAGTATTTTGGTGGTTTGGGAGTTTGGGGCTGGGTTGTATTATTGGATAGTGACTGTTATCCTAACGCATACTGAGAAAATCTGTCAACGCCATTTTTGAGAAATGGAGTCTTATGCGTTACACCACCGAATACAAGGAACAAGCCCGTGCCAAGCTAGTCGAGGCAGGGGGGCGCCATGCCAAAGAACACGGCTTTATCAGCAGCGCAATGGCCGACCTGGCCGCAGCGGCGGGCGTGACGACGGGCTCTCTGTACAAGCATTTCAGCGGCAAGTCAGACCTGTTTGTGGCGGTGATTACGGCCGAACTGGCGCGTACGGCCGACCTGTACAGCGTGGTTGACCCCACCGACACAGCAACGATTGGGCGCGCGCTGGCGGGTTATCTGAGCTTGAGTCATGTGCAGCAATCGGGGGCAGGATGCCCGTTGCCTTCGTTAACCCCCGAAATAGGGCGCGCCGACGCGGTGGTCAAAGAGGCCTTTGAAAAAGGGGTGCAGACCCTCCACGCGAACGTGAGTGCCCTGACCGGGAAAGCAGATACCGCCTGGGCCATCATTGCGCAAAGCGTGGGAGCGGTCATGCTCGCGCGTGCCATGCACAGTGAAACTGCGCAACGCGAGCTGTTGAACGCGGTGCGTCGCGCCGGGGAGCAACTGATGAACAATGCCGACTCAGGCCAGATCCCGTGAGTTCGAATGGCTTCAGGCTCTAGGGAAATACTGATTTTGGGGACAAGCCCCCTTAATAGTCCCCCAACTCTCGAATGAAGCGGTTTTGGTGTCCCCTTGCTTTTGACACTTATTCCGCGCCTCCCTAGACTCAAGCCTATGCTCTGGCGCATCTTTTTCTGTTTCGCTTTCGGCTACCTGGTCTCCTACTCGTTCCGCACCATCGGCGCGCTGATCGCGCCTGATCTGGCACTGGAACTGAAGCTGGATGCAAGCGAACTGGGCCTCCTGGGTTCGGCCTTTTTCTTCACCTTTGCGGTGTTGCAATTGCCCTATGGCATCGCGCTCGACCGTTATGGCCCGCGCCGGGTCAATGGCACGCTCTTCATGCTCACCGCACTGGGCGCGGCTTTGTTTGCGCTTTCGGGGAGCTTTGTTGCGGCACTGGTGGGCCGGGCGGTGATCGGCGCGGGAGTTGCGGTGGCGCTGATGTCGGCCTTCAAGTCGTTGGTGATTTGGTATCCGCCCGAGAAGCGCGAGATGCTCTCCGCCTTCATGATGGCAGTGGGCGGCGTGGCGGCGATGACGATGGCAAGCCCAGCGGAGTGGGCGATGCGCAGCATTGGCTGGCGCGGCGTGATTGGTGTTTTGGGTGGCCTGAGCGTCTTGGTAGGCGCCTTGATTTGGTGGCTCGTTCCCGACCCACCGCGCGCCGCGACGCCTGCGCAAGCGGCTACCAGCCCAGGTTCGCTGGCGTTGATCGGCGGCCTCTTTACCGACTGGCGTTTTATGCGGTATGCGCCGATGGCGTTTTTTGGCAGCGGCGGCTTCTCGTCGATTCAAGCACTCTGGGCCGGGCCATTTTTAATTGAGGTTGGCGGCCAAACGCGCGCTGGCGCGGCATACACCCTGCTCTGCTTTGGCGCAGGTATGCTGGTGGGCTATGTGCTGATCGCGACCACGGTGTCACAGCTAACTCGCTTCATCGAGCAGCGCACCGCCAACACCAGGGCTGGGTCAGAGTGGATTTACGTCGGCGGCTTATTGATCGCGCAAAGCGCGCTGGCGATGATTGCGCTCAACTGGTTTCCCGGCAATCCGTGGGTGTGGGTGCTGTATGGCGGCACGTTGGGCACCAGCATGTTGGCTTACCCGGCGCTGACCAAAACCTTCCCGGTTGCCATCGCCGCGCGCGTGATGACAACCTACAACGTGCTGATGTTCGCCGGGGCCTTCGCCTTGCAGTGGGGCATGGGCGCGCTGATTGATGCGCTGATGGAAAGCGGGATTGCCAAGCCGCTAGCCTACCAATGGAGCTTCGGCTGCATCGTCGCGCTGCAATTTGCCAGCGTGGTGTGGTTTTGGTTTACACCGCGTGCCAGACAATAGCGATATCTGCTGGTATGGCGCTCAGCCCGTACCTCTGATCGGCATCAAGCGCATGCGCCGCCAATACGGCGAGATCCACGTCGCTCGCAGGCCTTGCCGTGCCACGGGCGCGCGATCCAAACAGGCGCGCAAGCTGCACCTCCGGTCGGCCTGCAAAGTAAGTGGTGAGCAACTCTTCCAGTTGCGAATGATAGCGCGCCGCCGCCATCGTTCAAATACCGTAATACCCCCGATACCATTCCCGATAGCGCCGCAAACCGTCCACCAGCGAGGTCGCAGGCGTGATGCCCAACGCCGCTGCGAGCTTCGAGGTATCGGCAAACGTTTCGGTCACGTCACCCGGTTGGGCGGGCAACATCTCTTTCTGCGCTTTGATGCCAGCTACTTGCTCGATGGTCTCGATATAGTCCATCAACTGCACCGGGGAGCTGTTGCCGATGTTGACAATCGTGTGGGCAGCGGGCGCGGGCGCTTGGTGCAAGCCCACCACGGCGTTGACAATGTCGTCGATGTAAGTGAAATCGCGGCGGCTTTTGCCATGATTAAACACCTTGATCGGGCGGCCTTCGAGCACCGCACTCATGAAGAGCGCGGGCGACATATCCGGGCGGCCCCACGGCCCGTAGACGGTAAAAAAACGCATGCCCGTGAGCGGGATGCCGTAGAGGTGTTGATACGACGCGGCCATCACTTCGTTGGATTTTTTAGTGGCCGCGTAAAGGCTGATCGGCGTGTCGGTGCGCTGCTCTTCGGCAAATGGCACGGCGCGGCTGTCGCCATACACACTTGAGCTGCTCGCATAGAGCATGTGTGCCACCTGATGATGCCGCGCCGCCTCGAGCATGCTCATAAAACCCACCAAATTGCTCTGCACATACGCCCATGGGTTGGTGATCGAGTAGCGCACCCCAGCTTGCGCCGCCAGGTGGATCACGGTGTCGGGCTTGAAGGTCGCGAAATGCGCCATGATCGCGTCTTTATCGGCGATATCTTGCTTCTCAAAACGAAATTTGTCAGCGGCTGGATGCTCGAAGACCCGCACCAGACGCGCTTCTTTGAGGCTTACCTCGTAATAATCGTTGAGGCTGTCCAGCCCCAGCACGGTGTAGCCCAGATCGAGAAGCTTCTGCGCCGTGTGCATGCCGATAAATCCGGCAGCACCGCTGAGCAAAACCTTTTTGCCCGCACTCATTGGCCGATTCATCGGCCCGCTCATCGGCCCATTCCCGCGTACTCGAAGCCCGCCGCGCGGACCTCTTTTGGATCGTACTGATTGCGCCCATCAAAGATCACCGGTTCCGCGAGCAGGGCTTTAAGTTGCGCAAAATCCGGGCGGCGAAACTGGTTCCATTCGGTCACCAGCAACAGCGCGTTGCATTGCGCCACGGCGGCCAAGGGGCTGAGGCAAAGCTTGAGCGTGCCATACTTCACGGCCGGCCCAAACACCTGCGCCACATTCGCCGCCGCCTCGGGGTCATAGGCCTGCACCCGGCCGCCTGCGGCGAGAATCGCTTCGATCAACACCAACGCTGGCGCTTCACGAATGTCATCGGTACCAGGCTTAAAAGCCAGCCCCCACACGCAAAAGGTTTTGCCGCGCAAGTCAGTGCCAAAGCGCTGCGTGAGCTTGGCGAAGAGCGTGCGTTTTTGCGCCTCGTTGCGCGCCTCCACGGCCTGCATCACGCTCATCGTCACGCCTTGCTGACCACCCATCTGCACAATCGCTTTCACATCCTTGGGAAAGCACGAGCCGCCATAGCCCGCACCCGGGTAGATAAAGGAATAGCCGATGCGCGGGTCTGAGCCAATGCCGTGGCGCACGTTTTCCACATCCACGCCCAGCTTGTCGCACAAGGTGGCGATTTCGTTCATGAAGGAAATTTTGGTGGCGAGCATCGCATTGGCGGCGTATTTGGTCATCTCGGCATCGCGCACGCCCATCACGAGCAACTTGTCGTGGTTGCGCATAAAGGGCGCATATAGGCGGCGCATCACCTCAATTGCCGCCGCCGACTCGCTGCCAATAATCACGCGGTCCGGCTTCATAAAGTCGGCAATCGCCGCACCTTCTTTGAGAAACTCCGGGTTGCTCACCACTTGGACACTGAACCCGGCCCGGCGCGCCAATAATGCGGCTTGGATCGCGGCACTCACTTTTTCAGCCGTGCCCACCGGCACGGTGGATTTATCGACCACGACCAGACTGTGGTCCAACACCTGCCCTAGGTCGCGCGCCACGCCAAGCACATGACGCAAATCAGCTGAACCATCTTCGCTGGGCGGCGTGCCCACCGCAATGAAGGCGACCTCGGCGTCACGCAGCGCATCGGCCAGCGCGGTAGTAAACGAGAGCCGCGCCTCGGCGACATTGCGCACCACAATCGGCGCCAAGCCAGGCTCGAAAATGGGAATCTGGCCGGCCTTGAGGCTTGCAACCTTGGCCGCATCGTTGTCCACACACACCACGTGGTTGCCCATGTCGGCAAAGCACGCGCCGGTAACTAGGCCCACATAGCCTGTGCCGATAACTGCGATTTTCATAGAGCCGCGTTCCTCTCTCAGAGCCGGGAAGTTTACGCGATGGCTTGCACCCTGCTGCAAAGCAACATACAATTCTTGGATGTCCTTCGCTCGCGACCTAACCCCTCCAAACTATGCTGCCGCCATTGTTGGCGAGTGCCCGCTTTGGCCCCTCGGGGAAGGAGCCTGGCCCTGGCGTCGCGCCAGCTAAAGCCCGGTCTCCCCTAGAAGTTTCGGTTGCTTGAAACTTCGCTTCGCCGCCGCGCACCCTGTTGCGCTTTGCCAAAACTGCTTTTGTTGCACACCGTAAAGCGGTGCTGCACGTGAAAACTGATGACAACCATCCTCACACAAGACCAATTTCGTGCCTTAGGCGCGCAGGGCTACAACCGCGTGCCGCTGGTGCTCGAAACGTTTGCCGACCTCGACACGCCGCTTTCGATCTATCTGAAGCTGGCGGACGCGCCTTACTCCTACCTGCTTGAATCAGTACAGGGCGGCGAGCGTTTTGGGCGCTATTCCTTCATCGGCCTGCCTGCGCAAACGCGCATTGTGGTGCGTGGCACCCAAACCACGGTTCTGCACGGCGAATCGGTGGTGGAAGAGGACAGCACGCAAAATCCGCTCGATTTCATCAATGCCTACAAGGCCCGCTTCAAGGTGGCTCCGCTCGATGGCCTGCCGCGGTTTTCCGGTGGTTTGGTCGGCTTGTTTGGCTATGAGACGGTGAATTACGTTGAGCCGAAAATTGCCCGGCGCGCGGCGGCACAACCGAAGCCAGACCCGTTGGGCCTGCCCGACATCGTGCTCTTGCAAAGCGAAGAGTTGGCGATTGTCGACAACTTGCGCGGCAAGCTTTCCATCGTGGTCTACGCCGATCCGCGCAATCCATCTTCCTACCAGCATGCCCGAGAACGGCTCCAGTCCTTGCTCTTGAGGCTGCGTGCTCCCGTCGAGCCGCCCGCCCACAAGCCCGAAGTCGCGCACGAAGCGAAGTCCAATTTCGGCGAGGCCAGCTATTTGGCGGCGGTGAAAACCTGCAAGCAATTCATCGTCGATGGCGACATTATGCAGGTGCAGATCGGTCAGCGCCTGTCGCGCCGCTTCACCGCGCAGCCGCTGGCGCTATACCGCAGCCTGCGCACGCTGAACCCCTCGCCCTACATGGCCTATTTCAATCTGCGCGAGTTTCACGTGGTCTCCGCCTCGCCCGAAATTTTGGTACGGCTGGAAGGCGACAAAGTGACCTTACGGCCCATCGCGGGCACACGCCCGCGCGGCGCGACACCCGAGGCCGATGCGGCACTCGCGACCGAGCTTTTGGCCGACCCGAAAGAGCGTGCCGAGCACGTGATGCTGATTGACTTGGGGCGCAACGATGTGGGTCGAGTCGCCGCCACCGGCAGCGTCAAAGTCACTGACACGATGGTGATCGAGCGCTACTCGCACGTGATGCACATCGTCTCGAATGTGGAAGGCCGCCTCAAGGCCGGCCTGGATGCGATGGATGTGCTCAAAGCCTCTTTCCCGGCGGGCACTGTGACCGGCACGCCCAAGGTGCGCGCGATGGAAATCATTCACGACTTAGAGCCGGCCAAACGTGGCCTCTATGCGGGAGCCTTCGGCTATCTCGGCTTTCATGGCGACATGGACGTGGCGATCACGATTCGTACCGGCATCATTAAAGACCAGATGCTTTACGTGCAGGCAGCAGCGGGCGTGGTGGCTGACTCGGTTGCCGAGATGGAGTGGAACGAAACCAACATCAAAGCGCGCGCCGTGCTGCGCGCCGCTGAGCTGGCTTCAGCCGGTTTGGATTCAACGGTTTAAGGAGCCGGGCCATGATTCTGATGATCGACAACTACGACTCCTTTACCTACAACCTGGTGCAATATTTCGGCGAACTGGGAGCGCAGATGGAAGTGGCGCTTAATGACGGCATCACGATTGCCGAAATCGAGCGTATGAACCCGGCCAAAATTGTGCTGTCGCCCGGGCCCTGTGCGCCGGCGCAGGCTGGTGTCACTCTTGAGGTGATTAAGCACTTCTCGGGCAAAAAGCCGATTCTCGGCGTGTGCTTGGGGCATCAAGCAATTGGCGAAGCCTTTGGCGGTGAAGTGGTCCACGCCAAAACCCTGATGCACGGCAAAGTCTCGCCGGTGATTCATGAGGGCAAGGGCGTATTTAGCGGCTTGCCTACGCCGTTTATCGCCACCCGCTACCATTCGCTTGCGGTACGGCGTGAAAGCCTGCCAGACTGCCTCGAAGTGACCGCCTGGACCGAAGACGGTGAAATCATGGGGCTCAAACACCGCACATTGGCCATAGAAGGCGTACAGTTTCACCCCGAATCCATCCTCACCGAGCACGGGCACGCCCTGCTCGCCAACTTTGCAAACAGATAGAAATTAAATAGGGACTGTCCCTATTTAGTTTGGAGGCACGAAAACTATGATTACGCCACATGAAGCCCTCACTCGCGTGATTGAGCACCGCGAGATTTTTCATGATGAGATGCTCTCGTTGATGCGGCAGATCATGCGTGGCGAGTTGTCGCCGGTGATGATCGCGGCGATCACGATTGGCCTGCGCGTGAAGAAAGAAACGATTGGTGAGATTACGGCGGCAGCGCAGGTGATGCGCGAGCTGGCAACGCGCGTCGAAATTGCCGACACTGCCAATTTGGTCGATGTGGTCGGTACCGGCGGCGACGGCGCGCACACCTTCAACATTTCCACCGCCGCTTCGTTCGTGGTCGCGGCGGCGGGGGCGCGGGTGGCCAAGCATGGCGCGCGCGCGGTCTCGTCGAAATCCGGCGCGGCGGATTGCCTGGAAGCCTTGGGGGTGAACATTAATCTCTCGGCTCCGCAAGTGGCGCAATGCATCGAGCAACTTGGCGTCGGCTTTATGTTTGCGCCCAATCACCACACGGCGATGAAGCATGCGGCGCCCGTGCGGCGCGAGCTGGGCGTGCGCACCATCTTCAATTTGCTGGGGCCACTCACCAACCCGGCGGGTGCGCAAAACCAGCTGATCGGCGTATTTCATCCTGATCTGGTGGGCATCCACATCCGCGTGCTGCAGCGCTTGGGTGCGCGCCACGCGCTCACCGTTCACGGGGTTGAAGGGCTGGACGAGATTTCGGTTTCCGGCAAAACTTTGGTGGGCGAGTTGAAAGAGGGGCGCATCACCGAATACGAAGTTCACCCTGAGCGCTTTAATCTGCCCTTGCACGATCCACGCACCCTGCGGGTGGCGAATGTCGAAGAGTCGATGGCGATGGTGTTGGGCGCGCTTGAAAACAAGGCCGGTGCGGCACGCGACATCGTGGCAGTCAATGCGGGCGCTGCGATCTACGTCTGCGGCAAGGCAGCCTCGCTGGAAGACGGCGTGGAAGCGGCGCTGGAGGTCATCAAGTCAGGTAAGGCGCGCGCCCGCTTGGATGAGTTTGTCGCCCTGACCAAGTCGATAACTTCGATGAATTCGGCCATGAAATAGACGGCATCGCATGGCAGATATTCTCAAGAAGATTATTGAAGTCAAGCGCGACGAAGTGTCGACCGCGCTGGCGCGGCGCAGCCTGGCTTCGATGCGGCGCGACGCCGAAAAGACCGCCAAGCCCCGCGATTTCGACGGCGCACTGCGCGCCAAGATCGTGTTGGGCAAGGCCGCTGTGATTGCCGAGGTAAAAAAAGCCAGCCCGAGCAAGGGTGTGCTGCGCGAGAATTTCAACCCGATGCAGATTGCGCGCAGCTACGAAAGTGGCGGTGCCGCCTGCCTGTCGGTGCTGACTGACAAGCAATTTTTCCAGGGTTCGCTCGAGTTTTTGCAGCAATGCCGCGCCGTGACCACGCTGCCCTGCCTGCGCAAAGATTTCATGATCGACGAGTTTCAAGTGTTCGAGGCACGCGCTTGGGGCGCCGACTGCATTTTGCTGATCGTCGCGGCGCTCGATTTGGCGACCATGCGCGCGCTCGAGTCACTTGCGCATGAGCTGGGCATGGCGGTGTTGGTCGAGGTACACAATGCTGACGAATTAGATGTCGCGCTGCAACTGAAAACGCCGCTCTTAGGCATCAACAACCGCAATCTGCACACCTTTGAGGTCTCGCTCGACACCACGCTGGGCTTGTTGCCGCAAATTCCGCTGGGCAAGTTGATCGTCACCGAGAGTGGCATTCTGAGCGCTGCCGATGTGAAGAAGATGCGGTCGGCACACGTTCATGCATTTCTGGTGGGCGAGGCATTTATGCGCGCGTCAGACCCCGGTGACGCGCTCCAGCGCTTATTCTCCAAAGCGGGTGCTTGAAGAAGCACGCCCCGCCCCGATCTTCGGGCATCTACTACTTGGCATCTTGTTCGCATTTTGGTATTCGGACCGTCTATGAATCCCCTACTCGACTTTTCTGACTTGCCCCGTTTTGACGCGGTCAAACCAGAGCACATCAGCGCTGCTGTCACCGACTTGCTGAGCGCGGCACGCGCCACCGTGGAGCGCGTTGCTAGCGCGACGAATGCCCCCAGCTGGGACAGCTTTGTGCTGCCGCTCGAAGAGGCGACCGAGCGCCTCGGGCGCGCTTGGGGCATCGTCGGGCATCTGCATGCGGTAGACGACAGTCAGCCGCTGCGCGATGCCTACAACGCCAACCTGCCCTTGGTCACCGAATTTTGGACCGAGCTTGGGCAAGACTTGCGCCTCTTCGCCAAGTACCAAGCCTTGCGCCAGAGCGCCGACTACGCCGCTCTCACGCCCGCGCGAAAAAAAATTGTTAGTAATGAATTGCGTGATTTCAAGTTGTCAGGCGCGGAGTTGCCAGACGACAAAAAGACCCGCTTCAAAGCAATTGCTGAAGAGCAGTCCGCACTGTCTGCCAAGTTTTCTGAAAATCTGCTGGATGCGACCAATGCCTTTGCACTGGTGGTGTCACCCGAGCGGCTGGCGGGCGTGCCACAAGACGTGGTCGATGCGATGCATGAAGCGGCGACACGTGACGGCAGCGACAACCAACAGGGCTGCAAAATCACGCTGCAAGCGCCTTCTTACCTGCCGGTGCTGCAATACGCCACCGATCGCCGCTTGCGCGAGCAGCTCTACCGTGAGTATGCGACGCGCGCCTCTGAGATCGGCAATGCGCAGTGGAACAACGCGCCGTTGATCGACTCGCTCCTCAAGCTGCGCCGTGAAGAAGCTCAACTCTTGGGCTATGCCAATTTCGGTGAAATTTCCCTGGTCCCAAAAATGGCCGCAAGCCCTATCGAGGTGACAGACTTTCTGCGTGACATGGCGGGCAAGGCCAAGCCGTTCGCACAACGCGACATCGTTGCGCTGCGCGATTTTGCAGCGACCGAACTCGGCTTGCCCGAGCTACAGCCCTGGGACATGGCTTTCGCTTCAGAAAAGCTGCGCGAGCAGCGCTACGCGTTTAGCGACCAAGAAGTCAAAGAGTATTTCCAGGAACCGCGCGTGCTGGCGGGCCTCTTCCAAGTGATCGAAACTTTGTTTGGCGTGAAGGTCGCGCCCGACACTGCCAGCACTTGGCACGCGGATGTGAAATTTTTCCGTATTGAGCGCGCTGGGGCTTTGGTGGGGCAGTTCTATCTCGACCTTTACGCCCGCGACACCAAGCGCGGCGGCGCGTGGATGGACGACGCGCGCGGGCGGGCACTCAAGCCTGAGCGCACGCAAACGCCGGTGGCCTATCTCACCTGCAACTTTGCGCGGCCCGCCGCCAACAAGCCCGCGCTGTTCACCCATGACGACGTGATTACGCTGTTCCACGAATTCGGCCACGGCTTGCACCACCTGCTCACGCGGGTGGATGACTTAGGGGTCTCGGGAATCAGCGGGGTGGAATGGGACGCAGTGGAGCTGCCTTCGCAATTCATGGAAAATTTTTGCTGGGAGTGGGACGTGCTGCAAGGCATGACCGCGCATGTGGCGAGCGGCGCGCCGCTGCCGCGCGCGCTATTTGACAAAATGATTGCGGCAAAAAACTTTCAGTCGGGCCTGCAAACCGTGCGGCAGATTGAGTTTTCACTTTTCGACATGCACTTGCACACCGATTTTGACCAAACCCGCGAAACCCCGCAGCAATTGCTCGAGCGGATTCGGGACGAAGTGGCGGTGATCAAGCCGCCCGCCTACCAGCGTTTTGCGAACAGTTTTTCGCACATTTTTTCTGGCGGCTACGCGGCTGGCTACTACAGCTACAAGTGGGCAGAGGTGTTGTCGGCCGATGCTTATGCCTACTTTGAAGAGGTCGCCGCAGAAACCCGCGCGGGAACTCTTAACCACGAAGCGGGCACAAAGTTCTTTAATGAGATCTTGAGCGTCGGGGGCAGCCGCCCTGCGCTGGAATCATTTAACGCATTTCGTGGCAGAAATCCAACACCCGATGCGCTGCTGCGCCACAGTGGTATGATTGCGTGACGCCTAAGGAATCAAAGAGTTACAGAACCGGCACTGAAATATCCGCACTGGCGGGGCAGTGTTTTCGATCACAAAGTTGGGAGTGCAGCGCGGATTTTTACCTGCCTACTCAACCAGGAGCTTAGCGATGAAACTACTTTCTGTTTTAGCACTGGCCTTAGTCGCCGGGAGCGCGTTTGCCCAACAATACAAATACGTCGATGCGAACGGGCGCACGGTCTATTCTGATACGCCACCGCCGCCAGGCGCGCGCGTCGTTGCCAAAACACAGGGCGGCAAACCGGCGTTTGTCGAGCAGGGCGGCCTGCCTTACGCACTCTCGCAACCGGCGAAAAATTTCCCGGTGGTGTTGTTTTCGGGCCCGAATTGTGAGGCCTGCAACAACGGTCGTGCGCTGCTCAACAAGCGCGGCATTCCGTTTCAGGAAAAGACTGTCAACAGCAAAGAAGATCAAGACGCGTTCCAAGCCGCCGCCGGTACCACCAACATCCCGGTGATGATGGTCGGCAACACCAAGCAAGTAGGCTATCAAGAAGAAGCGTGGAATGCGGCACTCGACTTTGCCAGCTACCCCAAAACCAACCAGTTGCCACCCGGCTACAAAAATCAGCCGCCGGTTGCATCTGCGCCGGACAAGAAGCCAGAGGCAGCGCCAACCCAGACTGCGGCCGCTGCTGCGGCACCCGCCGCCACCGCTCCTGCGGCGCCGGCTGGCGAGAAGCCACCTGAGTGGCTTAAGCGATTCTGACCATAACGTTCGAGCTCTTCAACCAAACCCGCGTGACCGCACAGGCCACGCGGGTTTTTAATTTCAGCACCCATGAAAATCGCCACCTGGAACGTCAATTCGCTCAAAGTACGTCTGCCACACGTGCTCGACTGGCTGGGCACTTCCCCAGTTGGGTCAAAGGTCGATGTGTTGTGCCTGCAAGAAACCAAAATGACCGATGACAAATTCCCGCTGGCGGAGCTTACGGCGGCGGGCTTCCACGTGGCCTTTCAGGGCCAAAAAACCTACAACGGGGTTGCGATCATCGCGCGCCACGAGTTGGCCGATGTGAGCTTCGGCATTCCCGGTTATGGCGACGAACAGCGGCGCGTGATCGCCGCCACCGTACAGGGCATGCGGATCGTCGGGGCCTACTTCCCAAATGGGCAGGCGCTTGATTCAGACAAGTATCAGTACAAATTGAGCTGGATGGAGGCGATGATCGGCTGGATGGGCAGTGAGATCAACATCCACCCGCGCCTGGCGCTCTTGGGCGACTACAACATTGCCCCTGAAGATCGTGACGTACACGACCCCAAAGCCTGGGAAGGCCAAGTGCTGGTTTCACCGCCAGAGCGCGCGGCATTCGCCAGGCTGATCGCCCTCGGCTTTACCGACAGCTATCGCTTGTTTGAGCAGGCCGAAAAAACTTTCAGTTGGTGGGACTACCGGATGCTGGGCTTTCGGCGCAACGCCGGGATGCGGATCGACCATATTTTGCTGTCGGCCGCGTTGCGCGACAGGTGCACCGCCTGTGTGATCGACAAAGAGCCGCGCCGCCGCGAGCAGCCCTCAGACCACACGCCGGTGGTAGCGACGCTCCAGGACTGAAATTCGTTTTGAGCGCCGCCTGAAGAGCTTTATCCAGTGCGCCTCTTCAGACATTGCCTCGCAAAAGCCATATTTGATGCGCGTCTTCGACAGATGGCCTTGCTAAACTGGTTGCCATGAACCTGCTCAAAGCGCTCGCCACCGTCTCCGGGTTCACACTACTCTCACGCATCACCGGCTTGGTCCGCGAATTCCTGATTGCGCGCACCTTTGGCGCTTCACTCTACACCGACGCTTTTTTTGTCGCTTTTAAGCTGCCCAACTTGCTGCGCCGCCTGTTTGCAGAAGGCGCGTTTTCGCAGGCCTTTGTGCCGATATTGGCGGCGACCAAAAACAAGGAAGGCGACGAGACTACTCGCGCGTTGATCGACAACGTAGCGGGGATCATGCTCTTGGCACTGCTGGGCACCACCGCGCTTGGCGTGGTCGCAGCACCGCTGCTCGTCTACGCCACCTCGCCCGGCTTTGCGCAAGACCCGGAAAAATTTCAGGTCACGGTCAATCTGTTGCGCATCACCTTTCCCTATATTTTGTTGATCTCGCTTACTGCCTTGAGCGGGGCGATTCTCAACACCTGGCGGCGGTTTTCGATTCCGGCATTCACGCCGGTGCTGCTCAATCTCTCGTTCATCGCGTGTGCGCTGCTGTTGGCCCCGCGCCTGGCCGAGCCAATTTACGCACTCGCCATTGCGGTGGTTTTGGGCGGGTTCGCGCAGCTCGCGCTGCAATGGCCGACCTTACGCAAGATCGGCATCGTGCCGCGCTTACGCTTCAATTGGCGGCACGAAGGCGTGCAGCGTGTGATGAAGCAAATGGCCCCGGCGCTCTTTGGCGTGTCGGTCGCGCAGGTGTCGATCATCATCAACAACATTCTGGCCTCGTTTTTGGTAACCGGCAGTGTCTCGTGGCTTTACTACGCTGATCGGCTGATGGAATTCCCGGCCGGCATGCTAGGCGTGGCACTCGGCACAGTGCTCTTGCCCAGCCTGGCCAAGCTGAACAGCGATGGCAACGCCGCTGAATACTCCAAGCTGCTCGATTGGGGCCTGCGCTTAACCGTAATGCTGGCACTACCCGCCGCCGTGGGTTTGGCCTTGCTCGCCACCCCATTGATTGCAACCATGTACCACTATGGCAAATTCACCGCCGCCGACGTGGCGCATACCCACGTGGCACTGGTCGCTTACAGCGTGGGCTTGGTGGGGCTTATTTTGGTGAAGGTGCTGGCTCCAGGCTTTTATGCGCGGCAAGACATCAAAACCCCAGTGAAAATCGCAATTGTGACGCTGATTTTTTCGCAAGCTTTAAGCCTGATGATGATCGCGGTCTTGCCCGATGGCTCACGCCATGCCGGGCTGGCGCTGGCGATTGGCTTGGGCGCTTGTTTGAATGCGGCCTTGCTCTACCGTGGCTTGCGCCGCAGCAATGGCTACGTGCCTGAAAGCGGTTGGCTGGCCTTCTTCTTCAAGGTGCTGCTGGCTTTGGGTGTGCTGGCGGCGGCGCTGCTGCTGCTCTCGCCCTCGCGCGAGGCCTGGTTGGGCTTGCAGAGCCAGCCGTGGCTGCGCGTGGCGCAGCTATTGGGCGTCGTGGCCACCGGCGGCGCGGCGTATTTTGCGAGCCTGTTTGTGCTCGGATTTCGCCTGCGCGACTTCAAACGCTCTGCCAACGATTGAGCAGGCAGGTAGAAGTTTGAACTTCTCGCCAAAACCCTCGTCGCCGAATAGCGGGAAAAAGTTCAAGTCTCAGTGCCGGTTCGATAAGCTCAGTAGGGCGAGCACCGAGGCTCGCCCTACTGTGATTGCCGTGGCATACTTGTCGGATGTCAGCCACTCCCGAACAACTAGAACGCTTTCGTGTAGCCGTTGACCCAAAGCGGCGCGAGATCAATCTCGCTGAGGCCGCGCTAATGATCGCGCAGGATGCCGATGCCTCGCTCAACGTGACTGATTGGATCGCCCAGATCGACGTGCTGGCGCTGCCGCTGGCCGCGCGCATTCCGGCGGATGCCGCCACCTTGCACCGCGTGCTCTCGCTGAACCACTATTTCTTCGAGGAGCTAGGCTTTCGCGGCAATGAGGAGCAGTACTACGACCCGAAAAACAGCCTGCTCAACGAGGTGATTTTGCGCCGTACCGGAATCCCGATCACGCTCTCCATCCTCTATATTGAAATGGGGCGGCGGATTGGCTTGAAGCTCTACGGGGTCTCGTTTCCCGGGCATTTTTTGGTGAAATTGCGGGTCTCTGGCGGCGAGCTGGTGCTCGACCCTTATTCGGGTGGCCGAGCGCTTTCAGAAGCCGAGTTGCGCACCAAACTGAAAGGCTTGTCGCGCGACATCGACCCGAAAGATTTGCCCCTTGCCGAATTCATCGAAGCGGCGCAACCGCGCGACATCATTGCGCGGTTGTTGCGCAATCTCAAAGCAATCTATGTCGATCGTAAAGACTGGGCCAACGCCCTCAAGGTCCAGCACCGTATGGTGATTTTGCTGCCTGACTGGCCCGCTGAAGTGCGGGATCGAGGCTTGATTTACGCCGAGCTCGAATGCCCCCGCGCAGCCGCCGACGATCTGGATGCCTACCTCAAGCATGCCCCGGCTGAAGGGGAATCCGAAACCGACGATGCGCTGCGCGAGAAGTCACGAGACTTGCGGGCGCGGGCCGGGCAGCTGCACTAGCAGTCTGGGCCCCGCTACTCGTCGCGCAGCCCCAAATCTTCGGGCTTGGCTTCAATCAGCCGATCAAGCGCGCCGCATTCTTGGAGCAGCCGTGCTGGCGGCACGCTTCTGACCTCCGCGGTAAAACGTTCGCGAATCTGCTTGTAGAGCGCGGTGGTTTGAATCTCGGCGTAGTTCTTTTTTGGCAGAGCGCCATTGACGAGCTCACGCACTTCGCTGTAGCGCATCGCATCAGCGGGCTTGGCAAGCGAGCAGGCTTCGATCAAGGTTTCGACCGTTGCCACGTATTCGGTGGCGGAGGGCCTTGGCCGCTCGGTCTGCGCATACGTTAGGGTGATGCCCAGCGCCAGTGTAGCTGCCGCGCCTGCGAGGTGTTTGATCTGCACGAGTGGTCCTGAGCGAAAAATATAGCGCCTCAGTTTACTGCGCCGCGCGAATCAAGTCCGCGGCTTTTTCCGCAATCATGATGGTGGGCGCATTGGTGTTGCCACCCACAATGGCCGGCATGATCGAAGCATCGACCACGCGCAGGCCTTCCAGCCCGTGTACGCGCAACTGCGGATCGACCACTGCCATCTCATCTACACCCATCTTGCAGGTGCCAACCGGGTGGTAAATGGTGTCGGCGCGGGCGCGGATGAAGGCTTTGATTTCTTCGTCGCTTTGAATCTTGGCCGACACCGCCGCTTCACGCCCGCGATACGGGCTTAGCGCTGGTGCTTCCATCACGCGGCGCATCGCCTTGAAACCGGCCACCATGGTAGCCATGTCAGAAGGCTCTTTGAGAAAGCCCGGGTCGATTAGCGGCGCGGCACGCGGGTCGCTCGACGCTAACTTGAGCGTGCCACGGCTGGCCGGATTGAGCAGGCAGACATGGCAGGAATAGCCATGCCCAAACACGGTTTTGCGCCCATGATCGACCAATTTGCCGATCACGAAATGGAGCTGCAGATCTGGCGTTGCCTTGGCGGGGTCGCTTTTCACAAAGCCGCCCGCTTCTGCAAAGTTGGTCGTCAGCATGCCGGTGCGATGGTCGCGCCACTCAAAAATCCCCTTCACTGCATTCACTGCGCCAGGCACGGAAATGCCAAAAAGGTCATTGTTGTCTGATTCGTAGACCAGCACCACATCTACGTGATCGTGCAAGTTAGCGCCCACTCCGGGCAACTCATGCACTTGCGTAATGCCCTGCTGCTTGAGCTGGTCTGCCGCGCCCACGCCGGATAACAGCAGCAACTGCGGAGAGCCAAACGCGCCTGCCGAAAGAATCACCTCGCGCTTGGCCCGCGCGGTTTGGGTGCGCGCCATATGGTCGTATTCCACGCCGACTGCGCGCTTTCCCTCAAACACCACGCGGCGCGACACGGCGCTGGTAATCACGGTCAGATTTGGGCGCTTTAAGTTGGGCGTGAGGTAGGCTTTAGCCGCGCTGCATCGCTCGCCATTTTTATGCGTCACTTGGTAGGCGCCCACGCCTTCTTGATTGGCCCCGTTAAAGTCAGCGTTGTATTGGTAACCAGCCTGCTTGGCGGCTTCGACAAAAATCGGCCCGAAGCGATTGGGCGAGGTCAGGTCTTTGACATTGAGCGGGCCGCCGCTGCCGTGCCATGCATCGCCGCCTTGGTCTTTGGCATCGGCAAAGCGCTCGTTATGCTCGGCGCGCTTGAAGTAGGGCAGCACATCGTTAAAGCTCCAACCGGGGTTGCCCTGCGCGGCCCAGCCGTCGTAATCGGCATGGTTGCCGCGCGCATAAATCATCGCGTTGATCGAAGAAGAGCCGCCTAGCACCTTGCCGCGCGGCTGGTAGCCACGGCGACCATCGAGGCCGGGCTGGGGCACGGTCTCGTAGCGCCAATTGGTGTCGCCACCCGCCTTGGCCATCAGCGCCAAGCCTGCCGGGCAGTGGATCAGTACGCTGCTGTCGGTAGCACCCGCTTCGAGCAAGAGCACGGTGACCGCCGGGTTTTCGGTCAGGCGGGCAGCGAGCACACAACCGGCGGAACCGCCACCGACGACGATATAGTCAAATTCTGTAGCCATGGCTTGGGATTCTCCAGTCTCGTTCCGATGCGGGGTGCCTTGTAGGGCGCTGGCATCCAGTCAAACCAGTTTAAGCGCCCCTTAAGCAGCCGTGCCCTTGCGCGTGCCGATATAGAGGATCGCGCCTAAAACCACCAACATGCCCAGCAGTTGCGTGCCCCCCAAGGTTTGGTCCAGCAACAGCCAGCCCAAGCCTAAGGCTGCGACCGGCTCAAAGTTGAGCGCAATCGAGTTGTTCGGCATGTCGAGCCGCGCAAACAGAATGAAGGTGAACGTAATCGCCGTGCCATAGAGCAGCGTCAGGCCGCCTAAGGCCAGCCAGCCGGTGGGGTCGCGCGGCAAGGCCAAGCCCGTGCCGGTGATGCCCGAGAGCGCAATCGTCAGCGCGCCCAAGCACACCACTGCCATCGAGAGGCAGCTGCGCAAGCGCCCATCGACCTTGAGCAGCCAGCGGTCAGTCAGCGCCAGCACCAACGCGAAAGAGAGCGAAGCACCAAACGCAAACGCGATGCCGCTGGTGAGCGCGGCAGATACCGCATCGGTTGCCGTGAATAGCCCCAAGGCCAGCGCCAGCCCAGCCACCGCGACGGCCATCGCCACCGCCGTGCTTGCCCTAGGACGCTGGCCGGTGAGCGCCCAGGTGAGCAGGGTATAGACCAAGGGCGTGGTGTTGAAAGTGAGCAGCGCCAAGGCCACCGGGATGCGCGCCACCGCCGAATACAGGCAGAAGCTTTGCAGCAAAATCAGCACGCCCACCAAGCCCAAGCGCCACAGCGTGGTGCGCGGCAGTTGGCGCGGCACCCGCCACGCCACCAGCAAACCGAGCACAATCAGCGCCGTGAGGCCCGAGCGCACCGCCACCGCCGTGATGACATTGACCCCGTGATCAAACGCCACGCGCGCGGCAATGTGATTGGCAGCAAAAGTTGAAGCGATGCCCATGATGATGAGCACCGCAAGACTGCGGGGAAACTTCACCAAACCATGAGTCGCCGTGCTGTCCTACCAAACCCATGGCGCTTCATCATTCCCCTTTGGCGATGCCTTCGCGCCGTGGGTCAGCCCCGCCAAACCAGCCGCGCTCACCGTTGATCGTCATGCGTTGAATCCCTTGCAAGCCGCTGGTTTGCTCAATTTCAACCACTTGATGCCCGCGCGCTTTGAGCGCCTCGACCAAGGCAGGTTCAACGCGGCCTTTTTCGAGCTCGGTAGGGCCATTACGGCTGCCGAAATTGGGCAGCGCTATCGCTTGCTGCACGTTAAAACCCCAGTCAAGTGTGCCGATCAGCACTTTGCCGACGTAATTGATAATCGCCGAACCGCCGGGGGAGCCGGTGGTCATCACCAGCTGCCCGCTGGCTTTGTCAAACACCAACATCGGCGACATCGATGAGCGCGGGCGCTTGCCCGGCTCAACACGATTCGCCACTGGCTTGCCGCCTTCTTCGGGCAGGTAAGAAAAGTCGGTCAACTCGTTGTTCAACAAAAAACCGCGCACCATTTGCCTGGCACCGAATACCGCTTCAATCGTGGTGGTCATCGCGACCGCATTGCCGAAACCATCGACCACCGAGATATGTGAGGTTGCGGGCAGCTCGGGGCTGCGGTCTGGCGCAAAGGCTGTCGCTGCCCCCGGGGGAATGCCTGGAGAGCCGCGCCCCATGGACTTCTCCACGATGCTCTGGGCGCGCGTTGCAAGGTAGTTGCGGTCGAGCAGGCCACGCGGCCAGGGCACAAAATCCGGGTCGGCGATGTATTGGCCACGGTCCGCATAAGCAAGGCGGCCCGCTTCAGAAAACAGATGAACCGCCTCCGGCGTGAGCTGATTGGTAGCCGTTGGTTTGGTGGCAGCCAAATTACGGCCCTCCAGCATGCCCAGCATTTGCGCCAAAGCGACCGTGCCGGAAGAGGGTGGCGGCATGCCGCACAACTTCCAGGCGCGGTAATCAAAGCACAGCGGCTCACGCTTTTTCGCGGCATAGCCAGCCAAGTCAGCCTCGGTCATGCTGCCCGGCTGGGTGGCATGGCTACGCACTTTGGCGACGATGTCGCGCGCGATCTCGCCTTCATGCAGCGCCTTGGCACCGTCGCGGGCGAGCGCTTTCAAGGTAGCTGCCAGCGCAGGGTTTTTGAGCACGTGGCCCACCGGCCAAGGCGCGCCCTTGGCATCGTAAAAATAGGCGGCGGCGACCGGGTCGGCTTTCAAATGCGTTTCAGCCGTCAGAAGGGTATTGAGGCGCGGGCTCACGGCAAAGCCATCTTCTGCCAGCTTGATTGCCGGGGCGAAAAGCGCAGCCCAAGGTAGCTTGCCATGCTGCCGGTGCGCCAGCTCCAGCATGCGCACCGCGCCCGGCACACCAACCGATTTGCCACCGATCACGCCTTCCATAAAGCTCTGCGGCTTGCCATCGGCTTTGAGAAACATGGCGGGCGTAGCGCCGAGCGGCGCGGTTTCGCGGCCATCGAAAGTTTCAACCGCGCGGCCATCGTGATGCACCAAAAACGCCCCGCCGCCAATGCCGGACGACTGCGGCTCGACCAAGGTCAACACCATCTGCACCGCAATCGCCGCATCAACCGCGCTGCCGCCCGCTTTGAGAATTTGAAAGCCAGCATCGGTGGCCAATGGATTGGCGGCTGCCACCATGAATTTTTTGGCAAACCAGCCGGATTTTTCGGTGTATCCGGAGGAGCCTTCGGGTGCGACCGGGAGGTTCCAGCCGGGTGGGGTGGGGGAGGTGCAGGCGGTGAGGAGGGCGGCGGCGAGGAGTGCCGTCAGAACGCGGGGGATGGTGGTGAAGGGTACAGATTTCATCGGGAGCTCCGGTGGTGTAGGTTGATGGCGACGAGACTCAAGCAGGTATGGTGGCAGAGGTGGTTGGTGCAGGGTGTACCGGTTGCGCCACCAAGCGTACCCCAAGCGCCTTGCACACGCGCGAAATCGTTTCGAACCGAGGCGAGGCGTTGGCACGCAGCGCTTTGTAAAGACTTTCGCGCCCAATGCCCGCGCTCTTGGCGATTTGCTCCATTCCGCGTGCGCGGGCAATCACGCCCAGGGCGTGCGCCAACTCGGCGGCATCATCTTCTTCGATCACCGCAGTCAGGTAGGCCGCAATGTCTTCGTCCGTTTGGAGATGCTCGGCTAGATCAAAGGTCGGAAGTTCGGAAATTTTCATGAAAGTTCACTCCGCCAAAGAACGCAAAAGTGCAATAGCTGCGGCAATGTCGTCCGCTGGCGACAACGATTTGATCGCGTTGGGCGTAGTACATGCGCCAGCCCGGGCCAAAATGCTCGCGCAGCTCAAACACGCCACCGCCCATCAGCTTGGCGTCGCCCCACAGCCCGCGCGCCATCTTGTCGAGACGCTTCTTGAGGCGGATGACCGTTAATCGATCCGGCTGGAACGCGATCCAACGATCAAACTGCGGCGTGGTTTTGACCGTGAGCATGAAACCGATTGTATTCGTTCGAGTACATTCAGTCAATCCGTCGGGTCCCGTGAATGAGTCCGGCGCGCCTAAGGAGCCGATTCCTCCCTTTTTGGGAGTAACATTCTGTTATGCGAGTAATAGCCAAGCGGTCGCTGAAATTGTTTTGGGAGCGCCCGGGTTACAGGGATGCCCGTGCGCCACTGGAAAGCTGGTATGCCGAGGCACTGACAGCTCAGTGGACATCGCCGAATGCAGTGAAGCAGCACTTTGCCACCGCCAGCATCGTTGGGCAAAACCGCGTGGTGTTCAACATCGGCGGCAACAAGTATCGTTTAGTGGTGGAAATGCCGTATCGCGCGGGCATTGCTTGGGTCAAGTTCGTCGGCACTCACGCTCAGTATGACCGCATCAATGTGGAGACGATCAATGACTATTAAACCGATCCGCGATGAACGAGATTTGCGCGCCGCTTTCAAGCGGCTGGACGCGATTTTTCAGGCTCCTGCCGACACGCCCGAGGCTGACGAGATGGAGGTGCTTGCCACTTTGATCGAAGTCTACGAAACCCGGCACTACCCGATCGGCCCGCCGGACCCAGTACAAGCGATCCGTTTTCGAATGGAACAGCAGGGTCTGACGGCGACCGATATGCAAGCGTATTTGGGCAGCAGCGGGCGCGTTTCCGAAGTACTGAACCGCAAGCGCCCCCTAAGCTTGGCGATGGTGAAGCGCTTGCATGAGGGCCTGCGAATTCCCTACGAGAGCTTGCTAGCTGGCGTTCGGACGTAAGGTAGGTGACGGAAGTTGGCGGGGACGCCTGAAGACCGGCTCTGGTATTGCCTCTTCAGGCATTTCTCATCTTTGTTTTCATCCGCGCCACCCATTCGGCGCGCGGGCAAAAGCCTTCCAGCTCGCGTGCATGGTGTTCCGCCCATGCCATCACAACGGCTGCCGGCTGCTTCAAATCAATCGGCACGCGCACCGGCTGGCTTACGTACCACGGGGTGTCGATGAACATTTCGAGCCGGTTGCCTTCCGGGTCGGAAAAATAGATTGAGATGGCGTTGCCGTGGGTGATCGGCGCGAGATTGCTGGCTTGGCCCGCAGCGACTTCGGCTTCGACCTGTGCGTGGTGCTGCTGCAAGGCTTCGAGCGAAGCGGCGCGCAGCGAGATTTGGTTGACCACGTTGAAATGCGCTTCGGCGGGCCGGCCGCTGGCGAGCACGATTTGATGATGTTCTTCCGGGTTGCCTGAGAGAAAAATCAGCTCCACCGGGCGCGCGGGGTCTGCTGTAGGTAAAAAGCCTTGGTCGGTTTGGGTGAAGCCCAGCACGCGTTGATAGAAAGCGGCCATGCGCGGCAGGTCGCGCGCATAAATGCCCAAGTGGCTAAAGGTAAGGCTGGACATGTTGGATGACCCTGAGCTTCAAAAATGTTGGCGCTATGATTCGCCTGCTGTTTTACCGCTTTGTACCACCCTCCACCGCGATCATGCCAATTCGTCGATTTGCCCTTGCACTCGTCATCGTCTCGCTCGCCGCATGCGACAAGGCCCCGCTGCCTGCCGATTACGTGGGCGAGTGGCGCTCCATCCGTGCGCCGAATATCGAAACGATTGTGCAGCTCAACCCGGACGGGAGCTATGTCGCTGTGCCGGTGAATGGTCAGGCCAATGTGGCGATGAGCGGCAAATGGTGGCTCGAAGGCCGGGGCGACACCAAGAAGATGGCCTGGCGGCACAGCAAGCCGATGCCGGCGAGTGAGGCCAATCTGATTACCCACGAAAAGCGCGCCGACGGCGGCAAGACTGGGCCGCTGGCGGAGTTTTCGTTGTTTGAAGAAGACGGGCGAGTTTCGGTGCTGACGCGGGTCAAATAGGTGGATGCCTGAAGAGGCTTATGGATAAAGCTTCTTCAGGCATTGCCATCGGGCGGCTCGCGTCAAGCAGGGTTATGGCGGCGGCTTAGAAGAGTGGGGACTTCACAGCAGCGTTGAAGCACGGCATCATAGACGGTCGTTCGGGCATTTCAGCCTTGTGGAGAACTCGGAAATCGGCTTTGGATGCCTGCCCGCCGCTCTCCGCTGGCCAATACAAGCATACCGAGCATTATTTTTCCTCTAGATGAGTCCCGCCATGCACACGCTCGCTCCCGCTACCCAAGGCCACCGCTTGCCCGCCTTTGCCCTGCCAAACTTCGTACAAGCACGGATGGCGACCCACTTTGAGCGTGTCGAGAGTTGGAATGGCACCCACATTTTGCACAGTCGTCCCCCGGGGCGGGACAGCATCCATCTGTCAAGCAACGACTATCTCGCATTGGCCTCGCACCCGGACATCTTGCGGCGGCAAGCCGAAACACTGGTGAAGTCAGGCAATGGCCTGCTGATGTCGGCGGTTTTCCTTACAGAAGACTCCGCGCAGGCGCGTTTTGAGCGTCGGCTAGCCAACTTTATGGGGGCTGAAGACGGCATCCTCACGCAATCTGGCTATGCCGCCAACGTTGGGCTGTTGCAGGCGATCGCCACGCCGCAGGTGCCGGTTTACATTGACACGATTGCCCACATGTCGTTGTGGGAGGGCATTCGCGCCGCAGGGGCGCAGGCGCACCCATTCATGCACAACGACGCGCAGCACTTGCTGCGGCAAATTGCCCGCTATGGCCCTGGCGTGGTGGTGATGGATTCGGTGTACAGCACCAACGGAAGCCTGGCACCGCTTGCCGAGCTGGTGCATGCTGGCAGCGCCAACGACTGCGTCGTCGTCGTGGACGAATCCCATTCACTTGGCACACATGGGGAGTGGGGTGAGGGTTTGGTGGCGGCACTCGGGCTTGGCGAGGAGGTGCATTTTGTTACCGCCAGCCTCGCCAAGGCGTTTGCTGGGCGGGCAGGCTTCATCACCTGCTCGAGCCGCTTCAAGCACTATTTTGCGATGGAGTCGCGCCCGGCGGTTTACAGCTCCTGCCTGCTGCCCCACGAAATTGTCGCGCTGGATGCCACGCTTGAGGTGGTTCGCGAATCCGGCGCAATGCGCCGCCGGCTGCATGCGTTTACCCGGCAGGTGCGAGGCGCGCTCGAGGCGCTTGGCTACAACATGAGTGACGGCAGCGAGCAGATCATTGCACTGGAGTCGGGCACTGAGGAGCGCACGATCTTACTGCGCGATGCTCTGGAGTCGCGTGGGATCTTCGGCTCGGTCTTTTGCGCGCATGCCACCCCGAAAACGCGCGCCTTGGTGCGTCTGTCGCTCAATGGCGGCCTGACCGACAACGAGGTCGCTCGACTGATCGAGGTCTGCGCTGAAATTCGTGACGAAGTGCTGCTTGATCAATGGGCCTCGGTGCGCCGCATGAAGCGCCCCTCTGCGCGCCCAAGAGCGGCGTATGAAGCGCAAGTTGCTCTGGCTCAGTAGCGCTGGCGGGGGCGCTTGTCGTAGTCGTCGTAGCGGCGCACAGAGGCGCGCTCCAATCCGTTGGGCGGGTCAATTAGTGCCCAGTGGTAGACGGTGGTCCCGTGAAAGAGCGCCGCGCGGTGCACGAAGGATTTCCAGTCCAGTGACTCAATGCCGTAGTAGCCGCCGCTGCGCCAGAAGTAAGGCACTACAGTGCCGCTGCGCAATGCCTCGATCAGCGTAACCGGTGCGCCACCAGAAACTGCCGCTTCGAGATGCGCGCGCATCCGCGCTTCGGACTCAAGCACCAGACGCGCGACGCTGCCGTCGGCGCGGGCGAACAATACCCCCTCGGGCTGGGAAACGTAGTAGTGCTCTGTGAAGCCGTGCTCGCGTTTGATGTCACGCACCAGCAGACCCAGGCTCGCGTCATGCAACGCGGAGCCAGGATCCAAGCGGATCGCTTCAGCAAAGAACGCGGTGCGGCGCTCGAAGTAGCGGTGGGTAAATTTGGGGATCAGTGTTGCAAGCTGCTCCAAAGCGTTGCCTTGCTTGGGCAAAAAATAGTCAATCAACCCGTTGTTAAATGCGGTGATCGCTACCTGCTGGTCTGCCTGTCCGGTGAACAGCACCAACTGAATCGGGGTTTCGCGCAGCAGCGAACAAAGGGCGAGGCCATCTTGTTCCGGCATCGAATAGTCAATAAAAGCAATCGCTACCTCACTGAAGCGCTGCGCGGAGTACAAGCGGTGGTGGATGCGGCGCAAGTCAGCCAACAAGTTGGGCGGCGGCAGGTCGCGGAGCTGCGTCCGGGCCGTTGGGCGGCTTTGCGACAACAGCTCTTCAGCGGCCACCTGGGGTGAATCGTAGAGTACGAAGGGCGCGCTGTCGCTCCAGGAAAATGCGACGCTCTCGAGGAAAGACTGACTGTCATCAACAAAGGCTACAGAGACCGGATGCTCAAATAGCGGCAGAGGCATGGTCTAGAGCTCGATGGTGAAGGTGGTTGACCGACCCGATTCACTTTTGGCAAATAGCCTCCCGTTCATCGATTCGACCGCGCGCTTGCAGAAGGTCAGACCCATCCCGGTGCTAGTGTTGGGAGGGTGGGTGAAGAACTGGTTGAAGATCAATGGCAACACTTGCGGCGCAATCCCGATGCCGGTATCGCTCACCTCAACGGTTCGGCGGGTTGCATCGATAGCAATGCGGACCTCGCCGTGCCGCGCCTGGTGTACCGCCCGCAAGGCGTTTTTGACGAGGTTGTAAATCGTAAACACGACTAACTCTTTCGAGCCGTAAAACGCAAAATCGCCGCCTTCTTCAAGACACACCAGCTTGCGCTCGCGCGTACTCATAAAAGGGTAGCTCGAAAGCGCCTCGCCGACTGACAAGCGGATCGACGGTTGAAGGGAAAAGTTTTGCCCCCGTTCCGTACCTCGAGCGTTCGCCAGCAGCAAGTCAATGTTGATGGTCATTTGATTGATATCGCGCTCGATGCGATTGAGCGCCTCTTGAAGCTGATGTTGGACCTGAGGGTCGGGTGCGCCTGCCACACGGTCAAACAACGCTGGCAGGTATTTCTGGATGCCGCGTGCGGTTGCTTGGATGCTCAACAATGGGGTGCGCAGCTCGTGGGCCACACTGCTGGTGGCGACAAACATGGCGCTAAGTCGCCGTTCGGTCAGAAACTCCAGCGAGGCGTTGCATATCGCTCCGGCCAGCAACGAGAACACGATCACGGGGAGCGCTTTGAGCAGCGGGCTGGGCAACCACACCGGACGAACCACCGACATTGCGTAGGCCAGCATGCCCACTGGGATGCCGATGCCAAGCATGAGCAGCGCTACCTGCCAGCGACCAACCAACAGGAAGACGACGAAAATAACCGAGATTGCGGTGAGCACCCAGGCTTCGCTTGCCTCATTGCGCAGGAGCATGTAGGTGCAGAAAATGGGAATGCAGTACATTGACGCACAATAGAACGCCAGCAGCAGCAATGTTTGGGAGCGTCGGCGGGTCCATCCGGCCAAGCACACCGGCAGGAAGAGCGCGGCACCGAGCAGGCGCAACTCCAGGCTCTCATAGGGCTGCGGCAGCAAGTCGCGCCAAACCCAATAGAAAACGATCATGCTGGTCGCGCCAAACAAGCCCGTGAGCGAGAGCCTGAAGTCGGACCAGTGAACCAGCTCGGTCTGCGCCCGACTGGCCAGCCAGCGGCGCATCCGGTCGAACGCGCCGCTCTGCTCGGAAGATGCGCGCGGGGCTTCCACGCCTGATCCCTATCTATTCCCAGCTGTTTTCAGCCCGGCGCGGAACGGGCAAGGGCTGGATGCGAAGTTGCCGAACCCATTTTGCTGTTAAACAAGCCTCGCAGCACAGCGGTCTGGAGTGGCAATGACACCATCTCGTCAATTCCAAGTAGCTCCGCCTTGCGCCGCGAGAGCGTCGCTCCTGGCGGCAAGAGGAGGAAGACGCGCGGTGTCTGATTGTGTTCAGTGCCGCCCTTCGCAGCGCGGCAGGCGCGCGCAAGGTCAAAGCCGTCCCCGCCCATTTCGATGAACGTGTACGAAACCCGGCTCACCGCCCGCATTTGCGCCACCATCTCCTCGTTGACCGCTGGAATCAGGTAGATGTTCAACGGAATCAGCGCAGCTTCAAGTTGCAGCAGCAACGCTGGCGAACTACCCACAAACAGCGCGCGCCGAACCGGTTCGCTTGGCCGCAGTGTTGGTGCTGTTTTGTATTCGATAAAGCCTTTGGAGGCAGCCAAGCCGTCCAGGGCACTCAACAGCAAAGGCCAGCTGATAGGGCGACGCAAAACCAGATCATTGGTCGGCCATGGTGCCTTGCTAACCCAAACGGTGCGCCCTTCAAAATGGTTACTCACCGATGTCGGTGTGTTTTGGAGCTGGAACTCTGGAGCTTCGCCGTCGGCCACCCAGAGGTCCGGATGATCGGCGGAGCCCGCCCAGTCATGCAAGCTATAACCGACCGCACGCCCAACTGCCCGAGAGACCGCGCAGGTGCTGGCCAGCGCGATGGCTTCTCGCGGCGCCAAACCAGTGATACCCAGTGTAATTTCTATCACGGCAGTGTCTCCCACCCGCGTGGTGAGTTGACCACGAACTCTTCATATTACGCGATTCAGTTCGCCACCGCCCCTCCTGCGTTGAGAGACGCTACTTCGCGTCCGCCTTCTTCTCAGGCTTTTTTTTGTCCGGGTCTTGGCCCGACTCAATCATTTTCGTGATCTGCCACTGTTGCGCGATCGAGAGGATGTTGTTGACCACCCAATAGAGCACGAGACCTGCGGGGAAGAAGAAGAAAAAGATCGCAAATACAAAGGGCATGATTTGCATGACCTTGGCTTGCACCGGATCCGGCGGCACCGGGTTCATCTTGGTCTGGAAATACATCGTGGCTGCCATGATGATGGGCAGGATGTAGTACGGGTCTTGCGCGGTCAAATCGGTGATCCAGCCGATGAAGGGCTGGTGGCGCATTTCTACCGTGGCCAAGAGCACCCAGTAGAGCGCGATGAACACCGGAATTTGCACCACAATCGGCAGGCAGCCACCCAGTGGGTTGATCTTCTCGGTTTTGTACAACTCCATCATCGCCTGGTTCATCTTCGCGCGGTCGCTGCCGTAGCGCTCGCGGATCGCGGTCATCTTGGGCGTGACATGCTTCATGCGCGCCATCGACTTGTAAGAAGCCGCTGAGAGCGGGAAGAAGATCGCCTTGACGATAACCGTGAGCAGAATGATCGCAAAGCCCCAGTTGCCGGTCATCGAGAAGAGCCATTTCACGAGCCAAAACATAGGCTGCGCGATGATGGTGAGCCAACCGTAGTCGACCGTTAACTCTAGGCCCGGCGCGATTTTTTCCATCGCGTTTTGGTCTTGCGGGCCAGCGTAGAGGCGTGCTTTGTAAGTGCCGGTAGCGCCCGGGGCAATCGCACCCAGCGACATCAACGTGCCAACTGCATGCAGGTCGTCTGCTAGGCGATTTTCAGGGGTCTTTTTGGTGTAGCTATTGAAAAATTCGCGAGGGCTTTTGTCAGGCGGCAGCCACGCGGCCACAAAGTAGTGCTGGATGATGCCAGCCCAGCCGTCGTTCGCCGTTTTGGTGGGTACGGGCTTGCTCTTGCCGATGTCGCCAAAGTCTTGCTTCTGGAATTTGTTGGCATCGGTGTAAAACGCGGCACCAGTGTAGGTTTGCAAGAACTTGGAGTCACCTGCTGGAGGCTTGGCGTCGCGCACCACTTGCAAGTAAACATTGGGCGTTATCGCGGTCGCGCCCGCATTGACGACCTCGTAGGTGACATCAATCACATAGGAGCCGCGCTTAAAGGTGTAAATCTTGGCCACCTTGCCTGCTGCCGCACCATTGATGGTGATCGGCGCTTCCAGGCGCACTTGCAGGCTGCTTTCGCCACTTTTGAGTTCAGCTTGGTCGCCCGGCAGTGTGAAGTTTGCCTGGTGAGTGGGCAAGCCCGCGCCGATCAAGCCGGTTTGTGCGATGTAGGTATGGGTTTTTTGGTATTCCAGCAGCACAAAGTTTTTAGTCTTGTCGAGCGTGTCTTTGTGCTGGGTGAGCTCGAGGTAGCGAAGGTCGCCGCCTTGTGTGTCGATCTCGGCGATCAGCACATCGGTCTTGATCTGCATCTTCGCTTGCGACGGGGCGGCAGGCGTGGTACCTGGGGCGGCTACGGCAGTCGGCGCGGGTGTCGGCGTGGCCCCGGGTGCTCCGGGCAAGTTGGTGGTGAGCGCAGGCACCGCGCCGGGTGCGGGCGGGGCCGCTGGCGCACCCGCTTTGGCGGCAATCGGCGGCGGCGCGTTGCGCTTGGCTTGGTCCTTCTGCCACGCGTCCCACAACATCACCAGCGAGAACGAAAAGATGAAAAACAGGATCAGACGGCGAGTGTCCATCATAGCGGGATCGGATTACTTTCCAAGCGAGGTAAAAACCTCGGGGGTGGGTGAGTGTGGAGTGGGGCGGGAAGCGGCCACGGGAGCGGGAGCGGGAGCGGCGGCGGGTACAGGGTCGAAGCCGCCCGCGTGCCATGGGTGGCATTTGCACACCCGTTTCACGGTGAGCACACTGCCCAGCAAAGCACCGTGCGTTTCGACCGCTTCCAACCCGTAGGCTGAACACGAAGGCTCAAACCGGCAGACCCGCCCCAAGTAGGGCGAAATGGCATACCGGTAAATGCGGATCAAGCCGCTTAACACGAGGCGGGGCAGGTGCGCCAGATTCATGCCTGGTTTCATCCCTGGACGACGGAATCAGGCAGGGGTGGCGCGCGGCGCAACAGCTCGGCCAGCTCGGTGAGCAGAAGATTGCCCGCAAATTGAGCGGCAGGGCGGTTCAAGCGCAGCACCATATCCCATCCTGAAGAGGCTTGGGCGTGCTGGCGGAAGGCCTCACGCATCAAGCGTTTGATTCGATTGCGTTCAACCGAGGAGCGTGCCAGCTTTTTGGCCACGATCACCCCCAGCCTGGCAACACCGCCTGAGGCAGATGCCCCCGAATCGCCGGGTATGGCCCAAGGTGATGCCCAGTAAAGGGCGAAATGCGCCGAAAACTTGCGTTGCCCCGATTTAAGAACCCTGGCAAATGCCGCTTCGTTGGCTAGGCGTTGCTGCTTGCCAAACCCTGCACCGAGCAGCGCACCCTTGCGGGCAGAACTGCCGATTGCTTCAAGGTCGAACATCAGAGTCACCGGAGCCTGACCTGTTCCGAGCGATTCACGCAAGGGGTTAGCAAATTCACATAGGCCGCTTGCGGCCTGCCGATGCTGAAACGGCGGGTTGCTAAACGACTAGACGGCGAGTTTTTTACGACCCTTGGCACGGCGTGCGCGGATCACGCCTCGGCCGCCGCGCGAACTCATGCGGACCAGAAAGCCATGGGTGCGCTTGCGGCGCACAACGGAGGGTTGGTAAGTACGTTTCATGACTGAACCTGCTTAATAACGATAAAACCTGAAAGGAACGCGCATCGGGAGCGTGAAGGTCTGGTCACGCTTGGGCAAAAATGCGGATGCACGCGAAAGGGAAAACCCATTATTAGACAATGGTTTAGGGCTTCGCGTCAAGGAAAGGTGTATCTTTTCGCTGCTCAGCAGAATGGCGGGCGACCTGCTCGCGGCAAAGGTGTGGTGTACCACATTTTCCGCCAAAACCGACCCGTTTTCACCATGAACGGGCCTGTGGATAAGTCCAAATTTCAGAGGGCTGGTCGAGTAAAATCTTGGCTTGCCGGGGTGTCGGGATTGGCTGAATCGGGTTGTCCATGGTTTCGGTTGTGTTGCTTGCTCCCAACGCGGAAACCGCGCCATTGCTTGATAGCTGCGCACCGGCCACGCCCACGCAATTCCCCGCCTCAGCTCTCGTTAACGCGCTTCAACTTTCCTCAACTCCCTTGAACTCTGTCTGGCAAGCCTGCGAAAAGCAACTGCGAAGCGAGATTCCGCCGCAGCAGTTTGACGCGTGGATTCGTCCCTTGAGCATGATTTCGGCCAACAGTGAGTTAGGCGATGTGGAGCTTGAAGCACCAAACCACTTTGTCGCGCAATGGGTGCGTGAGCGCTTCCTCTCGCGGATTGAGTCAATCGCCACCAACCTGTGGCAAAAGCCCACGCGCGTACGGCTCACTTTGGCTAGAGATTCGGCAGCGGCCAAACTGACAACATCGGCAATCGTGTTGCCCGGTGTTTTGCCCGGTGTGTTGCCTGGCCCGCGACCGAGCGTGCCGCCCGCTGAAGCCGTGCTCAGCACCAGCTTGACCCTTGCGGAGCCCGCTGCATCTACGTATCAACCTGCCGCGCCGACTGCCAGGCCCGGTATCGCTGCGCCATCCGTCGCGTTTACACACACGCGCTTAAACCCGAACTACACGCTCGAAGACCATAGCTTCGTCAAGGGTGATTCCAACCAACTTGCGCACGCCGCCGCTTTGCAGGTGGCACGCAACCCGGGCGTTTCGTACAACCCCTTGTTCATTTACGGCGGGGTGGGCCTAGGCAAAACCCATTTGGCGCAAGCAATTGGCAATCACGTTTTTCAAAACCGCCCGGGTTCCAAGGTGCGTTACGTGCACGCCGAGCAGTTTGTCACCGACGTCGTCAAGGCCTACACCAAAAAGTCGTTTGACGAATTCAAGCGTTACTACCACTCGCTCGATTTACTGCTGATCGACGACATCCAATTTTTCGGCGGCAAAGACCGCACGCAGCAAGAATTTTTCTACGCTTTCAACGCGTTAATCGAAGCACACAAGCAAGTCGTCATTACTTGCGACACCTACCCGAAAGAAATCCCCGATATCGAAGAACGCTTAACCTCGCGCTTCGGCTGGGGTTTGTCGGTCGCGATTGAGCCGCCTGAGCTGGAGCACCGGGTCGCGATCATCATGAACAAAGCGCAGCGCGACCGTTTGGCGCTAGACGAAAGCACGGCTTTTTTCATGGCCAAACATGTACGCTCCAACGTGCGCGAGCTCGAAGGCGCGCTTAAAAAACTGCAAGCCTATTCCGAATTCCATGGCCAAGCGATCACGCTTGAATCAGCCCGCGATGCGCTCAAAGACCTGATCTCGGTGCAGCGCCGCCAAATTTCGCTCGACAACATTCAAAAAACCGTCGCCGACTATTACCACATCAAGGTCGCCGATATGTTCGTCAAGAAACGCACCGCTGACTTGGTCAAACCAAGGCAAGTGGCGATGTTTTTGGCCAAAGACATGACCTCGCTCTCACTGCCTGAAATTGGCGACGGTTTCGGCGGGCGCGACCATACCACCGTGCTGCACGCGGTGCGCAAAATTACCGAAGCACGCAAGACCCAAGCAACACTGAATCACGAATTACATGTACTTGAACAAACGTTAAAAGGTTAGGGAAGCACGGGGCAGCGCTTGGCTGATTGTCGATTTACTGCGCGTTTCCGTAATGCAGTTTGTAATAAGGTTGTTGAAAAGCCAGTGGATAACTATGGGATAAATTGTGGACAACTCAACTTTTTTGGCGAAATCTAAAACTTGTCCACAGTTGTCCACAATTTGCTCCACAGCGATTTCCACTGGTGTGCTTGCGGTTAGAGGGTTGAAAGTTAAGGGGATTTACGGCTTTTTCAGAGTTATCCACATATCCACAGGCCTTATTAACTATTACTAGTTAGATATATAAATTGTTCAACTAGAAAGGACCAGTCACCATGCTGCTGATTACCTCCGAGCGCGACGCGCTCTTGAAACCGATCCAAACCGTAAGCGGCATTGTGGAGCGACGCCACACGCTGCCGATTCTTTCCAACCTGCTGCTCAGAAAAACGGGTGGTTCACTGTCTTTTCTGGCAACCGACATCGAGGTGCAGATTTCCACTGCGATGCCAACCGGCGACGATGGCAAAGACCAAGCGATCACTGTCGGCGCGCGCAAGCTGCTCGATATCTTGCGGGCCTTACCCAGCGCGCCGGTCAGCTTGAAACTCGAAGGCAAGCGCTTGCAAATTCAGTCCGGCAAGAGCCGCTTTGCACTTTCCACCCTGGCTGCGGAAGACTTTCCGACGGTGGCCGCAGCGAGCGAATACAAAGCCTCTTTTTCTCTGCCACAAAAAGCGTTAAAGCAACTCTTGGCCTTGGTGCAATACGCCATGGCGCAGCAAGACATTCGCTACTACCTCAACGGCTTGCTACTGATTGCGCAAGGCAACCTGATCCGCGTAGTGGCGACGGATGGGCATCGCTTGGCCTTTGCTAGCACCCAAATTGAAGCCTCGGTTGAGCACCAAGAGGTCATCATCCCACGCAAGACCGTGATTGAGCTTGAGCGCTTACTGGAAGACAGCGACGAGCAGATTAAGATCGATCTGGCGCAAGCGCAGGTCCGCTTTTCGTTCTCGAATATCGAGCTCACCTCAAAGTTGGTCGAAGGCAAATTCCCCGACTACCAGCGCGTGATACCGACGGGCTACAAAAACAGGTTTGACATCAAGCGCGAAGAGCTGATTTCTTCGCTGCAACGCGCAGCGATTTTGACGAATGACAAATTCAAAGGCGTGCGCTGTGTGGTGGCCGATAACTCCCTGAAGATTTCTTGCACAAATACCGACCAGGAAGAAGCGCAGGAAGAAGCTGAAATTGTTTACAGCGGCGACCCGATTGACATCGGCTTTAACGTCAATTACCTGCTCGATGTGTTGAACCATGTGAAGACGGAAATCGTCCAGGTTTCGCTGGGTGACTCCAACAGCTCGGCCTTGATTACCACCGAGGATAGCCCGGAATTTCGCTACGTTGTGATGCCGATGCGGATCTAGTTTTAAGAAACGTTCATTCCCGCGCAAGCGGGAATGACAAGCGTTACCCCTGCCGCAGAAACCAAAAGAAGACCCCATGTCCGCACCCGATACACCGCAAGAACCCACGCCACCAACCGCCAACACAGTCGATGCGAATGACTACGGCGCATCCTCGATCCAGATCCTCGAAGGCTTGGAGGCGGTGCGCAAGCGCCCAGGCATGTACATCGGCGATACCAGCGACGGCACCGGGTTGCACCACTTAGTGTTTGAGGTGCTGGACAATTCGATCGACGAGGCGCTGGCTGGCCACTGTAGCGAAATCACGGTCACGATTCACACCGACAATTCGATCTCAGTGATCGACAACGGGCGCGGCATTCCAACCGGCATCAAGTTTGACGACAAGCACGATGTCAAGCGCAGCGCGGCTGAAATCGCCATGACCGAGCTGCACGCCGGCGGTAAGTTTGACCAGAATAGCTACAAGGTTTCCGGCGGTCTGCACGGGGTGGGCGTGAGCTGCGTGAATGGCCTTTCGGAGTGGTTGCGCCTCACCGTGCGGCGCGACGGCAAGGTGCACTTCCTTGAGTTTGCGCAAGGAGCCGTGCAAAACGGTACGCAGGAGACGATGACCGGGCCGGATGGGCCAGTGCCGGTGCAACCGATGCGGGTGACGGGCAGCACCGAAAAGCGCGGCACCGAGGTGCATTTTCTGGCCGATAAAACCATCTTCACCAATATTGATTTTCACTACGAGATTTTGAGCAAGCGGATTCGCGAACTCTCTTTTTTGAACAACGGCGTGCACATCAAGCTAATCGACCAGCGCACGGCCAAGGAGGAAGATTTTGCATTCACTGGTGGTGTGAAGGGCTTCGTTGAATACATCAACCGCACCAAGACCGCGCTGCACCCCAATGTTTTTCAGGTGACCGCGGAGCGCGAAACTGAAATTGATGGAAAAAATAGCGGCACCAAGATCAGCATCGACATCGCGATGCAGTGGAACGACGGCTACAACGAGCAGGTGCTGTGCTTTACCAACAACATCCCACAGCGCGACGGCGGGACCCACTTGACCGGTTTGCGCGCAGCCATGACACGGGTGATGAACAAGTACATTGCCGATGCCAAGCTGGCGGAACGAGCCAAAGTCGAAACCGCTGGCGACGACATGCGCGAAGGCCTGACCTGTGTGCTCTCGGTGAAGGTGCCGGAGCCCAAGTTCTCCTCGCAAACCAAAGACAAGCTGGTCTCTTCCGAAGTGCGCCTGCCGGTCGAAGAAATGGTGGCCAAGGGCTTGAGCGATTTTCTGCAAGAGCGCCCGAACGATGCCAAGATCATCTGCGGCAAGATTGTCGATGCGGCACGCGCCCGCGAAGCCGCGCGCAAAGCCCGCGAAATGACGCGCCGCAAAGGCGTGCTCGACGGTATGGGTCTGCCCGGTAAGCTGGCTGATTGCCAAGAGAAGGACCCGGCGCTATGCGAGATCTACATCGTCGAGGGCGATTCGGCCGGCGGCTCGGCCAAGCAGGGCCGCGACCGCAAATTCCAAGCGATTTTGCCGCTCAAGGGCAAAATTTTGAATGTCGAGAAAGCGCGTTTTGAGAAGATGCTTTCTTCCCAAGAAGTGGTGACGCTGATCACCGCGCTTGGCACCGGTATCGGCAAGGACGACTACGATCCGGCCAAGCTGCGCTACCACCGCATTATCCTGATGACCGATGCCGACGTGGACGGCGCGCACATCCGCACCCTGCTCCTGACCTTTTTCTACCGGCAGATGCCTGAGCTGATCGAGCGTGGGCACATCTATATCGCCCAGCCGCCGCTCTACAAAGTCAAACACGGCAAGGAAGAAAAATACCTGAAGGACGACCACGAGCTCAACACCTACATGCTGGCCTTAGCGCTGCAAGGCGCAGAACTGGTCACGCGCGAAGGGGCTGCGCCGATCAGCGGCAGCGCGTTTGAAGAGCTGTCGCGCAAATATCTGCTCGCCAATGCGGTGATTCAACGCGTTAGCCGGGTGATCGACGAGCGCGCCTTACGAGCCATTTTGAACGGCACAACCCTTGATCTGGATACCGTGGAGAGCGCCGCCCAGAGCGCCTCTTCAATGGGCGAGGCGGTCAAAGCGCATGCCTTGGTAGTCACCGCCGTGTATGACGAAGCCAGCGAACAGCACCGCCTAAAGCTAGAGCGCAACGTCCACGGCAACTTCAAAGCCTCACGCATCGACCCCGACTTCGTGCATGGCGCTGACTACCGCACACTGGCCGATGCAGCCGCTACTTTCCGCGGCCTGATCGGCCCAGGTGCCACGATCAAGCGCGGCGAAGGCGAGAAGGAAAAGCGCCAGTCGATCACCAGCTTTCAAGAAGCGATCAACTGGCTACTCTCCGAAGCCGAACGCGGCGTAGGCCGCCAGCGCTACAAGGGCCTGGGCGAAATGAACCCCGAGCAATTGTGGGAAACCACGATGGACACCAAAGTGCGCCGCCTGCTGCAAGTGAGGATCGAAGACGCGATTGGCGCGGACGGCATTTTCACCACGCTGATGGGCGACGACGTGGAGCCGAGAAGGGCGTTTATCGAGGGGAACGCGTTGTATGCGGGGAATATTGATGTTTGATGACCAATAGGCCATTGGCTGTCCGGAGCGAGGCAAAGCACATACGAAAGTATGGCGAGTTATATGGCTTTAGGCTAAACTCGGCTTATGGCAGATGCACGCTTTGATTGGGACGCGGACAAGGATGCCGACAATCTACGTAAGCATGGTGTTGCCTTTGAGCGCGCGCAGTATGCGTTCGCCGACCCGCAGCGTGTGATTGCCGAGGATGTCAACCACAGCCAAAGTGAAGATCGATTCTTCTGCTTCGGCGAGGTTGATGGCGGCATTCTCACGGTCCGATTTGACTACCGCGCAGCCGTGATTCGAATCATTGGTGCTGGCTACTGGCGCAAAGGAAAGGCCGTTTATGACCGCGAAAATCAAATACAGCAATGAGCCGCTCGGCGAGATCCAGGTGATTGCGGACTTTCTGCCTTCCCCCGCCGAGCTCGCGTTCCGTGAAGATGGTGTGAAAGTCACGCTGGCGCTGAGCAGGAAAAGCGTGGAGTTTTTCAAAGCGGAAGCGGCGAAGCACCACACCCAGTATCAGCGCATGATTCGCCGCCTGCTGGATGGCTATGTGGATGTGCATAGTGCGGGGGAAGCGAAAGGCGAGGCTAAGGCTTGAAATGCTGAGGCGAGATATCGCGTTGGCCAACGACACCAGCGCTGCTTGGGAGAAATGACCCCGAACAATTGCCGGAAGCCTAGAGGGACATCACTTGATGGGTGATCAAATGGGACTGGTCGGTGTATATCGTTGAGGTTGCTAGGTCTCGGTAGTCTCGTTTGGGTAAACAAGTTATCGTCTCTAGGAAAATTATGAAAGCCCAGTTTGAAACAACGTCATTTCCAAAGGCAATGCACGAACGTCTTGAACATTACGTGTATGTATACGTACATACGCTTGGGACGGAAAACAGGATAGTTTACGTTGGAAAGGGCCAAGGAAATCGTTGTTTCGATCACCTAAAAACGGTGGCCGAAGACGAAAAAACGGTGGCGATTCGAGAGGCCTACTCTACCGGAAAGCTTCGTATTGACATACTTGTGTATGGGGTTGATGAGTTGACTGCGCTGAAGGTCGAGGCGGCAACGATTGACCTCCTTGGGATGGATGGTTTGTATAACCGCCGCCGAGGCGACGGCGCTATCGAATTCGGGCGAATCACCACCGACGATCTGATTTCCAAGTTAGGGTCTCCAAAGCAACTTTCCGCGGAAAGTTTTCATGAAAATTGTGTTCTCATCAGAATAAGTAATATGTATCAGTCAGGAATGACGGGTTTGGCGATGTATGACTCAACGCGCGGTGTTTGGCGCGCAACCCTCAACGAGTGCAAGAAAACCAAATTTGCTCTCGCTGTCGGAGATGGAATTGTCCGCGAGGTTTATCTGATCGCAGGTTGGTTTCAGGGGGGGTCAACGACATATTCAACGAGAGAAGCAAGCCCTGACGATGAGTTTTGGAAGAAAAGGGTTGAGTTTGTTGGTCGGGTAGCCGATGATAGTGATCGAAAAAAGTACTTGCATAAGAGCGTCAGCGGTCTGTGGAGCCGCGGGGCTCAAAATCCAATTAGATACGTCGGCCCGGCATTCAGATGAAGCGGATAGGCGGATCAATCAAACGGGTCCAATCAAACGCAATCAAACGCAATCAAACGGGTCAGGCACGACTTTCCTGCCGACACCCCTGCGGAGAAGCTTGCTGCAAGCGGCTTTTCAGGGCATCGCCTCGAAGAAGTCCGCTGGATAAGCTTTTTCAGCCTTTGCTAGATGGGTCAATGAAAAAATCGCAACTTGTAATCAAACGAATCAAACGGGTCAGGCACGAATTCTTTGGCGACACCTCGAAGAAGCCCGCCTGACAATCGTCTTCAGCCTTCGCTATGCGCGCGACAAGAGCGGAAAAGCCTCTGGATTCCGGATCGAGGCGACGGAAAGGTCGATATCCAGATCCGGCCAATAGAGATGTTCGGTCGTCGGCGCTTGAACATGGGTAATCTGGTCAATCGTGGCGCTGCGGAACCACGGAAATTGCGCAAATGGCAGATGCATCTCTTCATCCGCCAGCAGCAGCCAGAAGCCATGCGCGGAAATATGGGTGACTTCAAGTGCCAAAGTGACGGAGCCATGCATTTTTAATCTCCTCCAGACGGGTTTTGATGAGCGCTTGCGCTCCTCGCAATTGCCGCTGAATCAAGCCAGTACTGGTTGCCAGCTGCACCTGCGGGGCAAGCCAGAACTTTGCTTCTCCGTCAGGGTGCGACGCATGCACATGGATACGCGTCTCTTCACGTGAAAAGAAGAAAAGCCGGAGTTTCCCTTCACGCAGAACTGTGAGTGCCATTGGGGTCAGGAGTGCCATTGGTGCCATTGGGGGTGCCATTGGGGTGCCATTGGGGTCAGGGACGAATTCTTTCGGACTTCAACTGCCAAAAGCCGTGTCCAGTTAGCCTCTTTATGCGCGAAGATCGCTTCGCGCCCGCAACAAGGGTAAAGCGCTAGGCGCGGCCTGACCAATATCCCGGACGACGTTTGTGATGTGCTATCGCCAGTACTGTTGCTTCGTTGGCGTTCAGGTCGTAGTGAATCGTGTACGGATAGCGTGTGAGGATGCGGTAGCGAACCCCATCCTCATTTGCAGGCCAGGCGTCCGCATCAACCGCTAAGTCGTCTACCGCAGCCATGACTTCCGCACGAAACGCATCGGCCGCCAGTACGCTACGCTCGAAATACCAAATGAAGGCTTCACGGAACTCAGCTTCTGCCTCTGTCAGCAGGCTGATTTTGAATCTGCTCACCCTGTGTCAGCGACCGCTCACAGCGCGCTAAAGCGGTCACGGGCCTCAGACCACGGAGTGGCGGTGACACGCCCAGAACGAAGGTTGTCGCGGCGGATGCGCAACTCTTGCCGCCAAGCGTTGGCAATGGCGGCATCTTCACTGCCGGAGAGGCTGTCGAAAAGTGCCGCTGCAACAGCCGAGCGCTCACTGTCAGGCAGGCTTAGCACTTGCGCCAAGAGGTGGTCTACGCGTGGGTCCATTGGGTAAGTGTAGCACTGCATCAGGAACACTCGGGGTCAGAGGAACACTCGGAACACTCGGCGTAATCAAACGGGTCATAATCAAACGCATAATCAAACGGGTCAGGCACGACTTTCCTGCCGACACCCCCGCGGAGAAGCTTGCTGCAAGCGGTTTTTCAGGGCATCGCCTCGAAGAAGTCCGCTGGATAAGCTTTTTCAGCCTTTGCTAGATGCGTCAATGAAAAAAATCGCAACTGGTTTCTGAGTTTTTGCGACTTCGAAATAGTGGCTGGACCGCCGTTCTTGACCAACATACGAAATATTGTATAAACTCGGTCATGCGCAATCTCAAGCCAGTCGAATTTCGGAGTGGTTCATTGGATGATTTGCGCGCGTTTCCCGCCTCTGCGCGGCGTGAGGCGGGGCATCAAATCGATCAGGTGCAACGTGGCCAGGAGCCGGACGACTGGAAGCCGATGCTGACCATTGGCCTGGGAGTGAGGGAAATTCGGGTCAGGGACGCAGCCGGAGCGTTTCGGGTGGTGTACGTTGCCAAGTTTGCGGATGCTGTCTACGTGCTGCACTGTTTTCAAAAGAAGACGGAAAAGACCAGCAAGCCGGACTTGGATGTGGCCGAAAGCCGTTATCGGGAACTATTGAAGGAGCTGGGCAAATGAGCAAACAACAATTCGCCAGCGTCTGGGACGCGCTCGAAAATACGCCGGAAGAAGCTGAAAACATGAAGCTTCGTTCCGGCCTGATGGTGGCACTCAAGGGGCATCTGGCGCGCACCGGGATGAGCCAGTCGCAAGCGGCCAGGCTCCTCGGTGTGACGCAACCCCGGGTTTCTGATTTGATGCGGGGCAAAATCAATTTGTTTGGCCTGGATGCGCTGGTCAACATGGCCACGGCGGCTGGCTTGCGGGTTGAGTTGCGGGTGCAGGAAGCAGCCTAAGCGCGTAGTGGGCCGCCCGAATAGGCGGGTGACCGGCGTGCCGACAATGCCGCGAGATCAGACGGGTCAGGCACGAATTCGGCGCACCCAGAGGACTCCCTCCAGACAATCATCTCCGGGGACCATCATCGGAAAGCAACGACTGATAAGCTTCTCGGGGCACAACACCTGAAAAGCTGCGCCCGATAAGCGTCTACAACCATCGGTTTGGAGATTGCGGGGCGGTCGTGTCTCGTTAGCAAACCCATCACACACTGCTGATCGGGGCTTGGACAGGATTTCTGCTATTCCTACGAAATGGCTTACCACTTCGGTGTCACCCCGCCCACACCTTTCATCGCAGGCCTTTTTGAGGATTGACCCATGAACCTTATCAGCGTTTCCTCGAAGGGCCAGATCGTGATTCCCTCTGCGGTAAGAGCGCGTTTGGGTATTGTTGCCGGCACCAGGCTGGCGCTTACCGAAGCGGAAGACGGCGTGCTGCTGCGGGTGGCTGGGCGCTTTCCGGGTAGCACCGTTGCGCAAACGCGTGGCATGCTGGCAGGGGCGCGTGACGATCAGCTTTCGTCGGAAGAAGCCATTTCGACCATGCTGGTTGAGGACGACGACTCCACCAAGTCAGTCCGGGTTCGCGAGCGAGTTCGCGCGACTGGAACCGTTCAGCGATAAGCGCCATGCAGGCGCTTGATACCAATATCCTCGCGCGCCACTTGCTGGGCGACGATGTCACTCAGAGCGACCTGGCGACACGGGTTTTGGAGTCTGCTCCCGCACTCTTGCTCCCGATCACCGTCGTATTGGAGCTGGCTTGGTTGCTGCGTGCGAAGGGCATAGAGCGCGCTGCGATAGCGGCGGCATTGCGCGGCATAGCGGGATTGCCGAACCTGCAAGTTCAGCACGAACATGCGTTGAGTAGCGCTCTCGTCGCATACGAGGACGGACTGGATTTCGCGGATGCCTTGCATCGTGCGATGGCTGTCGAGGGCGCGGCGCAGACGCTGGTGACGTTTGATCGCGGCTTCGTCACAGCGGCCAAACGTATGGACGGCCTGGTTGCAGTGCGAGAACTTCGATGAGTTCGCAAAGTAGCGGCCCTTCCGGATTGGTGTTGACGGCGAACGCGCGGCATGCTGGTCGCGCCCATCGTTTTGCCGACAATTGAGCGGTTGGAGCGCGATAAACGGGTCAAGCATGAATTCTTTTGATACCTCGACGACCGTTGTCAGACAATCCTCTTTACGCGCCACTCCTGAAAAACCGCGACCGGCATGCCTCTTCAGGCATCTATAGAATCGATTGTTTCGCTGAGGAGCTTGCATTTGAGTAAATATCCTTGCAAATTCACCAACTATCGGTAAAAATGCAAGAATGTTTCTCCGTCATCTCGCCAAATCCGTCGATCAGGCGCTCTCTGCCCAAGCTGCAGTGGCACTGCTCGGGCCGCGCCAGGTGGGTAAAACCACGTTGGCGCTCGAGATTGGCCGCGCGCGCAACGCGCTCTATCTTGACCTCGAAACCCCGGAAGACCGGGACAAGCTGGCTGGAGGCCTCGAATACCTGCGCGCCAATTCCGGGCGGCTCATCATTCTGGATGAAATTCAGCGCGTGCCCGAGCTGTTCTTGGGCCTGCGCGGGCTGATCGACGAGGGGCGGCGCCAGGGCCTTCGTACTGGGCGCTTTTTGCTATTGGGTTCCGCCTCCCTGGAGTTGCTGCGCCAGAGCGGTGAAAGCTTGGCTGGGCGCATCCGCCATCTGGAATTGACTGGCCTCACGGTACAAGAAACCCCCGACGAGCCCCAAGACAAGCTGTGGCTGCGCGGCGGCTACCCCGAGAGTCTGTCAGCGGCGAGCGATGCAGTTAGCCTGGATTGGCGACGTGACATGGTGCGCACCTATCTTGAGCGCGATGTGCCGATGCTAGGCTCGCGTGTTCCCGCCGAGACGCTGCGCCGCTTTTGGACCATGCTGGCGCACGGGCACGGCGGGCTTTTTAATGCGTCGCGGCTGGCGGTGAATCTGGAGGTGGGCAGCCAGGCGATATCGCGCTACGCGGATTTGCTGGTGGATTTGCTGCTGGTGCGCAGGCTGCAGACCTACACCGTCAACGTGGGCAAGCGGCAGGTGAAGTCGCCCAAGCTCTACGTGCGCGACACCGGCTTGCTGCACGCTTTACTCAATGTGGCCGATAGTCATGCACTCGCTGGGCATCCGATCATCGGGCTGAGTTGGGAGGGGTTTGTGATTGAAAACCTGCTTGCCGCCGCGCCAGTGAGTACGGTGCCGGGCTTCTATCGCACTTCTGGCGGCGCTGAGATTGATCTGGTGCTGGAGCTGCAAGGCGGCGAGCGCTGGGCCATCGAGATCAAGCGTAGCCGCGCGGCCAAACCGGCACGCGGTTTTCATGCAGCGTGCGAAGACCTGCAGCCTGCGCGCCGCTTCGTGGTGCATGCGGGGGCGGATGCCTACGCGCTGGACGCGCGCACCGAGGTATTGGGCTTGCGCCAGATGTGTGAAATGCTGGAGAAACTGGAGAATTGAGATGAAAAACATCGGCTTCATCGGCACCGGCATCATGGGCGCGCCGATGGCGGGGCATTTGGCGAACGCGGGCTACTTGGTCACGGTGTGCGATGTGAACGCCGCTGCCGCGCAAGCCGTTGCCACCGCGCACCCCGGCGTGCGCGTGGCGGCTACGCCGCGTGAGGTGGGCGCTAGAGCAGATATCGTGATCACCATGCTACCTTCTGGCCCCTATGTGCGCGAGGTGGTGATGGGGCCGGATGGTTTGCTTGACAGTCTGCGCCTAGGCAGCTTGGTGCTCGATACCTCATCTTCCGAGCCGTGGATCACCAAAGAGACGGCGGCGACGCTGGCGGCGCGTGGCATCGCGATGGTGGATGCGCCGGTGTCGGGCGCGCAGTGGGGCGCGATTGCCGCCGATCTGGTTTTCATGGTGGGCGGTGCGAAGGAAGAGGTGGCGCGGGTTGAGCCGCTCTTGCGCGTGATGGGCAAGCAGGTGTTTCACTTGGGGCCGCTGGGTGCCGGCCACACGATGAAGTGCATCAACAATCTGATTACGGCGACCACCTTTATTGCCACGGCTGAAGGCTTGGCGATCGGCGCGAAGTATGGCCTGGATGCGGACGTGATGACCGAGGTGCTCAATGTTTCTACCGGGCAGTCGTGGCTCACCCAAAACCATATTCAGCAACGTGTGACGAGCCGCAAGTTTGACGACCCTTTCAAGCTGGAGTTGATGACCAAAGACGTGGGTATTGCGATGGAGCTGGCCGAGCGTGCTTGGAAGGGGGCCTTGCCGTTGCCGCTGAACGGCTTGGCGCAGCAGCTTTACAAGGCCGCCAACCGCGCAGCGGGGGCGGGGGCCAGCGTGAGCGAAATGGCACGCTGGGTGGAGAGCCAAGCTGGAGTGGAGATTTGCGGCCACACCTCACCCGCAAAGAAAGCCTGAAAAGCCGCACCAGATAAGCGTCTTCAAGCTATGGAAAAAGGTTGATGCCGTTGTCAGAGCGCAGATTTTCCGCTTTCAGGAGCGGTTCCGCGCAGTGCGGGCAGCTCATCCGCAATCAAGCTGCCAAGCGTATCGAGAACGGCTCGCACCCGTGCCACTTTGCGGATATGCGGGTGGGTACACAGCCACAAGCCCACCGTCATCGCGCTGATGACCTCGGTCGCGCGCGTAAGCCCGGCGGATTGGTCGCCCAAGATGCACGGCAGCACCACCAGCCCGCCACCGGCCTGCGCCCAGCCCTGCATGGCCACAAACTGATTGCTGGCGAAACCGGGCAGTGTGGTTTTCGCTTGGCGGACCAGCCACTCGCCCACGGAGTAGTGGGTCATCGGGGCCAACACTTGGCATAAGCGGTGGCCAGCGAAGTTGGGGGCGGCGCGGTCGAGCGGCGGGTGGCGTGCCAGATAGCCGGGCGTGGCGTAGAGCGCAAAGGCTAGCTGCGCGACCCGCCGCCCGGTGAGTTGGCCCGTGAGCTTGCGCGCCGGGCGAATTGCGATGTCCACTTCGCGCTCGGTCAAGTCGGTAACTTGGTTGTCGATGCGCAGCTCGAGCGTGATCTCCCGATAGCGTTCGCCCACTTGGGCGAGCAGTCGCGGCACGAAGGCGGCCCCCAGCCCGTCGGAGGTGGTGACGACCACCCGGCCTTCCGGGCGGGCATCGCGCCCGTGCAGTGACCCTTCGAGGTTGATGAGCGATATGCGGATCGCGCGGGCCTGCACCAGCGCGGCTTCACCGGCGGTGGTGGGCACGTAGCCTTGCGGCAGGCGCTCGAAGAGCCGCGTCCCCCAACGTTCTTCAAGCGATTGCAGGCGGCGAAAAGCGGTTGCGTGGTGGGTGCCCAGGCGCGCGGCGGTCTTTCCTAAATGGCCTGAATCGGCCAGCGCGATCAACAACTCAAGGTCGGTGGTATCGAGCATGTTTGCATTGTTGCAAGGTGAGTTTGCGTGAATGTTTCGCCAGCGGCGCTATCTTAGCGGGAGCTGCAAACTGGTTTCGGGTGCGGTGACCTACCTTACGGAGACTAGAAAATGATAATGCAAACACTCGCCGCCGCACTCTGTTCCGTCGCCGCTTTCGCGCTACCCCAAGCGCACGCGCAGGCGGTGCGCACTGAAAAGAATATGAGCCTCGAATTGGCCCAAGCAGCCGCAGCGGAAGCGGTGGCGGTATGCCTGAAAAATGGCTACAACGTGACCGCCACGGTGGTTGACCGCGCCGGCCAAGTGCGGGCGCAGCTGCGTGGTGATCTGGCGGGCCCGCACACGGTTAATACCAGCTTGCGCAAAGCCTACATGTCGGCCTCGACGCGCAGCAACACCAGCGCCACGGTTGAAAATGTGCAGAAGAATCCTGCTTCGGCAGGAGTGGGGCAGATTGAGGGTTTTATCCTGTTGGGCGGTGGCATGCCGATTCGCGCTGGCAATGAAGTGATCGGCGCGATTGGCGTGGGCGGCGCACCCGGCGGGCACTTGGACGATCAATGCGCGCAAGCCGGCATCGACAAGATCAAGGAAAAGCTGTGAACGGCATTGCGAAAGTTGTAATGTTCGCAAGAGGCAAGCGGGGCGCGGCTCTTCAGGCGGCTATGCCGCGAGAGCCGCGCTGGGTGTCCTTCTTCAGGGTATCGATGGTAGCCGTGGTCGCGTTGTGTGCGGGGGCGACCCAGGCGCAGATTGCGCCTGCATCTGGCGAGGTGGCGGCCTATCGCGGCTACCTCGCTGCGGCTGCTGCCAACGACGTAGCAGGCATTGAGGCACTGGCGCGGCAGGGTGTGAAGCCCGATGCCGTGCGCGACTCGCATGGGCGCACGCCGCTGCATGTGGCGGCGCATCTGCGTAAACGTGAGGCAATGCGCGCGCTCGTCAAGGCGGGTGCGGACGCGAATGCGCTGGAGAGCGACCGCTACGACATGGTTACGATTGCTGCTGTGGCCGATGACGTGGAGACGCTCAAATTGGCGTTCGAGCTGGGCAACAAGGCCACCAATATCACCAGTCGCTACGATGGTACGGCCCTGATTGCGGCCGCGCATTTGGGGCATGACGAGGTGGTGCGCGCGCTGATTCGCGCCGGTGCGCCGCTCGACCATGTGAACAATTTGCGCTGGACCGCGCTGATCGAGTCGATTGTTCTGGGTAACGGCGGCGCGCGACATACGGCATCGCTGCGGGCATTGGTGGAGGCGGGTGCGAATGTGAATTTGCCGGACGGGCAGGGCGCGACACCATTGGCGCTGGCCAAGCGGCGCAGCTATGGCGAGATGGTGAAGATTTTGCAGGCGCGTGGGGCGAAGGAGTAGGGTGCTGGTTTTCTTGTGCGTTTGTGGCTGCGGGGCAAAACAACTGAGGACAGGCCTCTTCCATTGCCTTCAGCGGGTCAGGGATCTCATGAGGACTATCCCCACTTGTGTTGTGGGAGCGTCAGCGACCGGCCTCTTTCAAGGCCTTCAGCGGATCATAGCTCTCTTGAGGAGCATCCCCAGTTTTTTCACTGGAGGCCCAACGCGGCCCTAGCGCAGCTCGTAGCGCACGGCCTCAGCCGAGTCATCTGCAGCTGAATGCCCGAACACGATTCTTCCTTTGGAGCGCAGCATCAATTCCTCACGGCGCAGGCCGATTTCGGCTTCGCCATCGGCAGTGACAAAAGTGCCGTTGGTGCTTTGGTCGACGATCACAAACTTGTCGCGCCGCCGCTCCACCCGGGCGTGTACGCGCGAAGCCTTGACATCGGCGATCACGAAGTCGTTCGAGACATCGCGCCCGAAGCTGGCGGATTGCTGGTTCGCATTGAGTTTGATTTGCCGTGCCCCGTGAATCAGCACCAGCTCCGCAGCGGGCGCTTGCACCATGGAGGGCGCGGTCATGGTGAGGTCGTCCCCTGCCTTCCAGATCACTTCTGCCACCGCCAAATCATCGGCCTTGCCTTTGACGGCGAGCGCCGCGATCGGGCGTGTACCCACGCGCAGCATGGGGGAAAGGCGCATCACCGTTTCTTGCGTGGTGATAATTTGCATGCCCTTGGCAACCCCGGCCATCCGCGCAGCGACATTGACGGTGTCGCCAAACACGTCGCCATCTGGTTGCAAGAGCACCGCCCCGGCATGAAAGCCGATGCGAATCGCGCGCTTGGTTTTTTCGACCTCGGGCATGCCGTCGATCTTGTTTTGCATGTCGGTGGCGGCGACAAACGCGTTTTCCGCATTCGGGAAAACACACATAATTTCGTCGCCAATCGTCTTCACCACGCGCCCATGATGGCGCGTGGTGATCGCCGTCATCGCGTCGAGGGCTTCGTCGATCAGGCGTTTGGCGGTGGTGTCACCGAGTGACTCGTAGAGCTTGGTCGAGCCTGCGATGTCGGCAAATAACACGGCCATTTCACGGGCTGCGTCTTTGGCTTTGAATTGCTGCGTTGCGGCAAGCTGGTTTGCGGTGGGCGGCTGCGAAATGGAATCCATACGGGTAGTTTACCGGTTGCGGCCGCAGCTAATTCCATTTCTAAATCATTACGAGATTAGGCGCACCGACGACGACAGTGCGCGTAGCACGGCTAGGAAGGGGCAACGACATATCGTAATGATTTAGAAATGGAATAAGTCTGGTTAGCCATGCACTGCAAAGTGGATCGGCTCGCGCAAGTCGCCTTGGGCGGTGGCCCCGCACAAAATTTGCCCGGCCCCGCGCAGCATGGTTTCTTCGCGGCGCAGCGAGACTTCGGACTCACCCGCGAAGGCCACCACCGTGCCGTTGGTGCTTTGGTCGACCAAATAGAACTGCCCGCGACGGCGCTCGATCTTGGCGTGCAGGCGCGAAACCTTGGAATTTTGCAGCACAAATTCGCAGCGCGGGTCGCGCCCAAAGTGGGCCGCTTGCGCTTGACCATCCAGGTGCAGGGTGCGCTCGCCAAAGGTGAGCGCCAAGGTAGTGGCGCGCGCGTGGACGAAGGAAGGCGTGGTCATGGTCAGGTCGTCACCGGCGTGCCACATCACCTCGGCTACCGGCAGATCATCGCCGCTTGCGCCATTGAGCGTGCTTTTGACCACCATCGCCGCGATGTCGCGCGCAGCGGTGCGCAGCATCGGCGGCATGCGCAGCACCGTGGCCTTGCTGGTGATGATTTGGTTACCTTGGGCGATCTCGGTCAGGCGCGCGGCAACATTGACTGAGTCGCCGAATACGTCGGTCGGCGTTTCGAGCACCGGCCCGAAGTGAAAGCCGATGCGCACCATGCGCTTGACACCTTCAATCGGCGGCAAGGCATAGACCTTTTCTTGCATCGCCATCGCAGCGGCGAAGATGTCGGTGGGCTCGCGAAAGGCGCACATCACCTCGTCGCCAATGGTCTTGATGACCCAGCCGTTGAATTCGCGCGCGATATCACCCACCCGCAGCAGGCACTCGTCGATCAGCACTTTGGCGAGCGTGTCGCCAAAGGTTTCGTAGAGCTTCATCGAGCCTGCGACATCGCAGAACAGCACCCCCAGCTCGCTGGTGGGGGCGAGCACCTCCATGCGCTTGGTGATGCCTAGGCGGTCGCTGGACATGGTGGACTGCGCGAGCCGTGTGTGCCTGCCGCGGGCCTAAGCGCAGCGCTTAAGCGACCGCGCGCAGTTTGGCTTGGGCCGCCTTGGCATGCATGGCGGCGTAGGCGGAGTGCGCGGCGGCTTCGGCTTGGCCGACTTTGACGCTGTGGCCCATGTCCATCAACACCGAGCCCAGTGCTGAAAGGCAAAGCATCACATTTTCTGGCTTGCACGAATAGCCCATCAGGCCGAAGCGCCAGATCTTGCCGGCCAAGGGGCCCAGGCCCGCGCCGATTTCCATGTTGAACTCGTTCAACAGGCGTTTGCGCACATCGGCTTCGTTTTTGATTGAGGCCGGAATCTTGATCGCGTTCATCTGCGGCAAGCGATACGGCTCGGCCACCAAATATTCCAAACCCATCGCCTCGATACCCGCCTTGAACGCTTGGTGGTGGCGGTTATGGCGCGCCCACGCATTTTCCAGGCCCTCTTCGCGCAGCATCAACAAAGCTTCGTGCAGCGCGAACAGGCTGTTAATCGGTGCGGTGTGGTGGTAAGTGCGGGTGGTCTCCCCCCAGTAGCCCAGCACCAGGTTCAGATCCATGAACCAGCTTTGTACCTTGTTTTCCGGCTTGCGCTTTTTCACCCGCTCAATCACCGCGTCGCTGTACGACACGGGCGACAAGCCGGGGACGCAGGAAAGGCATTTTTGTGAACCGGAATAGATCGCGTCGATTTTCCATTCGTCGACGAGAATCGGCGTCCCGGCCAGCGAGGTGACGGCATCAACAATCACCAGCATGCCAGCTTCATGGGCGATTTGCGTGAGCAGCTTGGCATCACTTTGTGCGCCGGTGGAGGTTTCGGCGTGGACGAAAGCGACGATGGTGGCATCGGGGTGTTGCTTGATGGTCTCGCGCAATTTGTTCGGGTCGCACGGCTCGCCCCAGGTGTCTTCAATCACCACTGCTTTGCCGCCGGTACGTTCCACGTTTTCGACCATGCGCCCGCCGAAGACCCCGTTTTTCATCACAATAACTTTGTCGCCCGGCTCGACCATGTTCACAAAGCACGATTCCATGCCGACCGAGCCTGGGCCTGAGAGCGGGAAGGTGAGCTGGTTGTTGGTTTGGTAGGCGTAGCGCAGCAGCTGCTTTAACTCGTCCATCATGTCGACAAAAATCGGGTCGAGATAGCCGATTGACGGCAGTGACGAAGCCGCCAGCACGCGCGGATTGATTTCCGAAGGGCCAGGCCCCATCAGCGTGCGCTGTGGCGGATGAAAGGAGGAGAATTTTTTGCTCGGGGCGAAGGTGGCGGTGCTGGGCATAGAGGAACCTTGAGGGCGGAGAAAGCGGTGCTGGCGCTCGTAAAAGAGTCGGGGAAAATTCCAAATCAAAACAAGCACTTAAGCTGGCATTGGAACCCTCCATCATAACAAATGGCGGTTTTTTGCGCGTTGCGCCAAAGCAACATGCGCTGCATTTGCACAATTTTTGGTCGCCGGTCAGGCCACGCGCAGCCCGCTTTGCGCCAGCGCATCGCGCGTCACGGCCTTTTCGTTTTCCGTCATTTGCAGCAGCGGGCGGCGCACCGGGCCGCCTTCCTGCCCGAGCAGCTCCATCCAGTATTTGGCGTGCGCTTGCGGCTTGCCGGGCGGTTTGCTGCGTTTGAAGGCTTCGCGCGCCGGATTCAAGCTGTCGCGCATTTTTTTCGCGTCCTCCACCTTACCGGCGAAGGCAAGCTCAGAGTATTCGCGAATCCTCTGATCGACAGCGGTTTGCAGCAGAAAAGGCGGGTTCGAGCACAAATACAAGCGCCAGCCGAGTTCGACGATGTTGTCAAACCACTCTTCTTCAGAGGCGGTGGAGACGAGAATTTGCTCGCCCGCCATCTGGGTGAGCCGGATGTACATCTCACGTGGCACGCTGTATTTGATCGCGACGATATTGGGTAGTGCTGCGATGCGGGTGCACAGTTCCGGGCTCATCAGATAGCCGCAGTCGGGGTGGTTCCACAGGGCGATGCCGATTTCGAGTTGCTCGGAGAGATAACGGTAATACTCGTAAATCGTCTCGTCGGTATTGGCCCCGAAATGCAGCACCGGGCTGTGAATGATGACGTAGTCTGCGCCGATAGTTTGCGAGTGGCGCGCCAGGTCCAGCACCACCTCCAGATTGGTATCGGAGCAGGAGGTGACGATGCCGGCACCGGTGCCGCTGGTGGCCGCAGCTTCCACCGCCAACTCAAAAACGCGCTTGCGCTCCGGGATCGACATCGAGAAATATTCACCTTGCTTGCCGCCGATGAAGAGGCCATTGATTTTGAGGGTTCCCAGCCAATGGTCGAGATTGCGCCGGTTGGCGGCTTCGTCGAATTTCAGGCTCGCGTCGAAGGCTGTCATACTCGCCGCCCAGACCCCGCGAAAGTGTTGGCGAGAGTAGGCTTTGGCATCGGCTTTGGAATATTTCATGGCCTTGGAGGTGAGGGTTTTGATGAGAATCTGCCGATCGGGTCAAGCAGAGAGGAAGGGATTGAAGAGCTACCGCGATGCCAAGCAGAAATTGGGGATAGATGTCATGCGATGCGAGGCTTGGTGTGGTTCTCGGGAGACATCTGTCCCCTTTTTCTGCTGGAGGCGGGGCGGCTCAGCATGTCGATCTCCCTTTATTGGCTTGGATACTATGCCACAGACGCGGCGCAGTGAGCGGAAAGTCGAGATCTTCCACGCCGAGGGGGCTGAGTGCATCGAGCGCCGCATTGAGAATCGCGGCGGGCACGCCGATGCATCCAGCTTCGCCCACGCCCTTGGCACCCAGCACGTTGGCGGTGGCAGGTGTACACAAACTGGCGAGCGTGATCGGCGGCATGTCGCCCGCGCGCGGCACGGCGTAGTCCATCAGCGAGCCGGTGAGCAACTGGCCTTGATCGTCATACACGATCGCTTCTTTGAGTGCTTGCCCCAAGCCTTGTGCCAGGCCGCCAATCAATTGGCCTTCGACCAGCGCTGGCTGTAGCACTACGCCTGCATCATCGGCCCAGGTGATGTGCTCCACCGTGAGTTGACCGGTGTCGCGCGCGATGCGGATTTGCGCGATTACGCAGCCTGCGCTCCAGGCTTCGCCGGGCGCTTCGTAGCACGTGTCTACCGTCAGGGGCAGTGCTTCCCCTGCTGCGCGGCGGGCACCAGCTTCACGGCAGGCGAGCAACAAGGCGCTGCCGCCAATTGCCATGCTGCGGCTGGCAAGTGCGCCGATGCCGTCGGGTGCGCTTTCGGTGTCGCCCAACAGCACCTTGACTTGCTCAGCCGTGCAACCTAATTCAGCAGCGGCGAGCGCGGCGTAGGTGGTTTCGTGGCCCTGGCCTTGGGCCGGTGCCCCCGTGGAAACGGTCGCCGCGCCGTCGGCGTACAAGGTGACGCGAGCGCGTTCCCAGCCTTGTCCGCAGGGCTCGACATAGATCGCCACGCCGATCCCGACCAGCTCACCTGCGGCACGTCGAGACGCTTGTCTGGCGCGGCTCTCGGGGTAGTTGGCACGCGCGCAGGCGAGCTCCAGTAGGGCTGGGTAGTTGCCGGAATCGAACATTTCGCCAGTCGGTGTGCAGCATGGCATGGCGTTGGCGGGAATCAGGTTACGGCGGCGCAATTCGACCGGGTCAAGCTGCAAACGGCGCGCCGCCTGGTCGACCAAGGCTTCCATCAGCAGCGCCGCTTCGGGGCGGCCAGCGCCGCGATAGATGTTGGTGGCGGTGGCGTTTGAAGTTGTTGCATGCGCTTCGAGATCCACACGCGCCACTTGGTAGGGGCCGGGCAAGATGCGTGCGGCATTGCGTGCCGGAACAATCGCCGAGAAGGGCAACCAAGCGCCGAGCGGGAAGGCCAAGCGCGCTTGCAGATGCTGAAATTTGCCGCTCGCGTCAACCGTGAGAGCGCCCTCAAGCCGCGCGCCGCGCCCATGGGTGCCGGAGGCGAATTCCTCGCTGCGCGTGGCGCTCCAGCGCACAGCGGCTTTGAGCTTTTGCGCGGCCAAGCAAACCAGCAGCTCTTCCGCACCCACCGAGGCCTTGGCCCCAAAGGCCCCGCCAACATCGGGCGCGATTACGCGCACTTTGCTGGTCGCCAAGCCGCAAATCTCGGCAATATGATCCCGCGCTCGCGCTGGGGACTGGCTGGAGAGCCGCACCAGAAGCGCGTCTTCAAGCCATTGCGCGCTGATGGCGCGGGTTTCGAGGGCGACTGCGGCGACCCGCGGCTGGTGGTGGCGAAACCTGACCACCGTATCAGCGCCTGATGACGGCGTGCCAGTTCGATGGGTGAAGCGCACCACTTCGGGCACCTTGTCAGCCAAATCGGTGTGGGCGATTTGTGCCTCGTAGTCCACCAGTACCGCCTCGGCAGCAGCTTCGGCGGCTGCACGGGTCGCGGCGATCACGATGGCGATCGGCTGGCCGACATAGCGAGCTCGCGCTTGCGCGAGCAAAGGCTCTTGCGCGGCGGCGACGGTGGTGCCCAGCGTATTGCAGCGCGGCAGTACGACGTTGCCAAAGTCGGCCGCGCTCCAAACGGCGTGTACTTGCGGTAGGGCCCGCGCGTCAGCTAAGTCGATGTGTGTAATGCGCGCCAGCGCGTGCGGGCTGCGCACGAAGGCGGCGTAGAGTGCGTCTGCAATGGCGGTATTGCCGACGAAATTGCCAGCGCCGGTGACAAGGCGCAGGTCTTCGCGGCGGGCTTTGCCGCTGTCGGGATGGCTAGACGAGATCATGGGCGCGGGCGGTTCTACCACCGTTTGGGTGACACCACGGAGCCTGCAATTCCGTTTACCGCAGCCCGCGAGTTGCGCCATTGAGCAAACAGGGAGACCAGCGCCTCGGGCAGTTGCTCGGCAAACGTATCATCGAGTAGATAGTGCGGCATCAGCCGGGTAACCGCGTCGAGCACCAGTGGCGCTTCTTCTGGGATTTCCAGCAATTTCAGAGAATTTAAGGAGGGCAAATTGGCTTGCGAGGAGGAGAGATGCCGCGCGCCTTTCACCCAGGCCATGAAGTGAAGGCTGCCATCCGTTGGTGCGACGATTTATCCGTAAAAATGCGATCTGTGGAAGTTTACGGATAAATCGATGTAAATCAAATAGTTAGCGAATGGAATCTTGGCTAAACACGCAAGAAAATGGGGTTTTTGACAAACGTCTACCAGCCCACTCACTAAATCCGTAACTCAATCAAAAATGGCCCCGGCTTGTTGAAGCTTGCGTTCATCAAGTCGGCGCAGGCCTCAAGCGAATCTGCGCGTGCGGCTTCTACGCCCAAACTGCCGGCCATTTGTACCCAGCCAATCGTCGGGTTGCCCAGGTCGAGCATGCCCATGGCGGTGGGGCCGGGAGTTTCACTGACCGCCCCGACGGCTTTGTACTCACCGATCAGGATGTTGTATTTGCCGTTGTTGAGCACCACGGTGGTCACGGGCAGCGCTTCTCGGGCTTGGGTCCAAAGCGATTGGAAGGTGTACATCGCCGAGCCGTCAGCTTGCAGATTGAGAACGCACCGCTGTTTGCGGGCACCGAGCGCGGCACCCGTTGCCAGCGGCATGCCAGCGCCGATCGCACCGCCCACCAAATGCAGCCATTCGTGCGCGGCGGCGGTGTGGGTGTTCTGGTAGAAGCCGCGCCCGAAAGAGACGCTTTCGTCGGAGATGATTGCGCCTTCTGGCAGCACGGCGGCCACAGTTTGGGCCAGACCCTCAGGCGTAGGCTTGCCGGTTGCGACGGTGGGGCGCGGGCCGGGGTCGGGCAGCGCTACCTCAGGTGCGTGCAGCGCATCCACCAGGGCCTGCAAGGCGGCCACCGGGTCTTGCTCGGGGCGACACAGGGTGTGGAGCTGTGCGGTGGGCGGGTACTGGGTGGACGGAAGACCGGGGTAGCCGAAGAAGCCGACTGGCGGCTTGGCGCCCACCAAAATGATGTGCTCAAAGCGCGCCAAGGCTTTGATGGCAAGCTCCATCGCGTAGGGCACGCGCTCCAACTGCATGCGCCCTTGGCCGCGCGCCACGTGCGCGGTGAGGTAGTCTGCCATCACGGCGGCACCGGTGGCTTGCGCAACGCGCCAGGCGAGCCGTTGCCCTGGCGGGAAGGCGGCGTGCCCGGCGATGAGCAACAAAACGTTTTTCTTCTCGCGCAGAATGCGGGCTGCGGTATCGACCGCATGGTGCTCGACGGCGCAGGGCGTGTCTGGTGCTGGCGGCGCGGCGACGACTCCGCCTTCGTTCCATGACACATCGGCCGGGAGAATCAGCGTGGCGATCTGGCCGGGATAGGTGCGCGCCGCCGCCACTGCGCGCGCGGCATCTTGCCCCAGCGTTGCCGCATGGGTGCTCGTATGCACCCAGTGCGAGACGGCGCGCGCCATGCCTTCTGTGTCGGCGGTGAGCGGCGCATCAAACGGGCGATGATAAGTGGCTTGGTCGCCCACGATATTGACGATGCCACTCCGGGCGCGCCGGGCGTTGTGCAAGTTGGCCATGCCATTGGCCAAGCCAGGTCCGCAATGTAACAGGGTGCAAGCAGGCTTGCGCGCGATGCGGAAATAGCCGTCTGCCATGCCGGTGACCACGTTCTCCTGCAAGCCCAGCACACAGTGCATGCCCGGAATCCGGTCGAGGGCGGCAACGAAGTGCATCTCGCTCGTCCCAGGGTTGGCAAAGCAGGTATCAATGCCTTCAGCGAGCAGGGTGTGGACTAGGCTTTCGGCACCGTTCATACGGGTTTCCTTGTGAGCTTTAAGGGCGGCGGTGGCATTTGGCGATACCGCTGGGGGAAGGCCTTGCTACGCCAGTTTAGCTGCGTGACTGACTGTGGCACTGCGACGCAAACTGCCTCCATCGTGAATCGTCACGAAACTTTTGGAGACAGTCACTATGCAAGCCGCCCTGAATTTTCCTTCTGCCAACTTAAACGCTCGCGCCACCGTGGTGCCCGGCCTGCGCGCTGTGGTCAATTCGGGAGTCGCTGCGCACGAGTTGAGCTTTGGTAGCCGCGACGGCACTGCGCTGTTCTATCGCCATTGGCCAGCAGCCCAACCCGGTGTTGCCAAGCGCGCGGTGATTTTGCTGCATCGCGGGCACGAGCATTCGGGCCGCGTCGCGCATTTGGTCGAAGGCTTGAATCTGCCGGATTGCGACTTCTTCGCGTGGGACCAGCGCGGGCACGGCAAATCGCCGGGCGCGCGTGGCCATGCGGACAACTTTGGCGTGCTGATCGCCGACCTCGAAAGCTTCGTGCGCCATGTTGAGCGCGAGCATGGCGTCGTGCCCGAAAACATCGTCATCGTCGCCGCCTCGGTGGCCTCAGTGATTGCTCTGGCGTGGGTACACGATTACGCACCCCGCATTCGCGCGCTGGTGTGCGCCTCGCCCGCGCTGGCAGTCAAGCTTTATGTGCCGTTTGCGCTGCCGCTGCTGCGCGCCGGTCTCACGCTGGGTGGACCACGCTTTGTGCAGAGCTACGTGAAGTCGAAGCTGCTCACGCATGATGTGGCGCGCCAGCAAAGCTACGATGCCGATCCGCTGATTTCCAAGCAGATAGCCACGAATATTCTGGTAGGTTTGTTTGACATCGCGCAGCGCGTGCTGGACGATGCTGCCGCGATTACCACGCCGACCCTGATTTTGACTTCCGGCAACGATTGGGTAGTTGAAGAAGCGCCACAGGAGCGGCTCTTCAAGGCATTGGGCGCAAGCATCAAGCGCCATGCGGTTCTTCCGGGCTTCTATCACGACACTTTTGGCGAGAAAGAGGCGCATGTGCCGATTGGCATGGCGCGCGAGTTCATCATCGAGCGTTTTGCCGCGCCGCTTACTGTGCCCGCACTGCTCGATGCGGATGCCCAAGGCCACACCAAAGCCGAATTCGACGCGCTGCAACAGCCGCTGCACCCGCTCTCACCGAAAGGCGTGTATTTCGCGATGACGCGCGCTTCGATGCGCTTGCTGGGCAGCCGCCTTTCGACCGGCATGAAATTGGGCCTTGCTACCGGCTTTGATTCGGGCGCAACGCTCGATTACGTTTATCGCAATCAAGCGCAGGGGCGCGGCACGCTGGGCCGGATGATCGACCGCAATTATCTGGAGGCGATTGGCTGGCGCGGTATTCGTGTGCGCCGCGCCAATCTGGAAACCGCGCTGACCGACACGATGATGCGGGTGGCCGCCCAAGGCCGCCCGGTGCGGATTCTCGATATCGCCACCGGTCACGGGCGCTATGTGCTCGAAACGCTCAAGCGCCACCCCAAATTCCAGGCGCACGCCGTGCTGCGTGATTTCTCGCAAGACAACGTGGCGCAGGGGCGTGAATTGGCTGCGCAGCTGGGCGTGTCGAACGTGCGCTACGAGTGGGCCGATGCCTTCGATGCTGCACAAGTAGCTGCGATCAGCCCGCGCCCCTCGATTGCGATTGTCTCAGGCCTGTACGAACTGTTTCCGCACAACGCGATGGTGCAGGGGTCACTGCGCGGCTTGGCAGAAGCGGTCGAGCCGGGCGGCTATTTGATCTACACCAGCCAGCCCTGGCACCCGCAAGTCGAATTGATCGCACGCGTGCTCTCGTCGCATCGTGTTAACGCGCAAGGCGTTTCGCAGCCCTGGGTAATGCGCCACCGCACGCAGGCAGAGATGGACCAATTGGTCGCCGCCGCTGGTTTCACCAAAATTTCGCAAGCGATGGACCAGTGGGGGATTTTTGGCGTGAGTGTGGCTCGCCGGAACGCAGGATGCTCGCAGGGAAGCCAGGGATAGCCCTCGTGAGTCAAGCGGGGAGCATAGGGTGGATACTCGCAAAGAAACTGGGGATAGACCCCATGAGTCCGATAGAAAAGGAGTGGGTCATGAAAGGGGTCTGTCCTCAATTTCTGGCGCGGGACGCAAGCCTGAACACGCGGCAAGATCGCTCATGGCCCCGCGCCGCCCTCTGGCTCGTCTTCCTCGGCCCTTTTTTCTTTCTCACCTACGGCGCGGCAAACTGGTGGACTGGGCAATTACCTGTAGTGCCGTCGATGTATTGGGAATGGGAGCGCGCCATCCCCTTTCTGCCGTGGCTAATGTTGCCCTACATGTCGATTGACCTGTTTTATGCAGGCTCGCTCTTTATCTGCAAAGACAAAGCCGGGCTTGATACCCACGCCAAGCGCCTGCTGCTGGCGACGGTGATTTCGGTAGCGGGCTTTCTGCTCTTCCCGCTGCAATTCGCCTTTACGCGCCCCGAGGTGGCAGGCTTTAACGGCTGGTTGCTCGATCTGTTGATGGGGTTTGACAAGCCGTTCAACCAATTGCCGTCGTTGCACATTTCGCTGCTCATCATCCTGTGGGTGAAATACGCCGAGAAATTGACGGGCCTCTGGAAAGCCGCGCTGCATCTGTGGTTTGGGCTGATTGCGCTCGCGGTGGTGGGCACCTGGCAACACCATGTGGTCGATGTGCTGGGCGGTGCGGTGGTGGGTGTGCTGTGTCTTTACTTGGTGCCGGATGTGGGGGTAGCGCAGTCGATGGCAGGGGTCTCGGCGCAGCATCGCAAGATCGGCGCGCGGTATGCGGCAGGGGCACTGGCGGCAGGTGTGTGGTGGACGGCGCTGGCGTGGGGTGGTCACGTTTGGGTCGGCCTGGGATTCGCGTGGACTTCGCTCAGTTTGGCGTTGGTCTCGCTTGCCTACTTTGGCGCGGGTGCGGCGGTGTTTCAAAAGCGCGATGGTCAGCTTTCGCGGGTGGCGCGCCTGGTGCTGCTGCCCTATTTACTCGGGGCGGCGCTTTCGCAGCGGCGCTACGCGCGCCGCCTCGACGCATGGAACGAGCTTGTGCCCGGTGTGTTGATCGGGCGCGTGCTGTCGGTGCGCGAAGTCGCGCGCCTGCGGGCCTCGCATCCACGGCTTGCCGTGCTTGATTTGACGGCGGAGTTTTCAGCGTTGCTGCGCGAAGCTGCGATGGCTTATCGCAACCTTGCCGTGCTCGACCTGACCGCACCGCACTCCGCGCAGTTGGCGCAAGGCGCGGACTTTATCGAGGCGCAGCGCGCGGCGGGCAACACGGTGTTCGTGCATTGCGCTTTAGGCATTTCACGCAGCGCAGCCGTGGTGCAGGCATGGCTGGACAGGCGCATGGAGAGCGCTTCTGCAAGGCAAGTGCTCGAAGAAGCGCGCCCGGCAACGGCCTTGACGAGAAAGGCTTAATCGGCCTTCGCCCCCGAAGCTTTCACCACGCCACCCCATTTCGGCACTTCGCTGCCCAGAAAAGCGGCGAAATCGGCGGGCGTATTGCGAATCGCTTCCAGCCCCAGGTCGGTGAATTTCTGTTTGACCTCGGGCACTTCCATCGCACGGTTGATCTCGGCGTTGAGCTTGTCGACGATCGCCTGCGGCGTACCCTGCGGCGCGACGATGCCAAACCAGGTGTAGTCGTCGAAATCCTTGTAGCCAAATTCGGTGATCGAAGGCACGTCGGGCAGCAGTGGCGAACGCTTGGCGCTGGTGACGGCGAGCGCGCGCAGCTTGCCTGCCTTGAGGTGCGGCACGGCGGGCGGCATCGAGGTCGAGGCCATCGGCGTTTGCGCGCCCAACACGGCGGTGATGGCGGCGGCGGGTTGAAACGGCACGTGAGTGATATCGACCTTGGCAGCAGTTTTGAGGCGCTCCATTGAGAGGTGGGTGGTGGTGCCGATACCGGAAGACGCGTAGGCCAACTTGCCCTGCTTGGCTTCTTCGACCATTTCAGGCAACGATTTCCATGGGCTGGCAGCGGGAATGGTGATGATGTTGGGCGTGCGTGGGCCCAGAGCGACTGGCGCAAAGTCTTTGATCGCGTCGTAACCCGCATTGGCGTAGAGCGAGGGGTTGACCGCGTAGGCGACGCTGTGGATCAACAGCGTGTAACCATCAGCCGCGGCGCGTTTGACCTGGGCGGTCGCGATATTGCCGCCAGCACCGGGCTTGTTTTCAACCACCACCGTGGTGCCCAGCGACTTGGTCAGTTCCGCGCCGATCAGCCGCGCGACGATGTCGGTGGAGCTGCCGGGCGCAAACGCGACAGTGAGGATGATCGGTTTTGCCTTGGGCCATTCCTGCGAATGGGCGAGGGCGAATGGCAGGGCAAAGAGCGTGGCTGCGAGTAGTTTTTTCATGGTGCGGTGGCTTGGCGGTTTTGAGGGAATAGGTAGCATCATAAGCCACGTTCAGGCGCATGGCATGCGCCACTAGCGGTGCGCCGACGGGACTGGCTTTTGGGCGCGATACACTGGTGGTCAGGTTCAACAAGGGCTTGGCAGCCTGCCAAAGCCTCATCAGGGAGACGCAGCAATGAAAGCATCAGAGCAGAAAAAAGACACCGGTGCATGGGTGATGTTGGTGTGGATCGCGTTTCTGGCATCCATCGTGGCATCAGGCGTTGGCATTTACCAGCTGAAGATTGACGACTGGATTCGCGGTTATCTGGTGATGGGCATGCTCTTTACGCTTGGCTCCACCTTCAACCTGGTCAAGCTGATGCGCGACAACCGTTTTCGCCGCATCGACACCAATGCGTGGACATTTCAGGTGTGGATCGCCTTTATCTTGGCCCTGGGCATGACCGTAATCGGCATGTGGAACCTGAACATTTCCATCGAACAGGGCGGCGGCTGGGCCAAGGGCTTCATGTCGTTGGCGCTGTTCTTCATGATGATTATGGCCTTCGCTCTGTCAAAAACGGTGCGCGACAATCAGCCGACGTTTATCGACGAGTTGGATCTTGACGGCGATGGGCAAGTGTCGCGCGACGAGGCGGCGGGGAACGCCAAGTTGGCGAAGAATTTTGATTCGCTGGACGCGAACCGCGACGGCAAGTTGTCGCCCGCGGAGATCAAGGCGCACACTGCGGGCAACGCGCCGCGGTAGTGGTGGACTCCGCGCCTAAGCAGCACGTTGCCTGGAGAGCCGCCTCAGTAGCGGCTTTTCAGGCACTTACCTTCTGACTCAGGGGACTCGCGGTCATCATGGGAATTCCAGCCGACGTCATCATCGCGATGGGGGTGCTGTTGCTGTTGGGCGCGGTAGTGCTGGCGGTGGTGCTGTATTTTGTGTTGTATGTCGGGGCAACGGTCGCTGACGACGCGCACGAGGCGCGCGAGGCGGCTGACCCGCTGCCTCACGGGCGCAAGCGGGCGCGGGTTCCGGTGGCGGTGTTGATGCTGGGCGGCTTGGTGCTGCTGATCGCGGCGGTGCAGGCTTACCTCATGTGGCGCGACTGGCGGGTACAAGTGCAAATGCGCGCTTTCTGTATGCCTTATGTGAGCCAGGCAGCACTTTCAGAGGAGCGGCTCGAGGTTTCCTCGGTGCTGCTGGTGGGCCTTCAGGCACCGTACGAGGTGGCAAGCCGGATTACCTTGGCCGCGGACAATGCGGCAAATGTGGCAGCCTGGCCGTTTGTGGAGCTTGATCGCCGCGCCAGCACCGGCACTGCCAAGCGGGTGAGCCACGAGCTGGCATTGTTGGCGCTTGCGCAAAATCGCCTGGGGTCGGCGTGGATTACAGCGCGAGAACCGGCGGTAGCCGAAGTGCGGCTGGAGCGCGGCGAACGCAAAGTCGCGCCAGAGAATCTGCGCAAGCCTGCGGCGGTGCGGATTGTTAGCGAAGACTATGTGCGCCTGGTCAGTATCACCAGTGGGCGGGTGTATGGCGAAACGGTGCGCCCGGTCGTGCGCTGGAACGACGAAAAGAGCTTGCGCTGCGACAAATTCATGAAGACCTTTGAGCAGGATGAAACCGGGCTGGCGCTCGCACTGGTTCGGCAGCATTTGCGCCGCAAGCCCTGAGCGGCGGCGCTACAGGTCTTTTGCGTAGCGCACAACCATCTCTTCCTGCGTTTCCGCTGGAATATTGCCACCGATCTGGTCGCGCAGCATCTGCCCCATGGATGGCATGGCGCTGCGCTCACACTGGTGCTGCGCATCCCACAGTTTGGAACGCATCAGCGCCTTGGCGCAGTGCAGATAGGCCTCACGTACGGTAATCTCGATCACCAGTTTGGGCGGATGCTTCTCTTCCTTGAAAAGGTCGAGAAACGCAGCCTCGTCGCGCAAGCGCGCCGTGCCGTTGACGCGCAGGGTTTCGTCAACACCAGGCACGAGAAAGAGCAGGCCTACCTTGCCGCCAGCGACGATGTTCGTATAGGTGTCCAGGCGATTGTTGCCCGGCGCATCCGGTAGCAGCAGCGTGTTCTTGTCTGGTACGTGCACAAAGCCGGGCGCGCCACCGCGCGGCGAGGCATCGAGCATCGCTTCACCAGCGGCGCTGCCGCTTGCCAACACCAAAAATGGCGCAAGGCTGATAAAGCGGATGCAGTGCGCATCGAGATGGTTGAGTTCTTTTTTGAGCGAGCGCTCGCCCGCCGGGGCGTAGCGTGTGCGCAGTTGTTCGAGCGTTTCGATCATGCGAATTCCTTTTAGCCGTAGTGGCTGGCGACGCGCATTTCCGCCTTGGCCACGCCTTCGATCTCGCACAGCATCACATCGCCCGGCACGACCGGGCCAACGCCCGCAGGCGTGCCGGTGAGAATAATGTCGCCGGGGTGCAAGGTGTACATCGAGGAGGCATATTCGATCAGGCGCGCCACGTCGTACACCATGTGGCGCGTGTTGGTGGCTTGGCGTGGCTCGATGCTGCCGTCGCCATGGCGCACCGCAAGCTTGAGCTCGAGCGCATTGGGGTCGGCGATTTCATCCGCCGTCACCAGCCATGGGCCGAGCACGGCATAGGTATCGACCGATTTGCGCCAGCAGGTTTGCTCTGGCCCGCGGATCGTCATGTCGAGCCCCAGCGAATAGCCCGCGACATACTTGAGCGCATCGGCGCGGCTCACTTTGTTGCACGCGGTGCCGATAATGACGGCCAGTTCCAACTCGTGGTCATTGCGTTTGTCCGGAAAACGCAACACGACTTCGTCACCAAAGCCGATCAGCGCCGAGTTCGCTTTGAGGAACAGGCCAAAGTCGCTGATGTGCTTGTAGCTGCGCCCGTGGTTGATGTCTTTCGCCGCATTCGCTTCAGCGATGTGGTCCTGGTAGTTGATCGGCGCGTTGCAGATTTTGGTCGGATTGGCCACCGGAGAAAGGAATTTGACTGCCTGAAGAGACAAGCGGGGCGCGCTTCTTCGGGCATCTGCCGCATAGGCAAGGATGGCCGGCAGATGCGCGATCAACTGGTCACCCAGCGGCACCGGGTAGCGCATCGCCGGGATCACGTCGAGGCCGGGCGTGATATCGATGACTTCATCGCCTTCAACGAGGCCTAGGCCGTTGGGATTGCTTGGGGTGGTGCCGAGGGTGGAAAAGCGGCAAAGTTTCATGGTTCGGGAAGTGGTTTTCGATTGGCAGGGCGCGTGTTACGCGGCAAGGCGGGCATGCAAGCTTGCAGAACTGTTTTTCACGCCGCTGGCCGCCTCAAGGGCGGCAGCAATCTGCACACCAACCGCATGCGCGACCGGCGGCGGAAACGCATTGCCGATTTGGCGATACGCAGCCGTTTTACGTCCGCAGATTTGCCAATTATCCGGAAAGCCTTGCAGGCGCGCCGTCATGCGCACGGTCAATCGCGGGGCACCGACGAAATCTGATCCGGGGGCATCGTCGGCCAGTCCCCGCCCATCGACCCCGAGCGCTGCCCACGCTTGCTTGGCGCGCGTCGGCCCGAGGTCGGGACCGCCATGTTTTTTGCTGCCGCCGACGAGAGTTGGTGCAATTTGGTTGGCGCGTTCACGCCAGGCCTTGATGCCCCGCCAGCCATTGGCACCGATCAGATCGTGCAAGGTTTCACCGACGGTTGCCGGGGCAGCCAATCCAGGTGTTGGCCATTGGAAGTGTGGCGCAAGGTCTTTCTGCAAAGCCACCAGCAGCACGCGAGGGCGCAATTGCGGAACTCGAAAGTCGCGCGCATTCATCAACTGCCATTGCGCAACATAGCCCAGCTCCGAGAGCCTCGCTTCAAGATTCGCGCGGTAGCCATCGAAAGGCCGATCAAGGATGCCGCGTACATTTTCCAGCAAGACCGCTTTGGGGCAGCATTCGTCGATCAGGCGCAGCGCTTCCGGAAACAAGTCGCGCTCATCGGATTCGCCAAGCTGCTTGCCGGCTTTTGAGAAGGGCGGGCGCGGCACGCCGCCGGCGAAAAGGTCAATCGTGCCGCGATAGCCCAAGGCGGAGAAGCCGCGCACGTCGCCGCAGATCACATTCCAACGCGGGCGGTTGATGCGCAGGGTAGCACATGCCATGGGTTCGATTTCCACCAGCACGCTGTGGCTGAAGCCAGCTTGCTCTAGTCCAAGTGCCTGACCGCCGGCACCGGCGCAAATTTCCAGAGAGGTAAACATGGCGTAGGCCAAAAGTGGGGACTATGTAAGTGTATCCAGCTATTTGCCAATGTCAACCCACACCCGCCCACCCTCAATTTTCACCGGATAGCTTTTCACCGCCACACTGCACGGCGCACTCGCGGCGGCGCCGGTTTTGATGTCAAACATGCCTTGATGAAATGGGCATTCGATAAATTGGTGGTCGATGATGAAGCCATCAGACAGATTGGCGGCACCATGGGTGCAAATGTCGTGGGTGGCGTGGATTTGGCCTTGCAGGTTGTACAGGCAGAGGGGCTCGCCGCCGGCTTGTACGGGCAGGGTGCCGTCTTCGGGGACGTCGTCTTGCGCGGCAACTTCAGTCCATTGGGTCATGGGGTTTTTCTAGTGGTGAAAAGTCAATCGATTTTCGCACCGGAGAATTTGACGACCCCGGCCCAGCGCGTGATTTCTTCGTCCCAAAAGCTGGCGAAGCCTTCCGGCGTATTACCCTGCGGGGCCTGGATTTCGAGCCCCATGCCGATCAGGCGGGTGCGCACTTCGGGGTTGGCGAGCACCTTGATGACTTCGCCGTTGAGGCGTGCTACCACCTCGGGCGGCGTGCCTTTGGGGGCGAGCAGGCCAAACCAGGTGCCGGAGACCAAGTTTTTCATGCCGAGTTCGCTCACGGTGGGCACATCGGGCAATGCCTCGGAGCGTTTGTCAGAAAGGATGGCGAGTGCGCGCAGCTTGCCGCCTTTGACTTGTGAAGAAACTCCCGGCACCAAATTGAACATCAGCTGAATCTCGCCGCCCATCAGGTCGGTTACCGCGCGTGAGACGGCGTTGTAGGGGATGTGCAGCATGTAGGTGCCGGTTTGCTGCTTGTAGAGTTCCGCCGCGAGATGCATCGAGCTGCCATTGCCGGAGGAGCCGTAATTCAGCTTGCCCGGATTGGCTTTGACATGGGCATCGAACTCGGCCATCGTCTGCGCTGGAAAGGCGGGATTCACCACGAGGATATTGGGCACAGTGCCGATCCGCACAATCGGCTGCATTTGGGTGCGGGCGTTGTAGGGCAGGTTTTTGTAGAGGCTGGGGTTGGTAGCGAGCGTGCCCGCCCACGAGAAGAGCAGGGTGTAGCCGTCGGCCTCGGCCTTGGTGGCAGCGGTAGCCCCGATGTTGCCATTGGCCCCGGCCATGTTGTCGGTGTAGACGCGCTGCCCGAGCGATTTGGTGAGCTCTTCAGCCAAGATGCGCGAAATGGGGTCAGCGGTGCCGCCCCCGGCGGCGGCCGGGACAATGATTTTGACCGGCTTGGTGGGCCACTGGGCGTGGGCAGCGCTTGCTGCGGCAAGTAGTGCGATGGCGGCAAGCAGGATTTGAGTGGCGCGGCGCATGATGATCCTCCTGGTGCGATGAGGCGATTATCGCGCCGCTTTATGTCACCGCTCCCGCCGTTGGCGCTACTTGAAGCGCGCGAGCAAATCGTCCAAATGGTCGTTGCTGCTGTAATCGATGATGAGTTTGCCGCCTTTGCTGCCGTTTTTTCCGCGCGGCTTGATGCCGATGGTGGTGCCAAAGCGCTCAGAGAGCTCTTCGGTAAAGCGCTCGAGATCGCGCGACAAGGGGAGATCCGCCTGGGACGGGCGTTTTGCGCCACTAATGCCTGAAGAGTCTTGCTGAACAAGCTTCTCCGTCTGCCGCACGCTCAAGTTTTTGGCGATGATTTGGTTCGCCAGCGCCAATTGGCGCACTGGGTCGAGCGGTAGCAGCGCCCGTGCATGGCCCATGTCGAGCTGCCCGCCGTAGACGAATTCTTGGATTGGCTTGGGTAGGTTGAGCAAGCGCAGCAGGTTGGAGGTGGCGCTGCGCGAGCGCCCGACGGCTTGCGCGGCTTCCTCGTGCGTCAAGCCGAATTCCTTGACCAGCCGCTCGATCCCCTGGGCTTCTTCGAGCGGGTTCAAGTCTTCGCGTTGAATGTTTTCGATCAGCGCCATGGCGAGTGCCGATTTGTCCGGCACATCGCGAATCACCACCGGCACTTCGCTCAAGCCGGCCAGTTTGGAGGCCCGAAAGCGCCTTTCACCGGCGATGATTTCGTACCTCTGCGTGCCCAGTTTGCGCACCAGAATCGGCTGGATCACGCCTTGCGCTTTGATCGATTCGGCTAGCTGTGCCAGCGCCTCGTCGCCCATGCGGGTGCGCGGCTGGTATTTGCCCGCTTGCAGTTGGCTGATTGGCAGCGAGCGTGGGACATCGGGTGCGGCAGGTGGCGGCAGCGGGGCGGTGTTGTTGCCGCCCAAGAGTGCTTCGAGGCCGCGGCCTAAGCCTTTGAGTTTGGTTGCCATGAGGGAATGGTTTTAGTGGTAGCCCGCTTCGCGCTGGTGGCGTAGCGCCAGCACACGGATCAGTTCGCGGGAGGGCATGTAGTGGTACAGCGCGAGGTAACCAGAGCGGCCTTGCGAGATTACCAGTTCGCGGAACTCGCCTTGTGCGCGCAGCTCGGTGGAAAGCTCGTCGTGGTAGTCGGGGATGGCGGCTAAGGTTTCTTCAGACACCGGGCGACCAAAGCCGGGATGATGCGCCAGAATTGCTAATGCTTCAAGGGTGCGCCGGCGCAAGGTTGTCGCCGTGGCAGGAAATTCCGCTTGTAGAAAATCAACCATGCGGGTGAGATCGTCGAGTAGACGCTCGGTCAGCGCAACCTGAATCACTTGGTGCGCGCAAGCGTGGATGCGACCTTGCGTGCCTGCGTACTCGTGGCGTTTGTGTTCCGCAGTGTCTGAGCGCCCGTTTTCGAGACGGCGGGACTGTGTTTTCGGGCGGCGCCAAGGTTTGTGCCGGGCGTGGGTTGAAGGCGCGGCTTGGCAGGAGCTTCACCACGATCAAGCGCCTCGAAGTAGTTTGCCACGTCTACTAACGCGTAGGTGGTGCCAGTGCGCTCCGCGTGTGCTAAGGCGCTGATGCCGTCTTCCAAGAATGCGTGCTTTCGGGCGTCTGACTTTAATTGTCGGGTGATGGCGCGCAACATGAACTGATGGGCACTCATGCCTTGCGCGGTCGCGGCTTGCACGACATCACGTTTCAGGCTTTCGGGCATCTTCAAGCTGGTGGCGACGGTTTGCATGGTGGTCAGGGTTTTGTGCGGTCGGTAGTCAAATTGTACTACTTACGCTTCCAACCACTCCTTCGACCCGACCCGCGCGATCATTTCCTGCGCAAATTCGAGATACGCCTGCGCACCTTTCGCCTGGCGGTCAAACACCACGCCGGGCAAGCCGTAGGAAGGCGCTTCGGCCAAGCGCACATTGCGCGGAATGATGGTTTTGAAGACCTTGTCGCCAAAGTGCTGCACCAATTGGTCAGACACGTTTTGCGTGAGGGTGGAGCGCGGGTCGTACATCACGCGCAGCAGGCCGATGATCTTTAAATCCGGGTTGAAATTGGCGTGCACCTGCTTAATGGTGTTGACCAAATCGCTCAAACCTTCGAGCGCGTAATACTCGCACTGCATCGGGATGATGACTCCGTGCGCGGCGCACAGGCCATTGAGCGTGAGCATCGAGAGCGAGGGTGGGCAGTCGATCAGCACGAAGTCATACTCGGCTTGGTGCGCTTTCAACGCGTCGCGCAGGCGGCCTTCGCGATTCTCTTCATCGACCAATTCCACCTCGGCCCCGGCCAGCTCGCGATTGGCTGGCAATACGTGCAAAACGCCCGCCTGCCCGGCGGGAATTTCGACTGCGACAGCCGTTTGGCGCGTGTCGGCAAGTGTTGAAAAGCCAAGCAGGGTTTGGTAGACGGAAGAAGTGAGCGCCCGCTTATCAATTCCAGCACCCATCGTGGCATTGCCCTGCGGGTCGAGGTCGACGAGAAGTGTGCGCTGGCCGGAAAGCGCCAACGCGGCGGCAAGATTGACGGTAGTGGTGGTTTTACCCACGCCACCTTTTTGGTTGGCGACAGCGAAAATGTTCACGGGTGGGAGCGTTCTATGGGCAATAGTTTCTTCGACGGCTACCACACGACAGCGATGCCGTAGTCCGCGAAGATGGGATCGACGGAGACAATCTGCGCATTTTCCACGCGCGCTTGTGCCATCAACATGCGGTCAAATGGGTCGCGATGCGGGCCAGGCAGTTGACCGGCTGTCAATGCGTGCGTCGAGCTGATTGGTAGTTCCTGAAACCGCTCTTTGCGCAGCAGCAGCGGAAATTGGGCAAGGAGTGGTTGGGCTTCCGGAAACTTGCCCAGACGAACTTTGGTTGCCATCTCCCATGCGCTGGCGGCGCTCACCATCACCCGCCGGGTTGGCTCGGCAATCGCGCGGCGCGCGTTGTCGCTTAAGCGCGGGTTGTCCTGTAGCCACCACAGAAGAGTGTGCGTGTCGAGCAGCAGAACGGTGCCCGCCTCTGGAGTGGCTGAGGCCGCCATCACTCCCACACTTTTAGTTCGGCTTCAGGCAGGGGATCGAAAAAGCTGTCGGGCACGTTCAAGGCTTTTTTGAGCGCACCGGGCCGCCGTGGGGGTTGTTCCACCGGCACGAGCCTCACATGGGGCTTGCCCGCTTTGGCAATGATGACTTCGTCGCCCAGCATGGCGGCATCAACCAGCCGTGAGAGCGTGGCTTTGGCATCTTGAACATTGACAAGCATAAAGGGATCAGAAAGCTGAATGAGAAAGATGGACCAGGAAAAAATTGGGCCGACGAAACGAAGAATACAGACTAAAAAAGCAGACCAACAAAGCAGACCAGACCAAGTGCATTAGTCTAGCATGAGCGGTCAATCCAACTTCACCTTCGCCTCCGCCACCACCTTTTTCCACCGCGCCAAGTCTGCCGCTATGAATTTGCCGAACTCTTCGGCGCTGCTGCCTTTGGCTTCAATCCCTAGGGTTTGATAACGCGCGGCGAGTTCGGGGTCTTTCATCGCGATATTGATTTCGCGGTTTAGTTTGTCGATGACGGCTCTGGGCGTGGCGGCGGGGGCGAGCACGCCAACCCACGAGGCGACCTCGAACCCGGCCAAGCCTTGCTCGATAAAGGTCGACGCGTCGGGTAGCGAGGCGATACGTTTGGCCGACGAGACACCGATCACTTTCAAGCGCCCGCTTTTGATGAAGGCCTGGGCCCCCGCAACGGATGAATAGGCCAACGGTACTTGCCCGCCGACCGCGTCGGTCACCGCTTGGCCGCCGCTTTTATAGGGGATGTGGGTCATGTCAAGGCCGGTGCGCTGTTTGAGCATTTCGCCCGCCAGGTGCGGCGTGTTGCCGGTGCCGGAGTGACCGAAAGAGAGTTTGCCGGGGTTGGCTTTGCCGTAGGCCAACAGCTCGGCAAAATTGTTGGCGGGCACGCTCGGGTGGGCCACCAGCACCAAATCGGCATCGCCCAATTTGCTGATGGGCGCAAAGTCTTTCACGGTATCAAACGGCACTTTGGGGAAGACGTGCGGGTTGATCGAGAGTGTGCCGTCAAAGCCCAAGAGCAGGGTGTAACCATCCGGCACGGCCTTGGCGACTTGCTCGGTGCCCACATTGCCGGAAGCGCCAGGCTTGTTTTCGACAATCACTTGCTGGCCCAGTTGTTTGGAAAGTTTGTCGGCCAGCACGCGGGCGCTGTTGTCGGTGACCCCGCCGGTGGCGAAGGGGACGATCAGGCGGATCGGTTTGGTGGGGTACTCCTGCGCCTGCGCGGGGGCGAGCGCGGCAAGGCTGACGAGGGAGGCACCGAAAAGTTTGGCGAGTTTCATGGGTTTGAGGTGGATGGTTTAGTCATTGACGGCCAATTTTGCGCCAAATCCGATTAGGGCGATACCTGCCAGGCGTGAGGCGAGCTTGGCAACAACGGGGTGTTTGCCCAGCCGTTGCGCGGCGAAGTTGCCAACCAGTACCAGCAAGCCGCCGTAGAAGAGCGTGAGCACGGTAATGGTGAGCGCCATGGCAAAAAAGGTCCACGGTACCTGTGCAGTGGCGGGGTCGATAAAGAGCGGGAAGAAGGCCATGTAAAACACGATGGCCTTTGGGTTGATAAGAGTGATGAGGAAGGATTGACGCAAAAACCGGCCGTGGTCAATCGGCAGCAGCGTCGCGCTGCTTGCTCCGCCCTTGCGGAACAGGAGGTTCCCACCGACCCACCCAAGATAAGCTACGCCGAGATATTGAACGCCTTTGAAGACAGCGGGGTGCGCCTGCAACAGCGCCGCCACGCCAAGCAGCGCCGCCGCCATTAGAAACCAGTCGCCCAGCATCAGGCCGCAGAGCGCCACAAAGCCGCCGCGCAGGCCGCCCTTGGCGCTGGAGGTCAGAATGGCGAAGGTGCCCGGGCCAGGCAGGGCGAGAAAGACCAGGACAGTGAGGCAGAAGGCCCAGTAGTTGAGGATGCCGGTCATGGGTGGATACTTTGGCTGAGTCGTCAGCCTGAGGATTTTGCCTCGAAGTCGGCAAGAAGTTGTGTACTGATCGCCACCAAGGATGCCACTTGGGATACCTCCACTTCGAGAAAGCCCTCGTATTCAGCAAGGTTGCGCTGGTTGTGCGCATGGTCGAGCAAACGCCACCTTTCGGCAGGCCAGTCCAGTGTGTGCGCCAGCGATTGAAAGACCAGGTAGCGATTCGTGCTGCGAAAGCCATGCCTGCGCAGCGCGGCCAAAGCGACCGCATGAGCAGCGGAATACGCGGCCAGAAATCGGCCTTCAAGCGAGACACTTGCTTCCTGTCTCGCATCGTTCAAGTGCAGGCGCGCCATGTCGATCAGACGTTTGACTTCCATCGCATTGTGCGGCTCGATCTTCAATTGGCCGATCCTTGCCAAGTTGTCCAGCTCAGACGATGGCATGCGGGTGGCCAACGAGTTTAATGATGGGCTGTGCGAGGACGCGATTGACAAATGAGTCTGGCTGCGTCTGTCTGGCGGCGTACTCTTCCGGCGTGAGACGTGTGACGTTGATTTTTCTGCCGAGACGTGGCTCAAGTGGCAGCAGGTGGTCCAACGCCTCGGCCACAGAAAGTTCACTGGAAACAAGCAGGATATCGATATCGCTTGAGGCGGTGTCGCTGCGCTTGGCGATCGAACCAAAAATGAAGGCCAGGGCGATTTTTTCTCCGACCCCATCAAGAGCGGCCCGGATTGCAGCGCCGATCCCTAAAGATTTTTCAACCAACGCCACCAATTCGCCATAGATCGGGCTCTCGGGATTGGCGCGCACCCGGCGCAGGTTGCCCAGGCGCTCATCCAACACGAGCCCGGCCCCCAGCAGCCGTTTTAGCTCGCGTTGCAACGTGGCACTGCCCAAGCCCGTGAGCCGCAGCAGTTCGTTAATGTGATAGGCGCGCGAGGGTTGCCCAAACAGCCATTCGAACAGGCGCGATTGCGGCAGGGAGAATAGCGCGGAGGCGGTAGACATATGCTAGATACTAGCATGAACATGCAAATAATTGCATTTTGATAGAGAAGATATGACCGCCCGTACGTCGGCCGGAAGCTTTTGCACAGGCGGCCAGCCTGCTATTTTCTACGCGGGAAGCTCGGTGTAGTCGATGGTTTTGATGTGGCATACGATTGCTAAGCTCGTGCTACGATTTGTCAATCGTGTTGCAAAAATTGGAACGCTATGCCATCAGTCGCCGTCTCACCGAAATTTCAGGTTGTCATCCCCAAGGAAATCCGTCGGGCACTACGTTTGGTCGCGGGCCAGCGTCTGGAGGCGCGTCTGGTCGATGGCAAGGTCGAATTGACTCCAGAGGTAACGATTGCGCAGATGCGCGGGCGTTGGCCCGGCATTGATGCCACAGTGGTTCGTGAAGCGGATCGCGTCTAGTGGCCCGCCGCGCAATGGCAAGTGCGCGACGACCCCTTTCCGAGGCACTACTTGGTGCTCAATCGCCCGGTGCGTCGATTTTGAACGTGGTGGATTCTTGCGGATGGCTTGAGTACTTTGGCAACGGCAAGAACGCGCCTTTCTTTGCCAAACCGCTTGAGGACGAGGCGCATTTGCTCGTCCCAGCGCTGTGCATGTACGAAGTTTGCAAGCGTGTACTGGTTCTGCACGGCGAATCCGCCGCTGGAGAGGCGCATGCGGTGATGAGGCGCGCGCGTTTTGTGCAACTGGACGCGGACCAACTGCTTGCAGCCGCACGTGCTTCGGCTACGCACCAGCTTTCGATGGGTGATGCCATCATCTGGCACACGGCGCAGATTCATGGCGCGGCGCTCTACACGCAGGATGCGGGGATGAGGGCGCTGGCGGGGGTGCGGTTTGTGGATAAGGGGTAATTCCATTTCTAAATCATTACGAGATTAGGCGCACCGACGACGACAGTGCGCGTAGCACGGCTAGGAAGGGGCAACGACATATCGTAATGATTTAG
>JANLTH010000020.1:0-26890 GCA_031362865.1 Burkholderiales bacterium | reverse complement strand
ACCTTCGCCGCCCGCGCGCAAGCGGCACGCGATCTGGCCGAGCGTGGTGGCGTGCTCGGTTTGGAGGCTTACGCAGCTGCGCTCCTGGGTGGTGTCGGCTTCAATGCGGATGGCGAGGTCTTGCGGGTATCGACCGACGTTCCTGTGGCAATTCGGTACTTCGAACGGGCCATCGAGCAAAAATCGATTCTCGGTGCGGCGTGGTTTGGCGGCGGGTTGACGAAGGTGCTGGACTCGAAATTTTCCGATTTGCTTCCCGTCCCTGGGTCAGAGCGGCATCTGGAATTGATGCGGTACGCAGCACAACGCCATGACGTGACCTCGATTCGAAGCCTGATTTCGGCAATTGATGAGGGCAAGGCTGCGGCCTCCGCGTCTGAGAAAGCGGTATGGCAAAAGCGTCTGGCGATGCTTGAGAGCGATGATCCAAAGCGCTTGCCATTCCAACGGGACGACGTGTTGAAGGCTTACGCTGCGTACCAATCCGCGAATCGCACACCGAAGGTGTTCCTGCTGGGCGAGCACGGATTTGCGTGGAGTACCTTTGAGCCTGGCCCTACTGAGGCGTGGATGACCGACGCGATCAACGAATGCAAGCTGCGCAACCGTGGCGTGGACTGCCGGATGTATGCGAGAACTGGGGCGATCCAGTACCCCACTTGCTTTGCGAGGATTCGCGAAATCAATCACGACACGCGGTTCCCAGACTCCTCGCTGCCGGAAACGATGCCAGACTCGGGCAAAGCACTTTCGGGGGGCGCGCGGGCGGGTTTTGCACTGTGGCTGGGCCAACGCTTCCCTCGTGCGTTTGTGGTTGGGCCGGGTGGCGAGGATTACAGCGATGCCGGGGATTGCTTGGCGGTGCATCGCGCCAAGTCGGCCTGTGCAGCAAAACATCCCGTTGGCTGCCGCTTATTCGCACATGATGACCGCTTGGTCTCTGACGACCCCGCAATGTCAGCGTGGTTCGCAAGCTTGCCATCGGGGCCTCTGCCCAAAGAAGCCCAGCGTTAAATCAATAATCGATGTCTCTCCCTAGGAGTCTCTGAGTATGAGTTACGAAACCATCGAAATTCAATCCGGCAGCGGCATCGCCGTCCTTTGGTTGAACCGCCCCGACATCCGCAATGCGATCAACCCGGTGCTGCTGGGCGAAGTGTCGCAGGCGCTCAAAGCGCTGGAGAAAGACAAAACCGTGCGCGCCGTGGTGCTCGCGGGGCGCGGCTCGGCGTTTTGCGCCGGGGCAGATTTGAAGTGGATGCTTGCAGCAGGCAAAGCCAAAGGGGCTGCCAAAGCCAAAATGGGCGGCCTGGAAGACGTGCTGCACCAGCTTGCTGAATACTCCAAACCGACGCTGGCGCGGATTCACGGCCCGGCCTTTGCTGGCGGGATGGGCTTTGTCGCCGCGTGCGACATCGCGGTCGCTTCCACCGACGCGGTGTTCTGTTTGAGTGAAGTCAAAATCGGCTTGATTCCGTCCATCATCAGCCCCTATGTGGTGCGCGCGATGGGTGAGCGGGCGGCGCGCCGCTATTTTTTGACGGCGGAGCGCTTTGATGGGGCCGAAGCTTACCGCTTGGGTTTCGTGCAAGAGTTGGTTCAGCCGCAGGACCTCGATGCCCAGGTCAATGAAATTCTCGGGCATTTGGTGCAAGGTGGGCCGAAGGCGTTGGATGAATCGAAGAAATTGATCCGCTATGTGGCGGGTACGCCGATTACACCCAAGATGCGCGCTGAAACGGCCAAGCGAATTGCGGCCGTGCGGGCCAGTGCAGAAGGCAAAGAAGGCATCGCCTCCTTCCTGGAGAAGCGTCGGCCGAAGTGGGTGCCGCATGAGTAAGGGTTAGATGGCAACACACAACGCCATGTTGAGGCAAACCGGCAACGGCCTTTGGCAGCGTATTTGGCGCGCTGCCTGCGTGAGCGTGCTCGTGGTCGGGTTGCTGTCGCATCCCGCTTACGCGCAAGACGAGATCGACGGCACGCTGCGCGAAGAGATTCATCGTGTGGCCGTGCCGGGCACGGATCAGCGGATCGCAGTGACGACCTTTCGACCGCAAGGGGCGGGCCCATTTCCGTGGCTCGTGCTCTCACATGGCACGGGCGATTCGAGCGTTAACCGCAGCATTGGCCGCTATCGCAACCTGCCGCTGATCCGAAAGTGGATTGAGCGGGGCTTTGCTGTCGTGGTAGTGGTTCGGCGCGGTTACGGGGCGAGTGATGGCTGGCGAATCGTCGATGACTACGGCAGTTGCGGCAACAGCGATTTTTTGGGCGCTGCCGAAGGCGCAGCGGGCGACATTCTTGCGGCGGCGGCGTGGGCGCGCCAGTTTGCTGATCTCGATCAAAAGCGCTGGCTGCTGGTGGGGCAAAGCGCGGGCGGATTTGCCTCGATTCACGCTGCTTCAAAACAACCTGCCGGGTTGCTGGCGGTACTCAATTTTGCTGGTGGCAGAGGTGGCGATCCGCGCACGCGCCCCGGTGAACCTTGCGCCGCTGAACGGCTGGGCGAGGTGTTTGAGGCCGCAGGGGCCAAGACGGCCGTGCCGGTGCTTTGGCACTACGCGGAGAACGATCTCTTTTTTGGCCCGCGCGTCTCGCGGCATTGGTTTGACCGTTTTGTCAGGGCGGGGGGCAAAGGCGAGTATGTGTTGCAAAGCGCCTTTGCGCCCAATGGTCATGGCGTATTCACCCACGCGCAAGGCGGGCCGGTATGGATGCCTGCCTTGCAGCCGTTTTTTGACAAGCACGCCGTTCCCTTGAAGTTTTGAAAGCCATGTTCAACAAAATTCTGATCGCCAATCGCGGTGAAATTGCGTGCCGGGTCGCAGCGACTGCCCGCAAGCTGGGCATCCGCACTGTCGCCGTCTATTCCGATGCCGATGCTCATTCCAAACACGTGGCCGCATGCGATGAAGCCTTTCGTTTGGGCTCGGCTTCCGCGCGCGAAAGCTATCTCAAAGGCGCGCTGATTCTCGATATCGCCAATCGCTGTGGCGCGCAGGCGATCCACCCTGGTTACGGGTTTTTGTCGGAGAACGACGAGTTTGCTGAAAGCTGTGAAAAGGCCGGCATCGCCTTCATCGGCCCACCTGCCAGCGCGATTCGCGCGATGGGCTTGAAGTCGGCATCCAAGCAGCTGATGGAGGCGGCTAAAGTGCCCTTGGTTCCCGGATACCACGGGGCCGATCAAACGCCCGCCTTGCTCCAAGCCGAAGCCGACCGGATTGGCTACCCAGTACTCATCAAGGCATCGGCTGGTGGCGGCGGCAAGGGCATGCGCATTGTCGAACAATCGGGCGACTTCGCGGCGGCTTTGGCCTCCTGCAAGCGCGAGGCGATCAATGCCTTTGGCGACGACGCGGTGTTGATTGAGAAGTATTTGCAGCGCCCGCGCCACATCGAAATTCAGGTGTTCGCCGATACGCATGGCAACTGCGTCTACCTGTTCGAGCGCGATTGTTCGGTGCAGCGTCGCCATCAAAAAGTGCTCGAAGAAGCGCCGGCACCAGGCATGACCGAAGCGCGCCGCAGCGCCATGGGTGAAGCGGCGGTAGCGGCTGCCAAGGCGGTGAATTACGTAGGTGCTGGCACCGTCGAGTTCATCGCTAATCAAGACGGCAGCTTTTACTTCATGGAGATGAATACGCGCTTGCAGGTAGAGCACCCGGTGACTGAAATGGTGACCGGCCACGATTTGGTTGAGTGGCAATTGCGCGTGGCGGCCGGTGAGCGTTTACCTGCTTTGCAGCACGAATTGACACTCACTGGCCACGCAATTGAGGCGCGCCTGTATGCGGAAAATCCGGACACCGGATTTCTGCCTTCCATTGGCACTTTGGCGCGGTTTGCGCTACCCCAGGCGGCCTCGTTCAACCGAGATTCATTGGTGCGGGTCGACAGCGGCGTGCGCGAGGGCGACGAGATTTCGGCGCACTACGACCCGATGATTGCCAAGCTGATTGTTTGGGGTGAAGACCGTGCCACCGCTTTGCGCCGCCTGGATGCGGCATTAAGCGAAACCCAGATCGTCGGCCTGGCCTGCAATGTGGAGTTTTTGCGGCGGGTGGTGGCGTGCGAGCCGTTTGCCAGTGGCGCGGTTGACACTGGGCTGATCGAGCGTAATCGTGAAGTGCTCTTTCCTGCGCCGCGCGCTGTATCGGCGGCGATGTTGGCGGCATTATGCTTGGAGCAATTGGCTGAAGAGGTGCGCCAGATGGGCGTTTCCAATGGCAATGCCCGAAGAAGTCCATTTGACGCGGTTCTTGACGCGCATGGTAATTCGAGTGGCTGGTGGCCCAATCTACCCAGCGTGCGAACGCTCAACTTCACGCGTGGCGAAGAGCCCTTTGCGGTGCGGCTGCGCTTTACCAGAGCAGCGCTGGTAATCGAATGCGACAGCACTACGCCGTCGCTGCAAGCCACCGTGGTGGGCCGTGCGCGAGCGGGCCGGGTGGATGCGTTGGTAGGCGAGCAGCATGTCGTTGCGCAAGTGGTGCGCGCCGCCCAGCATAAGCGCGTACTGTTTCTCAATGGTTGGCGCGACGAATTCACCTATGTCGATTTGCTCGACGTGAAGGCCGATGCCGCCGCCCACGGTGGGGGATTGGCCTCGCCGATGCCGGGCAGGATTTTGAGCTTGATCGCAGAGTTGGGCGCCGCAGTTGCCAAAGGTGCGCCGCTCTTGGTGATGGAGGCGATGAAGATGGAGCACACGATCAACGCGCCCGCAGCTGGCAAAGTGATCTCGTTTCGCTATGCAGTGGGCGACCAGGTGGCCGAAGGTGCTGAGCTGGTCGAGTTTGCGCCGGAGGCGGCTTAATGCGTATCGCCTTTTGCTGCACGCATACCAAGGTAGCGCCGTGGATTGCGCAAATGGCGCCACTGATTCCAGGTGCGCAAATCGAAGATTGGTCGATCCGTGAATCGCTCTCGTTTGGGCAGGCAGATTACGCCGTTGTGTGGGCTCCGCCAGCTAAGTTTTTTGCGCAGCAAAGCGCCCTCAAGGCGGTGTTCAACATCGGTGCGGGCGTGGATTCTCTGGTCAACAATGCCCGCCTGCCGCGCGACATTCCGGTGGTGCGCTTGGACGACGCAGGCATGTCCGTGCAAATGGCGGAGTACGTGTGCCATGCCGTGATCCGTTTTTTCCGCGAGATCAGTCTTTACGACGCGGCGCAGAGCGAAGCGCGTTGGCAATTTTTGAAGCCGCAGTGGCGTGAAGAGTTCCCGGTTGGCATCATGGGCATGGGCGTGTTGGGCATGCGCGTAGCGCAGGCGCTGCAAAGTTTTGAGTTTCCGGTCAATGGCTGGAGTGCTACCCAGAAGTCGCTCGCAGGCTTGCGGAGTTTTGCCGGGTCGGAGCAATTTTCTGCTTTCCTGCAAGCTTCGCGGGTGTTGGTATGTTTGCTGCCGCTGACGGCGCAAACCGAAGGCATCATCAACGCGACCAGCCTGGCGCAATTGCAGCCCGGCGGCTTGGTGGTCAATGTGGCGCGGGGCGGCCATGTGGTTGATGCTGATTTGATCGCGGCGCTTGATCAAGGGCATCTCGCCCACGCCGTGCTCGATGTCTTCCGCACCGAACCTTTGCCCGCCGATCATGCGTTCTGGCGGCATCCGAAAATCACCGTTACGCCGCACACCTCGGCGCGCACCCTGCGTGACCACTCCGTGGCGCAGATCGCGCAAAAGCTGTTGGCGATTGAGCGCGGCGAAGCGGTGCAGGGCATCGTGAATTTGCAGCGAGGATACTGACATGCCCTTACCAAAAAGAGTGCGAATTGTCGAAGTTGGCGTGCGCGACGGTTTGCAAAATGAAGCGCTGGTGGGCGGCGCACCGGTTGCCACCGCGATCAAGCTGGAACTGATCGACCGGCTCGGCGCGGCCGGGCTGCCCGTGATTGAAGCCACCGCGTTTGTCTCACCCAAATGGGTGCCACAAATGGCAGATCAAACCGAAGTGCTGGAGGGTCTGAAGCGCAGGCCTGGTGTCTCCTACCCAGTGCTGACACCCAATTTGAAGGGCTTCGAGGCGGCACTAAAAGCAGGTGCCACCGAGGTGGCGATCTTCGGTGCTGCATCAGAGAGCTTTTCGCAGAAAAATATCAACTGCTCGATTGTGCAGAGCATGGAGCGCTTTCTGCCGGTCGCGCAAGCGGCGCATGCGGCCGGTGTGAAGGTGCGCGGCTATGTGTCTTGCGTGGTCGCCTGCCCCTACGAGGGTGCGATTGCACCAGCCGCGGTGGCCGATGTTTCCAGGCAGCTTCTGGAGATGGGCTGCTACGAAGTCTCGCTGGGCGACACGATTGGCGCAGGTACGCCCGCTTCCGTCACGCGTATGCTCGAAGCGGTCGCGGCGCACGTGCCGATCACGCAATTGGCCGGCCATTATCACGACACCTATGGTATGGCGCTGGCCAATATCTACGCCTCATTGCAGTTTGGAGTGGCCACCTTTGATAGCTCGGTGGCTGGCTTGGGCGGCTGCCCCTACGCCAAAGGCGCTTCGGGTAACGTCGCCACTGAGGACGTGTTGTATCTGCTCGAAGGCTTAGGTATTGAAACCGGCGTGAATCTGCGCGCTGTGGTCCAGGCCGGGCAGTTTATCTGCGCCCATTTAGGCAAACAGCCAGTGTCAAAAGCCGCGCTGGCTCTGGCCGCGAGGTACGCCGCAGAGCAAACCGCCATGCACAACACTTCGGCATGAACGAAATCGCATCAGCGGCGGCTTTCGTCGCCTCGCCCTGTATCGGCACTTGTCGCATGCGTGCTGATGGGAGCGTGTGCGAAGGCTGTCTGCGCACCTTAGACGAGATTGCGGCTTGGGGCGGTGCGACTGACGCGCAGCGCCGAATAATTCTCACCAACGCAGGCCAGCGCCAGGCCGATGCAGCGAACTGAGGCGGCTCAAACCTCTGGCTTGCGTGCCAGGATGAAGAGGTCCTTGCCAAATCGAAACGAGTAAGTTGACATCCACACCTCGCCCAAAAAAAACAGCACCGCTACAATAAAGCACAAAAGACCACCCAAAAAGCTGGCCGGAATCAAGAATGAGGTTTGCGCGTGCTGCACCTCGGTCACAAACAGTGCGCCTGCGGTGACGCAGAGCAGCAAGGCACACAGGGCAAGAAAAGCGAGTGACAGGTTGATGGTGCGGGCCCGTTTGCGCAGCATGCGCATCTCCTCGCGCGCAACATCGGGCTTTTTGGCGCTGCCGTCGTCGATGGCCTCCTCCAGAAAACGACCGCGATCAATGATGCGGGCAAGCCTGCCCAGCACGGCATTAATCATCGCCGCGACCGCCGCCAGCATAAACACCGGTGCAATCGAGAGCTGGATACCTTGCGCAATCAGTGAGGTGGTGGTAGTCATCAACACAGTTTAATCGACCTGCTTCAAAACAGCGGCAGCGAAGCGCCTGACTCGTTCGGTACAGGCCAGGATGCTGAATTTTCCGTGAAACCCACGCGCCGCAAATTGCCAACCCGCACGCCAATTAGCCTGATGGGGCGCTCCAGTGGCACGCGCTTGAGGCACTCGATTGCCGTGCGGCGGATGGCCTGCGGCGTGTTGGTGAACGACTCCAGGGTTTTGTCGCGCGTGAGCAGTTTGAAGTTGTTGTAGCGCACTTTTACGCCGATGGTTTTGCCCTCGTAACCGCGCCGCTGCAAGCCTTCGCTGACGTCTTTGCACAGGCGCACCAGAATCCCGGCGATTTCGTTCCAGTCGCGCGTGTCGTCTTCAAAGGTGGTTTCGCTGGAGCGGGAAACCGGTTCGCTTTCGGTGACCACCGGCCGCTCATCGCGCCCCCACGCGGCTTCGTGCAACCATTGGCCGTAGCTTTTGCCGAAGCGCCGAATCAAAAATTCAGGCCGCTCGCGGGCCAGGTCGGCAATCGTCGTGATGTTGAGCTTGGCCAGCTTTTCGTTCGCTTTCGGGCCGATGCCATTGATGCGCTTGGGCGGTAGCGGCCAGATACGGGTTTCCAAATCGTCCATTGTGAGGATGGTCAGGCCGTCGGGCTTATCCAACTCCGAGCCGATTTTGGCCAGCAGCTTATTCGGCGCAATCGCAATCGAACAGGTCAGGCCGGTGGCGTGCTGGACCGCATCTTTCAGTTGGCGTGCCAGCGCCTGCGAAGGTGTTGCGATCTCGGTCAGGTCGGCATACACCTCATCGATGCCGCGATCCTCCATCCGCGGCGCGATTTCCATGATGGCCGCCTTGAAGAGTCGGGAAAGCCGCTTGTATTCTTCGAAATCGAGTGGCAGGCGCACCGCATCCGGGCACAAGGCGCGCGCCCGCATCAACGGCATCGCCGAGTGAATGCCAAACTTGCGCGCTTCGTAGTTGGCGGTGGTCACAACCCCGCGCCCGGTGTACGCCGCCAGCGGCTGCGGCTCGGGATTGGTGCTGCGACGACTGCCACCGATCACCACCGGCGTGCCGCGCAACTCGGGGTAGCGCAGCAGCTCGACGGAGGCGTAGAAAGCATCCATGTCCAGGTGGGCGATGCGGCGCGGTGGCATGGGCGCATCGTAATGCGTGGACGATGTGTGGTGGTCGAATCTGAGTTACCATATTCCCATATAAATTTGTATGGGTAGCCATGAAAACGACTCTCGAACTCCCTGAGCCGCTCTTTGCCGAAGCCAAAGAAATGGCGCGGCGCGAAGCGACGACCCTACGCGCGTTGGTCGAAGAAGGGCTGCGCCATGTGCTGTCGCGCCGTGCCGCACCGCCGTCTGCCTATCAGTTGCCGGATCGCAGTGTTGGCGGTGACGGTTTGGCAGCGGGCATGGATTGGTCGCAATTGACGACACTGGCGAACGAAACAGCTGCCACCTCGGCGTTTTACACGCAGGAGCCATTTGTGCCCCTCGGCATTGCCCAGCCACCAGCTCCGCCTTACTTAGCTCAATCGGACGGTCGTCGCAAGCCCGCTACAGGCAAGCGGCGCGGTAAGGCGGGCGCATGATTGCGGTCGATACCAATATTTTGGTCTATGCCCACCGGCGCGAAAGCCCGAGTTTTGCCGCCGCCAGCGCAGCCTTGAGCGAGTTGGCTGCCGGCCGCACGGTGTGGGCGATTCCCACGCCCTGCCTGGCGGAGTTTTGCGCGGTGGTAACCAACCCACGGGCGTTTCGCACGCCGACAACCTTTCTGCAACTGCAATCGCAAATCGAAGCATGGAGCCAGTCCCCCAGCTTTGCCTGGCTGCACTCAACGCTGCGCCACTGGTCGCAGTTGCGCAGTTTGGCTGAAAGCGGCACTGTGGTGGGGGGTCAGTTTCACGATGCACGGATCGCTGCTGTGTGTCTTGAAAATGGGGTACGCGAATTGTGGAGCGCAGACCGCGATTTCGGGCGTTTTCCAGCCTTGCGGGTGCGCAATCCGCTGGTTGCAGGCGGCGGGGCTCGCGTGGCCAAACGTGGGTAAACGCTAGTGGCACTTAAATCCACCATTTTTAAGGCCGAGCTGAACGTCGCCGATGTGACGCGCGGCTACTACGCCGATCACGTGCTGACAATTGCGCGGCATCCTTCCGAAACCGACGAACGTATGATGATCCGCCTGCTCGCTTTCGCGCTCAATGCAGAAGAACGGCTGCGTTTTGGCAAAGGTCTCTCGGACGTTGATGAACCCGATTTGTTGCTCGAAGACTTGACCGGGCGGATTGAAGCGTGGATCGAAGTGGGCCAACCGGATGCCCGCGCGATTTTGAAGGCCTGTGGAAAAGCGCGCCAGGTAAGCGTCTTCGCGTATTCATCGAGCGCAAAACTGTGGTGGCAAGGCATCGCCAAAGACTTGGCGCGAGCCCGCAATCTGCAAGTATTCGCGGTGCCAGCGGAAATGACAGCGCAGCTGGCGCGCTTGGCGGGCCGCACCATGCAACTGCAATGCACGATTCAAGAGGGCAGCATTCTCTTGAGTAACGCGCAAACCCATTTAGAAATCGGAGTTGAGCAATGGCGTTAAAACCCAAGCTTGCAGCAAATCCAGTGATCAATTTTGTATTGCGTGGTGACCATATCGAGTTGCATCAGCTACTCAAGGCGACCGGCTTGGCTAGCAGCGGCGGCGAAGGCAAGCTGATGGTGGCGCAAGGCTTAGTGCGAGTGGACGGCCAAGCTGAGTCGAGAAAGACTGCCAAGATTCACGCCGGTCAGCGCGTGCAGCTCAATGTGCAGACCGGCGGTCAGACGATTCAAGTTGCTGCCGCCGCGTCGGACACCATAAGCTCCTAACCCGCGCGGGAGCTCGCCAGCGACCATCCTTCAAACGCCTTGGCGAAGTACGAGCTGCCGGTCTTGCCACTTCCGGTCTTGGGCGTACGCCCGCCACGGGCCTCTGAGCCAAAGTAGGACGCACCGCGAAACGAATGCGCGTCATCGGTAGGCGTGTTCTCGCGGAAGAGCCGGTTCAGGAACAGCAGTTCGTCCATCACCTCGGCAGAAAAGCCAACCCGGTCACCGCGATCATCGATGATGAGACCGTTGAGAAACTCACCCAGCCTCTCTTGCGCGCGCGGGTTGCCCCAGAAATCAGCAATCTGCACCAATACGCGTGGGTGATTTTCTTCCAGCACGCATTTGACGTTCATTTGCCGCACCACTGGCGCGAACTCTTGCGTTTCGACCATCTGCCGCGCTTGCGCTCCGCTCGTATTGCTGCCGGCATTCGTGCCATAAAGTGCGGTTTCCCAGGCTGGGCGCAGCACGTGCGAATCCGGCAACGGCAGACCCAAGTGGGTGGCGATGCCTTTCATCAAGTCTGCGCCCTTGGCGCTGTCGAGCACCGCATCGGCCAACTCGAGATTGCCAGGCAAGGCGCGGTCTGATGCCGAATCGGTCATCACAAAGCAGGCAATTTTGCGGCGCGCGCCTTGGCGCTTCAAGCCGCCCAGCAGCATATCAATCTCAAAGTCTTCGCCGTTGCCCAACAGCACTGCACGTGGCTTAAAAGTATTGACGCGCGTGTTTACGGCCTCGAGCGTCCCGGCTTCGTCCATTTCCAGAGGCAGGCCTACCAAGAGCTTGCGCCAACGATTGCGCTCGTTCGCGTCGCGGTCAACCAGCAGCACGCGAACCCGCTCGGCCGGCCGACTGTGTGCAATCTGGTCCGGCGCAGTGAGGGTCGGGAACGGCGTTGCCAGGCTGGACGATATCTCGCCGGTTGCAATCGCCGCAGGTTCGCCGGCTTCCAGCCAAGGCTTGATGAGCCCCATTTGCATCAGTTCGGCAAGCCAAATTTCGAGGTCTTCGTCGTCCAAATGCGGAAATTCTTTGGCCAGTGCGGAAAGCGGCTGGTCGCGCCCCACCGCACCCAGCAATTTGAGAAACGCGGGCGAGAGCCCTTTGCCTTCGGCCAAAAGGTCATCGCCACGACCCGAACGCACATAACGCCAGTCGCGCTTTACTCGGCGCGCATTGGCTTGGGCGTTATCTAGGTCAATCGGGCGTTTCATGAAAGTAATACTTGCCGAAAATGAAAGGGATGTCTTGCGATATTGCGAGAGTCCTGTCGTCAAGATACACATTTGAGCTGCTTGTGCGAAGCACCGTTCCGCCAAATGTGTTGCTTAGGTCACATAAATTGTTTAAATTTTGTAACCTGAGTCGAGTCTTCGAGTAAAGCGGGCAGCCGCCGGCGCTTTTGACGTGAGGTGAGCGGCGGGCAAAGCGGCGGGGGAAAGGGTTAAATGTTTCCAATTGGGAATCAATTTGTAGTAGGATTCATAGTGCAATGACTGGGCGCACTGGCCTTATCCTGACCGGCGGCGGTGCCCGGGCGGCATACCAGGTTGGCGTGCTTAAAGCGGTCCGAGACCTGCGACGGGAGTATGCGCAAGCGCGCGCTGAAGCATCCGCGCACGCAGGTTCGCGGGCTGGTTCGCAGGCTGAAGGTCGTGTCGCTCTAGCCAATCCGTTTCCGATTATTTGCGGCACTTCTGCCGGGGCGATTAACGCGGTATCCCTTGCTTGCTATGCGGAGGATTTTGATCTCTCGGTGGGAAACTTGCTCAGTGTTTGGGAGAATTTTCATGCCCATCACGTCTATCGTTCGGATGCTTATGGGATCGGCAAAACCGGTGCGCACTGGTTGGGTTCGCTCATGGCGGGCTGGTTGGTGCGTACGGCACCGAAGTCTTTGCTCGACAACGCGCCGCTCCGGGAGCTACTAACCCGTACCCTCGATTTCAAAGGAATCGGTCGCGCGCTCGACGCTGGGGCGCTGCGGGCGCTGTGCATCACGGCCTCGGGTTACGCTTCCGGGCAAAGTGTCAATTTCTTTCAAAGCGGTGCAGGGATTGAGCCATGGACCCGCTCGGCGCGCGTTTCGTGTAAATGCGAACTGACCGTCGATCATTTGCTCGCCTCGGCGGCAATCCCGTTCATTTTTCCTGCAGTCAAGCTCAATCGAGAGTATTTTGGCGACGGCTCGATGCGCCAACTGGCCCCGATCAGCCCGGCGATTCACCTGGGTGCGGATCGCATTTTGGTGGTCGGGGCCGGGCGAATCGAAGAGCCGCGGGACCGCATCCGCTCTAACGAATACCCGAGCCTGGCGCAAATCGCCGGGCACGCCTTGTCCTCGATTTTTCTAGACAGCCTCAACGTGGACATCGAGCGGGTGCAGCGCGTCAACAGTACGCTCGAAGCGATCCCGCATGAGGCGCTCGATGCCTCGGCGATCAACCTGCGCCCGGTGCAAGTGTTGGTGATCGCCCCTTCAGAACGGCTCGATACGATTGCCGCACGGCACGTCAAAAGCCTGCCATGGCCGGTGCGTGCTTTGTTGCGCGGCATCGGCGCGATGAACCGAAAAGGTTCGGCCCTTGCCAGTTACCTGCTCTTTGAGAAGAGTTACACCAATGCGCTGATCGATTTGGGGTATCGTGACACCTTGGCACGCGCATCTGAGGTTCGCGAATTTTTGGGCTTTCCGGCTGCAGTGGTTGGAGCGGAGGCAGCGGAGTCAAAGGGATCAGCGGCATCCGCAGATGCATTGCCCTAGATCGACAATGTTTGAGTTAAGCCAAGGAGAAAACTATGCAGGCAATGATGAGGCAGGCGCGCACAGCGATGCTGCTCTTGGTGGTGCTGTTGCCCTCGCTCGCGGTGAGTGCGCGCGGAACGCTGGACGAAACGGCGCAGGCCGGTTTGCCCAAAGAGGCGCAAGCCACGCTCGTGCTGATCCAGAAATCCGGGCCCTTTCCATACAGTAAAGACGGCACGACGTTTGGCAATCGCGAAAAGATCTTGCCTGCCAAGCCGCGCGGCTTTTATCGCGAATACACCGTCAAGACCCCGGGATCGCGGGACCGTGGCGCACGTCGGATTGTTTGCGGTGGGAATGCTGAGCGTGCGTCCGAGCATTCGTCTGCGCCTTGTTACTACACCGGTGACCACTACGCCAGTTTCTCGCGCATCAAGGAGTCCAAATGAAAGTTGCCCGCCCCGCCGCCAAGCCCCGTACGACGGCCCCACGCCAGATCGTGATTGACCTCAAAGGCCTGCGCAACCGGCAGGCGATGCTGGAACGGATTGCCACCGCGCTGGGCTTTCCAGGACACTTTGGTCACAATTTGGATGCTTTGTACGATTGCCTGACCGATTTGAAAATTGCCAAATCCAAGCCGCTTGAAGTCGTGCTTCATGGCGTGGGCACGGGCACTGCCGTGCAGTCAGTCGCTGCGGTGTTCGATGAAGCGGCAGAGTGGTTCGCCGAGCGGGGTCTGACGTTCACGGTGCAACGCACCTAATCTCAGTGGCGGCCAAGCCTCGCTCGAGCAGCAAGCTGGCGGCTATTCCGGGCCTGTCGCGATTTCGGATTGCGACGCTCATCTATGGCGTGGTGGCGGTTTTGCTGGGTGTATCGATCGTTCTCGGTTGGGGCCGAATTCAGCTGCTCGATACGATTGACCGCGACTTCAACCGCCTGCAGCAAGTCTCCCGCGTTTCGCGGGTTGCGGCCGATTTGGGCACGCGCATGTCGGCGCTGTCGTCGTCGATTCGTGAGTATTTGGCCTCCGAAGCAACCCTGCCACCCAAGCAGATTCGCGAATCGATTGACGCGATTCGCCAGACCGTGCTGGCCGCGCAGAGCGAACTGCCCAACGATCAGTATCAAACCCAGCGCCTGGAACAGGATCTTGAGTCTTATCTGAGGGCGTTCGATGCGGTGGTCGAAGTACGCAAACAGCGCCGCGAGCGGCTGCTGGTATTGGCACGCCTTGAAGAAGGCGTGCAGGCGGATATGGATTTGCTGGTGACGCGCATCCAAGCGTCGGGTGGGGTTGCCGCCATCCAGGAGGGCTTTGCGCTGCACCAAAAATATCGTCGGGTGCGCGAAGCGGAGCTTACCTACCTGCTGGATCGCGGTACCGTGATGGCGCGTACTGCCCAAGCGGAATACGCCGGATTTCGCGCCCGTTTGGATGCCTTGCGCGGCGGCAATGCTGCCGTGATCGACATCCGCGAGCGCATCGTGCCTAAGCTGGGCGGTTATGCCGCCGCGTTTGATGCGGTGGTTGAAGCCACCGAGCGCCTCGATAGCGGAACCAGCGGCATGCTGGACGAGCAAGACGCCCGCGTGCGCAGCTTCATCGAGCTGTTGAACGAACGTGCGCAGGTGGGTGAAGGCTATGCGGTAAGCAGTTTCCGCTCCGTGCTATCCGGCGCGTTTCGCTCCAATTTTGTCGCGACCGCCACGCTGATCGCTGCGGGTATATTTGTCGCCTACCTGCTGCTGCGCTACTTGGTCTACCCGCTCACGCAAATGACCTCGGCCATGACACGCATCGCTGCTGAAGACTACGCCACGCCACTGCCAACCACCCACCGGCGCGATGAAATTGGTGCGATGGCCAAATCACTCGCCAAATTCAAAGGCGCATTGCTCAACGTGAAGGCGGCGCAGTCGCAGGCCGAGCAGGCCTCGCGCGCCAAGAGCGAATTTTTGGCCAATATGAGTCACGAATTGCGCACCCCGCTGAATGCCATCATCGGCTTGTCAGACATGATGACTGAAGAGGTGCGTGAAGGGGTCGCCGACCCTCAGTTTGCGCCCAAGCCTGCCGAAATCGAGGAGGGCTTGACGCGGATGAACCGCTCGGCCAAACATTTGCTGGGGATGATTAACGAAATCCTCGATTTTTCTAAAGTGGAGGCGGGCAAGATGGCCTTGCACATCGAGCCGATTTCGCTGATTGCTGTGGTCCATGAAGCGGCAGCCACCGTTGAGCCGCTGGCGCGCCGCAAGAATCTTCAATTGCGCATCGAAGTCATGCCAGACCTGGCCGCGCAAGGCGTCACGATTGAGTCGGACGCGCATCGGGTGCGCCAAGTGTTGCTCAATCTGCTGGGTAACGCGGTCAAATTCACCGAATCCGGCAGCGTAACGGTGCGGGTGGCGGCGCGTGAAGCAGGGCGGTTTTATGTCTGCGAGGTGGTTGATACCGGGGTTGGTATTGCAGCCGGTGATTTGGCGCGCCTGTTTCAAGATTTCATGCAGGTCGACACCTCGGTCACGCGCAAGCACGGCGGCACGGGTTTGGGTTTGGCGATCTCAAGGCGTATCGCGCAGGTATTGGGTGGTGACGTGACCGTCAGTTCGATTGAAGGGGCTGGGTCAGTGTTCACCCTGATACTGCCCAGTCGCAGCCCGGGAGGCCCGCATCTTGACGAAAGTAACAGTGGCCCACGCTTGGAGGCGGGTCGTTCCGGGGTGTTGCGGGGCGAGTTGCCTGGTGCGCCACGCGCCGCCCAAGCAATTCACGGTTCACTTGCTTCGCCCGTACAATCAATTAAGCCGTGAACTAGGCCCACGCTGCGCATCCCCGCCCCTATGGAACCGACTGACACTCAAACTCGCGCTAACGCGCCTCCTCCTGACGCACCAAGCATCTCGCCCGCCGTTTCGGAGCCGGTCAAGCCGCGCAGCGCAGAACCTGGCCGTGCGGCCACGATTCTGATTGTTGACGACGACGAAACCAACCGCTACACGCTGGCGCGTCGGCTCACGCGCGAAGGTTACGAGCAGTTGGTGATGGCGGCCAATGGGGTGGAGGCACTGACTGCCTTGCGCGCCGACCGGGTGGACTTGGTGCTGCTCGACATCATGATGCCGGTACTCGACGGCTTCGGCGTTCTCGAGGCGATGGCCGCTGACCCGGCGCTCAAGCAAATCCCGGTGCTAGTGATTTCGGCGGTGGACGATCAGGCGAAGTATGTTCGCGCGATTGAGTTGGGGGCGCAAGACTATCTGCCCAAACCATTTGACCCGACGTTGCTGCGCGCGCGTGTCAAGACCTGCCTGGAGCGCCGCCAGCTGCAAACTGAGGTGAGCGAGCTGCTCGCTGAGTCGCGTGCGATTCTTGAACTCTCGCCAGTCGCCACTTTTCTGTTCAAACGCCTTGAAGTGAAGTGGATGAATCCGGTGGCCGAGCAACTGCTGGGTTATGCAGCGGCCGAGTTGATTGGTAAAAAGACCGAACCCTTGCACCTCTCGCGCGACGACTATCGCAACTTTGTACTCAAGACCGCACCGATTCTCAAAAGCGGCGCACCCTATCGCGGCGACATCCACTTAAAGCGTAAAGACGGCAAAACGATTCTGGTGCGCGCCTCGGCGAAAGCGATCGCGCCATGGGACTTGGATCGCGGCATCATCTGGATCGCCGAAGACGTGACTGAGCAGCGCAGCGAAGCCGCACGGATTCAATTTCTAGCGCATCACGACACGCTCACCGGTCTGCCAAACCGCCTGCTGCTCAACGACCGGATCAAAATCGCCGTGGCGCAAGCAGTGCGGGCGCGCGGTTTGGCCGGGGTGATGTTTTTGGATCTCGACAAGTTCAAGGCGATCAACGACACCCTCGGCCACTCGGTTGGCGATTTATTGCTGATCGAAGTATCCAATCGCCTCAAGCTGGCGGTACGAGAATCTGACACCGTTGCCAGGCTGGGGGGCGACGAATTTGTGGTGGTGCTGCCTGGCCTGAAAACGCGCGAAGATGCCACGGTGGTGGCTAAAAAGGTACGCGCCGCGCTGGCTGAGCCTTACCGGCTAGGCGAGCACACGGTCAATACCTCACCTTCCATCGGCGTGGTGCTCTACCCGGACGACACGCGCGACCCCGAGGCGCTGGTCAAATGCGCCGATACCGCGATGTATGCCGCCAAGCAGGCCGGGCGCAATCAATACATTTTCTACGCCGATATTCCACCGGTAAGCGCGTAGCCACGCGAAACCCGACGCACGACGCACGCTGGGCCGTTAACGCCAAGCTGGTGAGGTGGTTCCCGCTGCCACCTCGCGCTTGACCAGCGCCACTGCACTTTGCACCACCGAGCGCACCAGCGCGCGAGTTTCCGGGTCAAGCGCGACACCGGGTTGATTGAGCGATTGCGCCAGCGCGCTCTCGATCATTCGCGTCACCTGCGCTTGCGAATTCGGGTTGCGCCACAGGCGCTCTAAGGCGCGTTCGATTGCGTCGCCGGGATCGCCGGCACTGGTTGCAGTCGCGCTGGCAAGTACCGTCGCCAGTAAGGTGAGCAGGGTGCGCGCCACCGCCGGATCAAGCGCCGGTGCAGCAGGCAACTGTGGCGCTGGAGCTAAGGGCGCTTCCATCGGTACCGCAGGTGCCACGGTGGGCGCGGCTTCAGTCGTGGCGAAGACCAGGTTTTGGGCCGTGAAGCCAAGAACCAACATAGCGAGCGAGCGCTTCAATGCAAACATGACGAACCCCTTAAAAGAAGAAACCTGCATCTCTTGGTCGTCACTGCCTGCACTGAAATCAGCATGCTCGTACGACCAACTATTTGAACAAACTACCCTTCAACATATCGAGCGCACCGCCCATGTCGAAACCGCCGGCATGCTCAGCACCGACTTCGCCGCCTGGGGTCATCTTGTCGACAATTTGCGGCAGCAATTCGGTCAACTTGCCTGCGGTGTCCCCTTGCGACATGCCAAACTTTTCTGCCAGGCCCGCAATTGCGCCACTGCCCAACACGCTTTGCAATTGCTCAGCCGAAATCGGTAGATTTTGACCTGTGCCGACCCACGACTTGGCGACATCGCCCAAGCCACCTTGCGTCATTGCGCCGATCAAACCGCCCAACCCGCCCATGCCACCTTGGCCTTGGCTGCCACCCAACATCCCCAATACCGCTTGAATCAACGCGGCATTGCCACCGCTGGATGACTGCTGCCCGCCACCCATTGCGCCCATTGCCGCGCCCAACACTGAATCAAGTAAACCCATGATTTTTCTCCGAGATTAAAATGAGGTTTCCCTCTGAAAGTGCTGTGAAATTTAAATTTACTGCAACTTCAGTTTAGTGCAAATAATTCAACGCGCGCTGGCCGCTTCGGACATCTCGGTTACCAAGCGTTACAAATTGTCAGAATCGCTGCCACCGCTGCCAGCCCGGCAGTTTCGGTGCGCAATACGCGCTGGCCCAGCGACACCGGCACAAAGCCGCGCTGCCCCGCCAGCGCAATTTCCGCTGTTGTCAAACCGCTTTCCGGCCCCGCCAACAGGGTGACGGCGACTGGTCGGTGTGCAGCCACCCAGGCGGGCAGGCTCAGGTTCGCCTCGGGGTCCAGCACCAGCTGCGCGCCTGGCTTGGCGGCTTGCTGAAGAAACTGACTCAACGGTTGCACCGCAGTCACTCCAGGAATCCGGTTTCGCCAGCATTGTTCACACGCTGCAATCGCCACCTGGTGCAAGTGGATTGCGCGCTTTTCCGCCCGCTCGCCGCGCAGGCGCACCAGCGTGGTGGCCGTTTCCAGCGGAACAATCTGCGCGACCCCAAGCTCAGTGGCTTTTTGCACCACCCAATCCATCTTGTCGCCCTGCGGCAAACCTTGAGCTAAAGTGATCTGCAGCCCGGCTTCGCGCTCAATTGCATGCACGGCCAGTAACTCGACCAACACGCTGCGCTTTTCCAGCGCCACCAGCCGGCCTGAAAATTCCCCACCCAAGCCATTGAAGAGCGTGAGTTCATCGCCCACGCGCCCGCGCAACACGGTGGCGACATGATGCGCCGCGCGCTCGGGCAGAGCAATGGTTGACCCAGCGGTCAGAGGAAGGTCTGCAAAGAGACGAGGCACCATGGGGCGAAGTTTACGCCTTGCTGTGTGGCGAAGGATGCTTCGAGACGCTTATCTGGCGCGCTTCTTGGGAGGTGCTGACGGAATGGAGGCGGCTGCCAGCGCCAGATCGCGACTTGCGGATCGGCGTAGCCATTGATGCCGTCCCAGGATTCGAGGTTCGCAATCCACTACTTTCGAGCGACGTTGCTGACCGTAGGTGTACTCGGGCTGTTTTGCGCTTCTTCCGGGCTATTTATTCCTTTTCCAAATCATTACGAGATTAGGCGCACCGACGACGACAGTGCGAGTAGCACGGCTAGGAAGGGGCAACGACATATCGTAATGATTTAGAAATGGAATTACTTCTCCTTCGGTAGAGCACGCTAGTCTCAAAATGTTCGTCACCGAGCCGCCAAAAACGTCTTCCGAGTTCAGTGGGTTCGTAAAAAAATGTTCACGGACAAGCGCCGGTAGTTTCATGAGCTCGCAGCTCGTTACGCTTATTCCAACAACCCCGCCACATACCCCGGCAACACAAACACCGCATGGTGCGTGGCCGTCGTATAAAACCGCAAGTCCTTCAATCCCCTTGCTGCAAGCCGTTCTTCAAGTACTATGCCTGAAGAGGCGCGCGGGTCAAGGGTTTCCGAGGCGCAGGCCATGCCCCAATACGCACCGTACAGCGGAATGTGCATGGCATAGGGCGCGACGACCTTAAAAACCGCCTGCAAATTGGCAACGTTGCGGGCAAAAATTTGCGGCTGGTAGAAAGGGGCGCCAATGTGCAGGGAGAGCGCGCCACCTTGTGCGAGTGCTTGTTTGCACAGGCGGTAAAAGTCTTGTGTATAGAGTGCTTCTGAAGGCCCGTGCGGGTCGGTCAGGTCGAGCACGATCAGATCGAATTTCTCTTGCGTGTGGCGCAAAAATTCCATGCCATCGCACAAGCGCAGCGTCAGGCGTGGGTCGTCAAATACGCCGTGATGAACTCCAGTCAAATGCTTTCGCGCGATTTCGACCACTTTGTCGTCGAGTTCGACCAACACCACTTCGCGAATCGAAGGGTGCTTGAGCAATTCTTCTGACGAACCACCGTCACCACCACCGATCACCAAGGCACGCTGTGGGTTGGGGTGGCTTAGTGCGGCGATGTGGATCAGATTCTCATGATAGATGAACTCATCCATTTCGCTGGTCATAAACGCGCCGTCCAGGCGAAACAACTTGCCCAGTTGTGGCGTGTCCCACACTTCGTAGTGCTGAAAACGGGAATGACCTTCTTCGATCAAGCGCCCAGCGCGAATCGAATATCCTGCATTCGGGTTGAGCCATTCAGTGAGCACGCGGCTGGTGCCTTCGGGCGGCGCGAAGCTGGGCGAAGCCGCGTCTGACTTGCCGCGCCACAGGGTGTGCAGGTCTTGGTCAGCGCCGTCGAAGGCTTTTTTGAGCGCATCAAACAGCATGCGCGCCTTGGTCGAATTGTCGGCGCTGTAGTTGCACACGTAAACGTCGAGCGTGACCCCGGCGCGCTCGGGCCAGGTGTGGATGGCTACATGCGATTCGGCCAGCAAGACCATGCCGGTGACACCTGAGCCGGTGTGGCCAAGCTCGGAAAAGTCGTGGAATTTGTCGGCCACCCAGGTCAGCCCGCTGGCGCGCACGGCAGTCACACACAGCGCCTGCAAAGTGACCGCGTCAGTCATCAAATTTTGTGGGCAGCGGCAGCCGTAAAGGTCGGCGGTGAGGTGTAATCCTTGCATGTTGCGGTGCGGAATTGAGCCGATTTTATTGTTGTTGGCGGGCTATAATTCTAGGCTTTTCGCGACGCGGCCGACGGTAAATAATGACTCGCGCTTCATCTCTCCCATCTGCAGCAACCGCCGCTACGCTGGCCAATGCCATTCGCGCCCTTGCGATGGATGCAGTGCAACAAGCCAATTCTGGCCACCCTGGCATGCCGATGGGCATGGCGGACATCGCGGTCGCGTTGTGGAACCGCCATTTGCGCCACAACCCGGTCAATCCGCAATGGGCCAATCGCGACCGCTTTGTGGTGAGCAACGGGCACGGCTCGATGCTGCATTACGCGCTGTTGCACCTGACCGGTTACGACCTGCCAATGAGCGAAATCAAGCGCTTTCGGCAGCTGCATTCCAAAACTGCCGGGCATCCGGAAATGGGTGTCACGCCGGGGGTGGAAACCACCACGGGGCCGCTCGGGCAGGGCATTACCAACGCGGTGGGCATGGCGATGGCCGAGCGCTTGTTGGCGCAAACTTTCAATCGCCCGGGCCATAAGGTAGTCGATCACCGCACTTATGTGTTTTTGGGTGATGGCTGTTTGATGGAAGGGATTTCGCACGAAGCCTGCTCGCTGGCTGGCACTTGGGGCCTAGGCAAGTTAATCGCCTTTTACGACGACAATGGCATTTCGATTGACGGCAAGGTTGAAGGCTGGTTCACCGACAACACGCCCGCGCGCTTTCGCGCCTATGGCTGGAATGTAATTGCCGACGTGGACGGGCACAACATTGACTCGGTGGACGCTGCGATTGCGCTGGCGCACACGTCGGACAAACCGACCTTGATTTGCTGCAAAACGACTATCGGCAAAGGCGCGCCTACCAAGCAGGGAAGTGCCAAAACGCACGGCGAGCCACTAGGTAAAGACGAAATCGCCGCCACCCGTACCGCATTGGGCTGGAACCACGAACCGTTCACCGTGCCTCAAGCCGTGTACGACGGCTGGAACGCCAAAGAATGTGGCGCTGCGCTTGAAACCGATTGGAATGCGGCGTTTGCGGCGTATGCGCAAGCGTTTCCGGCCGAAGCGGGCGAGTTCAAGCGCCGCATGGCCGGTGATTTACCAGCCAATTGGAGCGACATCGCCGCGCAAGCGATCGACAGCGCGCACGAAAAAGCCGAAACGCTGGCGACCCGCAAGGCCTCGCAAGCGGTGCTCAATATCATCGGGCCAGCCTTACCCGAACTGGTTGGCGGTTCGGCGGATTTGATGGGCTCGGTTTTCACCAATTGGAATGGCTCAAGAGCCGCCACCAGAGCGGGCCTTCAGGCATCTTCTGGGGGCGAAACAGCCAATATCATCAACTTTGGCGTGCGTGAATTCGCGATGGCGGCGATCACCAACGGCATGGCGCTGCACGGCGGCTTTATCACCGAGACCGGTACATTTCTGACCTTTGCCGACTACTCGCGCAATGCGCTGCGGATGGCCGCGCTGATGAAGTTGCGCAACATTTTTGTCTTCACGCACGACTCGATCGGGGTCGGTGAAGACGGCCCGACGCACCAGCCGATTGAGCATATCTCCAGCCTGCGCTTAATCCCAAATATGGAAGTTTGGCGGCCTTGCGACACGGTAGAAACTGCGGTCGCTTGGCAGCGCGCGATTGAGCGGCGTGATGGCCCAACCTGCCTGATCCTCTCGCGGCAAAATTCGGCCTTCCAAAAGCGCAACCCCAAGGCAATTGAAGCGATTGGCTGGGGTGGCTACACACTGGCCGACTGTGTGAATACGCCGCAAGCAGTGGTGTTGGCCACCGGCACTGAGGTCGAAGTTGCGATGAAAGCGCGCGACCTGCTGGCGGCCGAAGGCGTGCAAGTGCGCGTGGTCTCGATGCCTGCGACCCGCGTGTTTGACCAGCAAGACGCAGCCTATCAGCAAAGCGTGCTGCCGCATGGCGTGCCGCGGGTGGCGATTGAAGCTGGCGTGAGCGATTACTGGCACAAATATGTTGGCGCGTTTGACAGCAGCAAAGCCAAAATTATCGGTATTGATCGTTTCGGCGAATCGGCTCCGGCAAAAGACTTGTATGCCTTCTTTGGCATCACTGCCGAGCAGGTGGTCGCAGCAGTTAAGAGTGTGATCTAAAAACCTTACAGTTGGGGAACAGCATGACGATCAAAGTGGCAATCAACGGTTACGGGCGCATCGGGCGCAACATCCTGCGCGCGCATTACGAAGGCGCGGTCAATGGCAAGTTCAAGCACGACATTCAGATCGTCGCGATCAATGATTTGGGCGATGTCAAAACCAATGTTCATCTGACCAAATACGATACCGCGCACGGGCCGTTCCCAGGCACAGTCACCATCGACGGCGACTACATGATTGTCAATGGGGACAAAATTAAAGTGCTCGCCAACCGCGACCCGAAAGCGCTGCCGTGGGGCGAGCTGGGGGTTGACGTGGTGCTCGAATGCACCGGTTTTTTCACCACCAAAGAGAAAGCCTCAGCCCATTTGGCGGGCGGCGCGAAAAAAGTCATCATCTCAGCCCCCGGCGGCAAAGATGTTGATGCCACCATCGTCTATGGTGTGAACCACGGCGTGCTCAAAGCGGCCGACACGGTGATTTCCAACGCTTCATGCACCACCAATTGCTTGGCTCCGCTGGTCAAGCCCCTGCACGACAAAATCGGCTTGGTCAGTGGCTTGATGACCACCGTACACGCCTACACCAACGACCAGGTTCTGACCGATGTCTATCACGAAGACCTGCGCCGGGCGCGTTCGGCTTCGCAGAACATGATCCCCACCAAAACCGGTGCCGCTGCCGCCGTCGGTTTGGTGCTGCCGGAACTCAATGGCAAGCTCGATGGCTACGCGATTCGCGTCCCGACCCTCAACGTTTCCATCGTCGATTTGACTTTCACCGCCAAGCGTGCCACCACGGTAGACGAAGTCAATGTCATCATGAAGGAAGCCGCGAACGGCTCGCTCAAAGGCATTCTCGATTACACCAACGAGCCACTGGTGTCATCAGACTTCAATCACAACCCGGCTTCCTCGACCTTCGACTCCTCGCTCACCAAGGTGGTTGACGGCACGCTCGTCAAAGTGGCGTCGTGGTACGACAACGAGTGGGGTTTCTCCAACCGCATGCTCGACACCACCGTGGCCTTGATGGCCGCAAAGTAGTTGCGCGGATCAAGCAACAATGCAATTCAAACGCTTAACCGATCTCGAGCTTGCGGGCAAGCGGGTCTTCATTCGCGCCGATTTAAACGTTCCGCAAGACGATAGGGGCGCAATCACCGACGACACGCGGATTCGCGCCTCGCTCCCGGCGATTCGCCATGCGCTGGCCCAAGGTGCGGCGGTGATGGTCACCTCCCATTTGGGGCGGCCGGCCGAGGGCGGGGTTAAACCCCAAGTCGAGCCCAAGTACTCGCTCGCCCCCATCGCGCGCCGCTTGAGCGAATTGCTGGGGTGCGATGTGCCGCTGCGCAGCGATTGGGTCGATGGCGTGGCGGTAGCCCCGGGTGAAGTCGTGCTGCTCGAAAACTGCCGCTGCAACCAAGGCGAGAAAAAGAACGACGCCGCCCTCGCCAAAAAAATGGCCGCGCTGTGCGATGTGTACGTCAACGATGCTTTTGGCACGGCACACCGAGCTGAAGCTACAACCCAGGGCATTGCGCAATACGCGCCGATTGCCTGCGCCGGGCCCTTGCTGGCGGCTGAGCTGGATGCGTTGACCAAAAGCCTCGCTGCCCCAAAACGCCCGCTGGTGGCCATTGTTGCCGGTTCCAAGGTCTCGACCAAGTTATCGATTCTGGCTTCGTTGGCCGCAAAGGTCGATCAACTGATCGTCGGTGGCGGCATCGCCAATACCTTCATGCTGGCCGCCGGGTTGCCGATTGGCAAATCGCTGGCAGAGCCCGATTTGGTGAACGAGGCGAACCAGATCATCGCCATCATGCAGGCCAAAGGCGGCACTGTGCCGATCCCAACCGACGTGGTGTGCGCCAAAGAGTTCTCGGCAACAGCGGTGGCCACCACCAAACCCGCCGCGCAAGTCGCGGCCGACGATCTGATTCTCGACATCGGCCCTGCGACAGCCGCACAACTGGCCGAGAGCCTGAAAACCGCCGAGACGATTGTGTGGAATGGCCCGGTCGGCGTGTTTGAGTTCGACCAATTTGGCAACGGCACCAAGGCCTTGGCGCAGGCCATCGCCGATTCAGCTGCGTATTCAATCGCCGGTGGCGGTGACACACTCGCGGCCATCGCCAAATACGGCATCACCGAGAAAATCAGCTATATCTCGACCGGTGGCGGCGCATTTCTGGAGTTTTTGGAAGGCAAGCTCTTACCGGCCGTAGAAATTCTCAAAGTCCGCGCCGTGATTTAAGAACCTCGGCAGATAAACGTAAACCCCTACATGCCGGTTTTTTCATCACCGCGTAACCTCCATAGTCCTTAATTCTGCTTTTCAACTTCAAGGACACGAATCCATGCCACGTTCCACCAAGATTGTTGCCACCTTAGGCCCTTCGTCGAGCGACCCTGCCACGCTGGAGCGCCTGTTACAAGCCGGTGTGGATGTGGTGCGCCTGAATTTTTCGCATGGCAGCGCGGAAGATCACATCGCCCGTGCCGCGCTGGTGCGCGAGTTGGCGCGCAAACTTGGTAAGGCAGTGGCAATTCTGGCTGACTTGCAAGGCCCGAAAATCCGCGTGGCCAAGTTCAAAGACGGCAAGGTCACGCTCGAAAAAGGCGCGGCGTTTATCTTGGATGCCGAAGCTACGCTGGGTGACGAAACCCAAGTCGGTATCGACTACAAAGAGTTGCCCCACGATGTGGTCGTTGGCAACATCCTCTTGCTAGACGACGGCAAGATCGTGCTCGAAGTTACGCGCGTGCTGGGCAGCCAGGTCCACACGATTGTCAAGGTTGGTGGCGTACTCTCCAACAACAAGGGCATCAACAAATTGGGTGGCGGCCTGACCGCGCCACCGATGACCCCGAAGGACATCGCCGACCTCGACACGGTGGTCGCACTCAAAGCTGACTACCTCGCCATCTCCTTCCCCAAATCGGGCGCCGACATGTACATGGCGCGCGAGCTGATGCGCGCCAAAGGCGGCAACGCGCTGTTGATCGCGAAGATCGAGCGGGCAGAAGCGATTCCCGCGCTCGAAGAAATTCTCAAAGCATCTGACGGCATTATGGTGGCGCGCGGCGATCTGGCGGTCGAAGTCGGCGATGCCGCCGTGCCCGCGCTGCAAAAGCGCATGATCCGCATGGCACGCGAGATGAACAAGCTCACCATCACCGCCACGCAAATGATGGAATCGATGATTTCCACCCCCGTGCCCACCCGCGCTGAAGTGAGCGACGTGGCCAATGCCGTGCTCGACGGCACGGATGCGGTGATGCTCTCGGCTGAATCGGCCTCAGGCAAATACCCGATTGAAGCGGTTGAGGCGATGGTGCGCATCTGCATCGAAGCTGATAAGGGCATGGACGCTGATGTCAAGATCGACCACGATTTCATGAATCGCGTCTTCACCCGGATCGACCAATCGGTTGCGATGGCCGCGCTGTTTACGGCACACCACCTGAAAGTCAAGGCGATTGCCGCGCTCACTCAGTCGGGCTCAACTGCGCTGTGGATGAGCCGTCTCAATTCCGGTGTGCGCATTTATGCGCTCACGCCTGATCAAAACACCTATAACAAGCTCGCCTTGTTTCGCGACACGCGCCCCCTGATGATGGAATATCAAGCCGTGGACCGCGAAAAGCTGCTCGCCGACTCCGAAGCTTTGCTAGTCAAGCAGGGCGCGGTGCAAAAAGGTGATTTGATTGTGCTCACGATTGGCGAACCCATCGGCAAATCGGGCGGCACAAATACGATGAAAATTGTCAAAGTTGGAGAACATTAAATGGCCTTAGTCTCAATGCGTCAACTTCTCGATCATGCCGCCGAAAACGGCTATGGTCTGCCTGCCTTCAACGTCAACAATCTGGAGCAGGTGCAGGC
>JANLTH010000011.1:0-42194 GCA_031362865.1 Burkholderiales bacterium | reverse complement strand
TGTGCAAACAACCAACCCTGCAAATGCCCAAATACGGCATCGTTAACCGGTTGGCTGAACTTGGCAAACAGGCGCGTGATGGCTTTGAAGTTCGCCATGCGCGCAAAACCAAAGATCGTCCCCAGCACTCGGTCAAACCGGGTCACCTCGGCGTGTTCAAAGCGATTGGCTCCACACCACACCGCGAGCATCATCTGCAACATGAGCTGCGCGGGTTGATAGCCCCGGTTGCTACCCGGCTGCGGCAGGCCCGCTTGGTTCAAGGCCCGGTCAAATCCGAGGTGATCGAGCAGCCGTTTCATCAACGCCATGCCACCCCATGGCGTGATGAGTTTGTCGCTAAATTGAAGCTCAAATTCACGCATCGCACACCCTCTCAATCCCTTCTATCATCCAGCACTGAAACTAGACCGCCAGAGCCAACGGCATTTTTACCAAAAAACCCAATGAAATCAGTCCCTTGCGCTAATGGCGGACATTAGAAATCCAGGCTAATGGAAAATCTCGGATAAAGCGCTCCGGCGTAATGTCGTCACCCGGTAACGCGAGGGGCACGTAGAAGGGTTTCTTCTCCAGCTGGGAAAAAGCGCTGCCCACCATCCGGGTGGTAATTCGCATGCCAGAGCAGCATTCGTTCAGGCGTGCGGGCATGGCCCTTGCGCGCCAGCGCCGGGTCGGTAGCATAAGCCAAGATGTAGTGCCCGCCAACGGCCTCGTTTTTGCCGTAGAGGATGTCGCCATTCCACGCGCTCACGAACACGCCTTCGGTCGTGCCAGCTTCGTTGCCCGTGTCTTCGTCCACGGGGCGTGCTCCCTGAGAGGGCCAGCGGACGATTTCGACCGGGCAACTTGCGGGGTCTTGCACCAGTCGGCCAAAATCTTGGAGATTCGCCTCGGTGGCATCGATCACAGGCATGCGCACGGTGGGCAAGCCAGCAGGCAGATTGGGATGTAGAAAGTCGAAAATTGGCATGCGCCGTCATTCAAAATTAACTCGCTACAAACATCAGGCAGCCATTTCAAAAAGCACACCAACTCTGGCAGCCAAGGCCGTCTTCAGACCATCCAAAAATGTAAACCGGCCAAATGGTTTCGCTGCTGGCAAGTCGTCCGCATCGGCGGGAAAGCTCAGAATGCACTCGAATCGCTGCGACCGTTGCCCTCAGTCCGGCTTCAACTTCATCGTGTCCACGACTTTCCGATAGATCGCAAGCTCGGTACGAATCTGTTCCTTGAACTCGTTAGGACCCTGTACGTTGACGATTGAGCCAGTGTCTTCGATCCGTTTGCGTACTGCGGGACTACTAAATGCTTTAACGACACCCTCATGCACCTTTTTCACGACATCGTCAGGCAAACCCTTTGGGCCGTAGATGCCGTAGAAAGCCATGCGATTGACCTGCTCCAGCCCAAGCTCCTTGAAGGTCGGCACGTCCGGCAACTCCTTTAGTCGGCCAGGAGCAGCAACGGCGATTGGAACAAGCTTGCCAGCGCGAATGAATGGCAGCGCACTCGGCACCTGATCAAGGATCATCGACACCTGACCGGAAACCGTGTCGCTCAAGGCTGGGACTGACCCACGGTAGGGCACGTGCATGATGAATGTGCGCGTGCTCATCTTAAAAAGTTCCATTTGCAAGTTACTGTTCGCACCAATGCCAGACGAGGCATAGGTAAATTTACCGGGGTTTTTCCGGATCGTGTCGATGAAGTTCTTGTAGTCCTTTGCTGGAAAACCAGGGGTCACGGCGAGGATGTTCGGCGATGACGCCAGACCGACGATGGGCGTGAAGTCAGTGAGCGGGTTGTAGGGCGGATTCGGGTTAATTGCCGGATTCGCAGCGGTAGTCGACGTGTTGCCCAACCCGAGGGCGTAGCCGTCGGGTGCTGCACGCACTGTATCCAATGCACCGATCGAACCACCGCCGCCGGATTTGTTTTCAACGACCACAGGATGCCCAAGGATTGGTCCCAGTGCATCTGCTGTGATCCGTGCCACGATGTCTGTTGTGCCGCCCGGCGCAAATGGAACCACCAATCGGACTGGCTTGGTGGGATAGCCCTGTGCGACTGCGTTGTAGGGGGCGAGTGCGGTGAGCAATGTCATCGTGAGCCAAAACTGCGTTTTCATCGAAGTGTCTCCAGTTTAAATAAGAGTCGAACTGAGCAAAAGATCGCGGAGATCAAAAACCTCGCCGCGAACGGGCTGCCTACTGCATCTGTCACAAGCACGTCCGCGCTTTCACGGTTTTGTGGCGTGATGCGCGCTTTGGATAGATTGAACTCTGCATCATCGCGTGTCGGTGGCAATCCTGACGACGGAATCGATATCGGCTACGTGATTGTATGCATGCAGCCCGAACCTGATTGTGCCAAGGCGACGCGAGAACATGACGCGTTCCGCCCGAAGATTTTGATCGAGGTCTTCAAGGCGACGCCCGCCATCTTTGCCTTCATAGACAGTCACAATATGAGATCGCAACGCGCTCCTCGGTGAACCCGGTACTACAAACCCTGCTTCCCTGATGCCGGTTGCCAAACGCAGTGCAAGGCTCAGAGCCTGTTGCTGGATGTCGGTGGCTGAATATTGCTGCATCTGGCGCATGGAGGCTGCTAGCGCAATCAAACCGGTCCAGTTTGCGTTGCCGACCTCAAACCTGCGCGCGCCAGAGTAAAGCTTGTAGTCTGCGGGCCCCATTTCTGATTCGGGTAATTCCCCGGCGTCGACGCCAAATCGGCTCAGATACAGGGGCTTCAGGCGGGAAGCCCACGCGTCGCTGCAATAGGTCAACCCTACGCCGTAAGTGCCAAGCAGGCCCTTGTTCGCCGCGGTGCACCAACCGTCGATGCACTCGGCCTGGACATCTACGTCCAGCACACCAGTCGATTGCGCTCCATCCACGAGGAAAAAAACCCCGTTACGCCGGCAGCAGGCCCCAATCTCACCGAGCTCCGCGCGCATACCAGTCAGGAAATTAACGGACGATAAGGTCAGCAGCCGTGTCCGGCGATCCATTGCGCTTTTGATCCCAGCAACATCAAGCGCGCCATCCGCGAGGAGTGCCACAGGGCGCAACTCCACACCAAGATTTTGAAAATTTAACCAAGCGAAAGTTGCATTCGGATGATCAAAATTAGGGCAGTAAACCAGGTTGTCACCGCACTCCCACGGAAGTGAGGTGGCGATGGCATTCAATCCGTCCGAGACATTTTTCATGCACGCGATTTCGTTTGTGCGCGCGTGGATGAGGCGTGCGAAGTGGGTTCGCGCGTCGTCGGCCGCAGCCTTCCAACTCGATTTCCGAACCCTTCCCAGCATCTGGTCATCCAAGCCGCCATCCAGCGCCGCTCGCGTGGTGCGCGACAGTACCCCTCGGCCTGCAAGATTCAGATAGATGCAGTGATCGAACGCGGGAAAGTCTTCGCGAAATTCAAGGATCGGCTTGGTCACGTTGGCTATGGCTTTCTCAAAGTACGAAATCAGATTTCCACCCTATCACAACGTCAACAATTCAGGCCTACTTCTAAGAACCGACCCTGAAAATAGTGAACTTTGGCGAGGCTGTTTTCTCGCGGGCAGTGCGCCGCACAGTTCACCCTATTACCGGTGTTAATGCAAGCATAGCGCCGCCCACCCCCAATTACTTCACCGCCAAAAGCCCCTGCACGCCATGCCGCTCAATCGAGCGCGCCACGAACCCGGAGGCATTCACTTCTTCGACAAACGCTTTGAGATATTCGGCCCCCGCGCGCCGGGCACGCGGCGTGCCAAGGCCGTGATTCACGGTCATGAACTTGCCTTCGAGAATTCGTGCCTCGGGCAGCTTATCCATGCGATCGAGTAAGTCCGGCTTCAGTCCCGCCAATGCGTCGGTACGCCGCTCCTTGAACAGATCAATCGATGCGGCGAAACTCTTGGTTCGAATCAGCGTGGCGTTCCGCAGGGTTTGTGTCAGGTAAAGCTCATATCCCGCCTTTTCCGGGGCGCTGATGCGGATACCGGTAGCATCGACCTGCTCGACTAGTCTGAGCGCCGAATCCTGATGCACTAAGTAGGTAGCCTCGATTTCGGTTATCGCGGGAGAAAACGCTATCGTCTGCGCCCGTGCCTGCACGATAGCGAGGATCGCGACATCCCAGGTTCCTAGGTCCACCGCATCGGCCACGTCGCCCGGCGTGGCGTGGACGACGAAATCGACTGGCACGCCAAGGCGAGACGCGAGTTCGTGCATCAAGTCCACGCTCACACCGCGCAGCTCGCCGGTTGCTGGGTCTTGCGCGGTGAATAGGGTATTGCCCAGGTTCATTCCAGCGCGAAGCCTGCCGTTCGGGGCTAGCTCAGTGCGCACTGCATCGAGCTCGCTCGGTGTCAATCTGGTTTCGTATGATGTGACCATTGCCGTCCCTTGTAAAAATTGAACCCCTTCGTAAGCGCGCCTATTCTGGGGGGTACGATGCTCCTTCCGGACGACCGTGCTAGTGCCTGAAGAGGCACGCCAGTATTGCCTCTTCAGGCTATCTCTGGTTCGCCAACAAAGGCTGCAAGTACTTTCCCGTCACACTCGCCTTGTTCTTCGCCACTTCTTCAGGCGTACCCGTCGCAATGATTTTTCCACCGCCGTCGCCGCCTTGTGGCCCCAAGTCAATCACCCAATCGGCCGTTTTGATGACATCGAGATTGTGCTCGATCACCACGACTGTATTGCCGTTCTCGCGTAATTGATGCACGACTTTGAGGAGCAGTTCGATGTCTGCAAAGTGCAGGCCGGTGGTCGGTTCGTCGAGGATGTAGAGCGTGCGGCCAGTGTCGCGCTTGGAAAGTTCGAGTGACAGCTTGACGCGCTGGGCTTCGCCGCCTGAAAGCGTGGTGGCTGATTGCCCCAGCTTGATGTAGCCTAAGCCTACGTCGAGCAGGGTATTGAGTTTGCGGGCGACGGTGGGCACGGCGGCGAAGAACTGGGCTGCATCCTCCACCGTCAGGCCCAGCACTTCACTGATGTTCTTGCCTTTGTATTGCACTTCGAGCGTTTCACGGTTGTAGCGTTTGCCGTGGCACACGTCGCAGGGCACGTAGACATCGGGCAAAAAGTGCATTTCGACCTTGATAACCCCATCGCCTTCGCAGGTTTCGCAACGACCGCCCTTCACGTTGAAGGAGAAGCGCCCAACTTCATAGCCGCGCTCGCGCGAGGCAGGCACTTGCGAAAAGAGGTCGCGGATTGGGGTGAAGAGGCCCGTGTAAGTGGCTGGGTTGGAGCGCGGGGTGCGGCCAATCGCGGTTTGATCGACTGCGATGATCTTGTCGAAATGCTCGATGCCTTCGATCTTTTTATGCGGCGCAGCCTCGGCGGAAGAGCCGTACAAATGGCGCGCCACGGCGTTGTAGAGCGTGTCGTTTACCAGTGTCGATTTGCCTGAACCTGACACGCCGGTAATGCAAGTCATCAAGCCGACCGGCAACTCCATCGTCACGTTTTTCAGGTTATTGCCAGTGGCCCCGATCACCTTGAGCTGCAGCTGTTTGTCGAAGGGCACACGCTTTTTGGGGATGGCGATTTTTTTGGCACCGCTCAAGTATTTGCCTGTCAACGATCTGGCGCTTTGCTCGATGTCGTGTGGCGTGCCCGAGGCGACAATTTCGCCGCCATGAATCCCGGCACCTGGGCCAATGTCCACCACAAAGTCGGCGATCCGGATCGCCTCTTCGTCGTGCTCGACCACAATCACGGTATTGCCCAAGTCGCGCAAATGCTTGAGCGTGCCTAAGAGCCGGTCGTTGTCGCGCTGATGCAGGCCGATTGAAGGCTCGTCCAACACATACATCACCCCGGTGAGACCCGAGCCGATTTGTGAAGCCAAGCGAATGCGCTGCGATTCGCCACCAGAGAGTGTTTCGGCGGAACGATCAAGCGACAAATACTCCAGCCCGACATCGTTCAAAAACTTTACGCGGCTGATGATTTCTTTAACGATTTTGTCGGCGATTTGCGCTTTGTTGCCTTTGAGCTTCATGCGCTCAAAAAAGCCCAAGCACTCTTTCAAGGGTTTGCCGCTGACTTCGTAAATCGCCAGATCTTCACCCGCCTCGCCCACCCGCACGTGGCGCGCCTCGGTGCGCAGCCGCGCGCCCTCGCATTGCGGGCAGGGCTTGTTGTTTTGGTACTTGGCCAGCTCTTCGCGCACCATCGACGAATCGGTTTCTTTGTAGCGCCGTTGCAGATTCGGAATCACCCCCTCAAAGGTGTGCTCGCGCATAATGGTGCGGCCTTTTTCATTGACGTAATGAAACGGCAGCTTCTCGCGGCCTGAGCCGTAGAGGATGAGTTGTTGCGCTTTTTCTGGCATTTGCTCAAAAGGCTTTTCGAGATCAAACTGGTAGTGCGCGGCTAACGATTGCAGCATCTGGTAGTAGAACTGATTGCGCCGGTCCCAGGTTTTAATCGCGCCGCTGGCAAGCGACAAATGCGGATAAGCGACGATGCGCTTGGGGTCAAAAAACGTGATCGCGCCCAGGCCATCACATTCTTGACAAGCCCCCATCGGGTTGTTGAAAGAGAACAGGCGCGGCTCCAACTCTGAGAGCGAATAGCTGCATACCGGGCAGGCAAACTTGCTGGAAAAAGTGTGCTCGCGGCCGCTGTCAATTTCAAGCGCCAGCGCTTTGCCCTCGGCGTGGCGCAGCGAAGTCTCGAACGACTCCGCCAAGCGCTGCTTCAAATCGACTGCCACCTTGACGCGATCAACCACAATGTCGATGGAGTGCTTGAAGGTTTTTTTAAGCGCAGGCATCGCGTCAATCTCGGCCATCTTGCCGTCTACCCGCAGGCGCACAAAGCCTTGTGCGCGCAAGTCGTTGATGAGGTCGGCAAATTCACCCTTGCGGTCGGCCACCACCGGCGAGAGGATCGCCACTTTGGTCTCAGGCGGCAATGCCAGCACATGATCGACCATTTGCGAAACGCTTTGCGCGTTTAGCGGCAACTGGTGTTCAGGGCAGTAAGGCGTGCCGACACGCGCGTAGAGCAGGCGCAGGTAATCGTGAATTTCAGTCACCGTACCGACGGTGGAGCGCGGGTTGTGCGAGGTCGCTTTCTGCTCAATCGAAATCGCCGGTGACAAGCCTTCGATCAAGTCCACATCCGGCTTTTCCATCAACTGCAAAAACTGCCGCGCGTAGGCTGAAAGCGATTCGACATAGCGGCGCTGGCCTTCCGCATAGAGCGTGTCAAACGCCAGCGACGATTTGCCCGAACCCGACAAACCGGTAATGACAATCAGCTTGTCGCGCGGCAAGTCGAGGCTGATGTTTTTCAAATTGTGCGTGCGTGCGCCGCGAATGCGGATTTGCGGGCCGGCGGGTGCGGGTACAGCGGTGCTCGAAGGCATGGAACCATCTCAAAAAAGGCAACCTGCTACTATACGCGGCTTTGCTTTTAGGGCGCAACCCACGCTTCGGTTTTGCGCCAGATTCTGTCAGTATGTCTGCCGCCGCCGCACCCGCTTCTGACCCGCCGGGAGCCCCATCTCTAGCCTTTACGCCCCGCGAGCGTCGCGCTGCGCTGTCGCTCTCGTCGCTCTACGCGTTGCGTATGTTGGGCCTGTTCCTGATCTTGCCGGTATTCGCGCTGCACGCACCGAAGATGGCGGGCGGCGACAACCTTACGCTGGTCGGCTGGGCGCTCGGTATTTATGGGTTGACGCAAGGGATTTTGCAGATTCCGTTTGGCATGGCATCGGACCGCCTGGGGCGCAAACCGGTCATCATTTTTGGGTTGGTGTTATTCGCCGTGGGCAGCTTTGTGGCAGCCGCTGCCGACACTATTTGGATGGCGATATTGGGGCGGGCCTTGCAGGGCGCGGGCGCAATTTCTGCCGCTGTAACGGCTTTTTTGGCCGATCAAACCCGCGACGAGGTGCGCACCAAGGCGATGGCGTTGATAGGCGCTTCCATTGGGCTAATGTTCGCAGTCTCATTGGTGGCCGGGCCCTTGCTCTACGCCGTGATCGGCATGGGGGGTATTTTTGCGCTCACCGGCGTATTGGTTACCGCCGCGATTGGCGTAGTGATTTGGGTAGTACCTGAAGATCAGCCACAGTCAACGCTCTTGGGGCAGCATGCCGAAAAACACAATCCCATCGCGGATCTTGGGGCGGCCCTTGCGCCCGAGTTGCTGCGTTTGAACCTTGGCATCTTCTGCCTGCATTTGGTGCTGATGGCGATGTTTGTGGCCGTGCCGCAAATGTTGGTGTCGATAGGCGGCTTGGCTTTAAGCGCGCACTGGCAGGTGTATTTGCCCACCGTGCTGGCCTCGTTTTTGGTGATGATGCCGCCCTTGGCATGGGGAGAGCGCCAGGGCAAACTGAAACATGTGTTTCTAGCCGCGATTGGCATTTTGGTGGTGGCGCAGGCCGGGTTTTTATGGTTTGCCGTCTCGCTGCCCGCGATTGCGGTGCTGTTGGCGCTCTTCTTTGTGGCCTTCAATGTACTCGAAGCCAGCTTGCCGTCGCTGGTCTCGCGCGCTGCCCCGGCGCCTGCCAAAGGTGCGGCGCTCGGTGTGTACAATACGACCCAAGCACTGGGATTATTTGCAGGTGGCGCATTGGGCGGCTGGCTCTACAAGACTTCGGGGCCGGCTGGTATTTTCGGTCTGGGGCTGGTGTTGTGCGTGATTTGGTTCGTTGTCGCCGCCGGGATGCGCGAACCTGTGAAAAAATCACTGGTATCAGTTTAAATTGAAAAAAGAGAGACATCATGGCTTCAGTCAACAAAGTCACCCTGATCGGCAATCTTGGGCGTGACCCAGAAACGCGCTACTCGCCCGACGGCGCGGCGATCACCAATGTGACCATCGCCACTTCGCGCCAATGGAAAGACAAGACCAGCGGTGAGAAGAAGGAAGAAACCGAATGGCATCGCGTGGTGTTCTACCAGCGCTTGGCTGAGATTGCGGGCGAGTATTTGAAAAAAGGCTCGTCGGTTTACATTGAAGGCCGCCTGCAAACGCGCAAGTGGCAAGACAAAGAAGGCCAAGAGCGCTACACCACCGAAATCATCGCCAATGAAATGACCATGCTGGGCAAGCGTGAAGGCATGGGCGGCAGTAGCGGTGGCGATTACGAAGGCGGTGGCTCTGGTGGCAGCTCCGGCGGACGCTCCAACAGCGGCTCTGGTGGCGGTTCTTCAGGTGGCGCTGCGGGCGGTGGTGCGGGCGCAGGTAAGCCTGCTGCGAAAAAGCCGGCTGCGTTTAACGATATGGACGACGACATTCCGTTCTAGCCCGCGATGGAAGCAAATCAGCTCATCAAAGCGCATGACGGTTCCGCGCTTTTTTTTCGGGAGTGGCCGGTCGCAGTAGGTGTGACACCCAAAGGCACCGTACTCCTGGTGCATGGCTTGGGCGAGCATATTGGCCGCTATGCGCATGTCGCCGCGCACCTGAATGCAGCTGGGTGGCAGGTGGCTGCCTACGACCAGCGCGGGCATGGGCAGTCCGACGGCAAGCGCGGCGTGATCAATCGGCCTGACGATTTGTTGTTCGATTTGGCCACGGCAATCGACCAGGTGCGGCAGACGGAAAAAACCAAACTGGTATTGCTCGGCCACAGCATGGGTGGTGCCGTGGTCGCGCGCTTCGTCACTGCACCGACCGGCGAGTTCAAACGCCCGGTGGATGCCATGGTGCTCTCGTCCCCCGCGCTGGCAACCGGTATCAAGGGCGCGCAAGCCGTGCTCTTGAAAGTGATGGAAGTACTTGCACCGGGCTTGGGTGCGCCCAATGGCTTGAATGCCGATTTCGTGGCGCGCGATCCGGCAGCGGTGGCGGCGTATCGCGCCGACCCTTTGGTACACCCCAAAGTGTGTGCCAGGCTGGTGCGCTTTATCATCGAAGCGGGCCAAGCCGCGCGCGCGGCAGCGACAGATTTAAGCGTGCCGAGCTTGCTGCTCTATGCGGGCGCGGACCGCTTGGTGGCTCCGTGGGGCAGCGATGCCTTTGCAAAAGCCGCGCCAGGTAAGATTCTTCAGGCAGTTCGCTATGACGCGATGTACCACGAAATTTTCAACGACCCCGAGAAACATTTGGCGCTCGGCGCACTGACGGACTGGCTGGATCGCAGAATCGCGTAGCGCTGATTTACCGCTAAATTAGCGCTACGCGCCGCTCTACGCCATGCGCCATGCCCAGCAGCAGCACATCGGCTGAACGGTGGGCAAACAAGCCGTTGGTGACTATGCCGACGATTTGATTGAGCGCCGTTTCCAGCGCTGGCGCATCGGTGATGGTCAGGCCGTGCACATCCAAAATGATGTTGCCGTTGTCGGTGATGAAACCTGGGCGCGGTGTCGGCTCACCGCCTAGCACCCGCAAGGCCCGCGTCACCTGGGCTTGCGCCATCGGAATCACTTCGACTGGCAGCGGGAACTTGCCCAGCGTTGGCACGAGCTTTGAGCCATCGGCGATGCAGACAAATTGCCGCGCTACGGCCGCCACAATTTTCTCGCGCGTGAGCGCACCGCCGCCGCCCTTAATCATGTGCAAGGTGGGGTTGACTTCATCCGCACCATCCACGTAGACCGGCAGATCGTCAATTGAATTCAAATCGACCACCGCGATGCCGTGCCCGCGCAGCCGCTCGGCGGTGCGCTCGCTGCTGGCCACTGCGCCTTTGATGCGGCCTTTGAATGCCGCCAAGCCATCGATAAAGAAATTGGCGGTGGAGCCCGTGCCCACGCCGACGTAGGCATCTTCGATCACATAGGCCAAGGCAACCTGCGCGACTTGTTGCTTTAGTTCGTCTTGGGTCATGCTTTTTTGCCAGTGATCGGGGGCGGGGATTGGGGATCAGGGATCGCGAGGCCTAGCGCTTGGGCGGCATCATGTCGGTGATGCTACCTAGCGCCATTTCGGCGGCGAAGAACGGTGTTTCGGACAAGGTTGGGTGCGGGTGGATGGTGAGGCCAATATCTTCAATGTCCGCGCCCATTTCGAGCGCCAGCACCATTTCTGCCAGCAACTCGCCCGCATTCACGCCGACAATGCCCGCGCCCAACAGGCGCTTGCTGTCTTTCTCATAGAGAAGTTTGGTCAAGCCCTCTTCACGCCCCACCGAGAGCGCACGGCCCGAGGCCGCCCATGGAAAGCTGGACTTTTCGTAGGCGATACCGTGCTTTGCGGCATCGGTTTCGGTTAGGCCCATCCACGCCACTTCGGGGTCGGTGTAGGCCACCGAGGGGATCGTCAGCGCATCGAAGCCTACCTTGTGCCCGGCAATGGTTTCAGCGGCGATTTTGGCCTCGTGCGTGGCCTTGTGCGCCAGCATCGGGTCACCGCAAATGTCGCCGATGGCGAAGATGTGCGGCACGTTGCTGCGCTGCTGTTTGTCGACCGGAATGAAGCCACGCTCATTGATGAGCACGCCCGCGTTCTCGGCGGCAACTTCACGCCCGTTGGGGCGGCGGCCTACCGCGAGCAGTACGCGGTCAAACATTTGCTGCGCCGGTGTCACATTGCCCTCAAAGGTGGCGAGCAAGCCTTCTGGCTTTGCTTCCAGCTTGGAAACTTTGGTGGAGAGATAGATCGCCTCATAGCGCTTTTCGATGCGTTTATGCAAGGGCTTGACCAAATCGCGGTCAGCACCGGGAATCAGGCCATCGGCCAATTCGACCACGGTGACTTTGCTGCCCAGTGCGTCGTACACACACGCCATTTCCAGGCCAATAATGCCGCCACCAATCACCAACAGGCGCTTCGGGATGTCGCGCAATTCGAGTGCGCCAGTCGAGTCGATCAGGCGTTTGTCGTCATAGGGAAAACCGGGGATGCGCGCCACTTGCGAACCAGCGGCGATGATGCAGTTCTCGAAGGCTATGCGTGTCACTTTGCCATCGGCATCAGTCACTGCGATTTGGGTCGGCGACTCGAATTTGCCCACGCCGGTGAGGGTTACGACCTTACGCGCTTTTGCCAAGCCACCCAAGCCCTTGGTGAGCTTGCCGATCACGCTGTTCTTCCAATCGCGCAGCTTGTCCAAATCGATATCGGGCTTACCGAAAGCGATGCCGTTATGCCCGATTTCTTCCGCTTCCGTGATGACTTTTGCGGCGTGCAACAAGGCTTTGGAAGGAATGCAACCCACGTTTAAGCACACGCCACCCAGCGTTGGGTAGCGCTCGATCAGCACCACCCTTTTGCCCAAATCCGCCGCACGAAAGGCGGCAGTGTAGCCGCCAGGGCCAGAGCCTAGCACCACAACCTCGGCTTGAAGATCCGCGCCAGTCGTGGCTTTTGCGGCAATGGGGGCTGAAGAGGCAAGCTGGTCGGGCTTCTCCGGCAACGAAGCTGGGGCAGCCGGCGTCACGGCGGCATTGGCAGCCGACTCCAGCAGCAAAATCAGTGAGCCCTCGGCCACCTTGTCACCCAGCTTGACTTTAAGTTCAGTCACCACACCCGCGCCAGGCGAGGGAATCTCCATCGTCGACTTGTCAGACTCCACTGAAATCAGCGATTGTTCCGCTTTGACAGTGTCGCCCGGTTTGACAAGAATTTCGATCACGGCAACTTCTTTGAAGTCGCCAATGTCGGGGACGCGGATTTCGGTAGGCATGGCTTCTTAGGCTTTCGGGTTATTTGGCTTTGACAGTAAACATCGCAAATGGCCCTGCGGAATTTTTGTCGAACTCGATGCCTGCATTGACACCGATGGTCGCCACTTCTTTGGCGGTGGCAGTCTTTTTGTCGTAGGTGGCAAACATCGCGCCCAAGGCGAACGCGCGGCCTGAACCGATGGCCCAGAAGCGGTCAAACTCAAATACTTCGCGGTACGAATACACGCCGTAAATGCCGCTCGCGTTAGCCATCAAGATGGTGTACTGCGATGACTCGTAAGGATCATCGTCATCTTCTTTGCTGTTGAGAAAGAACTGCTCTTTCAACTGCGGGTGCAGGCGCACGAAGGTGTCAAAAATTTCGTCTTTCGAGCCAAACTTGGCACCTTCCAGCTTTTTCAATGCCGCTTCCACCACTTGATGATGCGCGCTTGAACCGGCGATGCCGATGTAGGTGTCGCCCACCTTGAAAATTTTCGGATTGGCCTCGTACTTTGACGACAGGCGGGTGTCGCCAAAGGTGGTCAGCTTGTCTGCGGCGATAACGATCTGGCCGGCTTTTTTGGAAACGACGATAGTGGTCATTGAATTTCAAAGGTGTGCAGGCAAGCCTGCGAGAATCACAATAGTACCCGGCGCATGTCAGACAGAACGCTGGCGAGGTAGGCGGCAAAGCGCGCCCCGGCAGCCCCGTCAATCACGCGGTGATCGTAGGAGAGCGACAGCGGCACCATCAGGCGCGGCTGGAAAGCCTTGCCGTCCCAGACTGGTTTGATCTGCGATTTGGAAACACCGAGGATCGCCACTTCAGGGGCGTTGACAATTGGCGTAAAGCCCGTGCCGCCGATCCCACCCAAGGAGGAGATGGTGAAGCTGGCTCCTTGCATGTCGGCCGGTTTCAGTTTGCCCTCGCGCGCCTGCGCCGAGAGCTCACCCATTTCGGCGGCAATCGCGAGAAAGCCTTTTTGATCTACCCCCTTGATGACTGGCACCATCAAACCATTGGGCGTGTCGGCGGCAAAGCCGATGTTCCAATAATTTTTGCGCAGCAGGTTTTCACCGGTTTGGTCGAGCGAGGCATTGAAATCCGGAAATTTCTTTAGCGCGGCTACCGATGCTTTGATGATGAAGGCCAGCATCGTGAGCTTGACCCCGCTCTTGGCATTGGCTTCGTTGGTCTCTTTGCGAAACTCCTCCAGCTCGGTGATGTCGGCTTCATCATGCTGAGTGACATGCGGGATCATCACCCAATTGCGCGCCAGGTTGGCCCCAGAGATTTTTTTGATGCGCGACAAAGGTACGGTTTCAAACGTGCCGAATTTGCTGAAGTCGATGTTGGGCCAGGGCAAGAGGTTGAGCGTGCCGCCACCGGCAATGGCTCCGCTGCCGGTGTTACTCGTACCGCCGCCCGTCTTGACCGCTCCACTCAGTACCGCTTTGACAAAGCCCTGCACGTCTTCATGGGTCACGCGCCCCTTTGGGCCGCTGCCGGTAATGCGGGTCAGGTCAGCACCCAATTCACGGGCAAATTTGCGCACCGAGGGCGAGGCGTGGGCGAGCACCGCGCTCAGCCCGGGTGCGGGCCCCGGAGCTGGTACGGGAGAAGCTGCGACGGGAGAAGCCGCGATCTGCTTAGCGGCGGCCGCAGGCGCTGCCGCCAAGGGAGCAGATGCGGGCACCGTTGGCGCTGCTGACTCAGCCGAGACGACGTTCTGGGCACTTGTCGCCACCACCTCAATCATGCCAATCACCAGCCCGGTATTGACCGTATCACCCAGCTTGACGCGCAGCTCGCGGATCACGCCAGCGCTGGGCGAGGGAATTTCCATCGTCGATTTATCTGACTCGACGGTAATCAACGACTGCTCGGCCTTGACCGTATCGCCAACTTTGACCAGCACTTCGATCACCGGCACATCTTTGAAGTCGCCGATGTCGGGAACAATAATTTCGGTTGCGCTCATGATTTTTGTCCCTGGTCAGACCGTGGTCGGGTCGGCTTTGTCGCTGTCAAGACCGTATTTTTTGATCGCTTCGGCGACTGCCTCTTTTTTGGCGATGCCCTCTTCCGCCAAAGCCTTTAAGGCGGAAAGTACGATCCAGTAGCGGTTGACTTCGAAAAAATGACGCAATTTCTCGCGGGTGTCGGAGCGCCCGAAGCCGTCCGTGCCCAACACTTTGTAGTTACGGCCTTTGGGAATAAAGGCGCGAATGCCATCGGCAAACGCCTTCATGTAGTCGGTCGCGGCAATCACCGGGCCTAAGGTGTTGTCCAGGCAGGTTTCCACCGTCGATTTTTGCGGTGCTTCGAGCGGGTGGAGCAAGTTCCAGCGTTCGGTGGCGTGCCCGTCGCGGCGCAACTCGGTAAATGACGGGCAGCTCCAAACATCGGCGGCGATGCCGAAATCGGCTTCCAGCAACGCGGCTGCGGCTTCCACTTCGCGCAAGATCGTGCCTGAGCCCAACAATTGCACGCGCAGCTTGGCATCTTTGGGAGTAAGCGCGGAGGTTTTGAGCGCGTACATTCCTTTGAGAATGCCCGCTTCGACCCCTGCGGGCATGGCGGGGTGCTCGTAGTTCTCGTTCATCAGAGTGATGTAGTAGAACTCATCGCGCTGCTCGGTCACCATGCGCTGCAAGCCCTGCTGGATGATGACCGCCAACTCATAGGCGTAGGTTGGGTCGTAGCTGCGGCAATTGGGGATGGTGGCCGACATCAAATGTGAGTGGCCGTCTTCATGCTGCAAGCCCTCGCCATTGAGCGTGGTGCGGCCCGCCGTTGCGCCCAATACAAAGCCACGCGCGCGCAAGTCGCCCGCCGCCCAGGCGAGGTCGCCAATGCGCTGAAATCCGAACATCGAATAGAAGATGTAAAACGGGATCATCACGCGGTTGTTGTTGGCGTAGCTGGTGGCAGCGGCCATCCAGGAGCTGAACGCGCCCGCTTCGTTGATGCCTTCTTCGAGAATTTGGCCGGCCGCATCTTCGCGGTAATACATTACTTGATCTTTGTCGACCGGGGTGTATTTCTGGCCTTCGGCTGAGTAGATGCCGAGTTGCCGAAACATCCCTTCCATGCCAAAGGTGCGCGCTTCGTCCGGCACGATGGGTACGATGCGCTTGCCCAAATTGGCATCGCGCAACAGCGTGGTGAGAATGCGCACAAAGGCCATCGTAGTGGAGACTTCGCGGCCCGCGCCCGAAGACTTCAACTGCGCATCAAGCACTGAGAGCGGCGGCGACACCAAGGTTTCGTCGGCCTTGGGGCGGCGCTGCGGCAGGTAGCCACCGAGCGCTTTGCGGCGCGCGTGCAGGTACTGCATGATCGGGTCGTTCTCGGCCGGTTTGTAGAGCGGCAAGGCTTCGAGCTGATCGTCGGGAATCGGCACGTTGAAGCGGTCGCGGAATTCGCGAATCGTTTCGGTGTCAAGCTTCTTCAATTGATGGGTCGGGTTCTTGGCTTGGCCTTGCTTGCCCAAGCCGTATCCCTTGATCGTCTTGGCCAAAATCACGGTAGGCTGACCTTTGTGCTTGGTCGCTTGCGCATAGGCCGCGTAGATCTTGTGCGGGTCGTGCCCACCCCGGTTCAAGCGCCAAATGTCGTCGTCGGTCATGCGCGAGACCATTTCGAGCAGCTCGGGATATTTGCCGAAGAAGTGCTTGCGCACAAACGCACCATCATTCGCTTTGAAATTCTGGTACTCGCCGTCCACTGCCTCTTCCATGCGCTTTTGCAGGATGCCGTTTTTGTCTTTGGCAAGCAGCGCGTCCCAGTAAGAACCCCAGATCAGCTTGATGACATTCCAGCCTGCGCCACGAAAGTCGGCTTCGAGTTCTTGAATGATTTTGCCATTGCCGCGTACCGGGCCGTCCAAGCGTTGCAGGTTGCAATTGACCACAAAAATCAGGTTATCGAGTTTTTCGCGCACCGCCATGCCGATCGCGCCCAGCGATTCGGGCTCGTCCATTTCGCCGTCACCGCAGAACACCCAGACTTTGCGGTTTTCGGTATTGGCGATGTCGCGCGCATGCAAATAGCGCAAAAAGCGCGCCTGATAAATTGCCTGCAAAGGCCCTAAACCCATCGAGACGGTCGGAAATTGCCAAAAATCCGGCATCAACCAAGGGTGTGGATAGGACGAAATGCCTTTGCCGTCAACCTCGCGGCGAAAGTTGCCCAACTGCCCTTCGGTCAAACGCCCTTCCAGAAAAGCGCGCGCATAAATGCCCGGGGCGCAATGGCCTTGAAAGTAAATCAAATCGCCGCCGTGACCCCCCTCGCCAGGCTCGCCGTGCGGCGCGTGCCAGAAGTGGTTGAAGCCCACGCCAAACATATTTGCGACAGATGCAAACGAGGCAATGTGGCCGCCCAAGTCGCCTTCACCCTTATTGGTCTTGGCAACCATCGCCATCGCATTCCAGCGGGTGATCGAGCGAATCCGCTCTTCCAGCGCCGGGTCGCCAGGGCTTTTTTCTTCCAGGTGCGTGGGGATGGTATTGAGATAGGCGGTGTTGGCACTATACGGAATATTAGCCCCGGACAAGCGCGCTTTGTCGATCAGCGTTTCGAGCAGATAGTGCGCGCGCTCCGGCCCTTCGCGTTCCAGCACGGCGGCTAAGGCATCGAGCCACTCTTGCGTTTCGAGGCTATCTGTGTCGCCAGAAGGCGCGACGGTAGCGTTTGGAAAATTGACTACGTTACTGGGTACGGCAGCCATGAAAACCTCGAAAAATTATGTAAATCAAAGAGTTGCGTGCAAAATTTCAACTTCGTTAAGTTAAACGCTTACTTAATTTCGGCGCGAGTTTACGGAAAATTCGAGACTTGCGCAAGTCAGGGTTTACGGCTTGTCAAGACCGGTGCTGGTACGTCCGTCACCCTCAATCCGCATAGCCTGGCAATTCGCGATCCAGTACGCGCATCATTGCTTCAAAAAAGAGTCGCTCGCGTTCTTCGCGCGGGTGGCGGTCTCCAGGATTGGCGGCTTGCACGCGAGCCACCACCTCGTCACTCAACACCGACAACGGCTGGCCGGTACTCAAGGCCAGCACTTGGGCGCGGCACACGCGCTCCAGGCGATAGAGCCGTCGGTAGGCTTGTGCGACAGTGTCACCCACGACGAGCACGCCATGGTTTTTCATGAACACGACATGCCGCCTGCCCAACAAGCGCGCCAGGCGTTCACCTTCTTCAAGCGAATCGGCCAGGCCAGTGTAGTCGTCGTCGTAGGCGATATGGCCGTGGAAAAAGGCAGCGGTCTGGGTGGTGGGGAAGAGCCGGTTGTCTTGCAGCATATTGAGCGCAATCGCCCAAGTTTGGTGGGTGTGCAACACGACCCGCGCACCAGAAATGCGGTGGATCGGCGCGTGAATGCATTGTGCCGAGAGTTCCACTACACCGCTGCCGCTAACGGTTTGCCCTGCTTCGTTGAAGACAAACAAGTCACTCGCGCGGGCCTCAGACCAATGTATGCCAAAGGGCAAAATCAAAAATTGATCGTCCGTGCCCGGCAGGGTGACCGTAAAGTGGTTGTCGATGCCTTCTTCAAGCGCATGCAGGGCTGCCAAGCGATGGGCCGCAGCAAGGTGAATTTTGGCTTGGGCCAAGGCATCGGGTGCGCGCGAAATGTTGAGCGGATGGACGGACATTGCGGGTCTCCTGGAGTTGGAATTTTGGTGCACAAGGGCTAATTGCTAGTGTAGGGTTGCACGCTGTTTGCGCCTTGTAAAAATGATGGATTTTTCGTCGAATCGAGGCGCAAAGCACAGTCATAGTTCCACTATGATGAGCATTTGCAACGACGAGTCGACGGAAAAGACGCACTTTTAAGTCGCATTAAGTGTGCAACACCACACTAGATGTTCCCGCCAGCAAGCTCGCGCAGATAGGCCGCGTAGGGGGTTTTGCCCATGCCAGCGGCCAGCTGGTCTACTTGCACGGCGTCAATCCAGCGTTGCCGGAAAGCGATTTCTTCAGGGCACGATACTTTCAGCCCTTGTCGCTTTTCAATCGTGGCAATGAATTGGCTGGCCTCAAGGAGCGAATCGTGCGTGCCGGTGTCAAGCCAGGCGTAGCCGCGCCCCATGGTTTCAACCTTGAGCTGACCAGCATCCAGATAGGCGCGATTGAGGTCGGTAATTTCCAGTTCGCCGCGCGCCGAGGGCCGCAGCTTGTTGGCAATCGGCACGACTTGGCTGTCGTAGAAATAGAGGCCGGCAACAGCGTAATTGGAGCGGGGGAGGGCTGGTTTTTCTTCAATGGAGATTGCTTGCCTGTGCGCATCAAATTCGACCACGCCGTAGCGTTGCGGATCTTGTACGTGATACGCAAACACGGTAGCGCCTGTGGCACTCGCATCGGCGCGCGCCAGCAAACCAGCCAGTTCGTGGCCATAGAAAATGTTGTCACCCAAAATCAACGCTGAGGGCGCACCATCCAGAAAGGCTTCACCCAAAATGAAGGCCTGCGCCAGCCCATCCGGTGAGGGCTGTACTTGGTAACTCAGATCAAGCCCCCACTTCGAGCCGTCGCCCAGCAACTGCTCAAACCGGGGCGTGTCTTGGGGCGTGGAAATGACGAGAATTTCACGAATCCCGGCCAGCATCAGGGTGCTTAGAGGGTAGTAGATCATCGGCTTGTCGTACACCGGCAGCAGTTGCTTGGAAATTGCCAGCGTGGCCGGGTGCAAGCGGGTTCCCGCCCCACCAGCGAGGATGATGCCTTTGCGCTTTTGCGTCATAAAAATCCACTCTCAGTCAGATCGGTGCTACCGAACGCATTATCGCTGCAAGCCTGGAGCCAGTTCGTGCAGGGTGCGCACCACATCGTCCTCCCAAGCGGGCAATGCGAAGGCCGACTGCGTGCGTAGCTTGGTCGTATCGAGGCGGGAATTGAGCGGCCGGGCCGCCGCAGTCGGGTAGTTGGCGGTGGCGAGGGGCACAATGTTTTCCGGTGCGAGCTTCAAACGAATCCCAAGTTCGCGCATGGTCGAGACAATCAGGCGCGCATAGTCAAACCAACTCGTCTCACCTGTAGGGGTCACGTGATACGTGCCTGCAACAGCACCCTCGCGGGTTCGCGCAAACGCTTGCACCGTTGCTTGTGCCAACAACTCAGCGCTGGTGGGTGCGCCGAGTTGGTCGCTCACTACCTTGATCGTGTCGCGCTCGGCGGCCAGCCGCAAGATCGTGCGCAGAAAATTCTGCCCGTGCGCCGCATACACCCAACTGGTGCGCAGGATCAGATGTCGCTCGCAGCGCTCGCGGATCAGCGCTTCGCCCGCCGCTTTGGATTCTCCATAGACGTTGAGTGGTGCAATCGGGTCAGACTCGCGCCAGGCACGCGTGCCGGTGCCGTTAAACACGTAGTCAGTTGAATAATGGATCAGCCAGGCACCGATTTGATCGGCCACTTCGGCAAGCACGGCAGGCGCTTGGGCGTTGACCGTGTGGCAGAGTTGGGCCTCGCTCTGCGCCCGATCCACCGCCGTGTAGGCCGCCGCATTGACGATGAGGTTTGGAGCGAATTGAGAAACCTGAGTGCGCAGCGTCGCCAGATTGGCCATGTCAACCTCGGCACGGCCCCACGCTGTTATTGCTCCCGACGTGCCCAACGCGGGTAGTTGCGGCAACAGTGCTCGCCCAAGCTGCCCATCGCGGCCTAGCAGCAGAATTCTCATGCCGCGTATTGCGTGGTCACCCAGTTGCGATAGCCCCCGCTGGTAACACTGCTTACCCAGGGCTGGTTGGCGAGATACCACTGAACCGTTTTGCGCAAGCCGCTGCTGAATGATTCGGCTGGTTTCCAGCCTAGCTCACGATGAATCTTTGACGCATCAATCGCGTAGCGGCGGTCATGGCCGGGCCGATCTTTGACGGTGGTGATTTGGGTCGAGTAGAGCTTGCCATCGGCGCGCGGATGCAGCTCGTCTAACAGCGCGCACAGCGTTTGCACCACCTCAATATTGGGCTTCTCGTTCCAGCCGCCAATGTTGTAGACCTCGCCGGGCAAGCCCTGATTCAATACCGTGCGAATCGCAGCGCAATGGTCGGCCACATACAGCCAGTCGCGCACCTGCATGCCGTCGCCGTAAATCGGCAGGGGTTTGCCCGCCAAGGCGTTGTGAATGCACAGCGGAATCAGCTTTTCCGGAAAATGAAACGGCCCGTAGTTGTTTGAGCAATTGGTGGTCAACACCGGCAAGCCATAGGTGTGGTGATAGGCGCGCACCAAGTGGTCAGAGGCCGCTTTTGAGGCGCTGTAAGGGCTGTTGGGCTCGTAGCGATGGGTTTCCGAAAACGCGGCGGCGTTCGCTTCGAGTGAGCCATACACCTCGTCGGTAGAAACATGCAAAAAACGAAACTGCCGCCGCTGGTCTTCCAGCAACTGCGCCCAGTAGGTACGTACACTCTCTAAGAGGCGAAACGACCCGACGATGTTGGTTTGAATGAAATCTTCAGGGCCGTGAATCGAGCGATCTACATGCGATTCGGCTGCGAAATTGACCACTGCGCGCACTGCATGGCGCGACAGCAGGTCGGAGACCAACTTGCTATCGGCGATGTCGCCGTGTACAAAGGTGTAGCGCCGATCGGTCACGAAGTCAGCCAGATTGGCCGGATTGCCCGCATAGGTGAGTTTGTCGAGATTGACGATGGCCTCGTCCGACTGCGAGAACCATTCGCGAACGAAATTACTGCCAATGAACCCGGCGCCACCGGTCACAAGAATGGTCATAAAGGGGCCACGACGAGGTGGATCGGTCCGAGAGGCGAGGGGCGAAAATACGAAATGCTAAGCGGTGATTACCTTGCGCAGCCCCTTGATCGGCTGAATCCAGACTTCACGCGCGCCCGCTTGCAGATACAGCCCGGCCTTCATATGCATTTCGCCCCACGTGTTGCTGGGTGACATGATTTCCACGCAAATGTCAGGCGCTTCTGAGTAGGGGGTTTCGTCCCCCAGTCGCTGGTACTTCGCCGCCGAAATCCATGCGACATCGGCCACCCGCACGCCGTCGGTGGTTTGCACGCTGCATTCCATGATGACCACGCCTGCGCGCTTGCGCTTGAGTTCGGTGTGGATTTCCGCTTGGAGGCGACCATGCGCATTGGAGGCCGGACTCATCTCAATTTTTCCCCATTTATTGAGTTCGATTTTGAACGGCAAGTTTTGCAGATACGGGTTTTCAAGAACTTCGCTCCACTGCATGGCGTGCCTCCTCTAATGTTCAAACATTGTATTGGCTGACCCGTACTGGCAGCGCTCTCATGCCCCTGAAGACCATGGAATCGATCCATTCAGGTGAGTCGCCCACCGGCTCGATAGCGCGAAAGGCGCGCAGCGCCGCAGGCAGTGCAATTTGACCTTCCAGCCGCGCTAACGGAAACCCTAGGCAGATGTGCTGACCAAACCCGAAGGTCAGATGCATCACGCCGTCGCGTTCCAAATCAAGCACATCCGGTTTCTCATAGGCGCGCGGGTCGCGGTTAGCCGCGTTGAGCATCATGAACACGCGATCTCCCGCTTGCAGGGTTTTGCCGTGCAGTTCGTGTGTTTCGCCAACGATGCGCACTTGCGCGCCCGACGGGCCCTCGTAGCGCAACAGTTCTTCGATTGCCGCTGGTGCCAAATCAGGCCGGGCGCGCAGCTTTGCCATTTCAGCAGGGAACTGCATCAGCGAATGCATGCCATTGGCAATGTGATTGGTGGTCGTTTCATGCCCGGCAAACAGCAGCAGGATGCAGGTGGCAACCAGCTCATCATCGCTCAAGCGATCACCTTTGTCGTCAATCGCGATCAGCTCGGAGAGCAAGTCCTGGCGCGCCTCTTCACGCCTTGCTTCAATCAAACGGCGGAAGTAGGCGGCCATTTCGCGAGTCGCGGTCTCGGCCGTGTCGTACTTCTCTGGCGTGGTGCGTGACGAGCCGATGAACAGTGCCATGTCGTCGGAAACCTGTTTCAAAAACTTCAGATCGTCGCGCGGCACGCCCAGCATCGCCATGATGACCAGGCAGGGCAGGGGCCCGGCAAAATCAGCGATGAAATCGAACTCGCTTCGTTCCTTCAGCCCGGTCAACAGCCACTGCGTAATCTCTTCGATTTGGGGGCGCATTCCGTGCATCGACTTGACGTGGAACACGCGCGATGTCAAGCGCCGCAACCGGGTGTGCTCGGGCGCATCTTTGAACACCATCCAAAGTGATAAATAGCGGATGATGTCGCCGATTTTCTTGGCTTCCTCCGAGGGCATCGATTGAAAGAAGGGGCGCAAGCGGTCAGACGACATTTGGCGACTCTCGCAAACCCGCTTGATGTCATCGTAGCGCGTGAGCACCCAGCTTTTGAGTCGTGGGCTCCAGTGACACGGGTCTTCGTCACGCATGCGCGCAAACACCGGGTAGGGGTTGGCGAGTACGGCGGGGTCGGCCGGGCGATAGTCGAGCGCCTCAGTGGTGTCGCCGCACACAATGTCATTCATGCCGATTTCTCCAAAATCGTAATCGCGCAGGCGGCTTCGTCAAACCCCATTACACCACCGCCGTTTTCAATCAACGCCAGGCTTGCACCCTTCACCTGGCGCGCCCCGGCTTCACCACGCAATTGCAGGCAGGTTTCGTACACCATCGAAAGCCCGGTTGCGCCCACCGGATGCCCCTTGGATACCAGGCCGCCTGAGAGGTTAACCGGCAGTGCGCCGCCTAAGCTGGTGGCACCTGACTCGACCAATTTGCCACCTTCGCCTACCGGGCAAAAGCCCAACATTTCGAGTTGATACAGCTCGCAAAACGACGTGGCGTCGTGCACTTCGGCGCAGTCGATGTCGGCGGCTTTCAAACCGCTGTGCGCGTAAGCCTTGTCTGCGGCGATTTTGGACAAGCCGGGTTCGTCCAGCTTGCGGTACTTGCCACCCGAAAGTTGGCTGGTGCGAATTTTTACCGCGCGCGCCCGCACACTAGGCGAGAAGTTGGCCAGGGCGGCCTCAGAACAGAGGAGTGCGGCAGCCGCGCCATCGCCCAAGGGCGAGCACATTGAGCGGGTTAACGGAAAGCTCACTTCGCGGTCTGCGAGCACCTCGTCAACCGATACCTCAAAGCGGTACTGCGCCTTCTCGTTCAGGCTACCGTGGTGATGGTTTTTAGCCGCGCCAGCTGCAATCTGCCGTTGCGTGGTGCCAAAGCGCCGCATGTGCCAGGCGGCCTGCATGGCGTAAGTGTCCATGAACACCGTGCGCCCGGGCCCGGTGGCGAAGCGCTTGCCCGCTTCTTCCCCAGCCTTGGCGTAATACGTGAGCCAGCGCTCGCGGTCGAGTTGGTCGATCCCGGTGGCGAAAATTTCGGCGATCCGCTCGGGGCGATCTGGGCTGACCAGCTTTTCAACGCCCAGTGCCAAGCTGACTTCACATTGGCCCGAAAGAATGTCTTTCCACGCCCCGTGAAAGGCGAACGATGCGGTCGCGCAGCCGCCTTCCACATTGATGAGCGGCACGCGCTCGGGGAACAGGCCCGCTTCCACCAGCGGGGTAAACGCCACCTGCCCGCGAATCCCCCCTTGGCCCCATTGCCCCATGCCGCAATTGCCGAACCAAGCTTGCTCGATCTGCGCGCCGTCGGTCAGGCCTGCGTCGTCCAGCAAATCGCGGTAAGCCCAGCGCGTGAGGTCTTGAAAGGATTTGTCTGCATGTTTGCCAAAGGGCGTGCAGGCGGTGGCGATGACAAAAACGTTTTTCATGGTTCTAGGTTTCTATGATTTGCCAAAAGCGCCCAGCAGCGCCGCTCCCGCCGAAGCAAAGGGCCGAGCATCGGTCATGTCGGCAATCTGCGCCCAGTTGGCGGCAAACGCTTCGGGCGACACCTCAGATGGCGGTAGATGCACGCCCCGGCTTTCCACCAGTTGCACGCGCGCAAAGTAGCCTGCACCAGCCGCCACAATCTCGCCGGAAAGCGCGCAAGCCTCGCTCGCCAGATAGGCCACTGCGGCCGAAACGCGCTCTGGGCTTGCCTCTTGGAGCATCGCTGCAAATGGCAGAGCCTCGGTCATGCGGGTTAAAGCGACTGGCGCGATGGTGTTGACAAGAATGCCGTATTTCTGGCCTTCCTGTTTGAGTGAGTTCATCAAGCCCACCAGCCCCAACTTGGCAGCGCCGTAATTAGTCTGCCCGAAATTGCCGTAGAGGCCGGCCGCCGAGGTGGTCATCACAATCCGGCCATAGCCTTGGCCTTGCATGTGCGACAGCGCCTCGCGCGAACAGTAGGCCGAGCCCAGCAGATGCACCGCCACCACCGCAGCGAAGTCGGCCGGCTCCATTTTGACTAACGATTTGTCGCGCAAGATGCCAGCATTATTGATGAGCACATCAACGCGGCCAAATGCATCGATAGCGCACTTGACCAAGGCGCGCGCGCCTTCCGGGTCGGCCACATTGCTGGTGTTCGCCACCGCTTGCCCGCCATTGGTGATGATTTCGGCTGCGACTCTGTCTGCCGCCGCCTGGTCGCCGCCTGCGCCATTGATTGTGCCGCCCAAATCATTGATTACCAGCTTGGCCCCACGCGCCGCCAGCAGAAGCGCATGCGCTCGGCCCAAGCCACCGCCAGCGCCGGTGACAATGGCAACACGGTTGTCAAATCGAATCTGATTGCTCATGGTTGGTGCATGCGAATGCAAGGGTAAAACGTCTCACTATACTTGAGAAGTCTGATGTCGTTCCAGCATGCCTGTCAGCTTTCTTTCGAGGGATTTCATGAAATTTTTTGACGTAGTTCTTGCCGCAGGCGTACGCACGCCGTTCGGCGATTTCGGCAAATCGTTCAAAGACGTGCCACTGGCAACCCTGGGTACGCACGCCGCGAAGGCAAGTATCGCGCGGGCTGGCTTGGCGGTTGCCGAGATTGACTACTTCGAGATCAACGAAGCCTTCGCGGTGGTAAATCTGCATGCCGAACAGCAGTTGGGCATTCCTCGTGCCATCACCAATTTGTATGGCGGCGGGATTTCGCTTGGGCATCCGCCGGGTGCCACTGGCATCCGTATGACGATGACTGCCATGCAGCATCTGGCAGACACCAAAGGCCGCTACGCAATCATCAGTATGTGCCTTGGGAGCGGCATGGGAATGGCGACTTTGATCGAGAAGTTGCAACGTTGATTCTATGCAAAATGAATGTTCCAGTTGCAATTTGCATAAAAGTAACCTACACTGCAAGGCATGCTGACCCGCACCGCTGCTTCGTTTTGCAAGTTGCTTGCCACCCAGTTCCCGGTGGTGGTAGTCACCGGCCCCCGGCAAAGCGGCAAAACCACCCTGTGCCGCAGCGCCTTTCCTGATAAGCCCTATGTCTCACTGGAGCGGCCCGACCTGCGCGCTTTGGCGCGCGACGACCCGCTCAACTTTATCGCCAACTTTCCTGACGGGGCGATCATCGACGAATTTCAGCGCGTGCCAGAATTTACCTCTTGGCTGCAAGGCGAGGTTGATGCTGATGCCCGGCCCGGCCGTTTCATTCTGACCGGCAGCGAGCAGATTGAAGTGATGAATCGGGTTGGGCAATCGCTCGCCGGGCGGGTTGGTTTGCTGCGGCTCTTGCCATTTTCTCTTGAAGAAATGGCAGGAGCTTTTGCGCTTAAATCGGCATCGCGCTTGATTCATCGGGGCTTCTACCCGCGCGTCCACGACCGCAAATTGGACCCGGCCAACGCCTACGCCGATTACTTTGCCACTTATATCCAGCGCGATTTGCGCACGGTGGCCAATGTCGGCGACCTCTCTTTATTTGAACGCTTCACCCGCGCTTGCGCCACGCGTTGTGGGCAAATTCTCAATCTGTCCAATATCTCGGCTGACATCGGCGTTTCACACACGACGGCGCGGCAATGGCTTTCAGTGCTGGAGGCGGGCTACATCGTGCGCTTGCTGCCGCCGTATCACTGGAACTCATCCAAGCGTTTGATCAAAGCACCCAAACTTTACTTCTACGATGTCGGGCTGGCCGCCTATCTGCTCGGCATTCTCGAAGAAGGCCACGTCAACGCCCATCCCTTGCGCGGGGCCTTGTTTGAAAACCTGGTCGTGATGGAGGCGCTCAAATGGTTTTGGCATCGCGGGCAACGCGCGGGGTTGTCGTTCTACCGCGACAGCAATGGCAATGAGGTCGATCTGCTCATTGAGCTGGTCAACGGGATTTTCCCCATCGAAATCAAGGCAGGGCAAACGGTGAATACAGACTACTTCAAGGGCTTGCGCAACTTTGCGAAGCTCTACGAGACACCACCGCCCAATGGCGGGGCCATCGTTTATGGTGGGGATGAAAGCGGCATTCGTTATGACACAACGGTGATGCCGCCTGCAGGTCTGGCGACTTTCCTGTCTCGGCTCACGGGCGCGGCTGCGCCATGATGCCAGCCTTGCGGCAAACCATCGTCCGCCATCTGGCGATGCTCGCTGACTTGGGGCCAGTGACCGTGCCTGGCAGCAGCACCAGCCACCTCAAGCGCGCCGCCGTGTGCCTGATTGTGACCAATGAAAAGCCGCGCCCCACGCTCATCATCACCCGCCGCTCGAGCAAACTCAATGCGCATGCTGGCCAATTTGCTTTTCCTGGCGGGCGGGTCGATGCGGGTGAGACGATTGAACAAGCGGCCCTGCGTGAAACGCAGGAGGAAGTCGGCCTGACGCTTACCCCCGCCGACATTCTGGGCCGCCTCGACGACTACCCGACTCGCTCGGGCTACCTCATCACACCGCTGGTCGCGTGGCTACCTGACCAAGACAATGCGGCTGCGACGATGCGCGCCAACCCGGACGAAGTTGCCGCGATTTATCGCATCCCGCTCGATGATTTGGAGGTGCCGGGTTCGCCCGAGTTTGTCTCGATCCCCGAGAGCACGCAACCGGTGATTCGCTACCCGCTGCTGGGTACGCGAATTCACGCGCCCTCAGCGGCGCTGATGTACCAATTGATGGAAGTGGCGATTCACGGCCGGATGACCCGCGTGGCGCATTTGGAGCAGCCCGTGTGGGCTTGGCGCTAGTTATTCCATTTCTAAATCATTACGAGATTAGGCGCACCGACGACGACAGTGCGCGAAGCACGGCTAGGAAGGGGCAACGACATATCGTAATGATTTAGAAATGGAATTAGAAGATGCCTGAAGAGGCGCTCTGGTGGCGCGTCTTCAGGTGCTTGCTTTGAAGAGGCTTACTGTTAAAGCATCTCCACGGCCAAGGCCGTGGCTTCGCCGCCGCCGATGCACAAACTCGCAATGCCGCGCTTGCCGCCGGTCTTTTTCAAGGCACCGATCAGCGAGACGATGATGCGCGCACCGGATGCTCCAATCGGATGGCCCAGTGCGCAAGCGCCGCCGTGGATATTCACCTTCTCGTGCGGAATTTTATGGTCGTGCATCGCCGCCATGGTCACCACGGCGAAGGCTTCGTTGATCTCGAAGAGGTCGGTGGTTTCAGTGGTCCAGCCGGTTTTGTCGTAAATCTTTTGGATCGCGCCCACCGGCGCGGTGGTGAACCACTGCGGCTCTTGGGAGTGCGAGGCGTGTGCAGCGATTTTGGCAATCGGCTTCAAGCCCAGTTTGGTGGCGGTGGACTGGCGCATCAGCACCATGGCAGCCGCCCCGTCGGAGATGGATGATGAGGTAGCTGCAGTCACTGTGCCGTCTTTGCGGAAGGCCGGTTTGAGCGTGGGAATCTTCTCCGGGTTGCCTTTGAAGGGCTGCTCGTCTTTGCTGATGATGACGTCGCCTTTTTTGCCGGCCACGGTGATCGGCGCAATTTCCCAGTCGAACGTGCCGTCGTTGTTGGCCGCTACCGCGCGCTTGGTGGAAGCAATCGCGAAATTGTCTTGTGCCTCGCGCGTAAAGCTGTATTTGCCCGCGCAGTCTTCGCCGAAGTGGCCCATCGACTTGCCACCGCCATTGGGCGTTTTCTCGTAAGCATCTTCCAGCCCGTCATAAGCCATGTGGTCCAACATCGTGGCATGACCGTAGCGGTAGCCGCCACGGGCTTTGGGCATCAGGTAGGGCGCGTTGGTCATTGACTCCATACCGCCGGCTACCATGATGTCTTGCGTGCCCGCCACCAATTGGTCGTGGGCAAACATGGCGGCCTTCATGCCTGAGCCGCACACCTTGTTGATGGTGGTGGCAGTGGCTGACTTGGGCAGGCCAGCGTGGATCGTTGCCTGCCGTGCCGGGGCCTGGCCCTGACCTGCGGGCAGCACGCAACCCATGATGACTTCTTGCACTTGCTCAGGCTTTAAGCCCGCGCGCTCGACCGCCGCTTTGATCGCATGCGCGCCCAGTTGGAAGCCCTGAAAACCGGCAAGCTCGCCCTGCATCGAGCCAATAGGCGTGCGGACGGCAGAAACAATAACGATTGGATCGGACACTGTGAACTCCTTGAAAAGTAAAAGGGCGAAGCGTTTGATGCGCAGCGCTCAGGAATGAAAGGCCATCAGTTTGCCGGTTGAGGAGAGCACCAACACGCCCTCCTGATTGGTCACCGTGCCTTCGCAAGTCACGATGTCGCCCTTTGATTTGGGCTCAATCCGGGTGACAACCCACTTCAATTCGATTGTATCGCCGGGGCGTACCGGGCGGGTGAAAGAGAGTGTGAAATCAACCCCAACCATCGCGCCATACTTGGAAAATTTGGAAGCCATCAAGCCCATTAAGAGCGAGGCATAGTGCGGGCCGCAGGCGATCAAGCCGCCGTAGCGAGTCGCTTTCGCGTACTCCGGGTCGTGGTGCAGCGGGTTAAAGTCTTCGCTGATCGTGGCGAAGGCGCGGATCTCGGCTTCCGAAATCGTTTTGCTGCGAATCGCAGTTACGCCAAGCGCTAATGCCATGCAAACTTGGCGCTATCTGAGCTCGCCGCAGCGCTCTTTGGTCTGCTCAGACCAGTTGGTGTCTTTGGCTTTTTTGGCAGATTCAAATTCAGCCGTCGCAGCACCACCTTTGAGCTTGGCCTCATGTGCAGCCGCTTCGCGCTTGAGCAGATTGCAGCGGTTGGTGCGCTTTTCGAGGTCTTTGTCTGACTCGGCTTTTTGTGCGTCTTTCGCTTCGGCTTCTTTGGCGGCGGCTTGCTTGTCTTCGTCCGCTTTCTTGGCGCTGCGCGCGACTTTCTCTTCCTTCGTCGAAGAACTTCCCGCGAAGCTGCCGGCACCGGTTTGGGTGGAAATCCGGGTTTGCGAAGGGTCAGACAAGCTTGCGCAGGGCGTTTGCGAATAAATTGTTTTGCCCGCCGGGTCTTTGCACTTGTAGACCTGCTGCGCAAGCGCCGCAGCAGGAAGCCACGCGACCAGCGCTGCAGCAAGTATGAGTACGAGCGATTTACGCATGATGGGCCTCGAACGAGCTAGGCAGAAACTGAGAACCTGACATTTTACGAGCGCTGGTACAAAGAATGCCATTGCACCTTGTTAAACAAGGTTTCTGGGGCTCATTGAACCGATGGACGGCGCTCAATTTGTCTCGGCAAAAATCTCGCGGCCAATCAGCATGCGCCGTATTTCGCTGGTACCGGCCCCAATTTCATACAGTTTGGCATCGCGCCACAGCCGCCCGACCGGGTAATCGTAGGTGTAACCCACGCCGCCCAAAGCCTGAATCGCCTCACCGGCCATCCAGGTGGCTTTTTCGGCGGCGTAAAGAATTGCCCCAGCGGCATCTTTGCGGGTTGTTTTGCCGCGATCCAGCGCTTGGCCCACAGCGTAAACATACGCACGACAAGCGGCAAAGGTGGTGTACATGTCAGCCAGCTTGCCCTGCATCAGCTGAAACTCGCCGATGGGTTGGCCAAACTGCTTGCGCTCATGCACGTAAGGCACGACCACGTCCATGCAGGCGGCCATGATGCCCAATGGCCCGCCCGCGAGCACGCCGCGCTCGTAGTCCAGGCCCGACATCAAGACGTTGACTCCGCGCCCCAATTGGCCGAGCACATTTTCCGCCGGAACTTCACAGTCCTGAAACACCAGCTCGCAGGTGTTGGAGCCGCGCATGCCCAATTTGTCGAGCTTCTGCGCGGTGGAAAAGCCCCTGAAGCCTTTTTCGATCAAAAAAGCGGTAATTCCGCGTGGCCCAGCTTCAAGATCGTTTTTGGCGTAAACCACCAACACATCCGCATCAGGCCCGTTGGTGATCCACATTTTGTTGCCATTCAGCACCCAATGGTCGCCTTTAAAGTCGGCGCGCAGGCGCATGCTCACCACGTCTGACCCGGCCCCAGGTTCACTCATTGCAAGGGCCCCCACGTGCTCGCCAGAAATCAACTTGGGCAGGTACTTTGCGCGCTGCGCTTCTGAGCCGTTGCGGCAAATTTGGTTCACGCACAGGTTGGAGTGCGCGCCGTATGAGAGGCCGACTGACGCGGACGCGCGTGAAATCTCTTCCATCGCGATGATGTGGGCCAGATAGCCCATTTGTGTGCCGCCGTATTGCTCGTCCACCGTGATGCCAAGCAAACCCAAATCGCCCATCTTGCGCCACAGGTCGTGGGGAAACTGATTGTCGCGGTCAATCGCGGCTGCGCGCGGCGCGATTTCTTTTTGCGCAAAATGGACCAGCGTTTCGCGCAGCGCGGCGATGTCGTCGCCGTGATCGAATTCGAGTTGGTTAAATGACTGCATACGCTGCCTTTCAGGTGGAACACGCGATGGTGACGCGGATGGAATCAGACTACTTTTTTGTGTCGCGAGATGCTCATCAAAATACCAATGCCCAAAAACTGCGTGACCAACGCGGTGCCACCGTAACTGAGCATCGGCAAGGGCACGCCCACCACCGGAAGAATCCCACTGACCATGCCCATATTCACAAAGGCATAGGTGAACAAGATCAATGTGATTGCACCTGCCAGGAGGCGCGCAAACAGCGTGGGCGCACCCGAGGCGATGAAAAGGCCACGCCCGATCAGCGCCAGATACAGCACCAGCAGCAGCACATTGCCCGCCAAGCCAAACTCTTCGCTCCACACAGCAAAAATAAAGTCGGTGTGGCGCTCAGGAATGAATTCCAGATGGGCTTGTGTGCCATGCAGCCAACCTTTGCCGGTGATGCCGCCAGAGCCTACCGCAATGGTTGATTGGATGATGTGGAAGCCTTTGCCCAAGGGGTCGGATGCCGGGTCGAGCAGCGTCAGCACCCGCTCGCGCTGGTAGTCGTGCAGCATGCCCCACACCAATGGCATCGATGCGGCAGTGCCGACGGCTAAGGCTAGCATCACCTTCCACGACAGCCCCGCAAAAAAAATCACGTAAGAACCGGCGCCTAGCACCAAGATCGCCGTACCCAGGTCTGGCTGGCGCGCGATCAGTGCTACCGGCACCGCGAGCAATGCCAAAGCAATAGCGTAATCGTAGAACCGCAAAAACATCTCGCGCTGATGAAAGTACCAAGCCAGCATCAGCGGCATGGCGATCTTCATGATCTCGGAAGGCTGAATCACGAGCCCCACATTGACCCAGCGCCGCGCGCCTTTTTTGACAATGCCAAACAGCGCCACCGCAATCAAGAGTGTCACCCCGATCACATAAATCGGCACGGCAAAGCGGCTCAATAGTTGGGGCGGCACTTTCGAGGTGACCCACAGCACCCCAAACGCCACAACAATATTGCGCAACTGATCGTTAAAGCGGTGCTGTATGTCATAGGCCGCGCTGTACAGTACTACCAGCCCCAAGGTTAGCAACATCGAGACGATGATGAGCAGCCACCAATCGAGCGAATCGGTCAGCAAGCTCCAGAACTGCAAAGCTTTGTCTTTCACCGCACTGCCTCTTTCTCTAGCTCCGGCACTAATTCGCGGTCCAGTTCAGGCTCATTTTCCTCACCCGGCTCGGCTGGCTTGATCGGCGTGGGTAAGGAGTCGGGGCGCTTGCCGAGCAGATGAAAATCGAACAGCTGTCGCGCAATCGGCGCGGCTGAACGAGAGCCGAAGCCGCCATTTTCAACAATCACTGCGACCGCGATCCTCGGCTCGTCCTTAGGGGCAAAGCCCATGTACAACGCGTGGTCACGAAAGCGCTGAGCGATCTTCTTTTCGTCGTAAACCTCGTTTTGCTTCATGGCAATCACTTGCGAAGTGCCGGTTTTGCCCGCGCTGGTGTAGGGCGCGCCGCGAAATACCGAAGCCGCAGTCCCTTCCAAATTAACCAATTGCATGCCGCGATGAATCACTTCCAGTTGCTCAGCCGTAACTGGCAAGGTGCGCACCGGTGTCGTGTCGGTAGGCACGCGCTGCCCAGTGCGTACATTTTGGATGTACTTCACCAGCTTGGGGCGCATCACCACACCATTGTTGGCGAGCGTCGCCGTGGCATGCGCAATTTGCAGTGGTGTGTACGAGTTGTAGCCTTGGCCAATGCCGATGGATACGGTCTCCCCCGGAAACCAGCGCTGCTGCGCCGCCTTCTTGAAGCGCTTTTGCTTCCACGCTGGCGAAGGCAGCACGCCTTCGGCTTCGCCGTCCAAGTCGATCCCGGTCAGGCTGCCAAAGCCCCAGGGGGCCAACGAGCGGGAAATCGTCTCGATCCCCATGTCAACTGCGAGCTGGTAGTAGTAGGTGTCGCACGAGACCGAGATCGACTTCACCATATCTACCGAGCCATGTCCGCCCACTTTGTCGTCGCGAAAGCGGTGGTTGCCGTAGACGAAAAAGCCCGGGTCGCTGATCGACTGGTAAGGGGTTCGTTTGCCGGTGGTCAGGGCTGCGATCGCCATGAAGGGCTTGAAGGTTGACCCGGGCGGATAGGTGCCGCGCAAGGGGCGGTTTAGCAGGGGCCGGTCGGGGTCGTTGTTGAGCAAATCCCAGTTGGCTTGGTCGATGCCGTCAATAAACAGATTGGGGTCAAAACCGGGGCGCGAGGCAAAGGCCAGCACGTCGCCGGTCTTGGGGTCGATTGCAACCACCGCGCCCTTGCGGTCGCCCAGTGCTTTTTCGGCGATTTCCTGCAAGCGAATATCGAGCGAGAGAATCAGATTGTTGCCCGACGACGAGGGCTCGCGCGCCAGGGTACGCACCGCCCGCCCGCCCGCGTCTACCTCCACTCGCTCAAAGCCAGTTTGCCCATGGAGCTCTTTTTCGTAGGTTTTTTCAAGGCCGGTTTTGCCGATGTGCTCAGAGCCTTTGTAGTTCGCTTCAATGCCTTTTTCTTCGAGCATCTCAACGTCCTTGGGGCTGATCCGAGCGATGTATCCGACCACGTTTGCCGCCAGTTCGCCCAAGGGGTATTGGCGAAACAGGCGCGCCTTGATGTCCACACCCTTGAATTTCCAGCGGTTCGCGGCAAAGCGTGCGACCTCCTCGTCGGTCAGCCGGGTGCGGATCGGCAGCGAATCGAAGTTCTTCGATTCATCCATCAGCTTTTTGAAGCGCTTGCGGTCACGTGGCTGGATTTCGACAAAAGCGGAAAGCGCATTGATCGTGGCTTCCAGGTCTTTGACCTTGGAGGGGGTGATTTCGAGCGTGTAGGCTGAGTAGTTGCGCGCCAACACCACGCCATTGCGGTCAGTAATCAGCCCGCGATTGGGCACCACTGGCAGCACCGAAATCCGGTTCTCTTCAGCCGCAGCTTGATAGGTCTCGTACTGAATCACCTGCAAGAACACAAAGCGCGCCAGCAACACCCCGAAGCAGGCCAGCACGAACAAGCCCGCCACCACCAGGCGCACCCTGAAGCGGCGGATTTCGATCTGAGGATTGCGCAGCTCGGTCATAGGGGCATGATTTTATGGGCTGGCAGCGCCCAATCGTGGGCCGATTTGATTGCTGGAGAGCCGCTACTGGCGGGCCGCTTGGGCCACCGGACCGCACACGCCGCAGGCCGGGTCGCGCCCATACTTTACTTGCCGACACTCCATCGCCAACCCGTCGAGCAACAGCAACCTGCCGTTGAGCGATTGGCCGATGCCTGCGAGCAGCTTGAGTGCCTCAGCCGCCTGCATCGTGCCGATGATGCCGGTGAGCGGCGCAAATACGCCCATCACGGCGCAGCGCACTTCTTCAAGGTCTTCACCTTCCGGGAAGAGGCAGTGATAGCAGGCTGATTCAGCGTGGCGCAAATCAAACACGCTCACCTGCCCATCAAAGCGAATCGCTGCACCCGATACCAAGGGCTTGTGATGCTTCACGCAAGCCCGGTTCACCGCATGTCGGGTGGCAAAGTTGTCGCAGCAATCGAGCACCACGTCGGCCTGGGCCACCAGTTCCTCAAGCTTGGCACCTTCGGCTCGTTGCGTGAGCGCGACTACCCGAACTTCGGGGTTGTAGCGCGCGATGGTTTGCTGGCCGGAGAGCGCCTTGGGCTGGCCCACGGCAGGCGTGTCATGCAGGATCTGCCGTTGCAGGTTGGTCAGGTCTACGGTGTCGCCGTCGGCCAGCGTGATTGTGCCGACTCCGGCGGCGGCCAAGTAGAGCGCCGCAGGTGAGCCTAAGCCACCTGCGCCGATCACCAGCGCATGGCCCGCGACAATCTTCTCCTGGCCCTCGATACCGATTTCGGGCAGCAAAATATGCCGCGAATAGCGCAGCAGTTGCGCGTCGTTCATCGCGGTGGTGCGACCAGAATCGCCACTACTCCTTGGTGGTGGCCGCAGTGGTAATCGGCTTGTCGCTCGATTTCACACCCTTCACCGGCAGCCCCTTGAGCAGATTGAGCGCTTGCTGAAACTGAAAGTCTTCAGCGCTGCCCGGCTCAATCCGCGGCAACTGCGCAGGGTTAGCCGTGTCTGGCTTCGGTGGCTCATCTGCGCGCTTTTCGGCTTCTTTCTCTTTAGTATTTTTGATATGCTTTTCCAAGTCAACTTCGCGGGTGCGAGCCGGGCCGCGCGGACCCTCGGCAGTCTCTTCGACAATCCAATCTGGCACGATGCCCTTGGCCTGAATCGAGCGGCCATTGGGCGTGTAGTAGCGCGCGGTGGTGAGCTTGATCGCGGTATTGTTGTTCAACGGCAGAATCGTTTGCACCGAGCCTTTGCCGAAAGTCTGCGTGCCCATAATCACGGCACGCTTGTGGTCTTGCAAGGCCCCCGCCACGATTTCAGATGCCGATGCTGAACCTGCGTTGACCAGCACCACCATCGGCACTTTTTTCACCTGTGGCGGCAGTTTCGCAATAATGTCTTCGCGGTCGCCCGAGGCACGCCCGCGCAGATAGTCTTCCGGCGTGGCGAAATATTTGCGCTTCGCATCTGGCGTACGCCCTTCGGTGTAAACCACCAACTCTTTGGGATCAATGAACGCCGCCGAAACTCCGATGGCCCCGTAGAGCAAACCGCCCGGGTCGTTGCGCAGGTCGATGATGAGCCCTTTGACCGCCTGCGGCTCTTTGAATGCTTCCTGCAAACGGCGCGCCAAATCTTCCACCGTGCGCTCTTGAAACTGGGTAATGCGAATGTAGGCAAAGCCTGCCTCAACCGGCTTGGCGCGCACGCTTTGCACTTTGATAACTTCGCGGATCAACTTGACGGTTAACGGCGCGGTTTCGCCCTTGCGCGCAATCGTCAAAACAATCGGTGTATTCGGCTTGCCGCGCATCTTTTTAACGGCGTCGGTGAGCGAAATGCCTTTGATCGGCGTGTCGTCGATCTTGGTAATCAGGTCGCCCGGCTTGAGCCCGGCGCGGTCGGCCGGCGTGCCTTCAATTGGCGAGATGACTTTGACATAGCCGTCTTCTTGACCCACTTCAATCCCTAAGCCGCCAAATTCGCCTTGGGTTGAGGTTTGCAGGTCTTTGAACGCGTCTTGATCGAGATAGGCCGAGTGCGGGTCAAGGTCAGAGAGCATGCCCGAGATCGCGCCCGACATAAGCTTTTTGTCTTCCACCGGTTCAACATATGCTTGCTTGATCGCCTCAAACACCTGGCTGAAAGCTTGAATCTCTTCAATCGGCAAGGGCGAGCGCCCAAGGCGCTGTGCGACCGCCTGAAAATTGAGCGAAAGCAGCACGCCTGCGAGCACACCCACGCCAATCAAGCCTGCCTTATTGAACTTCGCTTTCCAGTTGCTCATAATTTGCTTTCTGTTCGGCCTGACTCGCCAAGCCTAGCTTGCTAACGTTTAGTCCAACTTAAAGGATCGAATGGCTTGCCTTGATGGCGTAACTCAAAGTATAGGCCCGACTCTGCCTGCCCGCCCGATGCGCCCACTTTAGCCAGCATGTCACCTGCCGTGACTGCATCACCCACTTGCTTCAATAACGACTCATTGTTGCCATACACACTTAAATATTGCCCGCCGTGATCCACAATCAACAGGTTGCCAAACCCACGCATCCAATCGGCAAAAACCACTCTGCCTTGCGCCACACTGCGTACTTCGCCGCCGGTCTCGGCTCTGATAAACAGGCCTTTCCAACTCGTGCCTTCCGCTCTTTGGCTGCCAAACCTGCCGACAAGTTCCCCTTTGGCTGGTAAACGCAGGCGGCCTTTGAGTTTGGCAAAGAGCGAATCATCCAAATCGCCTGCCGGTAATTCATCATTACGCAGCCCGGGGCCGGGTGGTTGCACCGGCGCGCCCGCACGTGGCTCGCTACGTGGCTCCATGCGCGGCTCAGGCTCGGTACCAGCGCGTGCCTTGCGCGTGGGGCGGCCCTGCTTGCTTGCTTGCGCAGCTTTGGTGCGGCGCTCGTCAGCCAGTTTGGCCAATTTCTCAATCAGGGAGCCAAGGCGCTTTTCATTCGCCTCCAGTGTTTTCACCTCGCGCCGCTGCGCTTGCAACTGCCCGGCAATCGAAGCCAGTACAGTCGCGCTTTGGGCCTGCTGCTTGACCAACTCAGCGCGCTCGGTTTTTTGGCTGGATTCAATGGTGGCAAGCTCCATCGCCTTGACCCGCGCCTCTTCAGTCAGCGCGGTCAAGCGCTGCACGTTGCCGCGCATCGTTTCAATCAGTTTGCCCTGCGCGCGCGCCGCGTAGCCAAGGTAAGCCAGCTCACGCCCGCCGCGCGCCGGGTTTTCACCGGAAAAAAGCAGCTTTAGCGGGCTTTGAGTGAAATCGCCGCCGTAAGCCACGTAGCGCTGTTTGACCAATTGGGCCAGCGCAGCACGTTGCTTGTCGATCTGGCTTTGCGTGCCGCGTGAGTCGCGGCCCAATTGCGCGAGCGCCTGCTGGGCGGCGCGCTGCTCTTGGCTCAACTGCGCCAGTTGGCGATTGGCGGTAGAAACGGCGACTTCACTCTCTTTCAAAGCATCCGCCGCTTCAGAGCGCACGCCTTCCGCTTCGGCGATCTCCTTTTTCAGCGCCTCAATTCGCACACGGGTTTCTTGCAGTTCCTCACGATTGGCGCCAGCGGCTGTCGGCAAGCCGCAGAGCAATCCAACCAATGCCTGAAGAAGCAATACCAGAGAGGTTCTTCGGGCATTCATCTAGAGGAAAACGATCAGGCTTTCGCCTTGCCCTGTGCTGCCACGGCGGCTTGCGCGGCTGCAATGTCGGCGGCATCCGCCAGGTAGTAACTGCGGATTGGCTTCAGGTTGGCATCAAGTTCGTAGACCAGCGGCTGGGCCGTGGGAACGTTGAGATTGACAATCGCTGCTTCGCTCACGCCGTCTAGATATTTGATGAGCGCGCGCAGCGAATTACCGTGCGCTGCAATCAGCACGCGCTGGCCCGCTTTGACCTGCGGGGCGATCACCTCGTTCCAGTAAGGCAGTACGCGCTCTACGGTGTCTTTCAGGCACTCGGTTTGCGGCAAATCGCTGGGCGCGAGCGCTGCGTAACGCCGGTCGTGGCGCGGGTGGCGCGGGTCGTCAACGCTCAAAGGCTCGGGCGGGATTGCGTAGCTGCGCCGCCACACCAGCACCTGCGCATCGCCGTATTTAGCAGCGGTTTCGCCCTTGTTCAAACCTTGCAGCGCCCCATAGTGGCGCTCGTTCAAGCGCCACGCCTTTTCAACCGGCAGCCAGTCCAAATCAAGCTCCGCCAACACGCCGTTCAGCGTTTGGATCGCGCGCTTGAGGAGCGAGGTGTGGGCGCTATCAAAGCTGTAGCCCTTTGCTTTGAGCAGCAAGCCGGCGCGCTGCGCCTCGGCGCGGCCATTGTCAGTCAGGGCCACATCGGTCCAGCCGGTGAAGCGGTTTTCCTGATTCCACACGGACTCGCCGTGGCGCATCATCACAATTTTGTACATTGAAGTTATATTGAGGCGGTAGACAGGGCGTATTTTATAATTCACCGGTTACGGAACACGAAGATTTCTCCCATGAGCGGCGCATCACAGCAAGTCCACGAAGACATCTTTGCGCTGATCGGCAAGGCGGAGGAAATTGAGCAGGCAGCGCGCGCGATGAAAGCGATCTCGCATCCGCTGCGTTTGCGCATTCTGTGTGTGCTCTACTCGGGCGAAATCGCGGTGCAGGAAATTGTCGAAGCGTGCGGCACGACCCAAAGCAATATTTCGCAACATCTGGGAATTTTGCGCGACAAGAAAATCCTCAAATCGCGCAAGCAGGCGAATAAAGTTTTCTACCGCATTGCCGACCCACGCATCTTGGCGCTGGTCTCGATGATGCGGCAGGTTTTTTGTGAAATTTAAGCTCAGTGTTTTGAAAAGGAAGTACTCGCAGTGGACTCAACCATCACCAATTTTCTGACTACCAACTGGATGCTGATCGCCGTGGCATTTGCCTCGGGCGCGATGCTGATTTTCCCTGCGATCCAGCGCGGGCGCGGCGGGCCGGTGCTTTCGACCCTTGAAGCCACGCGTCTCATCAACAGCAAAGACGCGGTAGTGATCGACGTGCGCGATCAAGGCGACTATGCCAAGAGCCACATCACCAACGCCAAAAACATCCCGGAAAAGCTGCTCGCCGAGCGCAAGGCCGAGCTCGACAAACTCAAAGGCGTGCCGTTTATCGTGGCTTGCGCCACTGGGCAGCGCGCACCGAGCGCCGCTGAAGCGATTCGCAAGCTGGGCTTTGACGAAGTGTTTGTGTTGAACGGCGGGCAGTCCGCATGGACTCAGGCCGGGTTGCCAGTCACCAAATAGGCGCGCATCATGCAAAAAGTGACCATGTATTCCACCGGCGTCTGCCCCTATTGCGTGCGCGCCGAGCAATTGCTCAAGGCCAAGGGCGTGACCGAGATCGACAGGATTCGCATCGACTTAGACCCCGCCCAGCGCGACCTGATGATGCAAAAAACTGGCCGACGCACCGTGCCGCAAATCTATGTGGGCGACACTCACGTGGGCGGCTACGACGACCTTTCCGCCCTTGATGCCAAAGGCGGTTTGCTGCCTCTCTTGGGCGCATAAGCTCTCGCATCTCCTTCCCTCTTTTCCCCTCACTTCGAACAAATAAATGGCCACCTCCGCAAATACTCCAGAAACCCCAGCCGTACCCGGTGTCCCCGGTGCTCCGGGTTCCAACACCGAGCCCTACTTCAATTTGGAAAAGATTTACACCAAAGACAGCTCGCTCGAAGTGCCGAACGCGCCCAAGATTTTTCTGGAGCAAGAAGCCCCGCAGCTCGAAACGCAAATCAATGTGGAAGTCAATAATTTCGACGGCAACATGTATGAAGTGTGCGTCGGTGCTACGGTCACCACCAAGGCCAAAGACAAGGTGATGTTTCTGGTCGAAGTCAAAGAAGCTGGCATTTTCGAGATTCGCAACATCGGGCCTAACGAGTTGGAGCCGGTGCTCAATATCCACTGCGCCAACATCGTGTTTCCGTACTTGCGCGCCAATGTGGCCGACCTGATTACCCGCGCCGGCTTCCCGGTGCTGCACCTGCCCAATATCAATTTCGAAGCCTACTACCAAGCGCGCCTGCAACAAATGGCGGCGAGCACCGCCACCCCGCAGTAACGCTCGTAGCCCTCTCACTCTCCCTGCGGGAGAGGGTCGGGGTGAGCGAAACACTGCGGAGTTCGCGCCACGTTTGAAAGCAAACCACCGCAACCAAAGAGGACTGCCATGTCAAAGCCAAGCACCAAGTGTGCGCACCTCACGGTGGCCTGCGTCGCCCTTGGCCTCGCACACCTCGCCGCCGCCGCCGAGTACCGCTCCGCCGAGCAAGCCGCCATCCTCTACGACGGCCCCTCGCCGCGTGCTGCCAAGGTGGCGATTGCGCCCAAAGGCATGCCGCTCGAAATTGTCGTCAACGATGCTAACGCACCCTATTTGAAGGTGCGCGAGCGTGGCGGGCAAATGCTCTGGATTGAGCGTAAGGCACTGTCGGAAAAACGCTTTCTCGTCGTCTCCGCACCCACCGCTCCGGTACGCGCGACGGCGGACGAAGCCGCCGCCGTGGTATTTCAAGCCGAGCAAGATGTCGCGCTCGAAACGCTTGAAGCACCAGTTGCCGCCAAAGTCTGGGTGCGTGTTAAGCATCGAGACGGCTTGACCGGCTTCGTGAAGATTTCGCAGACTTGGGGCTGGCAGTAGCGACGGCGGCATCGCAACGCATAGGTTCGAACGAGCTTGAGCCTAGGGTCCGCCGAACGCCACGCCGATCTCCCCCCCCGAATTTGGGGATAGACGTCATTAGAGCAGATGCATGTTGAAATCCTCAGAAGATGTCGTTCCCCAATTTCGGTGCTCGTGGCCTACCGGCGACACGGCATAGCGCCCGAGCGACACCACCGATGCAAATCTCCATCATCGGCGCGGGTGCGTGGGGCACCGCTCTTGCGATTACTCTGCAAAGCAATGGCCATCAGGTCATGCTGGTCGCGCGCGATGCGGTCGCCGCTGAGCGGATCAATGCGGCACGCTGCAATCAGCAGTATCTTCCCGGCACAAACCTGCCGCCCGGCCTCAAAGTCGTAGACCAGCGCGAGCACCAAAACCCGAGCGAATCGCGCGCCCCGGCCGATCTCCACATCGTCGCAACCCCAGTGGTTGGCTTGCGTGCCGCACTCACGCTGCTGCAAGCGCACACCGCCGCACCAGTGCTTTGGCTGTGCAAAGGCTTTGAACCCGAAAGCGCCAAGATGCCGCACGAAATTGCGCGCGAGGCCGGGTACGCCAGCGCTGGTGCGCTCACTGGCCCAAGCTTCGCCGAAGAAGTCGCGCGCGGCCTGCCGGTAGCACTCACCTTGGCATCCACTAGCCCAGCGTTGCGCGCGCTGGCCCCGCAACTGCACGGCGGCAACCTGCGCATCTACACCAGCGACGACGTGATCGGCGCAGAGCTGGGCGGGGCGCTCAAAAACGTGATGGCAATCGCCACCGGCATCGCCGACGGCATGGCGCTTGGCATGAACGCCCGCGCCGCCCTCATCACCCGCGGGCTTGCCGAAATGACACGGCTGGGCACCACACTCGGCGCGCGCCCCGAAACTTTCATGGGCTTAACCGGCATGGGCGACTTGATACTCACCTGCACCGGCGCGCTCTCGCGTAATCGCAAAGTGGGCTTGAGTCTGGCCGCAGGCAACTCGCTCGCACAAACGCTCGAATCGCTAGGCCACGTAGCCGAAGGCGTAAACGCCGCGCGCGAAGCGCTGCAACTGGGGCAGCGCCACCAAGTCGATTTGCCGATTACCCAAGCCGTGCATCGCGTGCTGTTTGAAGGGCTGGCCCCCAAACAAGCGATGCTGGAGTTGCTGGCGCGGGATCAGCGGGCGGAGTGAA
>JANLTH010000167.1:0-2119 GCA_031362865.1 Burkholderiales bacterium | reverse complement strand
CTGATGCCAAACTTCATCTTGCGCGGCGCCAGGTTGGCGACCATCACGGTGTGTTTGCCGATCAGGTCGGCGGGTTTGTAGGCACTGGCGATGCCGCTGAACACGTTTCTGGTTTTGCCTTCGCCCACGTCGAGCGTGAGGCGCAAGAGCTTGGTGGAGCCTTCGACCGCTTCGCAGTTGACGATTTTGGCGATGCGAAGGTCGATCTTCGCGAAGTCGTCGATGGTGATGGCGGGGGCGATTTCCTCGCCGCCGGGCAATTCATTTGCTACTGTTTCAGGAGCTAATTGAGCCTGATTTTCTTGGAATACAGGCTCAAACAATGCATCAAGTTGCTCCGGGGTGACACGTTGCATGAGGTGCTGGTAAGCATTGATTTGGTGTCCTTCAGAAAGCTGCTTACTAAGATCGGAAAAGTTCAGCGGGGGCAAGTTCAAGAAGCTTTCGGTTTGCGCAGCGAGCGAAGGCAATATCGGCTTAAGCACTAAGGTCAAGATACGGAAAGCCTCGATGGTTGCTGAACAAATTAGGTGCAATTCTTCACGCACTCGAAGTGGTTGACGTTCAGCCGCTAATTGCTTAGCCAGGTCCCATGGCTTTGCTTTATCCCATGCGGCATTTATTTCGTCAACGATCAACATCGTTTCGCGCACCAAATACCCAAAGTCACGTCGTTCGTAAACCTGAAGTAATGCGGGTAAATCAATCTTGCGGGCCCGGATGACAATGGCTAGAACAGGATGCCCAGACTGAGATGGAAGATCTGCGATTTTCCCGCCAAAATGCTTGGCAATAAACCCAACCGCCCGGCTAGCAATATTCACATATTTGCCAATCAAATCCGAGTTCACCCGCGCCATAAAATCTTCGGGGCTGAACTCGATGTCTTCATTCTTGCTCGTGAGTTTGGTCGCGATGTAATACCGCAGCCATTCGGGGTTCATGCCCAGCGACAGGTATTTCAAAGGGTCAAGCCCGGTGCCGCGGCTCTTGCTCATCTTCTCGGCGTTCACGGTCAGAAAGCCGTGCACAAAGACGCTGCGCGGGGTTTTGCGGCCGCTGAATTTCAGCACCGAGGGCCAGAAGAGCGTGTGGAAATTGACGATGTCTTTGCCGATGAAGTGGTATTGCTCGACCGACGGGTCGGCCATGTACGCGTCGAAATCCTGCCCACGTTTTCCAAGCAGATTTTTGAGCGAGGCAAGGTAACCGATGGGCGCGTCAAACCAGACGTAAAAGTATTTGCCGGGCGCGTTCGGAATCCCAATGCCAAAGTAGGGCGCGTCCCGCGAGATGTCCCAGTCGGCCAGGCCTTCGCTTTTCGAGCCATCGGGATTGGTGCGCACCGAGAACCACTCTTTGACCTTGTTGGCGACTTCAGGCTGCAGGCGAAGTTTGCCGTTTTCATCCTTGCCTTGCGTCCACTCTTGCAAAAACTCGACACAACGCGGGTCCGAGAGTTTGAAGAAAAAGTGTTCGCTGGATTTGAGAACCGGTGTTGCGCCGCTCACTGCGGAGTACGGGTTCTTCAGGTCGGTCGGCGCGTACACAGCGCCGCAGTTTTCGCAGTTGTCGCCGTATTGATCCTTGGTGCCGCATTTGGGGCATTCGCCCTTGATGAAACGGTCTGGCAGGAACATGTTTTTCTGGGGGTCGAAAAACTGTTCGACGCTTTTTTTGCCGATCAAGCCGACTTGGTCAAGCGCTTCGTAGATTGATTTGCACAGGGCATGGTTTTCTTCGCTGTCGGTGTGGCTCCAGTTGTCAAACTGGATGTGAAAGCCGTCCAGATATTGGCTGCGGCCGGCAGCGATGTTGTCCACAAACTGACGCGGCGAGACGCCGGCTTTTTCGGCGGCAATCATGATCGGCGCGCCGTGCGCGTCATCTGCACAGACAAAGTTCACCTGATGCCCCTGCATGCGCTGGAAGCGCACCCAGATGTCGGCCTGGATGTATTCCATGATGTGGCCGATGTGGAAGTTGCCGTTGGCGTAGGGCAGGGCGGTGGTGACAAAGAGCTGACGGGTCATACCAGCATTTTAGGTGGCGCCTCGTGTGTGCCCCATGGCCGCACAGTCGTGACGACCGAGCGCAGGCAGCGGCCGGTCCGAGGCTG
>JANLTH010000161.1:0-11377 GCA_031362865.1 Burkholderiales bacterium | reverse complement strand
CGACATCGGTTGCCATCTGGTTGGGCGTGGTGACGGCCAGCGTAACCGGCTCGAAATCGCGCAGCGATTTGTACTTGATGTCTTTGTACAAACTCTCGTTGATCGAGAAGACACCAATCGAACCGACCAGCAGTGTGTAACCGTCTGGCGGAGCGGTACGCAACATGTCGGCGGCGATGCTGCCATTCGCACCCGGGCGGTTTTCGGCCAAAAACGGTTGACCGAGCGATTGCTGCAGGTGATTGGCGATGGCGCGCGCCACGATGTCAGAAGAGCCACCGGCCACAAACGGCACCAAGACTTTCACCGCTTTGTTGGGGTAGCTTGGCGTTTGGGCCCGTGCGGTGAGCGGCCAGACGATCGCAGCTGGAATACCAAGCACAAGTGCGCGGCGCTTAGAAAATTGGGTGTTGGTCATAAGGTTTCCTATGCTTTTGCCAGCCCTAAGGCTTTCATGATGGTCGCCATGTCGGCGTCGCCGCGCGCCATGTGCTCGCCGTAGCCTTTGGCATCGGCAAACAGGAGGCCAAAACCGCGCATCGCCATGAAGTCTTTGAATTCTTTGCTGTCCCAGGCTTTTTTGATGGCACCAGCCATTTTGGTGGCGATCTCGGGCGGCAAACCCTTGGGTGCACCGATGCCGCGCCAAGCGCCGCAGGTCCAAGTCGAGCCACTCGCTGCCTTGAGGGTAGGCACATTGGGGTACAGCGCAGAAGCTTCGTTCGCCATAATCGCCAGTGGGCGCGCCTTTCCCGCATCGATCAACGAGCGTGCTTCGGGCAGCGAGCAGGTCACAATCTCAATGCCACCGGCTGCCAAGTCTTGCATTGCCGGGGCCGCACCGTTTGAAGGGACCCAAGGCACGGCAGCGTTGTCAATTTTCAAGTCTTTCAGCATGCCTGCCAACGCCAAATGCCAGATGCCGCCTTGGCCCGTGCCCGAAGCTTTGAGCTTGCCCGGATTGGCGCGAATCGCCTTGACCAAATCGTCGAGCGTTTTGTAGGGTGAATCGGCTTTGACAGTGACCGCGGCCGCATCATTGTTCACCAGCGCCAGCGGCGTGTAGTCGGCGTGCGAAAGCTGGGTCAGGCCGGCGTGGCGCATCATGGTGATTTCAACCGTGATGGTGCCAATGGTGTAGCCGTCGGGCTGCGCCCCGGCAATAGCTTGATGCCCTACCACGCCATTGCCACCGGTACGGTTCACCACGTTGATCGGCTGGCCCAAATCCTTCTCGAGCAGAGCCCCAACAATGCGCGCCACCGCGTCAGTGCCGCCCCCCGCCCCCCATGGGCACACCATGGTGATCGGGCGTGTCGGATAGGCCCCCTGCGCCTTCAGGTTGATGAACGGAAAGCCCGCAGCTGCCGAGCCTGCGGCTGCTGCACCTGCTTTGATGAGTGATCTGCGTTGCATGGCGGTCTCCTGAGGTTGGAACGGGTGGGACGGATTAAGTTGGATTGAGATGAATTGGGACGGGTGGATCGAGGGTAGAGCGAATTACTTTTTTGAGGCAATGATGGTCTGTTTTTGCGTGCCGAGCTTTTCGATCCCCAATTCGACGACATCACCGACCTTGAGAAAGCGCGGCGGCTTCATGCCTGCACCCACGCCTGGCGGCGTGCCGGTGGTGATGATGTCACCGGGCAGCAGCGTCATGAATTGCGAGCAGTAGGCCACGATGTGATGGCAATTGAAAATCATCGTTTTAGTACTGCCGTTTTGCATCAATTGGCCATTGACCTTGAGCCACATATCGAGGTTGTTCACATCGCCCACGGTGTCTTGTGTCACCAGATACGGGCCAATCGGGCCGAAGGTGTCGCAGCCCTTGCCACGGTCCCACTGGCTGCCACGTTCGAGCTGAAATTGGCGCTCTGAGACATCATTGACGACACAGTAACCGGCAATGTATTTGGGCGCGTCTTTCTCGTCGACGTACTGCGCCTTTTTGCCGATCACGATGCCGATTTCCACTTCCCAATCCAGTTTGGTGGAGTGCGGCGGTTTGATCGTGTCGTCATTCGGCCCGCAAATCGAGGTGGTGAATTTGTTGAAGATGATCGGCTCAGGCGGAATCGGCATGCCCGCTTCTTTCGCGTGGTCAACATAGTTCAAACCGATGGCAACAAATTTTGAGATGCCGGTGTAAGGCACGCCCAGACGCGGGTTGCCTTTGACGCGCGGCAGTGACTCGGGCTTGATTTTTTTCAGCTTCGCCAAACCGGCCGGTGAAATTTCGTCCCAACCGATGTCGGGCACGACTTTGGAAAGATCACGGATATTGCCGTCGGCATCCAACATGCCAGGTTTTTCGCGGCCCTTGGGGCCGTAGCGTAGAAGTTTCATGGGTTCCTTTTTTGGTGAAAATGGTGGTGTGAGATTTAGATCGTCATGCCGCCATCGCAGCAAAACAAATTGCCGGTGGCAAAAATCGATTCGTCAGCAGCCAAATAAACGGCGAGCGGCGCGATTTCGTGGGCTTGCGCGAGCCGCCCCATCGGTTGGCGGTTGATGAAGTCTTTGCGCGCTTGCACCGGGTCGTCAAACGCGTTGATGCGGTCGCCCAAACTGGGCGTATCGACCGTGCCGGGGCCAATCGCGTTGCAGCGAATGCCGCGCCGCACATAGTCTGCCGCCACCGATTTGGTCATGCCTACGACCGCGGCCTTGGTGGCCCCGTAGATGAAGCGGTTCGGCAGGCCCTTGGTGCTGCCACATACTGAGGCGATATTGATGATCGACGAAGAGCCGCCGGTCTTGTCAAATTTTTCCAGCATAGCGGGCAGAAAGGCTTGAATCATTTTCCATGGGGCGCGCACATTCAGACTGAAACCGAAGTCCCAGTCTTGGTCGGTGGCATCAAGCACCGAGCCGTGGTGGACAAAGCCTGCGCAGTTAAACAGGATGTCGGCGCTGCCGATTTCAGCGGCCAGCGTTTTGATCGCTGCGTCGTCAAGCACATCGAGTTTTCTGGTGGTGATGCCGGGCACTCCGGCCAATGAAGCGAGCGCCGCTTCATTCAAGTCAGTGGCGATGACGCGCGCGCCTTCCGCGGCAAAAGCGCGTGCGACCGCGTTGCCAATTCCCATTGCGGAGGCGGTGCAGACGGCGGTTTTTCCTTGCAATCGATTGCCCAAGAGATGCCTTTCAAAAAAGTCAAATTCAATCAGTGGAGAAACGGGGAAGATACGGGAAAGCAGCTGAGACGAAATATTACCCGTTTGGTTAATTCGCCGCTACGCCACTGACCCGCAGCTTACGCATCGACCCCAAAGCGATATTGAATTTCGCCGTCCATCGATTCTCCCTGGGCGAGCACGGCGGAGGGAAACGCCGCTTGATTTGGTGCATCAGGAAAGCGTTGCGGCTCCAGACAAAACGCGCTGTAGGCCAGATGCTGCAAGCCGCATTTGCCGATGTCTGGTTCAGCACTGGCACCGAGCATTTGCCCGGTGTAGAACTGCACGCTGGGTTCGGTAGACCAAACCTCCAAGGTGCGCCCGGTGCGCGGCTCGATCACGCAGGCATTGCGCTGCAAGGCCTCAGCTTTGACACCAGCACTGCGGCACACGTAAGCGTGATCAAAGCCGCGCGGATTGGTGAGCGCCAGCTGTGGCTCCTCGCGCAGCAGCGCTTCGGCCAGGATGCGCCGGGCCGTCAGGTCCATGTGGGTGCCCCAAACCTGCCGAATGTCGCCAGTGGGGATTTTGGTGCTGTCTGCCACGAGAAAGTGATCGGCATCAATCTGAAAACGGTGCTCCAGCACATCGGAACGCGCAGTGCCCGCGAGATTGAAGAAAATGTGGCTCGTAAAGCTGGCGACGGTAGCGCGGCTCGCTGGGCCAGCCCGGTAAACGATGCGCAGCGTGGCGGGTGCTTCCAGAATGTAGTCCACCCGCAGCGGCAGCTCGCCGGGAAAGCCCTCTTCCCCGTCCGCAAAGGTGTAACGCATCGTCACATGGTTGGGGGCGGCTTGCGCGCTGGCAAACACGCGATGGCGCGAGCCCGCAATGCCACCGTGCAAGCAGTGCGGCCCTTCGTTTGCCGTCAATTGATGTGTTTCACCACCCAGCGAGAATTGCGCATTGGCGATACGGTTGGCGTAGCGTCCGATAAATGCGCCCATCGAGGCAGCGCCTCGGCGCACCGCATCGATCAATTCGTAGCCCAAGGTCACGTCGTCCAGCTTGCCCGCACGATCCGGCACCAGAATTTGCAACACCTTCGCACCCAAATTGGTGATGGCAATTTGCACGCCTGATGCCAGGGCCAGAGTATGCAACCGGGTCGCCTCGCCGGAGGAGGGCGGCGAAGCGCTGAGAAACTGCGCAGGGTCAAGGGGATTTTGCATGGTGGATTGCTATCCTACGGCCTTTTTGACGAAGGCGCGACGCGCGGCAACCTATGGCTTCCATCAATGCAAACAAAACCTACAAAATCGCCTGTATCCCCGGAGACGGCATTGGCAAAGAGGTGATTCCTGCGGGTCAATCTGTACTCGAAGCATTGGCAGCGGGCGAGAGTTTTCGATTCGCCTTCACGTCATACGACTGGGGTGGCGATTACTACCGTAAGCACGGCGTGATGATGCCCGCTGACGGCCTCGAACCGCTGCGCGATCAAGATGCGATTCTGTTTGGCTCGGCGGGTGATCCACAGATTCCCGACCACATTACGCTATGGGGCCTGCGTCTAAAAATTTGCCAGGGCTTTGACCAATACGCCAACGTTCGCCCCACCCGCATCTTGCCGGGTATCGACGCGCCCTTGAAACGTTGCACCGCAGCCGATTTGGACTGGGTGATCGTGCGCGAAAACTCCGAAGGCGAATATGCCGGGGTTGGCGGGCGTGCGCACCAAGGGCATCCAATTGAAGTGGCGACCGATGTCTCGATCATGACCCGCGCCGGGGTCGAGCGCATCATTCGCTTTGCCTTTAAGCTGGCGCAAGCACGCCCGCGCAAGCTGCTCACGGTGGTCACCAAATCAAACGCGCAGCGCCACGCGATGGTGATGTGGGACGAGATTGCCGCCGAAGTTGCGCGCGACTTCCCCGATGTGACTTGGGGCAAAGAGTTGGTGGATGCGATGACCGCGCGCATGGTCAACCGCCCGGCCTCGATCGACACCGTGGTGGCAACCAACTTGCACGCCGACATCCTCTCTGATTTAGCCGCTGCGCTGGCGGGCAGCTTGGGGATTGCGCCGACCGCCAACCTCGACCCGGAGCGGCGCTACCCGTCCATGTTTGAGCCGATTCACGGTTCCGCGTTCGACATCATGGGCAAGGGCTTGGCGAACCCGGTGGGCACGTTTTGGTCGTGTGTGATGCTGCTGGAACATCTGAGCGAAACCGCTGCGGCTGCGCGATTAATGGCGGCGATTGAAGCAGTTACGGCGAACGCTGCGCTGCATACCGGTGACCTTGGCGGTAAGGCCACAACCGCCCAAGTGACTGCGGCGGTGCTCCAGAAATTGCGTTGATTCGCCTGACTACTGGCTGAAGAAGCTTGTTAGACAAGCTTCTTCAGCCGATCTGTACCGACCGCATGCTGATCCCACCCATCGTCAGGCCCTCCACCGGGAAGCTGATCGCATCGTCGTCACCCGCCGCGCCCAAGGCGTAGAGCAGTGGCCAGAAGTGTTCTGCGGTTGGCACGGCAAGCGTGGCATCGTGACCTTCGCTTTGGTAGTGGGCGAGCGCACTGAAATCGCGCGCTTCGATCTTGCGCTTGGCAAAGGCATCAAAGCGCACCGCCCAGTCGTGCCCGAAGCCGGTCTGACTCCATTTCATCAAGCGCAGGTTGTGCACGATGTTGCCCGAGGCGACGATCAGCACACCCTCGTCGCGCAGCGACCGGAGTGCCTGCCCGATTTCGAGGTGAAAGGCCTCGCCTTGCGTCGCATCCATCGATAATTGCACCACCGGAATGTCGGCCATTGGGTAAAGGTGGGCCAGCACTGACCACGTGCCGTGATCCAGCCCCCATTCGTCAGAATCCAGTGCGACTGGGCGCGGCGCGAGCAAGGCCGCCACGCGCTGCGCGAGCGCGGTTGAGCCGGGGGCCGGGTATTGCACCTCATGCAGCGCCTGGGGAAAGCCACCAAAATCGTGAATCGTGCGCGGGTGCTCCATCGCCGTTACCGCAATGCCGCGCGTGAGCCAGTGCGCCGAGATCGCGAGAATCGCCTGCGGCCTTGGCAGCGCCGCTCCGAGGGCGCGCCACGCTTGGGTGTAGGGGTTGTCCTCCAGCGTGTTCATCGGGCTGCCGTGGCCGATGAACAGGGCGGGCAGGCGCGTTGAGGGAATTGAATGTAAAGGGATGGACATGGTAGGAGTGGCTGCTTGAAGAGGCTTGACTGGTGCGCTACTTGGAGGCAATGGCTTAAAGAAGCAAATCAGGCGCGGCGATTCAAGGCATCGGGCTGGCGAATATCAGCCCGAACTTCAGTGCGACTTTTAGTGTGAGTTTCAACGATAGACCCCGTCCCAGTTGCCACCTGCGACTTTGGCTGATTTGCCGTCTTCACTGACCGCTGGGCGATTCAGCGAAAAGGTCGTCTCCGGTGTCACGGTGGCGTAATCCATGTAGCCCAATCGCGCCAGCGGGCGCATGCCAGCCGTGTCCACCATCCCGGCATTGATGAACGCGTCGTTGATGTACACCCCAACGACCTGCCCAAAAATCACCTTCGTGCCCGGTGTATCCGGCTGGTCCTGGCGTGGCACACCCGGCATCTCAACGCTCTTCCAGAAGCGGCACTCCAGCGCCGCAGGGCTGGCGGCTACTCGTGGCGGCTTAACCATTTTCGAGGGCGCAGTTTCGAGGCCAGTTAGGGCAAATTCGTCCACGCCATAAGTCACCGTGGCGGAACTCAGATTCATCGCTTCGCGCAAATCCCAAGTGGAAAGCGAGCAGGTAAATTCGCCAGTTTCTTCGATGTTGCGCCACGAATCTTTGCGGCCCCCTGAAGAGAACATCACCATCGCTGGGCGGTCGCTCACGGCGTTGAAAAAACTGTAAGGTGCCAAGTTGAGCACGCCCGCTTTGCTGATGGTGGAAATCCAGCCGATCGGGCGTGGCACCACCAGCGCTTTGAAAGGGTTGTGCTTGAGGCCGTGATTGTTTATGGCGGTGTCGTAGAACATGGGCAGTGGGTGGTTTTTGAGAGAGCGATTACGGGATTGACGATTATCCCGTGGCGCGCATTGTGCAACTGCGTGCACGCCTTTCTAGTGTAGTGTTGCACGCTGTTTGCGACCTATAAAAATGATGGATTTTTCGTCGAATCGAGGCGCAAAGCACAGTCATAGGTCCACTATGACGAGCATTTGCAACGACGAGTCGGCGGAAAAGACGCATTTTCAAGTCGCAAACAGTTTGCACCACGACACTAGATAGCCGGACCAGAGGCACTCATGGCATCGCCACCGGCGGGCTACGCTGGGCATCGTAGCGCCGCCAAGTTTGTGATTTGCAAATCATCAAGACACACCCGTCTACCGTCAGGCGATTAGCACTTGCCAGCGTGAGCGAACCTTTGTAATCGCGCCCGTCCTCGGGGTTGTAGAGGCGGCCACCGCTCCAGCGAGTCGCGCTGGTGGGCCCTTCATGGCGCATCGCTTCGACCACCTTGCGGCCAAGCAGTGGCTTTGAGTCAGCAATTGTGGCCGGATTCTCGTCCCACACCCAAACGATATTGCCGCAGATCGCGTCGCCGCAGCGCTCCAGCTTGACGCGGGCACTGAATCCGGGAGTCCACCACTCGCCCAATGGGCTGGTCGTGCTAATGGGTGCGATCGTGGGCACTGCTTGCGCGTGCGCGCTCGCAGCCGTGAGCGCCAGCGCCGCTGTCAGGCCAAACCAGGGCCGCAGCCAACCGATCCGCCGAACGATCTCAAAAATCCCGAAACTAAACACGAAGGTTACGACGATCAACAGTGGCATTTCCACCAGCGGGCGCAGGGCCAGCGGCAGCAGCGCAATCGCGCACAGGAGGATCAAGGTCTGGTGCACGATGTAAACCGGAAACACTGCTTCGGTCAAATAGCGGCGCGCAGCGTTCTCGTGGTTCAAGTGGCGGGCCGCAAAGCCGAGTGTGGCGACGATGGCGCACCATTGCATAATGGCGTGCGCCACTGCACCGCCTAGCGCAATGCCTAGCCGAGACACTTGCCAGCCATCCAAGTTTGCCCAGTGCACGGGCAGTTTGAAATTCAGCACCGTCACCAGCGCCGCCCACGCTGCCATGGTGAGCAGCAGTGCCAGCCAACGAACCGCTACGAAGCGCTGCCAGTAGAGCGCATTGGCTCGTGCCATCGCGGCACCCAGCGTGAAGGCCGCGCCGTACTGCGCATGGGCGTACCAGTCGTCTACCAGCGCATGCGTGATCCCAAAGAGTGGCCCCAGTATGACGCGCGCGACGGCAAAGAACAAGATCGGCAACACAATCAAGCGCGCGCCGTGCAATGCGCCACCCACGCGCGCAGCGAGCGCTTCAAGGCCAGCCGGATACCGGCGCAGCACCAGCCATAGCACAGCGGTATAGAAAAATAGATATGGCAAAAACCACAAATGGTTCCATGTGGGCAAAATCAGGCAGGGGCCAGATTTGCTGCAAAACTTGCTGTAGCCAGTGAGGTAAAGCTGCATGAAATCGGCAAAGCTACCCGCGTAGGCAAAGCGCTGCACTACCTCCACATAAGACTGCGGCGGTACGATCACCAAGATGCCAAACAGGAGCGGCAGCAACAGGCGCTTCGCCCGGTTGGCGAGTAACGCGCCGCTCGCACCGCCGCGCAGCATGAACGCGGTGGCAGCACCTGAGACGAAGAAGAGCAGCGTCATGCGCCAGGGCGAGGAGAGCCGCATGAAAGGTTCCAGCCAGTTGCCGGCGAATGGGCTTTTGATGTGATAGTCCCAAGTCACGTAGTACATGCCCACGTGGAAGGCCACCAACCACGCAAATGCGGCGATCCGCACCCAGTCTAAAAAATAGAGGCGCGCGTGGCCACTCAGGCCAGGGTCGGCTGGAAGTTTTTCTTGCATGAAATTGTCCCCTCGTTGTTAGCTGCAATGACGAGCAGCCTACGGGGCTTGCCATGGAGTGGCTAGCGCGTTGGGGTAGGTTGGGCGGAATCAGGGGCCAACGGCGCTGGGCTCGATTGCACGGCGGCCAAAACGGCAGCGCGGTGCTGGCGGCTGCAGGGGGCCGATTGGCCGCCGCGCAGCACCACAGCAAGCTCGCCGTGCGACCGCGTCTGCACCGCTTGCACGTAGGCCAGCGCCACCGCGGCACTGCGGTGGCTGCGCACAAAGCCTGGCCCTAAGTCATGCAACAAAGCGCCTAAGGTTCGGCGCATTAGCGGCGCACGCTGGGCGGTATGCACCACGACATAGTTGTCGGCCGCTTCAAGCCAGAGAATCTCGGCCACCGGAATCACGTGGGTACGATCCCGGTCAGGAATCAGCAATTGGGTGGGTGCGGTAGGCAGTGAAGGCGGGTTCGGGCTGACTGGGGCAGTGCGATGCTTGAGCCGCCCGCTCAGCCTTGCCAGTGCTCGCGCCAAGCGCTCCGGCGCCACTGGCTTGAGCAGATAGTCGAGCGCTGCCGCATCAAACGCGGGCAGGGCGTAGCGGTCATAGGCGGTGACAAAAATCACGGCTGGCGCAGGGTCCGGCAGGGAGGCTGCGACATCGAGCCCGTTTACGCCTGGCATCTGAATGTCGAGCAGCAACGCATCCGGTACCAGCTTCGCCACCAAGCATAGCGCCTCACTGCCATCGCGCGCTTCACCAACAATCTGCGCCTCGGGGTGTGCTGCCAACAGGTGGCGCAATCGTGCGCGCGCCGGGGCTTCGTCGTCGACAATCAGCAGTCGCATGGCAATTCCACCCGCGCGCTCACGCCGCCACCCACCCGTGCGCGCAGCTCAAAACTCGCGGCTTCCCCATGCGCCAGAGTAAGGCGCTGCCGCAGGTTGCCGATGCCTACGCCAGCCTGCCACGCAGGGTTGAGTGTGCCCAAATTGTCCTCAACTTCCAGAATGAGGTGACCCTGCGCGCGCATCGAGCGAACCGTAATCGCCGCCGCGCCCGGGTGGCGTTCAACCCCTTGGCGAAAGGCGTTTTCGAGCAAGGGTTGCAGGATCAAGACCGGAACCCGGCAAGCCATGCTATCCGCTGCGACTTCCATTGTGACCACCACGCGATCAGCAAAGCGCACCCGCATGATGGCAGCGTAGTGGTCGAGCAGTCGCAGCTCTTCTTCCAGCGTCACCACCGGTGCGCGCGCCACGTCGGTCGCGGTGCGCAGCAGGGCACTCAAGCGGGTTACGAGTGAATCGGCCAGGGCTGCATCGGTATGGATAGTGGCGGCAATCGTGTTGAGCGCATTGAAGAGGAAGTGTGGCTCGATTTGCTGCGCCAGCTGAGTCAATTGTGCGTCGCGCGCGGCGATGCGCAAGTCGGCCTCACGCAGATGCGAGGCAGTGAAAGCGGTGTAGGAGCGAATTCCGAAAAAGACCGCCATGAAGAGCAAGTAAAACATCCCGAACTTGATCGCCTCATACAGGTAAACCTGCAACCACGGCCCATGCTGGTAGACGCTGCCGACCATCGCGTAAAGCGCGTGGCGCAAGGCATAAACCAGCGAAACAAAGCTCAGCGCGGTCGGTAGCAGCAAGGCCAATGGCAGCACGCACCAACGCCATGGTTTGGTGAGGTGTACATCCTGCCGTGGCAGCTTGCGCCACAGCAGCCAAACCACGAAGCTGGCAACCAGGCAACTGCTTCCTTCCCAAAGCAAAGGCTGCCAGAAAGCGCCGTGCCGCGAATGCAAGTTTTCCTGCACTGAAATCGTGAGCAGCAGCACCCAGAAAATCGCCCACGCGAACAGGAATGGGCGCAAGGGCGTGGGTGGTGCGGTGTCGCGTGTGGCGGGTGCGAAAGGGATGGCAGTGATATGCATCGCGGCAAGCATAGCTGATCTACCCCAGTTTGAATGATTCCTTGGGGCGACGCGCGGTGGTTTTGGGGCGAATGTGTGCGCTTGGATGCTGCGGCTAGAGCGAACCCTCGCGAAGATCGAGCGGCGTTTTTGAAATGTAACCCACCAGAACAACGGAATGATTCCTCGCACCGCTCGCGGGTGAACGGGCACGCCCACGATCCAGCAGGTAATTCCATTTCTAAATCATTACGATTGAGTCGTTGCCCCTTCCTAGCCGTGCTACGCGCACTGTCGTCGTCGGCGCGCCTAATCTCGTAATGATTTCACTAGTGTCCGGTCAAAACTCGAACAAAATCAATTGGTTAGCGAGGGGTAGTTGGTTGAAATTGTAGGCGATACCTGAAAAGGCTTGCTGGATATG
>JANLTH010000122.1:0-35235 GCA_031362865.1 Burkholderiales bacterium | reverse complement strand
TTACGCCCGAGCGCGCCTTGCAAATGGGCATGACCGGGCCGATGCTGCGCGGCTCCGGCATCGAATGGGATTTGCGCAAAAAGCAGCCCTATGAGGTCTACGACCTGCTCGATTTTGACATTCCGGTGGGCACCAATGGCGACTGCTATGACCGCTATCTGGTGCGGGTGGCGGAGATGCGCGAATCGAACCGCATCATTCAGCAATGCGTCGAGTGGTTGCGCAACAACCCCGGGCCGGTGATGACGAGCAACCACAAGGTGGCAGCACCGTCGCGGGTTGACATGAAGTCGAACATGGAAGAGCTGATTCACCACTTCAAGCTTTTCACCGAGGGCATGCACGTGCCGCCGGGCGAAGCCTACGCAGCGGTGGAGCATCCCAAGGGCGAGTTCGGCATTTATCTGGTGTCAGATGGCGCAAACAAGCCCTATCGGCTGAAAATTCGTGCGCCTGGTTTTGCGCACTTGCAAGCGCTAGACGAGATGTCGCGCGGGCACATGATCGCCGACGTGGTGACCATCATCGGCACACAAGACATTGTGTTCGGCGAGATCGACAGGTGATGCCATGCAATGGAGCGAAGTGCTTGCCAACCCCTACTTGCGCGATCTGCCGTTCAAGATTGAGACCAATGAATGGGGTCAGATCGTGATGAGTCCGGCGAAAAATATTCACGGCTATCTCCAGTCGCGCGTGTGCATGCTGCTCGAAAAGGCGCTCGGCGGCACGGCGATCATTGAATGCTCGGTGCAGACCAGTGACGGCGTGAAAGTGGCAGATGTCGCTTGGTTGTCGCCTGCCTTTGTCAAAGCGCATGGGTTGGATGAGGACCCGTTCAATTTAGCGCCTGAAATTTGTGTCGAAGTGAAGTCGGCCTCCAACTCGCAACGCATGTTGTCCGAAAAAGCTGATCTGTATCTTGCGCGTGGCGCCAAAGAGGTTTGGGTAGTGGACCAAAAGGGCGTAACCACCATCATCGCTCCAGGCGGCGTGCGCGCCAAATCGCAGTTCAAAGTCAAACCCCCGGCGAGCTTTCTCTAGATACCCATGCTGACTGAGCAAACCAAAACGCGCTTCGCGCGCGAAGTCGCCAAGTACCCGGATGACCATAAAGAGTCGGCGGTAATGGCTTGTTTGGCGATTCTTCAGCAAGAGCGTGGCTGGGTGAGTCAAGAAAGTCAGGAAGAAGTCGCGCAGTACCTTGGCATGCCGCCGATTGCGGTGCAGGAAGTCGCTTCCTTCTTCAACATGTTCAATCAGATGCCTGCGGCTAAATTCAAGCTTAACGTGTGTACCAATCTGCCCTGTCAACTGCGCGATGGGCAGCAAAGCCTGCACTACCTCGAACACAAGTTGGGTGTTAGCGAGGGCGGTACTACCGACGACGGCTGCTTTACGCTGCAAAAAAGTGAATGCCTGGGCGCGTGCGCCGATGCCCCGGTGCTCCTGGTGAATGACCGCACGATGTGTTCCAACATGAGCCATGCGCGCTTGGATCTACTGATCGACGGCCTCAGAAAACAGGCGGGGGCGTAAACCATGGGTGCCTACGAAAAGCAAATTGACGCGGCGGCATTTTTGCAGCAGTTCGCAGCCAGCGGCAAAGAGACCTGCTTCCACGGTCGTCATATCAATCCGCAAATCTACGCCGGTTTGGATGGCAGCAACTGGCGTTTGAAGGATTACGTTGCGCGTGGCGGCTACACGGCGCTCAAAAAAGTCGTGACCGAAATGACCCCCGAGCAGGTGATTGCCGAAGTCAAATCGTCAGCCTTGCGCGGGCGCGGCGGGGCCGGCTTTCCCACCGGCTTGAAGTGGAGCTTTATGCCGCGCCAGTTCCCCGGTGCGAAGTACCTGGTCTGCAACTCGGACGAAGGCGAACCGGGCACCTGCAAAGACCGCGACATCTTGCGTTTCAACCCCCATATCGTGATCGAAGGCATGGCGATTGCGGCCTTTGCGATGGGCATTGGCACCGGCTACAACTACATCCACGGCGAGATTTTCGCCGAGTACGAGCGCTTCGAGGACGCCCTTGAAGAAGCACGCCAGGCGGGCATGTTGGGGCAATCTATTGCTGGTTCCAGCTTCAACTTTCAGCTTCACGCCTACCACGGCTTCGGGGCCTACATCTGTGGTGAAGAGACCGCATTGCTCGAGTCGCTCGAAGGCAAAAAAGGCCAGCCGCGCTTCAAGCCGCCATTTCCGGCATCGTTCGGCTTGTATGGCAAACCGACCACGATCAATAACACCGAGACTTTCGCAGCTGTGCCGTGGATCATCAATCACGGCGGTTCGAAGTATCTGGAAATCGGCAAGCCGAACAACGGCGGCACCAAGCTTTTCTCAGTCTCAGGCGACGTGCAAAACCCGGGTAATTTTGAAATTCCGATGGGCACGCCGTTTGTCAAACTGCTGGAGTTAGCCGGTGGCATGCGCCCCGGCCGCACGCTCAAGGCGGTGATTCCGGGTGGCTCGTCAATGCCCGTGCTGCCCGCCGAAATCATGCTGCAAACCGACATGGACTACGACTCGATCGCCAAGGCAGGCTCGATGCTAGGCTCCGGCGCAGTGATCGTGATGGACGACACCCGCTGCATGGTGAAAAGCTTGCTCCGCCTGTCTTACTTTTATATGCATGAGTCGTGCGGGCAGTGTACGCCGTGCCGCGAAGGTACGGGCTGGCTGTGGCGCATAGTGGACCGCATTGAACGGGGCGAAGGCAAGATGGAAGACATCGAACTGCTCGACCAGGTTTCGCAAAACATTCAGGGCCGCACGATTTGTGCGCTTGGTGACGCAGCGGCCATGCCGGTGCGCGCCTTCATCAAACATTACCGCCACGAGTTTGTGCATCATATCGAGCACAAGCACTGCGTGGTGCCTGCTTACGTCTAGCAATCAGCCCCGTCGTGAAGTCAGAACTCCAAATTCGAGCTGAAGCAGCTGCCGCCAAGGTGAGGGCTAAAGCACGTCGCCCTGTGGTCGTCGAGTTTGCAGGCGTACCGAAGTCTGGGAAGACCACCACATTAAGTACGTTGCAGGGTTTCTTGAAGCGTTGCGGTTTTAGAGTTGAAACAGTCACTGAGAAAGCAGCAATTTGCCCAATGAAAGATAAGGGGCATTACAACTTCAATATTTGGACCGCTTGCGCCACGCTAGTTGAATTGCTTGAAAAGACGCAGAATGTTTCGTTAGGCACAGGACCGGACGTGCTAATTCTCGACCGTGGTCTCTTTGACGCTTTGGTCTGGATGTCAATGATGGAAAAGCGCGCGGGGTTAAGAAAGCATGAGCGTGAAATTATCGAGAAGTTTTTGACTATTGATGACTGGCGGAAACGAATCTCTGGTGTGATTGTCATGAAAACATCTGCTGATGACGCAATGCAACGTGAGAGTGGTCACCTCCCCGTTTTCGGGCAAGGTTCGATTATGAACCCCGACACGATTCAGCAGATGATTGCAAACCTGAATCAGTGCGTGAATCGTTTTAGAAATCAATTCAATTTTTACGAACTTGATACTGCTTCTACAACCGGGAGCAATGCTAGGGAAACAGCACAAAAAGCGGCTGACTTCGTGCTTTCAATTATTGAGGGAGAAATTGAAGAGGAGATATTGAGTGTCGACCGCGATGAGTTCGTTTCACTGTTAAACGGAAGAAGGGTGTTGTCACTTTCAGAGGTCGAGGAACTGGAAAAGTTGTATTCCAACCGAGGAACTTATGGTTCAAGAGAAGTTATTGAGCCAGACCTGAATCGAATTCAAGCTCTGCCCGTTGTGGTTATCCGTAACAAATCTGGCCAAGTACTTCAATTGAAGCGCCGAGAGGAAAATCCAAAGAGTCCTTTGCATGAAAAGCTGGTCATCTGGGCTGGCGGTCATGTGAGGAAAGAAGACTCGGCTAACGGAAATACACTTCGTAAATGTGCGACCAGAGAGCTACAAGAGGAATTGCGGCTTCGGGTTGAGCCGGAAGCGTTGAAATTGATTGGTGCCGTCTACGATGACTCAACTGTCGGGCTCTCCAAGCACGTAGCTTTGGTATATCAATGGCAAGCTGATTCTGACGATGTGAATGTTCGCTTGAACTCAGTTGAATTTTTTGAGAGGCGCGGCCCGTCTCAAAGTGGGCGATTTATCGGATTATCGGACTTGCTCAAATGCATTGATGAAAGCCAAGTCGCTGAGACCTGGTCAGTCTCGATTGCCACTGAATTGCTAAAAGACGCACCTTTGGCTGAACAGCCTCAACCCAATTTGTTTTAGAAGCTCCACATGGTTGAACTCGAAGTAGACGGCAGAAAAGTCGAGGTGAACGACGGTTCCATGGTGATGGATGCCGCGAACAAGCTTGGCGTTTACGTGCCGAATTTCTGCTATCACAAGAAGTTGTCGATCGCTGCCAACTGCCGTATGTGCCTGGTGCAGGTTGAAAAAGCACCCAAGCCGATGCCCGCTTGCGCCACGCCGGTTTCGGGCGGCATGAAGGTGTGGACCAAGAGCGAGCAGGCGATCAAGGCGCAAAAGGGTGTGATGGAGTTTTTGCTGATCAACCACCCGCTCGACTGCCCAATCTGCGACCAGGGCGGCGAGTGCCAATTGCAGGATTTAGCGGTAGGCTACGGTAGCTCGACCTCGCGTTACACCGAAGAAAAGCGCGTGGTGTTCCACAAAAACGTCGGCCCACTGGTCTCGATGGAAGAAATGAGCCGCTGCATCCATTGCACACGCTGTGTTCGCTTCGGGCAAGAAGTCGCGGGCGTGATGGAGCTGGGCATGCTGCATCGTGGTGAGCATGCCGAAATTACCTCGTTTGTCGGGCGCACGATTGATTCGGAGTTGTCAGGCAACATGATCGACATCTGCCCGGTGGGGGCGCTGACCTCCAAGCCGTTCCGTTACTCCGCGCGCACCTGGGAATTGTCGCGCCGCCGCAGTGTTTCGCCCCACGATAGTCTGGGCGCAAATTTGACCGTGCAGGTCAAGGGTGACCGCGTGCTGCGCGTCGTACCGCTGGAAAATGAAGCGCTAAACGAATGCTGGATTTCCGACAAAGAGCGTTTTTCCTACGAAGCGCTCAATTCGGATGATCCATTGACCGGTCGCCTCACCCAGCCGATGGTCAAGCAAGACGGCAAGTGGCTTCAGACCGATTGGCCGAGCGCGCTTGAGTACATTGTCAATGGCCTGCGCGACATCGTCGACCAGCACGGCGCTGACGCGGTAGCAGCCCTCGGGTCGGCCCACTCCACGGTGGAAGAGCTTTACCTGCTGCAGCAATTGGTGCGCGGGCTGGGTTCAGAGAACGTTGATTTTCGATTGCGGCACAACAACGGCGAGGCCGACGCAGCTCGCGCCGGTGTCCCTTGGCTGGGTATGAAAGTGGCAGCACTCAATACGCTGGATCGGGCGCTGGTGATCGGCTCATTCCTGCGCAAAGACCACCCGTTGATGGCGCAGCGCTTGCGCCAAGCGGCGAAGAAAAAGCTCAAGCTGTCGGTCGTCCACAGTGCTGACGACGATTGGTTGATGAATGTGGCGCACAAGAGCATTGTCGCGCCCTCAAATCTGGTGGCCGAATTGGCTGGTGTGCTCAAGGCCTTGGGCGAAGCCCAGGGCGTGGTTACACCTGCTGTGCTTGCCGATGTTGTCGTGTCCTCTGCGGCGCAGGCGATCGCCTTGAGCTTGGCTGCTGGCGAGAAAAAGGCCGTGCTACTCGGCAATTTTGCGGCCCAGCATCCGCAGGCGGCGCAGATTGAGGCGTATGCCCAGGCGATTGCCGATTTGGCAGGGGCTACATTAGGGCACTTGGGCGAAGCGGCTAACTCGGTGGGCGCGCATTTGGTTGGTGCGTGTTCACCGAAAGCGCAAAAATCGCACGCCGCTGATTTGTTACAGCATCCGCGCAAGGCCTATCTGCTGCTCAATGTTGAGCCAGAATTGGATAGCGCCAATCCGATGGCGGCGGTGGCAGCACTCAACGGTGCGAGCATGGTGGTAGCGCTCTCATCGTTCAAATCGAAAGCGGTGGACTACGCCGACGTGCTGCTGCCGATTGCGCCTTTCACCGAAACCGCAGGCAGCTTCGTCAATGCCGAAGGCGGCTTGCAAACCTTCAACGCCGTGGTCAAACCGCTGGGTGACACGCGGCCTGCATGGAAGGTGCTGCGCGTCTTGGGTAACCTCTTAAGTTTGAAAAATTTTGACTTTGAAACAGCCGATGCCGTCCGAAACGCCGCTCTGGGCAAGGACTTTCAGGCAAATGCCCTGAAGAAGCTTGATAACCGGACTTCTTCAACCATCACTGCGCCAAAACCCTTATCTGGCAAGGCTCTTGACGATGTGCTTGAGCGGATTGCCGATGTGCCAATTTACTTCGCCGACCCGTTGGTGCGGCGTGCAGCTTCCTTGCAGCAAACCCGTGATGCCAAAGCGCCGACCGCGCGCGTGCATTCGTCGCACCTGGCCAAATTGGGCATCGCCAGTGGCGAGCAAATGCTGGTCGGGGCCGCGATGCTCAAGGCGCAAGCCGACGACTGTGTGCCGCTTGGTTGTGTGCGCGTCGCAGCGGCCCACTCGTCAACCGTAGCCGCATCAGCCATGTTTGGCTCAATCAACGTGGAGAAGCTCTAGACCATGATGGATTTGGTCAACACTCTCCACGCCGGCGGTGCCGCGCTATTTGGGGCGGTGCATCCGTCGCTTGCCACCAACTTGTGGCCGATTGTCTGGACCCTCATCAAAATCATTTGCGTGGTGGCCCCGCTGATGATTTCAGTGGCCTACCTCACGCTCTGGGAGCGCAAAGTGATTGGCTGGATGCAGGTGCGCATCGGCCCGAACCGCGTCGGCCCGTTGGGGCTTTTGCAGCCGATTGCGGACGGCTTGAAGCTCTTGTTCAAAGAGATCATCATCCCCAAGGCATCAAGCCCTGGCTTGTTCATTTTGGCCCCGATCATGACCATCATGCCGGCGCTCGCCGCCTGGGCGGTCGTGCCATTTGGCCCCGAGGTGGCGCTGTCGAACATCAATGCAGGTCTGCTCTTCATCATGGCGATTACCTCGATGGAGGTGTACGGGGTCATCATCGCCGGTTGGGCCTCAAATTCGAAGTACGCCTTCTTGGGGGCCATGCGCGCTTCCGCCCAAATGGTGAGCTACGAAATTGCGATGGGCTTTTGCCTCTTGATTGTTCTGCTGGTTTCAGGCAGCTTGAACATGACCGAGATTGTGAACGTGCAAACGCGCGGCACATTCGTGGACATGGGCCTTAACTTCCTCTCATGGAACTGGTTGCCACTCTTACCCGTTTTCGTGATTTACGTGATCTCGGGTGTGGCTGAAACCAATCGCCATCCGTTCGACGTGGTCGAAGGCGAGTCAGAAATTGTCGCTGGGCACATGGTGGAGTATTCCGGCATGGCGTTTGCGATGTTCTTTCTTGCTGAATACGCCAACATCATTCTGATTTCATTCCTCACCGCCGTGATGTTCTTGGGTGGCTGGCAAGCACCGATCGATGCGCAGCTGCTCAACTTTATTCCCGGTTGGATTTGGCTGGGGCTCAAGGCTTTGGGCGTGGCCACCTTCTTCATCTGGATTCGTGCTTCCTTTCCGCGCTACCGCTTCGACCAAATCATGCGCTTGGGTTGGAAAGTGTTTATTCCAATTACGATTGGCTGGCTTTTTGTGGTTGGCCTGTGGACCGTTTCGCCTCTGAATATCTGGAAATAGCCATGGTCGCCTCCGTCAGAGAATTCATCGGTAGTTTGTTTTTGGTTGAGCTTTTCAAAGGCTTGGCGCTGACTGGGCGCTACCTGTTCGCGCGCAAAATCACGGTGCAATTTCCGGAAGAAAAAACGCCACAAAGTCCGCGCTTTCGCGGCCTGCACGCGCTGCGCCGTTACCCCAATGGCGAAGAGCGCTGCATCGCCTGCAAGCTGTGCGAGGCGGTGTGCCCGGCGCTGGCGATCACGATTGAGTCGGACCAGCGGGCCGACGGCACGCGCCGCACGACGCGCTACGACATCGACTTGACCAAATGCATTTTTTGCGGCTTTTGCGAAGAGTCGTGCCCGGTCGATTCCATCGTCGAAACCCACGTGCTCGAATACCACGGCGAAAAGCGCGGCGACCTTTATTACACCAAAGAAATGCTGCTCGCGGTGGGTGACAAGTACGAACCGCAAATTGCTGCTGCACGTGCGGCAGATGCGGCTTATCGCTAAGCACACTCATGGAATTCAAAGCCATTCTGTTCTATGTCTTCTCCGCGATCCTCGTGTGCGCAGCGCTGGGGGTCATCACCTCGCGCAACCCGGTGCATGATGCGCTGTTTCTGGTGCTGGCCTTCTTCACCTCGGCGGGGCTGTGGGTGCTGCTGCGTGCCGAGTTTCTCGCCATCTCGCTCGTGCTGGTCTATGTGGGCGCGGTGATGGTGTTGTTTCTCTTTGTGGTGATGATGCTGGATTTGGATTTGGACAAACTGCGCCAAGGCTTCTGGAATGTGCTGCCGCTGGCAGGCATGGTGGGCGCAGTCATCGTGCTCGAAATGGTGTTTGTGGTGCTGAGCCCGGCCTTTGACACTCCGCAGCCTGCAGCGCCGGTCAAGGGCTATAGCAATACCAAAGAGTTGGGGCGTTTGATCTACACCGACTACGCCTACGGCTTCGAGCTGGCGGCCATCATTCTGACCGTCGGGATAGTGGCTGCAATCGCCCTGACCATGCGTGGCCGCAAAGACAGCAAAGCCACCGACCCGGCAGATCAGGTCAGGGTCAAGGCCAAGGACCGTTTGCGCATGGTGTCGATGAAACCGTCCGCTTCGATCAATGCCACGATCACTGATGTTTCCGCCGCACCCGGGGCCGGCAAAAAGGAGGGCGCGTGATTACGCTGTCGCATTTTCTGGTGCTGGGCGCGGTGTTGTTTGCCATCAGCATCGTTGGCATCTTCCTGAACCGCAAAAATCTCATCGTGCTGCTGATGGCCATCGAACTGATGCTGTTGGCCGTCAACATGAATTTTGTGGCCTTCTCGCATTATTTGAACGATCCGGACGGGCAGATTTTTGTTTTCTTCATTCTCACCGTGGCTGCGGCTGAATCGGCGATTGGCCTGGCGATTCTGGTCTGCCTGTTCCGCAACATGAACACGATCAACGTCGACGAGCTCGACCAGCTCAAAGGCTAGCTGCGCATGACCGATCCGCAAAAACTGTTAATCGCCATTCCGTTTGCACCGCTGGTTGGTGCGGCGCTGGCGGGCCTGCTGGGGACCAAGTTTTTTGGCAACCTGTTTGGTCGCACCTTCTCGCACACCGTCACGATTTTGGGTGTGGCAACTTCCTTCCTGCTTTCGCTCTATGTGTTTGTGAGCGGCCTCTACGGCAGCGATGTCAATTTCACGCTCTACACCTGGCTGGTGGCCGATGGCGTGAAATTCCAGATCGGCTTTTTGGTCGATGCACTCACCATCATGATGATGCTGGTGGTCACCTTCGTCTCGCTGATGGTACACATCTACACCATCGGCTATATGCGCGACGACGAAGGCTACAACCGTTTCTTTGCCTATATCTCGCTCTTCACCTTCGCCATGCTGATGCTGGTGATGGCGAACAATTTCACCCAGCTCTTTTTCGGTTGGGAGGCGGTCGGCTTGGTGTCCTATCTGCTGATCGGCTTCTGGTTCAAGCGCCCTACCGCAACCTACGCCAACCTCAAGGCTTTCCTCGTCAACCGCGTCGGCGACTTCGGTTTCATTTTGGGTATCGGCTTGGTGCTGGCTTACTTCGGGTCGATGGACTACGTGACCGTGTTCAAAGCGGCACCTTCCATGGCTGCCAAAACGATTGAAATCATGCCGGGCACGGCCTGGTCGCTGATGAGCGTCACCTGCATTTGCCTCTTTATCGGTGCAATGGGCAAGAGCGCGCAATTCCCCTTGCACGTGTGGCTACCCGATTCGATGGAAGGCCCCACGCCAATCTCGGCGCTGATCCACGCGGCCACCATGGTGACCGCCGGTATCTTCATGGTGGCGCGCATGTCGCCGCTGTTTGAGTTGTCGAATACCGCGCTCTCGTTTGTGCTCATCATCGGCGCGATCACCGCACTCTTCATGGGCTTTTTGGGGATCGTGCAAAACGACATCAAGCGGGTCGTCGCCTATTCAACGCTGTCGCAATTGGGTTATATGACCGTGGCACTCGGTGCCTCGGCCTACTCGGTAGCTGTGTTTCATCTGATGACCCACGCCTTTTTCAAAGCGCTGTTGTTCTTGGGCGCAGGCTCAGTCATCATGGGCATGCACCACAACCAAGACATCCGCTACATGGGCAACTTGAAGAAGTACATGCCGATCACTTGGATCACCTCACTCATCGGCTCACTGGCGCTGATTGGCACGCCGTTTTTCTCAGGCTTTTACTCGAAAGATTCGATCATCGAGGCCACCCATTTCTGTGGCATTCCAGGTTCCACTTTCGCTTACTACGCCGTGCTCGCGGGTGTGTTTGTGACGGCCTTCTACTCGTTCCGCATGTACTTCCTGGTGTTTCACGGCAAAGAACGCTTCGACGATTTTCACAAAGATCACCATCATGAGGGGCATGACGATCATGACAGCCTTGCCAAAGGCGACAAGCCGCATGAGTCTCCGTGGGTGATTTGGTTGCCGCTGGTGCTGCTCGCCATCCCCTCGGTCGTGATTGGCTATTTGACGATCAACCCCATGTTGCATGGCGATTTTTTCGGCAGCGCGATCTACGTCGCCCCCGAACACGCCACGATGAAGCAGACCACTGCGCTCTTCGTGCAGCACGGCAAAGAGATGGGCATGGCGCTGCACGGCTTCCTCACGCTGCCGTTCTTTCTGGCGCTGGCGGGTGTGGTCTCGGCTTACGTGTTTTATATGGTCAAACCGGAAATCCCGGCGGCAATCAAGGCCAAATTCAGTGGTATCCACCGCTTGCTTGACAACAAATACTACCTCGACCGCTTCAACGAAATCGTGTTTGCCGGGGGCGCGCGGCTTCTGGGCGGCAGTTTGTGGAAGCGCGGCGATGTGGCGGTGATTGACGGCTTGCTCGTCAATGGCAGCGCCAAAACCATCGGCTGGCTCGCCTCCGTAGTGCGCTACCTGCAAACCGGCTACGTCTATCACTACGCCTTTGCGATGATTCTGGGCATGTTTGTGTTGCTCACGTTTTTCGGCTTGCGCAAGTAAATCCACCAACATGAACGCAACCGCTCCATTTTTAAGTATCGCCATCTGGGTGCCGATTTTTTTCGGCATCGTGGTGCTCTTTGTTGCCGACAAAAACGCCAGACTTGCCCGTTCATTGGCGCTGGTGGGTGCGCTCGCCGGTCTGCTCGCCACCGTGCCGGTAGTGACTGAATTTGTCATCGGTACGGCCAAAATGCAGTTCGTTGAAAAAGCGCCGTGGGTCGAGCGCTTCAACATGCAGTATTACTTGGGCGTTGACGGCATTTCGATGTGGTTCTTGCCCTTGACGGCGCTGATTACCGTGATCGTCGTGATTGCCGGTTGGGAAGTGATTGAGCAGCGCGTCGGCCAGTACATGGGCTCTTTCCTGATTCTCTCGGGCTTGATGATTGGGGTGTTTTGTGCGCTCGACGGCGCGCTCTTCTATGTCTTCTTTGAAGCCACGCTGATCCCGATGTTCATCATCATCGGCGTGTGGGGCGGGCAAAACCGCGTGTACGCAGCGCTGAAGTTTTTCCTCTACACGCTCATGGGTTCGCTGCTCACCTTGGTGGCGATGATCTACCTGTACACCAAGTCTGGCGGCTCGTGGGAAATTCTGACCTGGCACACGCTGCCCTTGCCGCTTGAAGCGCAAAAGCTGGTGTTTATGGCCTTCCTGCTGGCCTTCGCCGTCAAGGTGCCGATGTGGCCCGTGCATACCTGGCTGCCCGATGCGCACGTGGAGGCCCCCACCGGCGGCTCGGTCGTGCTGGCGGCGATTATGCTCAAGCTGGGCGCGTATGGCTTTCTGCGTTTTTCATTGCCGATTGCGCCGGATGCCAGCCATGCGTTTGACAGCTTCATGATTACGCTCTCGCTGATCGCGGTGGTCTACATCGGCCTGGTAGCGCTGGTGCAGGAAGACATGAAGAAGTTGGTGGCTTACTCCTCGATTGCGCACATGGGCTTCGTGACCTTAGGCTTCTTCATGTTCAGCAAGCTGGGCATCGAAGGCGGCATCGTGCAAATGATTTCGCACGGCTTTATTTCGGGCGCGATGTTCCTGTGTATCGGTGTGTTGTACGACCGGATGCACTCACGCAAAATCGCTGATTATGGCGGCGTGGCCAACACCATGCCCAAGTTCGCGGCCTTCTTCGTGCTCTTTGCGATGGCCAATTCCGGCCTGCCTGCGACATCCGGCTTTGTCGGTGAGTTCATGGTGATTTTGGGCGCGGTGAAATACAACTTTTGGGTCGCGTTCCTGGCGGCCACTACCCTGATTTTTGGTGCGGCTTACTCGTTGTGGATGGTCAAGCGCACCATGTTTGGTGAAATCGCCAACGACCACGTGCGCGCCCTCACCGACATCAATGCCCGTGAATTTGGCATGCTCGCGGTGCTTGCGATTGCAGTGCTGTGGATGGGTGTGTACCCGCATCCGTTCACCGAGGTCATGCATGCATCGGTCAATGAACTGCTGGCGCACGTCGCGCAGTCGAAGGTAGGGAAGTAGTTATGCAATTGGGTCAATTCATTCCTGCCTTCCCCGAGATGTTCCTCACGGTGATGACCTTCGTCATCTTGTGTGTTGACGCTGTGCTCAAGCGCAACCACGGCATTTGGGCCTACCTGCTCTCGCTTTTCACGCTGATTGGCTGTGCGGTGCTCACGCTGGGCATGTTTGTGTTCCCCAAGCCGGTTGTGATGTTCGCCGGCATGTTTGTGGGCGATGCCATGGGTAACGTGCTCAAGCTTTGCACCTACGTGGCGTTGGCGATGACTTTCGTTTACGGGCGGCAATACTTGACGGACCGCAATCTGTTCAAGGGCGAGTTTTACCTCCTCGCCATGTTTGCCTTGCTGGGCATGATGGTGATGATTTCGGCCAACCACTTGCTCTCGATGTACTTGGGGCTGGAGTTGCTCTCGCTCTCGCTCTACGCGATGGTGGCACTCAATCGTGACAGCCGGGTTGCGACCGAAGCGGCGATCAAATACTTCATCCTCGGCGCACTCGCATCCGGCATGCTGCTCTACGGCATGAGCATGCTTTACGGCGCTACGGGTACGCTCAATATCGGCGAGATTGCGCAGTTGATTGCGGCCAAGAAAACGCAAAAAGTCATCATCGCCTTTGCGCTGGTGTTTATCGTTGCGGGCCTGGCCTTTAAGCTTGGTGTGGTGCCATTCCACATGTGGATTCCCGACGTGTATCACGGCGCGCCCACGGCGGTGACTCTGATGATTGGCGCGGCCCCCAAGTTGGCAGCGTTTGCGATGACCTTGCGCCTCTTGGCGGGCGGTTTGATCGCATTTGCGGCAGATTGGCAGCAGATGCTGATCTTGATGGCGGTACTGTCTCTGGCAATCGGCAATTTGGCCGCAATCATGCAGACCAACTTGAAGCGCATGCTTGCCTTCTCAACGATTTCGCACATGGGTTTTCTGCTGCTGGGCTTGCTTTCTGGCGTGGTGGACGGCAATACCTTTTCGACCACCAATGCCTATTCGTCAGCAATGTTTTATGTCATCACCTATGTGCTGACCACGCTGGGGTCGTTTGGCATGATTATGCTAATGGCGCGCACCGGCTTTGAAGGCGAGGCGCTGGAGGATTTCAGAGGCTTGAATCGGCGCAACCCGTGGTTTGCCTGGATGACGCTCATCATCATGTTTTCACTCGCGGGCATTCCGCCCACGGTGGGCTTCATCGCCAAATATGCGGTGCTACAGGCCGTGGTGGGCGCTGGTTTGACCTGGCTGGCGGTCGTGGCAGTCTTGTTCTCGCTGATTGGTGCTTTCTACTACCTGCGCGTGGTCAAGCTGATGTTTTTTGACGAACCAGTCTCTACTGCGCCAATCGATCCACCGTTCGACGGCAAAGTGCTTTTTTCGGTCAACGCGCTGCTGATTTTGGCGTTTGGTCTGATGCCCGGCTGGTTGCTCCAGTTGTGCGAGCTGGCGGTTGGTGCTTCGCTGCGCTTTTAAGCGCAGCGCCAGTCCACCAGCCACGCCACCCGCGCCACTCACGCCACCCACGCCAACAATGGCGAATCTCAAACTGAGTATTCTGATCTTGCTGCTGCTCGCGTTCGTGGCAGCTAACTTGCCGTTTCTGCTCGAAAGGCGGTTTTTCGTGGCGTATCGCGAGGGGGTAAAACCGTTTTGGCTACGCCTCATTGAGCACCTCCTGCTGTTCTTCACAATTGGCGCTTTGGCATTGTGGCTTGAAGGCCGTTTGGGGCAGGTTTACCCGCAACGCTGGGAGTTCTACGCCATTACCTATTGCCTGTTTTTGGTGTTTGCCTATCCCGGCTTTGTGTACCGCTATCTGTGGAAGCGGGGCCGGGCATGAGCCTGTCGGCGCGCAGCGTGCTGCTGGAAGAAAAGACGCTCAAATCAGAGCGAATTTTCAAAGGAAACTTCCTCAAGCTCAATCGCGACACGGTGGAGCTACCTGACGGCAAGATCTCCACCCGCGAGTATGTCGTGCATCCAGGTGCCGCCGTGATGATGCCGCTTTTGGACAATGGCAAGGTGGTGATGGTGCGGCAGTGGCGGCATCCGCTGAAGCGCGAATTTCTCGAATTTCCGGCAGGCAAAATCGATGCAGGCGAAGCACCGATTCAGACCGCCCAGCGTGAATTGGTCGAAGAGTGCGGCTACCTCGCCGCTGATTGGGAGCATGTCACCACGATCCACCCGATCCTTGCGTATTGCGACGAGCGGATCGAACTCTTCTTGGCCAAAAACCTGACCAAGATTACGCCTAAGCTCGACGATGGCGAGTTTTTGGAGGTGCTGGAAGTTGAGCCCGGCGAAGCTTTGCAATGGGTACGCGAAGGGAAAATCACCGACAGCAAAACCATGATCGGCCTTTTCTGGCTCGACAAGCTTCGTTCAGGCCAGTGGCAACCCGGCAAACCTGATGCTCAAGCGTGAACGTAATATCGGCTTGGGCTGTGCGTTTGCCACCGTGTGCATCTGGTCGTCCTTCATCGTCATTTCGCGCTTCGCGGCCAAGACCGATTTCACTGGATTTGACTTAGCCGCACTGCGGTTCGCTTTTGCGGGCGTGACCGTCTTGCCGTGGTTTTTGCTGCGCCCTGCTGGCCGCCGCTTCGGCGCTTTAAATTTCAAGCGCGCTTTCATTCTCGCCATGTTCGGCGGCATCGGTTACGCTACCTTTGCCTACTCCGGCTTCATGTTTGCGCCCGCAGCCCATGGCTCGGTGCTCCTGCCGGGCGCGCTGCCGTTTTCGACCATGTTGATTGCGATGGTGCTGCTCGACGAAAAACTGAGCCCGCGCAAAGCGCTCAGTCTGGGCGTGATCCTGTGCGGGATTGTTCTGATTGGCTGGAGTGGCTTTACGGTGGCCGATGCTGCGGGCGCATGGCGCGGCGACCTTCTCTTCCTCTGTGCCTCAAGCTCTTGGGCGGTGTTCACCGTGCTCGCACGCAAATGGCAAATCACGCCAATGGATGGCGTGCTTGCCACTTGCATCATTTGCGCCTGCGTCTACTTGCCGGTCTACGCGCTGTTTTTGCCGTCAAAATTGGCCAGCGCCACATGGGGCGCGATTTTGTTTCAAGGGGTCTATCAAGGCATGCTCGCGGTGGTGATCGCGATGCTCTGCTTCACCCATGTCGTGCGAGTGTTTGGCCCGATCAAAACCACCATGTTCACCGCGCTGGTGCCGGGTGTGTCGGCAATGGCGGCAGTGCCACTGCTTGGAGAGCTGCTCACAGCATGGGTCTTGGGCGGATTGCTCGCGGTCACTTTAGGCACTTTGATTGGCGTGACTGCGCCACCCACGGCTACGATGGCGGCAACGCCACTGCCAACTTCAGCGCCCAAGGCGTGAGAGCGGGCAGGATCGCCGGGTGCAGCTGCACACCATCCTGCAATTGCGCGCGCTTACGCGCCAAACCGCGTTCGCCCGGCAGCCGGACTGAAAAACCATCTGCCTGAAGAGCCTTACGGGGCGGGCTTTTCCGGCAGGCATCGCCCAAGAAGTCCATCTGGCGCGCCATTTCAGGCATGCCCCCGAAGGCAGCCGGGTCCAACACCTGCACAAATACCGTCGCACCCCAGCCTTCTTTCGGATCAGCGCGCCCATGGCCGCTTAAGCCGCCGGTCAGTGCTTCTACTAGGAGTGTTAAGCCATAGCCCTTATGACCGACTTCCACGCCGCCCAAGAGTTGAATCGTGCCGCTGCCACCCGCCGCGCCGTGGGTGGGGTCGTCGGAGGGTTCGCCATTCGCGTCGAGCAGCCACTTGCCCGGAAAACGCTTGCCTTCCTTCGCCAGGCGGTTCGACATGCCATTGGTGGTCACCGAGCAAGACACATCGATCAGAATCGGCGCGCCGCCGGTGGGAATGCCAAACGCCATTGGGTTGGGGGTGAACACCGGTGTAGTGCCGCCGAAAGGCGCTACCGAGGCACTGTTCGCGTCGCTGCAGTAAATCAGCGCCAGCAGGTTTTGTGCGGTGATGCGTTCGAGGTAGGCTGCCAGGCAAGCGATGTGGTGCGAGCGGCGGATTGTCACGCTGCCTTGGCCGTAGGTTTGTGCCATACGCGCGCACTCATCGAGCGCGCGGGTCACCAGCCACGGGCCAGGCAGGCGGCGACCGTCCCACGCTTGCGCGGCAGGGCGGTGGTTGAGCAGCAGTGGCTCGCCGGTGGTGGTCATTTTGCCGGCTTCGATTTCGGCAAGATAGGCCGGTAGCAAGGCCAAGCCATGCGTGTCGTGGCCCAGCAAGTCACCTTCGACCAGCACGGTGGCGGTGGTCTGCGCCAAATCCACAGCCAAGCCTGCTTTGGTCAAAAGATCGGTAGCGAACTGGCGCAGGTGGTCGGCAATCGGAAGAGTCATGGTGTTTACGAGGTCGGTGAAATCGACGAAGCGTAGCAGATGCGGAGCCGATGCGAGGGCAGGGCTATGGGATTCCCGAGAATGCGGGAAACCAAGGCGGCGCATCGAGGAATCGAGCACTGGCGACCAACCGTTGAGCCAGCAGTTGCCATATTTACCTCGCCGGCCATTGCAGGATTTTCGGCATGAACTTTTCGCTTGACCCCGCACAAATCACGAAGCTCATCGCTGCCCGTTCCCAGGTTGCGGCGCCGCGTCTGCGCCTGGTCTGGTGCGTCGTATCAAGTAATTTGACCGACACTTGCTTTTTGCCCGCGCTTGCAGCTAAACTCATTTCACCTTGATTTACCGCTAAGTCATGAACATTTGCGCTTTCTTCTATTTTTACTTTTGGTTCTCCCCCGATACCGGCGGTTTGAGAACTGAAGGCGCGTGAGCAAAAAGCGCAACTAGCACCTCCTTCAGATTTCCTCGAAAACCGCCGGTAACCCCGGCGGTTTTTTTTCGTCCTGTTCATTTTTTTCCAACCAAGCCCTCTCAACATCATGGTTCCACGCGACGACTCCCACGGCCACATCGAAAAAACCTCTTCCACCGACGACAACCGAATCAAAGACATCGTGACGCTGCCGCCGCCAGAGAATCTGATCCGCTTTTTCCCGATCAAGGGAACGCCTGCCGAAGTGTTGATCCGCGACACGCGCAGCGCGATCCAAAAGATCATGCACGGCGACTCGGACCGGCTCTTGGTCATCATCGGGCCATGCTCGATCCATGACCCGCAAGCAGCCATGGAATACGCACGCTTGCTCAAAGGCGCACGCGACAAATACGCCACCGAACTCGAAGTGGTGATGCGCGTTTATTTTGAAAAGCCCCGCACCACCGTGGGTTGGAAGGGCCTCATCAACGACCCTTATCTCGATGAAACCTACGCTATCAATGAAGGCTTGCGGATCGCGCGCGACCTGCTGGTGCAAATCAACAAGGCAGGCGTTCCGGCCGGGTCGGAGTTTCTCGACGTGATCTCACCGCAATACATCGGCGACTTGATTTCATGGGGCGCGATTGGCGCGCGGACCACGGAGTCGCAAGTCCACCGCGAGCTTGCCTCGGGCCTTTCAGCGCCGGTTGGTTTCAAAAATGGTACAGACGGCAATGTCAAGATCGCGCTCGACGCGATTCAGGCGGCGCGCCAGTCGCATCACTTTCTTTCGATCCACAAAAGCGGGCAGGTGGCTACGGTAGAAACCAAGGGCAATAAAGACTGCCACGTGATTCTGCGCGGCGGCAAAACCACCAACTTTGATGCTGACAGCGTTGCCAAGGCAGTCGCCGAACTGAAAGCCGCCAAGCTGCCCGAGAGCCTGATGATCGACTTCTCGCACGCCAACAGCTCCAAACAGTTTGAAAAGCAGATTGAGGTCGGGCGCGATGTCGCGCAGCAAATCGCCCAAGGTTCGCGCGCCATCTTCGGCGTGATGATTGAGAGCCATCTTGAAGCCGGTGCGCAAAAGTTCACGCCGCGCAAGGACGACCCGAGTAAACTCAAGCCGGGCCAAAGCATTACCGATGCGTGCCTTGGCTGGCAAGACAGCGAGCGCGTGCTCGAAGAGCTTGCCCAAGCGGTGAAAAAGCGCCGGCAAGCAGCGGCGCAAACCAACCAATAGAGTGTGAATGAATCATCTGGAAAGATTCCTGCAGTTTGAATCGCTCGGCCTGGCGGCGCTGATTACCCAGCGCATCCAGGATATCAGCGCACACACGCCGCTCTTCGAGGATTTCACCGACGAAGAGCTAGGCCGCTTGGGCGCATTCATGCCGGTTTACTGCGCGCCTACCGGCGCGGCCTTGATCGTCGAAGGTGAAACCGGCGACTTTATGATGCTGGTGATCGAAGGCATGGTGGACATCACGCGCCAGGACAAATGGGGCAACACCAAACGGATTGCCGTAGTCACGGTCGGGCAAACCTTAGGCGAAATGTCGATGCTGGACGGCGAACCACGCTTCGCTTCCTGTACCGCGCTTGAGCCGACAACGTTTGCGATTCTTGATCGGGCGGGCCTGCAAAGTGCTGCGCATGCCGAGCCGCGCTTGGCCACCAAAATTCTGATGAAGCTGGTGCTGATGATGTCGCAACGGCTACGCCAGACCAGCGCCAAGTTAGTCAACTATATCGAAAAATAAATGAGCGGATCAACGCTGGGTACTCTCTTCACCGTCACCAATTTCGGTGAGTCGCATGGCCCCGCAATTGGCTGCGTGGTGGACGGCTGCCCGCCCGGCATGACCCTAAGCGAAGCTGATATTCAGGGCGACCTGGACCGGCGCAAACCGGGCACTTCGCGCCACGTGACGCAGCGCAAAGAAGCCGACCAGGTCGAAATTCTCTCGGGTGTGTTTGAAGGCAAAACCACCGGCACGCCGATTGCGTTGTTGATGCGCAACGAAGACCAAAAAAGTAAAGATTACGGCAACATCAAAGACACTTTTCGCCCCGGCCACGCCGACTATGCCTATTGGCAAAAATACGGCGAGCGCGACTATCGCGGCGGCGGGCGGTCTTCCGCGCGCCTGACCGCGCCCACGGTCGCGGCCGGTGCCATCGCGAAGAAGTGGCTGCGTGAAAAATACGGCCTGGTGGTGCGCGGCTACCTCGCGCAACTGGGCGAGATTGTCGTGCCTTTCCAATCGTGGGATGACGTGGAAAATCGGGAAGCCAATCCTTTCTTTGTTGCGGATCTCAGTGCCGTCGGGCAGCTTGAGAACTACATGGACGCGCTGCGCAAGTCAGGCGATTCAGTCGGTGCCAAGATCACTGTGGTGGCATCCGGCGTGCCGCTCGGCTTGGGTGAACCCTTGTACGACCGGCTCGATGCCGACATCGCCCACGCGATGATGGGTATTAACGCCGTTAAAGGTGTCGAAATTGGTGCGGGCTTCGCCGCCGTCACGCAAAAAGGCACAGAGCATGGCGACGAGATGACTCCCGCTGGCTTTCTCTCCAACCACGCGGGAGGCGTGTTGGGCGGCATTTCCACGGGCCAAGACATCGTGGTTTCAATCGCCTTGAAGCCGACCTCAAGCATTCGTTTGGCGCGCTGCTCGATTGACAAAGCCGGCGCGCCGGTCACGCTGGAGACCCACGGCCGCCACGACCCTTGCGTGGGGATTCGCGCTGCGCCAATTGCCGAGGCCTACCTCGCTCTGGTGCTGATGGACCATGCCCTGCGTCAGCGCGCTCAGTGCGGCGACGTGGTTCGCACCACGCCGGTGATTTCCGCAAGTGCACCGGTCTGACGCGCCCTACGGCGCGTTGTTTTTCGCCTACTTCTGCTACATCGGGGCCTTCTCAGCCTACTTTGGGCTCTATCTCGAATCGACTGGCAAGACTGCTTTCGAGATCAGCGCCATTCTTGCCGCCACGCAAATTACGCGGCTCTTTGGCCCCAATGTTTGGGGTGCACTGGCCGACCGCAAAGCGAGTACCCAAGCGCTGATGCGCTTTGCGGCCTGCGCGGCGACGGTTGCGTTTGTCGGGCTGTGGATTGCGGTAAGGCTTGAAGGCGCGCTTCTGTGGCTCTTCTTCACGCTATTGGTGATGCAGTTTTTCTCCAGTGCCTTAATGCCGCTGCATGAGGCGCTGGTGCTGCGGCACTTGGGGGCTAACCGCGAGCGCTACGGGCCGATTCGCATTTGGGGATCGATTGGCTTTATGCTCGCTGTGTTGGGTTTAGGATACTTGTTCGACCTGATTGCGCTGCAATGGTTGGGTGCCATTTTGATTGCCTTGCTGATTGGCGTAGTTGCCTCGGTGTGGGTCCTGCCAACCCCCCAGGCCCCGCCCGTGGCGGCACCGCGGGGCACGTTTCGCGGTGAGCTTGCAAGCCCGCAGGTGCGTGCGCTCTTCGTCGCGGCTTTTTTGATGATTCTGGCGCATGGCGCGCTCTACACCTTCTACTCGATTTATCTCAAAGACCACGGCTACGCGAAGAGCACGATTGGCTGGATGTGGAGCATTGGGGTGCTCGCTGAAATTGTGATGTTTGCGCTGCTGCCGCAATTGCTGAAGCGCTTTCGCTTGCAAACAATTTTTGCCGCCACCTACTGGCTGTGCGCGATTCGCTTTTTGACCATCGCCTGGGGCGCGGATTCGTGGCTCTTGTTGGCGGCGGCGCAATTGCTCCATGCAGCCACCTTCGCGGTACATCACGGCGTGGCAGTGGCCTATATGCAAGGCTTGTTTTCCGCCAGTACCTTGCCGCGCGCGCTTGGCGTGTATGTGAGTGTGAGCTACGGCTTGGGCGGCTTGACCGGCAGCTTGCTTTCCGGCTGGCTGTGGGACACTGCTGGGCCTTCGTGGGTGTTCACGATGTCGGCTGTCGCGGGGGTGCTCGGTGCAATCGTGGTTCATTTGTATTTGGGCAACGCCGCCGTGCAGCCGGTTGCGACGAAGAACGCATCAACCCCTGCCCACGACGAAGCGCTGATGCCATAATCCTATGCTATTTCCTCGAGAAACCCGCGCGATGATCTCTACGAACTTTCGTTCCTTTCTGCTACTCACCGCCTGTGTCGGAATCTTGCTGGCGTGCCAATCGGTGCAAACCACCCAGCCCGGCACCGTCGGGGTGACGCGCACGCAAAGCATGGGCGTTTCGTCCGCGCAAATGAACCAGGCCGCTGAGCAAGGCTACGCGCAAGAAATGCAGAAAGCACGTCAGGCGGGCGCGCTCAATACCGATGTCAATCAGGTCAATCGGGTGCGCAGTATTGCCAATCGCCTGATCGCGCAGACCGGCGTGTTTCGGTCTGAGGCACTGGCCTGGCGCTGGGACGTGAATGTGATTACCTCCGACCAAGTCAACGCGTTTTGTATGGCAGGCGGCAAGATTGCGGTTTACACCGGCCTCATCAACCGCTTGCAAACCACCGACGATGAAATTGCTGCCGTGATGGGCCATGAAATCGCCCACGCCCTGCGTGAGCACAGCCGCGAGCAGGCCAGCCGCGCGATGGCGACCGGCGTGCTGGCAAGCGTAGTCGGCGCGGCCACGCGCTCATCGGTGGGCGGCGATTTAGCCGGGTTTGCCTTGCAAACGGCTACCGTATTGCCAAATTCGCGCGAAGCCGAAATTGAGTCAGACCGCATCGGCGTAGAGCTCGCCGCCCGAGCAGGCTTCGACCCGCGTGCGGCAGTTTCGCTGTGGCAGAAAATGTCCAAGCTTGGTGGTGGGCGTGGCCCAGCTTGGCTCTCGACCCACCCCGCCCCAGGTGACCGCATCCGCGATTTGACCGACTACGCCGCGCGCGTGATGCCACTCTATCAAGCCGCGCCCCGACGATAATCCGGCGCTCCCCAATCCCCAATCTCCTATCCTCAAAGAATGCAAACCAAACCCGCAATGACTCTCAGCGATGTCAAAAAAATCGCTGCTGCCGCAGAAGCACACGCTCTCGCGAAGCAATGGAAAGTTTCCATTGCTATCGTTGACGATGGCGGTCACCTGATGTACTTCGCCAGACTGGATGGAGCGCCCGCTTCAACCTGCGACATTGCCCCCGCCAAGGCGCGGATGGCGGCCTTCACCACCAAAGAAACCAAGGTGCATGAAGACGCGATCAACAACGGGCGCACTTCATTCCTCTCGGCACTAACGCTGGGCCACGTGCGCGGCGCGGCGCTCGAGGGTGGCGTGCCGATTGTGGTGGAGGGTCACACGGTCGGCGCAGTGGGTGTCTCCGGGGTTAAGTCAGAGGATGATGCAGCGATCGCCAAGGTGGGGATTGCGGCGTTGTAGTTCTGAATACGGCGAGGCGAAAAATTTGGGACAGACACCTTCGATTGCCTTCAATGGACCCCGGTGTTGATGGTGTCTATCCCCATTTTTTCTTTGGGGCGCACGGTGGCGAGATGAGCAAGTAGTGCGGCTGGGCGCAAACGGTGTCGGTTTTGGATTTCATCGAGGCATCGCCGGCCCGGAAATTAGCAAAAAATGGGGATAGACATCATGCGCTACGAGGCGTGTTGACGTTCTCGAAAAATGTCTGTCCCCAATTTTGGCACCATGCGAACAGCTCGAACGCAGCAGTCCTTCAGCGCGTATTCACCTGCGCCTGCGTGAACCCTGCGGTCTGCTTGTAGCGCGCTGAAATGGCTTCCAACTCCGCTTGCGAAATAACCTCGTGGATGTTGGAGAAGCCCTCTGGTGCTCGTTCTTCAGCCAGTTGCATGACTTGGTCCGGGCCATTGCCGCGATTGGCGAGCACGATCCTGCCGGTCGCGTCACGGCGCTCGGCTTCGTAGCGTTGCAAGGCGGCCTCGGTTGCGCTTTCTGTCTGGAGGGCGTCGGCCAAACTTTCGGTGTCGAGAATTGCCTGCGAAGCGCCGTTTGAGCCAATCGGGTACATCGGGTGTGCCGCATCGCCCAAGAGCGTGACTCGCCCAAATGACCATTGTGGCAAGGGGTCGCGGTCACACATCGGGTATTCCCACGCAGGGCCGCCTTTGGCGATTAACGAAGGCACATCGAGCCAATCCCATTGCCACTTCGCGAACGGCCCGGCGAAAACCGCTTTATCCACTTCGCGGGCCCAATCTTGACGGCGCGGCGGTTCTCTGCCATCTTTGCCTTGGCCCGGTACTTTCAGCTCCATGATCCAGTTGGTGAGGTTGTTGCCAGTTTCTGCAAATACCTTTTTCGAAATCGGGTAGATCACGGCCTTTTGGTTGGCGTGGCCCGCCTGCATCATGCTGCACCCAGTGAGAAAGGGGGGCGCTACGCAGGTGCCGCGCCACAGCACGCGGCCGGAATATTTGGGCGGGCCTTCGTTGGGGTAGAGCATGCCGCGCACGGCGGAATGGATGCCGTCTGCCGCCACCAACAAGTCGGCCTGCACTTGGCCCACCGTTTCGCCGGTGCGTCGATTTTCAAATAGGGCAGTGGCTGAAGAAGCGCTACAGTCAAAGCTCTTCAGATGATGACCGGTCAAGAGCCGCTCTGCGCCTAGTTCTTCAAGCACATGCCGATAGAGCAGCATATGCAACTCGCCGCGATGAATCGAGAATTGCGGAAACTCGTAGCCCGCCGCCCGGCCGCGCGGCTCGCGCCAAATTGCCTGGCCGTGCTGGTTGAAGTAAGCCAGTTCTGCCGTTTCGATGGCGGTGGCGGCGAGTTCATCCAAGAGGCCTAACGCGCTCAAAATCTTGACGCTGTGTGGCAAAAGATTGATGCCAACCCCCAGCGGTTCCAATTTTTCGGCCGACTCGAACACCATACAGCCGATGCCGCGCCGCTTCAATTGCAGCGCCAAGACCAAGCCGCCAATGCCGCCGCCGACGATGGCGACAGTCGTTTTGTAAATGTGCATTTTTGTTAACCGAAGCGCGCGAGGCCCAGCCCGCGCAACAGGGGCGACTATAGCAGAGAGATAATCGGGCGAAATCATGAAGCGATTTGCTGCCGCCACCCTAGATTGGTTCGTACCGCCGACTGTGCGCGTTGATGTGCGTTTGCGCACGCGGCATCACGGCATTGCTGTGGCGCTGCTGTCAATTGCCTTCATGGCGCTACTCTTGGGGGCGCTCTATGTGGCAATGAAGGCGCAGATTTCACCGGGCGAGTGGCTGCTGCTGGTAGCTGGCATCGCCTTCCCTGTGCTCGGGGCGCTGCATGTCCGCGCCTTCGCACGCACTGAAGAATCGCTGGTGCTGGTGAACGTCGCGGGCATTGCGATTGTGTTCGGTTGGGCCATGCTGACCGGCGGCATCAGTTCGATTGCCATGCCGTGGCTGGTGGCCAATTTGTCGTTGATTTGCATCTTTGGCAGCGCCTCGGTATTTCTCTTGGTGGGCACGCTCGTGCTGTGCGCGCAAATCGGCCTGTATGTATTGGGGCGCAGCGGCTTTGTTCCCGCGTCGATCATTCCCACGGCAAGCATTGATGAGTTCGCGCTCTTGGCTAGTGCCACCAGCACTGCCGTGGTGGTGGTGGCCGCCGTGCTGCTGGCGCGCGACCGGGAGCGCGTCAAGGAGCGCATGCGCCAGGCAGTGGCACGCAGCGAATTGGCCAATCGTGCCAAGTCCACCTTTCTGTCGTCGATGAGCCATGAGTTTCGTACGCCCCTGAACGCGGTGATCGGCTTTGCCGAAGTGCTGCGCCACGACCCGACGCACCCTTTGCATGCTGTGCAGGATGCGCATGTGGCGCGCATTCTCACGGCTGGCGAGCATTTGGGCGCACTGGTGACCCAAGTGCTCGACATGAGCCGGATCGAAGCGGGTGACCTGGTGGTCGATCAGCTTCCGGTGGATTTGACGGTAGTGATGGACTCGGCCTGCGCGATGGTCGAATTATTGGCGCAGGAGCGCGGCATCCACATCGTGCGCGAGCCACCGCCGAGTGCGGCGGTTATTGTGCGGGGCGACGGCACCCGGCTGCGCCAAGTCATCATCAATTTCCTCACCAATGCGATCAAGTTCAACTTGCCTTTGGGCCAGGTGACGGTACGGATTTTGGTCTATCCGGGTGTCAACGGTGCGCAGCAGGCGCGGCTTGAGGTGAGCGACACCGGCCCTGGCATCGCGGCTGCGCGGCAAGGCGAGCTGTTCGTCGCGTTCTCGCGTCTCGGGGCTGAATCGAGCAAGGTTGAGGGCTCCGGCTTGGGCCTGGCAATCTCCAAGCATTTGATCGAGCTGATGGGCGGGCGGATTGGCTTGCGCTCACCCGCCGGGGAAGGGGCCAGCTTCTGGTTTGAATTGCCCGTGATTGATGGGAGCGGCACATGATGTTGAAGCGCAGCATCGCGTTTTTCTTGTTTTGTTTTGGCTTGGGTACTCAGGCGTGGGCTCAGGAAGTGGTTCACTTCGAAAGTCGCGACCTGACTGCAAGCGGCGCGCCCGTGCGCTTAAGCGGCCTGTGGTTTGCGCCGCGTGACCCGGCTCGGCAGGTAGGTGCCATGATTGGCTTACATGGCTGCGGCGGGCTCTGGTCGAGCAGGGCAAGTAGCACCGAGAGCGCCCGGCAAATGAGCCAGCGCCACGCGCAAATGGCCGCGCTCTTGGTGCGTGAAGGCTATGCCGTGCTGATGCTCGACAGTTTCACCACCCGCGACCGGCCGCGCGGCATCTGCGCGGAAAAAATCGGTCAGCGCAGCATCACGCAAACCAACCGTCGCCGCGACCTGCTGGCCGCGCTCGATTGGGTCGCTGCCCGGCCCGGCGTGGCGCGCGGCAAGATCGGCGTGCTTGGCTGGTCGCATGGCGGCAGCGCGGTACTGGCCGGGAGCGATGCGGCGCATGCTGAGGTGGCGCAATTTGTCGCACAAGGTGGCGCTAAGCCTGCGGTGGCGGTGGCCTTCTATCCGGGGTGTTCAGCCGCTGTCAAAGACGGCTATCGGCCAGTCGCAAGCACACAAATCCATATTGGCGAAAAAGATGATTGGACTCCGCCGGGACCATGCGTGGCCTTAAGTGAGCGCTTGCGCACGCAGATGCCTGGGTTGGAGACCTTTCTTTATGCCGACAGCTATCACGATTTCGATTCGCCCAACACCAGCTTGCGGGTGCGCAGCGAGGTGCCCAATGGCATCAACCCCGGCAAGGGAGTCACGGTAGGCTCGAACCCAGTGGCGCGCGAGTTGGCGTATCGGCGGGTTACGCAATTTTTGGCGCAGCATCTCCGTTAAGCTGCTTATTCCATTTCTAAATCATTACGATTGAGTCGTTGCCCCTTCCTAGCCGTGCTACGCGCACTGTCGTCGTCGGTGCGCCTAATCTCGTAATGATTTAGAAATGGAATTACTCGTTGCGCCTAATCTTCTATCACCGAACCGCCCAAGAATGCCGCTTCTGATTGGTAAACCACCGGCCCGCTTTGAAACCGCCGCCCTCGCTTCGGTGGCCATCGGCACGATTGTGGTCGGTTTGCTGCTCGACCAGCACTGGCGGCACGGGCAGTGGGTGGTGTCACTGTGGACTTGGGCGCTCTTGGCAGTGTTGCTTGCCAAGACCCCAGCGACGCACCGAGTCGAGCTAGTCGCCTGCCTCTTGATTGCGGGCACGGGCGAAGTGATTTGCGCGCTCTTTTGGGGCGCTTACGAATACCGGCTCGGCAATGTCCCGCTATTTGTTCCGCCGGGCCATGTGCTGCTGTTTTGGTTGGGCACGCGCGTGGTGCTGGCCTTGTCGCAATCGCAGCAGCGCCTGCTGGTGCGCTTGACCATTGCTTCAAGCGTGGCTCTGGGGGCAACTCTTGGAGCATTTGATGTAGACCGATTGAGCTTGGCGTTGGTGGTAATTCTGCTGGTGTGCATAGCCAAAGGTCGCGAGCCGGTGCTCTACACAGTGATGTTTTGGCTGGCCTTGGTGATGGAACTCTACGGCACGGCACTGGGTAACTGGCATTGGGCCGCGACTACGCCCTTGGTCGGTTTGAGCGCTGCCAATCCGCCATTTGCAGCAGGCGTTTTCTATGCCGTGCTCGATCTTTTGGTAGGCGCGGTCGGGCGCGCGTGGCGCAAATTCAGGCCGCCGGCAGCGCAACCAACTCCTCCAACAAGAGTGCTTTCAGTTTGAAGCGCTGCACCTTGCCGGTGGGCGTGCGCGGCAGTTCTTCCACGGTGCGAATCCACTTGGGCAAGCTGTGCGCGGGCAGCGCGGCGGCCAGCGTGGGGCGCAACGCGCCGGTCACATTGCGATCGTTCAGCTCAGGGCCATTGGGCACGACATAGAGTGCCAAGCGCTCCATTCCGTCTGCATCCGGCACCACCACGCAGGCGGCCTCGCGCACGATCGGGATCAACGCGGCTTCTTCAACTGCATTCGGTTTGACCCACTGCCCAGCGATTTTGAGTAAATCGTCAGCCCGACCTTCATGAAACCAGAAGCCCTCGGCATCGACTCGAAACTGGTCGTTGGTGCAAAACCAGCCATTGTCGAACGCCTTCGCAGTCGGCTCGTCGTGCAAATAGCGCAGCGCGAGCGAAGGGTGCTTGAGCCACAGTACACCGGGTTCGCCGGGTTCGCTAGGTGTCGCGGGCTCGCCCTCGCGGCTTAGTAGCCGTGTTTCCACGCCATCGAGTGGCGTACCGCAAGAGCCTAAACGCACCGCCTCCGGGCGCATCGAAAGCGTGTTGCAAAAGGTCTCGCTCATGCCGTAGCAAACCAGCAAATCGTGGCCCGTCACTTCCTTCCATTTGACGGCCAGCACATCGGGCAGCCGCTCGCCGCCGGTGAAATACCAAGGGATAGTTTTGAACACGGCCAACCGCGCGGGCGGTAGCGCCAGCAGGCGGCGAAACAGGGTAGGCACTGTCAAGAAGACTGTGGGGCGCGCTTCTTCAGCCTGTTGAAGCACCGTTTCAGGCTCGGCCCACGCTTGGTTCAACACCAAAGTAGCGCCAGCCTTGATGACCCCGAAAAAGCCATTGTCCAGCGCGAATGCGAAAAAGAGTTTGGAGGTGGCGAAGACCACCGTTTCTTCGCAAGCGTGTACGACCTCGCGCAAGAGTTTCGAGCTGTGCGCCGCACTGCGATGGGAATGGATCACCGCTTTGGGCCGCCCGGTAGTTCCAGAGGAATAGAGCCAAAACGCCGGGTCGTCGGCACTGGTTTGGGCGGTGGCTGGCAGGTTGGGTGCTTGGGCCGAGGCACGTGATACTGCGCTGGTGAAACTTTCGGCAAAGCCCTGTTTGCGCTCGGTGCCGTGCTCGGTGTCGCCCTGCGTGAAGAGCACACGGCAGCCGCGCACGTCGGTTACCAAGTTCGCAAAAACGTCATCCGCCAGCAGCAACCTGGGTTTGGCATCAGAGGCAATGAAAGCGTAGTCCTCCGCGGCCAGCTTGGTGTTGAGCGGCACGGCAACCGCGCCTACCTGCATCACCGCCAGGATGCTCGCTGCATAAAGCGGCGAATCGTGCATCAGCAACAGCACCCGCTCACCGCGCCCCACGCCGAGCGTCACCAACGCCTGCGCCGCCCGATTTACCAGCCCGGTGAACTCGGCATAAGAAATGCGCACCAAGGGCTTGCCCGTGGCCGCGAAGAGGATGGCGATGCGTGCGCGAATCGCAGGTTCGCAGGCGCGGGCCAGAATGATTTGGGTGGCGTTCATGAGCGGGCTAGCGTTGAATGAGAAGGCCGCCATAGTACCTGTGGCGCGTACTGCGTCAGGCCGCTAGAAATTCACTGCAGCCGATGTGGCCTGATGATAAAAAAGCTGCCAGCCAGCAGCCGTTTCCAGCCAGAGCGAAGAGCGCAGCGTGTGGTTTTCGGTCGCGCCGTCCGACGAGGTTTCGTAGGTGAGTAGCGCGCCACCTTTTCCCGGGTGAACGAAGAGAGCGAAAGCGCGGCGAAAAACGGTTTAAGCCGCGTGGGCCTCCCGCCACAACCCCAACTTCTCCTGCGCTGCGCGGTCCGAAAATCCGAACAAAATCGTATCGCCATCCGCCTCATGGTGATGCTTCAGCCAGCCCGGCACGATGAACACGTCGTTGGCTTTCCAGTGCAGTGTGGTGGTCGAGCCATCGGCTAGCGTGACAACAGTTTTGCCGCCACCTTCCTTGCACACAAAACCTTGGCCGTCGGTGCATTGCCATGCTTGTGATTTAAAACCTTGCGGGAGCCACTGCATCCAAGTGGCAATCGTGGGCATCGCCCAGCCGCCATCCACCGGGTTGATATAGCGCAGCTTGAAGCCGTGCTGCGAGTCAGGGTCGCCGGTGCGGGAGGCGCGGTACAGCGCCTCCCGCGTGCGGGTGTAGGGGTAGTTGAAGATGGGCGAGGTGAGGCCTTTAGGCTGGTAGCCAATCGGCATCAGGCCGGAACCAAAGCGCGCCAGTGCATCGCCCTCGGGTTTGCTCACCGGGAAGCGCTCTTCCTTCCATTCTTCGCGAAACTGGCCACGAAACAGCGAGACGATGGCGATGTCGAGCACGTCGAGCCAGATCATCGGCTCCTTCGTGTCATTGCCGTGATCGTGCCAAGTCCACGCCGGGGTAATCACAAAGTCACCCGGCTCCATGCACGTTTTTTCGCCGTGCACGGCAGTGTAGGCCCCACTGCCGTGAATCACGTAGCGCAAGGCTGACTGGGTGTGCCGGTGCGCGGGGGCCACTTCACCGGGCATGATCAGCTGCAGCCCAGCGTAGAGCACGTCGGTGGCGAGTGACTGGCCGCGCAGGCCCGGATTTTCCAGCACCAGCACGCGGCGCTCAGCCTCTGCCGCCGTGAGCAAGCCGCCAGATTCGAGGATCATCGGCTTGACCCTCTCGAAATCCCACACCACCGGCTGCGCCAGTGGCTTGGGTTCATTCGGGATCAAACCTTTGAGCACCTCCCAGAGAGGGGCCAGATTTTCCGGGTCAATTTTTTTGTAGAAGGCTTGACGCTCTTCAGCGTTGCGGACTACGTTGGCACTATTCATTTCCATGACTGACTCCTTGCGGTTGCAGCACTACTTGAAGAGCACGCTCACCAGCCACAGGCAAGTCGCCGGGAAGAAGAGGATCAGCGTGGTGCGGATGAAATCAGATGCCAAAAATGGCATGACACCTTTGTAGGTTTCACTCATCGGTACGTCTTTTGCCAGACTGTTGATCACGTAGACATTCAGGCCCACGGGCGGAGCAATCAAGCCGATTTCAACCACCATCAGTACCAGGATGCCGAACCAAATTGCCATGTCGGTGGGCGACATGCCCATCTGCGGGGCGAGTGCCATCACCGTCGGGAAGATCACCGGAATGGTCAGCAGGATCATCGAGAGCTCATCCATCACGCAGCCCAGTAGCACGTAAAAGCCCAAAATGGCGGCGATGATGGCAAGCGGCGGCCAGCCCAAGCCGGTGATGATTTCGGAGAGCTTGCCTGGCATTTGCGAGAGTGCCAGCGCACCATTCATCATGTCTGCTCCCACGAAGATGAGGAAGATCATGCCGGTGGTTTCCGCCGTGCCCAAAAAGCAGCGGCGCACCCCTTCCGCGTTGAGCTCGCGGCGCAAGATCGCGGCAAAAAAAGTGGCCGCCGCACCGACCGCTGCACCTTCAGTCGGGGAAAAGAACCCGCCGTAGATGCCACCAAACACCACGCAGAAAATCACGCCGATAGGCCACACGCCGATGATGGCTGCTTTGCGTTCAGCCCAAGCTGCCTTCTCTACATCAGGTGCCTGGCCGGGCACAAACCGCACATAAAGCGCAATGGCGATGCAGTAGCCGATGGCGGCGATGATGCCGGGCACAAAGGCCGCTGCGAAAATTTTCGCGATGTTTTGCTCGGTCAGAATAGCGTAGATGACCAAGGGCACTGAGGGTGGAATCAAGATGCCGAGTGTGCCGCCAGCGGCTAAGGTCGCAGTCGAAAGCCTGCCTGAATAGCCAAAGCGCTTCATTTCCGGCAACGCCGCCTGGCCGATAGTGGCGGTGGTCGCCACCGAAGAGCCGCACACCGAACCGAAGGCTGCGCAAGCGAGCACCGCTGCCATCGCCATGCCGCCCTTGAAGTGCCCGAGCATGGCATTGCCAAAACGGAACAGGTCTCGCGAGAGCCCGCCCTGCGTGGCGAATTGCCCCATCAACAAAAAGAGCGGAATCACCGATAAATCATAGAGCGAGAGTCGCCCATAGACCGAGCCTTTGAGCTGGTTCAACAGCGCCGACTCATTGGCGAGGAAGGCGTAACCCAGCGCACCGGGTAGGAACATCGCAATCGCGATGGGCACGCGTAGCGCCATCAGCGCGATCATCGCGCCAAAGAGCAGCATGCCTACTTGGAGAGAAGTCACCTAGGCATCCTTGCGGGTATGGTGTTCCACATCATTGCCCAGCCACGATTGCCAGCCGGTCCAAGCTGCCGCGATTGCCGTGAGAGCCAAACCGGGCAGCATGCCAGCATAGCCCCACCAAATTGGCAGGCGCATGATCATCGACTCTTCATTTCCCGCGCGTACCGAAAGCGTGCCGACCCCGGTACGCCACGCAATCACAGCCAAACAGATGGCGAGTAACCAGGAGCCGATGGCATCGAGCTTTTGGTTGCTCTTTTTGGTGAGCGCGGTGGTGAAAAAATCGACGATGATATTGCCGCCCCGCAGGTGCGACCACGGCAGAAAGCACGCGATACAGACACCGCTGCCAATCGCTGCCAATTCAAAGTCGCCTTGAATGGGCTGAAAGCCGAGTGCACGCGGCACGATGGAAGCGACTGACATGAGCATGACGGTCACCAAAAGCGCGCCGCCGATGTAAGCAAGCCAGCGCGCGGAGGTATGGAGGAGGGAGGCCAATTGGTTTTTGAGGATCGGGGATTGAGGATTGGGGATCGGGATCAGGGGGGAGCGGCTGGGGGAATTCAGAGCGTTGAGGGCAGTTTTTTGGCGCAGAAGCGGGCGACCGCTCGAGCCTGCTCTGCTGCCCACCGATCCCTGTCCCCTGATCCCGGATCCCCAAGTTTTACTTCGTATTCTTCTCAATCAACTTACGGGCACCGTCGAGCAATTCCTGGCCTTTAAAGCCTTTGCTGTCGAGCTCCTTGGTCCAGTCAAATTCCACCGGGCGCGCCGCACGGCGGAAGTTTTGCACTTCTTCCTGCGAGAACATTACGATGTTGTTGTTGCGGGCGACTGCGGTAGCGCGGCCTTTGGGGTCATTGCCTTCTTGGGTTTTGCCAAGCCAAGCCGAGGTGGCAGCACCCGAATTGTTGTCGATGACTTTTTTCAAGTCAGGCGGCAGCGAGTCATACTTTTTCTTGTTCATTGCCATCACGAAAGTGGTGGTGTAGAGCGACACGCCTTTGGGGAACTCTGAGTGGAATTTGGTCAATTCTTCAACCTTGACCGAGGGCACCACTTCCCATGGAATCGACACCGCATCAATCACACCCTTGGAGAGATTGTCCGGAATCTGCGGCAACGGCATGCCAACCGGGGTTGCACCCAAGTAGCGCAGCATATTGGTGATTTGACGGGTAGGGCCGCGCACCTTCATGCCTTTCAGATCGGCCAAGTTCTTGATCTGCTTTTCACGCGAGTGAAACATCCCCGGGCCGTGCACGTTGACCGCGATCACCTGGACATCTTTGAATTCGTCTTTCGCGTAGGTTTGCAGATATTCCCAGTAAGCGCGCGAAGTGGCTTCGGCATTGCTCATCATGAAGGGCAACTCAAACACTTCAATCCGCGGAAAGCGGCCTGGCGTGTTGCCGGGCAGGGTCCAGACGACATCGACTACGCCATCTTTGGCTTGGTCGTACAGATTGGCTGGTGTGCCGCCCAACTGCATGGCTGGGTATTTTTCAAACTTGATCTTGCCGCCAGATTCTTTTTCAACCTTTTCCATCCAGCCCAAGTGCATGTCTTTCCATACGTTGGATTGGGGCGACATGAAGGTGTGGAATTTGAGAGTCACGGTTTGCGCCAACGCGCTCCCACTGCACAAAAGCGTGAAAACGGCCGCCGCAGTTGCACTGCGGACCAAGGATTTCAGTTGCATGATGGAGTCTCCATGAAGGGATTTTTGAAAGCGAAAAAAGTGAGTCTAGTTGAAATAGTTCTGTGTCTGATGGTTCGGTGAGACTCTTAAAACATCTCGAAATATTCTCGCTGCTCCCACTCAGTGACTTCAGCGTCGAAGCGCGTTAGCTCGGCTTGCTTGAGGCGCACCAGGTAGTCCACCAAATCAGCGCCGAAGCGGCGGGTCAGTTCGGTATCGACTTGCAGTGCGGCGAGGGCGGCTTCCAGCGAGTGCGGCAAGCGTGGGGCATCTGATTCATACGGGGTATCGGCTGAAGAATGAGGCTGGATGCGCCTCTCCAGGCCATGCATGCCAGCATGCAATTGCGCGGCGAAGTACAAATACGGATTGGCAGCCGGTTCGCCTGCGCGATTTTCGATATGGATGCTGCCGTCTTCTGCGCGCCCGACCAAGCGCAACATCGCGCCGCGATTGTCGCGCGCCCAAGTGGCTCGGTCTGGTGCGAGCGAATTGGCGCGAAAGCGGCGGTAGCCGTTGACCGTGGGAGTCGCAAATACGCTGCCCCCGGCAGCATGCTCAAGCAGGCCGCCGAGAAAGTGCGCCCCTACCTGCGAAAGGTGGTGCAGGGCATTGGCCGGGTCAGCGTGGGGGGCGGGGTTCACAAAGGCATTTGCGCCGGTTTGACGATCAACCAGCGATTGATGCAAATGCCAGCCTGAAGACATCACATGCGGCAGTTTGGGGCGGCACATGAAGGTGGCGTGATAGCCCGCGCGGCGGCAGATTTGCTTGATCGCATTGCGCAGCAATATCATCGCATCGGCCGCTTGCAGGCCCGGCAGCGCACCGAAGACAAACTCTACCTGCGAGGGTCCCAGCTCAATTTCTTGCGAGGCCAGCGGTAACCCCAAGGCCAGTAAATGCTGGCGCAACATCGCGAAAAGTGGCTCGAAGCCGTCGCCGCGCTGCTCGGTGAGCAAGCGGTAGCCGGTGTTGACAAGCGACACATCCGGCGGTGTGCCGGGCCAGCCGGCATCGTCGAGGCTTAAACGCGGATTCTCAATTTTGAGGATATGAAATTCGACTTCAAGCCCGGCCAGATAGTCGAAGCCCAATTCTTGCAAAGTACCCAGCGCGCGGCGCAGTACCCGGCGCGAATCGAAAGGCACGGGCGTGCCGTCAGGGAAATAGGCATCGCACTGCACCCAACCGGTTTTGCCCTCGGTCACCCACGGCAAGTGCTTGAAGGTTACCGGATCGGGCACCAAGATCACATCGGTAGCACCCTGGAAGAAGCGCGCCAGGTGCGCGTCTTCAAAGCCTGCCCCTTCCGTGAAAACCGACCAGGCAGTGCGGTCGGAGGTGTCTTTTAGAAGATTGGTGCTGACCAGCCCAATGCCATTGCGCAAGGCCGATGGGACGGCAGCGGCCAGAATGGTTTTGCCACGCACCAAGCCATGCTGGTCTGCAAAGGCGAAGCGCACGGTCTCAAACTTTTCTTCGCGCACGCGGCGCTGCAACTCGTCGGCGGCGCGGTTACGCACGTCGCTCCACAGTTTGTGACGTTCAGTGAAAGTGGTGTCCATCAAGTCACCCGCGTTGGGGGGCCCGGGGGGGCCACCCGCGGGGGCGGCCCAACGGCAACCCCCAGCGAGACGAGGGGG
>JANLTH010000101.1:0-8492 GCA_031362865.1 Burkholderiales bacterium | reverse complement strand
CATTCCCTACACCAGCATCATCGAACAAACGGCGGATGTGTATCGCAAGATTTTTGGCGATGCTGTCATCGAACATCATAGTCAATTCGACGCAGTGGATGGCGGGGAGAGCAACACCAGCCGCTTGGCTACAGAAAATTGGGACGCGCGAATCGTAGTCACCACCACCGTGCAACTATTTGAATCGCTGTTTGCGGTCAAGACCTCGCGCTGCCGCAAGCTGCACAACATCGTGGGCAGCATTATCATTTTGGACGAAGCACAAACCCTGCCGCCAAACATGCTCGCACCCATCTTGCAGGTGCTCAACCTGCTGGTAGATCACTATGGTGTCACCCTCGTGATTTGCACTGCCACGCAACCTGCGCTGAACGAGCGTGCAGGCAAGGGCGTAGGCGCAAAGCCATTTCGAGGCTTACGCAACGCGCGGGAAATCGTCTCGGCCAACGGCGAAGAAGTTGACCAACTCTATCAGTCACTCACCCGTGTGCGCTACGAATTGCCAAAGAACTTTTCGCTGCCGCGCTCCTGGGAAGATGTGGCCAGTGATATCGAGCGCGACTGGCAAGCGTGTCGTCAATTGCTGGTCATCGTCAACAGTCGAGCCGACTGTGTTGTGCTTTGGGAAAAGCTCAAGTCCCTAGACGCGATTCACCTGTCAGCCGCCATGTGCGGGGCACATAAATCCACCGTCGTTGAACGAGTGAAAGCGTTGTTGACTGCGGGGCAGCCGGTATTGCTCGTCAGCACCCAAGTCGTGGAAGCAGGGGTAGATTTAGATTTCCCGGTCGTATACCGCGCACTTGCGGGCATTGATTCCATCGTTCAAGCCGCGGGGCGGTGCAATCGAGAAGGCAAGTTGGTCGATGAATCGGGCCAGGTGGCGCAGGGTAAGGTAGTGGTATTCGTGCCGCCGAAGGCACCTTCAGCGCAGGTCTCCACTTTGCGCGATGCGTATCAAGCCGCAATCGGCGTGTTTTCCAGCTTGGGAGAAAAAGCGCTCTCACGTCAAGGATTTCAACGCTACTTTGAGCAGATGTACCAACAGGTGGATTTCAAGGGCCACGAGGTGATTGCCGCGTTGACACCCGATTCTCTCGATAGCGCAGAAGTCAGTTTTCGTCATGCCGCAGCACTCTTCAAAATCATTGACCAAGCAGGCCAAGTTCCGGTAATCGTGCGCTGTGACGCAGTAGTCGATGGACTGATTGCCACGCTGAAAGCAAAGGGCCCCGAGCGTTGGTTGATGCGTAAGTTGCAGCGCTATACCGTCAATAGCTTCGACCCGGTCGTTCGTGAGTGGTTGCGCATCGGTGACTTGGACGAGATAAGACCGGGTATTTACGTGCAGCCGGTCGCGACTAAGCTTTACCACCCAGAAAAAGGTTTGCGGACAGGCTTAGACCCGCTGGATTGCATTTTGTAAGAGCCCTGGCATCGGATAGATTCGATGCTAGGGCGTTACGAACCTCATGCTGTTAATGAAAACGGTAGTTTCAATCCACGCCATCGCGAAACAATATGTTATTAAAAACGGTAGAACTTGACAACAAGAAGTTTCGCATTTACAGTGCAAGGCATGAATTGGCTCGAACCCATTTTTCAATTCCGCCATATCCTGAAGGAGCTCCGGCTGATGAAAGGTCAACCTGACCATCGTTACTACGGAATGCTTGTGCTTGTGACCTTGCGCACGCTGACCGTGCCCGCTTTAGGACTGCTTCTCGCGCTTCGGAGTTGGCCATGAATACCCATTGCATCGAAGTCCGGGGTGATTTCGCCTGCTTCACGCGCCCGGAAATGAAGGTAGAGCGCGTCTCCTACGACATCATCACGCCCTCTGCTGCGCGGGCCGTATTTGAAGCCATCCTGTGGAAGCCCGCCATTGCCTGGCAGATCAATCGCATCGAGGTGCTGAAACCTGTGCAATGGATCAACTTGCGCCGCAATGAGGTTGGCAAGGTCATTCCGATGAACTCGGTCACTTCAGCAATGAAGAACGGCACAGGCGAACTGGCGCTGTATGTCGAAGATGAGCGTCAGCAGCGCGCCGGACTTTTTCTGCGCGATGTCGCCTATCGCCTGCACGCTACTTTGCACATGACTGCCAAAGCGGGCGCAGATGACAACCTGGGCAAATTCAATGCAATGTTTGTACGGCGTGCCGAAAATGGCCAATGCATCAATCAACCGTATCTGGGAACGCGCGAATTTTCCTGCCAATTTCGCTATATCGCGCAAGCAGCCGAGGAACCGAATGCGATCACCGAGTCGGCCGATTTGGGATGGATGTTGCACGATATGGATTTCAGCGATCCGGTCAATCCACAACCGCGATTCTTTCGCGCGCAGATGAAGGTCGGCGTAGTTGAAGTCCCGCCAAGCAAAGAGGCGATGGCATGATTCTCCAAGCGTTAGAACGCTACGCGAAGCGGCGTTCCGCGGCGGGGGACGCGCTCGCGCCCGATGGATACGAATCAAAAGAAATTCCGTTTGTCATTGAAATCAGGCGCGATGGCGCGTTTGTGCAAATAAGGGATCAGCGCGATGCCGTGGGTAACCGTAAGGTCGCCCGTCGCTTCTTCGTGCCCAGCGCAGTCAAGCGAACCTCGGGTATCGCCGCCAATCTACTGTGGGACCAAGCGGAGTACGTGCTCGGCTTCGCTCTCAAGAAAACCTCCGAAGACGCCGCGCTGGCGCATGCCGCTTTTGTGCAGCAGATCATGGGCTTACCCGCCAGCATTTTGGCCATGCCCGAGTTCGTTGCGCTGCTCGCTTTTCTGGGCAGCGATGTAGAGAAGGAGCGTGTGCGCCAAGCGCCGGCGTGGGCCGAAATCGCCGAAAAAAATGCCTTCGTCGGCCTAGGAATCGCTGGCGCAGAAATTCCCCTCATTTGCCAACTTGACGAAGTGGGTGAGCATCTTGCGCAATTGACTGGCCAAACCGACGGCATTTGCCTGCTCACGGGCCTGCCCGACCAAATCGAGCGCCTTCACCCTTCCGTCAAAGGCGTGTGGGGCGCACAGGCCGCAGGCGCAAATGTGGTTTCTTTTAACGCAGAGGCCTACAACTCCTACGGCAAAAAGCAGGGCCAGAATGCGCCCATTGGCGTCCGCGCCGCTGCGAACTACACCAAGGCGCTCAATCGCCTTCTGCAAAACGACTCCAAGCAGCGCCTGCAATTGGGTGACTCGTCTACCGTGTTTTGGGCAGCCGAACCACATCCGCTAGAAGAGTCATTGACCTATTTTCTACGCGAACCCGCTAAGGATGATGACCCAGATGTCGGCATCAAAGCGGTGAAGGCCGTTGTCCAGAGCGCTTCTTCAGGCACCTACGCGCTTGGTAACGCAAGCACCGAGTTCCATTTTCTGGGTTTGGCCCCCAACGCCGCGCGCGTGGCGGTGCGCTTTTGGCGCAAGGAAAGCGCGCAGGAATTGGCGTGTCATCTCGCGGCGCACTATCGACACGTTGAGATCGTGCGCCCCGCCTTTGATGCCTTCCCTTACCCGTCTCCGCAGCGCATCTTGCGCAACATTGCTCTGCTCGGCAAGAGTGAAAACATTCCCCCCAATCTGAGTGGTGAATTGATGCGCGCCATTTTGACTGGCACGCCCTACCCCGCAACGCTGCTGGGTGCGGCTGTCCGGCGCAGCAAGGCCGAACAAGAAGTCACTTGGCCGCGCGCCGCCATCATCAAAGCCATCTTGAATCGCAACGCCAACCATGAGGAGTTCCACGTGGCACTCGATCTTGAAAACATGCATGCCGCCTACCGCTTGGGAAGGCTCTTCGCAACTCTTGAAAAAGTGCAGGAAGAGGCCAGCCCCGGCTTGAACGCGACGATTCGTGACCGGTATTACGGGGCCGCCTCCTCGTCGCCTGTCAGCGTATTCACCACGCTCCTGAGGCTGAAAAATCATCACCTTGCCAAATTGGACAGCCCAGGCAGGCGCATTAATCTTGAGCGATTGTTGGGTGAAATCATGGATGGCATCACCGAATTTCCACGGCAACTCAATTTGCCGGATCAAGGACGTTTTGCGCTGGGCTACTACCACCAGCGGCAAGATTTTTTCACCAAAAAAACTGCTTGACCATTTCTGCTGCACTTCTTACGAAAGGGCATCCTCATGTCTCAGGAATCGATTCAAAAGCGTTACGACTTCGTGCTGTTGTTCGACGTGGTCGATGGCAACCCGAATGGCGACCCGGATGCTGGCAATCTGCCGCGCATGGACCCGGAAGACGGACGCGGGCTGGTGACTGATGTGGCGATCAAGCGCAAGATCAGGAATTACGTCGCACTCACGCGAGATCAGTCCGAGGCGTTGCCGCAGCCCGGCGAAAATCGTCACGAAATCTATGTGCGGGAGAAGGCTATTCTTAACCTTCAGCATCAGCGCGCCTATTCCGCACTTAAGCTCGATGCTCCAGAAGAGGCCGCAGGTGAAGCTGAAGCTCCAGATGAGAAAAAGAAAAAGCCGATCAAAGAAAAACGCAAGGGCAGCGCCACCGATGTCGATCAAGCGCGTCGCTGGATGTGCCAAAACTTCTTCGACGTGCGTACCTTCGGCGCGGTGATGTCCACCGGTACCAACTGTGGCCAAGTGCGCGGCCCGGTACAACTGACGTTTGCTCGCTCCATTGACCCGATCATCACCAGTGAACATTCGATCACCCGCATGGCTGTGACGACCGAAAAAGAAGCGGAAGCCCAGCAAGGCGACAATCGTACGATGGGCCGCAAGCACACCGTTCCCTACGGCCTGTACCGCGCTCACGGCTTCGTCTCTGCGCACCTTGCCAATCAAACGGGTTTTTCCCAGGCCGATCTCGAATTGTTGTGGGAAGCCCTCACCAACATGTTTGAGCACGACCGTTCGGCTGCACGCGGCATGATGTCTACGCGCGGGCTGTATGTGTTCGAGCATGAGAGCAAGCTTGGCAATGCCCACGCGCATGACTTGTTTGAGCGCGTATCGGTGCGCCTGAATGAAGGCATCGTGGCACCGCGCTCTTTTGCAGACTATGCGGTCACCGCGAACGACTCAGGGCTGCCGGGTGGGATTACACTACATCGCAAATGACCTCCCGCAAGCTGCGCGCGCGACACACGTTTCGAAAGCGATACCACCATGCCCAATCCCTCTGAAATCCTTTTTCTCGTCGAAGAATCTGCTGAAGGCGGCTATTGCGCCCGCGCCCTGGGGCAGTCGATCTTCACGCAAGCCGAGACCATTGACGAGTTGCATGGCAACGTGCGCGATGCCGTGCAATGTCACTTTGATGAACGCTCGCGACCCCTGGCGATTCGGCTGCACTTCGTCCGCGATGAAGTGATTGCCGCATGACACCCTGTCAGTCGCTTAGGGCGTCTCGATGAAGCTGCCGCGCGACTTGTCGGGCAAGGCACTGATTCGCGCGCTGGAACCCCTTGGCTATAGCGCGTCGCGCACCACCGGCAGTCATGTTCGCCTTACTGCTGCCCTGCCAAAACAACATCACGTCACCGTGCCTCTGCATGATCCGCTCAAAATCGGCACTTTGGCGGCCATTCTTAATGATGTGGCTGAGCACCTCGATCTGACGCGTGACGAATTGATCGCGCGGCTCGTCGATTAGCGAACGCAGCTCCGGGCAATCTCGCGCAATGTCTGACGACCCCGTTCCCCTCTCCGCGCTCGAACACTGGAGCTACTGCCCGCGCCAGTGCGCGCTGATTCATGTCGAGCAGGCATTTGACGACAACGTTTTCACCATGCGCGGGCACGCCTTGCACGCGCGGGTGGACGATCCGGGCTTTCACCATCGTGATTCGGTGCGGGTCGAGCGGGCCTTGCCGGTATGGAGCGAGCGTTTGGGGTTAATCGGCAAATGCGACGTGGTGGAATTTGACGCCAGTGGCTCACCCTTTCCGGTCGAATACAAACATGGCCCCAAGCGCGTCCATGCACACGACGATGTCCAGCTGGCTGCGCAGGCGATTTGCCTTGCAGAAATGACGGGCAAACCGGTACTGCGTGGCGCGATCTATCACTACAGCTCGCGGCGGCGGCGCGAGGTTGACATTACTCCAGCGCTGGTCGCACAGGTTGAGGCAATGGCTGAAGAGGTCCGCCAGATACGCCTCTCCGGCACACTACCGCCGCCGGTGAACGACCGGCGCTGCCATGCCTGTTCGCTTAAGGAGCGTTGCCAGCCCGAATTGCTCGCTAATCAGTCGGGCCTGGCGCGGGCGCGCGCCGCCCTTTTTGAGATCGGCCCGCTGGCGTAGCGCGCGATCAAACCGGGACGCGCATGCAAACTATCCAAAACACGCTTTACGTCACGCTGCCGCAGGCCTATGTGCATCTGGAGAACGACACCATCCGAATCGATGTCGAACGCGAGAAAAAGCTGCAAGTACCGTTGCATCACTTGAGCGCGGTGGTGTGTGTCGGCACCTCCATTCTGGTGTCGCCAGCGTTGATGGGCAGGCTCGCTGAAGAAGGCAAGTCACTGGTGTTTTTAGACGATAACGGGCGTTTTCGGGCCCGGCTTGAAGGGCCAGTCACCGGCAATATCCTGTTGCGCCGCGCCCAGCACGCCTGCGCGGGCAACGCCAGCTTCACCTTGGAAACCGCCCGCGCCATCGTCGCGGGCAAAATCAAAAATAGCCGTCAGGTGTTGATGCGTGCCGCGCGGGAAGCCGATGGTGCCACCGCTGCGGTAGATCGCAGCGCCCTGGAAGGTGGGGCCGAAGCTTTGGGCGAGAGTATTGGCGGCTTGCGGCGAGCTGCCGATCTCGACCAATTGCGCGGCGTAGAAGGCGATGCCGCGCATCGCTACTTTCAGTGCTTCAATCAATTGATCCGCCCTCCGATGCGCGAACGCTTCGTGTTTGGTGGGCGCACTCGCCGCCCGCCGCGTGATCGCGTCAATGCGCTTCTCTCTTTTCTCTATGCGGTGCTGATGAATGATTGCCGCTCCGCGCTTGAAACGGCCGGTTTGGATCCTCAGCTCGGCTTTCTGCATGCGGTGCGGCCAGGCCGGGCAGCGCTGGCGCTTGATCTGATGGAGGAATTTCGTGCCTATAGCGCCGACCGGCTGGCGCTCACGCTGATTAATCGCAACCAGCTTGACGTGAAGGACTTTGAGGAACGTGAAGGCGGTGCCGTATCGCTTACCCCAGACGGGCGGCGTACCGTGATCGTCGCCTATCAAGAGCGCAAACGAGAGGAAACCACCCATCCGCTGCTGGAACAAAAGCATGCCTTGTCGATGCTGCCGTTCATCCAGGCGCGCCTGCTGGCGCGAACTATCCGTGGCGAGGTGGAAGGCTACGTGCCTTTCATTGCACGCTAACGGATGGGAGCATAGCCATGCTGGTGATCGTCACCTATGATGTCACAACGGAAACCAAGGAGGGCCGGCGGCGCTTGCGCCGCGTGGCGAAGGTGTGCGAAAGTGTCGGACAGCGTGTGCAGAAATCTGTCTTCGAGTGCCAGGTCGATGTGATGGGCTTTGAGGATTTGGAACGGCGACTCTTGGCGGAAATCGACGAGAAACAAGACAACCTGCGGCTTTATCGGCTCAATGAACCAGCGCGACTGGCTCTAAAGGAATATGGCAAGTTCAAAGCGGTTGATTTTGCGGGGCCACTTGTTCTCTAAGTGGCAGGATCTTGCGCGAACCCCAAGCTGTAGCTGCTTACGCATAGGGTTCGCGCTTTCTTTAACAACTTGATTTGATGAGCTATTTTGGGAAGCTGGCGCGACAGCGAAATTTTTACTCGCGCAAAAAATGCAGGTTCGCGCAAAACACCGCGAAAACCTGCGACGGTCGGCTGTTTCCAAGCCGACTGTCTCGCCCGTGCTCACGCACGGGCGTGGATTGAAACCGGTCAAATACGTCGCACCGTTATCGGTGGATACGTCTCGCCCGTGCTCACGCACGGGCGTGGATTGAAACCGCCCGACCAGTTGCGGATGCATGGAATAGCCCCGTCTCGCCCGTGCTCACGCACGGGCGTGGATTGAAACCGGAGCCAGTCACGGCGTAACTTGTCGAGTTCGACGTCTCGCCCGTGCTCACGCACGGGCGTGGATTGAAACCACCAGCGTACCGGCATCGCCGTTGACCGAGCGGGTCTCGCCCGTGCTCACGCACGGGCGTGGATTGAAACGATATTCGCCCCGTTGAATGAAGTCCCCGAATCCGTCTCGCCCGTGCTCACGCACGGGCGTGGATTGAAACGTTCACCGGCACGCAGGTATCGGCCTCCGTGATAGGTCTCGCCCGTGCTCACGCACGGGCGTGGATTGAAACATCGCCGCCTTTGTGCGCCGCGTCGATACCGATAGTCTCGCCCGTGCTCACGCACGGGCGTGGATTGAAACCGAGCAGCCCGGCGAACCGCGAGGTCAACAGGTCGGTCTCGCCCGTGCTCACGCACGGGCGTGGATTGAAACCTCAAGGATCTCATCAGCCGCAACAATCTCATCCTCGTC
>JANLTH010000096.1:0-26463 GCA_031362865.1 Burkholderiales bacterium | reverse complement strand
ACGTTGTACACCCCGGCATCCACGCCGCCTTTGTTCAAGGTGAATGTGCCCTGGTTCACATTCACCGTGCCGTCGTTGGCAAAACTCAAAGCCGCCCCGCCGCCTTCAAGATTGGTGTTGCCCGTACCGGTGCGGTTGATGGTGCCCGTGTTCACCACGGTAGCGCCCGCGCCCGCCGCACTGAAAAGGCTGGCACCGCTGGCATTGAGGATGCCGCCCGACAAATTGTTCAGCGTCGCACCATTGAGAGTTAACGGGGTCGAGCCAAAATTGGCGGTGCCGTTGTTGTTCCAGGTTTTGCTGCTGAGGGTTGCGCCGCCACTCAGGGTGGTCGTGCCGTTGGTAGTCAGCGTGCCCGCGCCCTGCGCCGTGCCTGTGCCCCAGTTGAAAGCGGAGCTGACCGTGATGTCGCCCGCGCCACTAATATTGGCCCCGCCAGCCAGCGCCAAGGTGCCGATAGCCGCCGCGTTGTGGACATTGAAATTGCCGCTGCCGCCGCTCACGTTGACGGCGGCAAGGTTTGACGTGGCTGAGATGTTCAGCGTGTTGTTGGTCACATCCAGCGAACCGCTGCCCACTACGCCGGTGGCATTGGTGCTGGTCAGTGTGCGCGAGCCTGCGACGGTCACCGCAGAGTTCAAAAAATCAATCCGGCCAGTGCCGGTGCTGATGTTTTGGCCCAGCGTGAAGAGCGTGTTCGCACCAATCGTGACGTTCTCGTTACCAGCCGAAAAATCGAGCGGCGAGTTGTTGACGATGGTGTTGGCTTTAAGAATCAGCGAGGTTGCATTCACGTGGGTTGAATTCACCGTCTCAGCCACGGTCAACGTGTTGGTGAAACCCGCCTGTTCACCAATCTGCAACGCCCCACCCGCGGTAAAGCGCGACAGTTCGGTCGGTGTCAAGCTGAGGCCGACACCCGCACTGGAAATATTGATTGCCCGATTCGTGGAGAATGGCTTCAGGACTACGTTTCCAAGGGTTGACGAGAGGTTGGATGCGACATTGATTGCCATGTCGTCGGCGACGATGGTCAGGTCGCCGGTGGTGGCGGTGTAGGTACGTGCGACCCCCTGAGTCAGCGAGACACCGGCAGAAGCGATCGTCATCGCCAAGCTGCCCGCGGTGTAGTTATGGCCACCAAATTGGTCGGTGGTCGCCGTGAGGTTGGCATTGCCACCCAAGGCAAAAGTGCCTGCGCTGCGAGTCCAATTCGCCACACTGAGATTGCCAGCACCTTGAATCGTGCCGGACACCAAATCGAGCCTGGGCAAGCTGGCGGTAACACCCGTTCCGAGATCGAATACCGTAGATGCGCCAGAAACGCGATACTCGTTCGAGGTCGATGCCGTGGCAAACGAGGCACCACTTTGAATCAGGTGCGTCCCGCCGCCAAAAATAATGCGCGAGACCCCAGCGGAGGTGATGTCGAACGAACCGGTGTGAGTGCCGCCGCCGGAGAAGATCAGATCGACCGTATTAGAGTTCCGTGCCGTTCCGGAGTTGTTGAACACCGGTGCAACAGTCATCGCTGAGCTTGCCGATTTCTCAAACAGGCCCGTATTGTTAATGATGCCCGAGCCTGTGATATTCCCCGATCCCGTCACGAAATAGCTCGCCGCAGCCGCGTTGTTGAACACCGCGCCACTCTGCACGTCAAGATTGGCAGCGCCCGTATGGCTGAAGGTGCCCGAATTGTTAAACGTCCGTCCACTCAAAAACGAATTCGTCGCGGTAAGCGTTGCTGTAGCACCGCTTGCCAAGGTGGTCGAACCAGTGCCGGATTGTGTGCCGGAAGCCCAGGCCAGATTGCCGTTGATGGTGACGGCACCAGCACCAGCGAGCGTGCCCAGGGTGGAAAGATTGAGATCGCCCAGCGCGGTGGCGGCACCGAACGACATGGTGCTCGAAGCGCCTGAAATATTCACCGTGGCCGCTTCAGCGCCCGCGAAGTTCGCAGTCACCGGTGTTGCAAATGTCACCACACCGCTGCCGGTCGTGTTGACCGACGTGGCCCCGCCAACGCCCGAATTGTGCTTCAGGTTCAAGCCTGCAGCGGTAATGGTTGCACCGCCGGAAATATTGATATTGCGGCCAGACGCAAGCGTGAAGGTGTCGTCACTGGTGATCGAGCCGGCAAGAACAATATCCGCCGTCGCTGTATCGGTGCGCAGCGAAACGAGATTCGCCCCGGCTGCGGTTTGGAGACCCAAGGCCGAGATATTGATACTTGCGTCGCTCGCGAGATAAATGTCGCCACTGGCACCCGCCCCGCCGGTGACGAGATTGAGCGCGCCGGTGGTTGACACGATCAACGGGTTCGCGCTGCTGCCAATCGCCGCCCCCGCCGCCGAGAGCGAAATGGCACCGGTGCTCGCGATGTCAATCGCCGAACCCGCCGCGCTGACAATGCCGCCGGTGGCAATCAGCGTCGCACCCCCACTGGCGGTAATCGCACCGGTGGTGAATTCGATATTTTTGTTAGCCCCCTGGCTAATCAGCTTGAATTTGTCCGTGCCCACGTTGATATTGGCATCGACCAGCCAAGCGCCATTGCTGGTGGCAAGCTCAATATTTGCGCCAAGACCTAGGCCGGGGTTCAAGACACCCCCACTGTAGAAACTGGTACTGACATCACCCGCGCCCCCATGCGTCAGGAAAATGCCGTCAGCCGAGGTGTTACCCGTGGAAGTAAAACTCGACACCGCCCCGGGGAAGACATCCACCCGGCTGCCGGTGCTTCCCAGCCGCCCTGCTGAGAGCGTGATTGAGCCGGTCGCTTGCACATCCACCAGCCCTGCACCCCCAAGGATGTTGCTGGATCCGGTATCGATGCCCACGTTGCCCAGCGCACTGAGATTGCTCAGCGTATAGCCACCCGCCGTGGTGGTGCCGCTCAGATTGATGTCGCTCGAAGCGCTGGTGGTCACGGCAGTGATGACGACCGGACCACCCACGCTTTTGGGGGCCAGCACGAGCGGGCCATTCGGGCCCGTGCCAATGCCAGTCAATGCCGAGAGGTTCACATTGTCTGCGGTGATGTCGTTGCCAGTGGTGTTAATTCCTGTGATCGCACCGCTGGGCGCGCGCAGGGTCAGCGTGCCCGCTGCGTACTGAATGCCAATCGCAAAGTCTCCGGTCGCGGCCGTCAAATCGGCGCTGCCGGTGGCAGCCATCGAAAAGGTTCCGCCGGTGCGCAGCCAGTCGTTGATGCGCACATTCCCGCTGCCTGCAACGGTGCCACTAGCAAAGGAAACATTCGCCAGCGTGGTCAGGCCGGTGTCATTGAAATTAGCAGTGCCACCGGCGATGTTGGTCAGGCCGGTCACATTGACTACAGAGCCGGTGTTGAAGTTGATCTGGCCTGCCGAAACGGTCACGCCGCCTGCCGGGGCGAAGCTGGCACCGGAATTTACGTTGAGGGTGCCACCGTTAACAGTAATCCCACCGGATGAGCTCAACGCCCCGCTGAACGCGAGCGTGCCACTGCTAAACTTGACCGCCCCGCCACCGCTGACCGCGCCCGTCAGTGTGCGTGTTCCCGCCTGGCTGAAATCGAGCGTTGAACCGGTGTCGATGAAGAATGAGCCGGTGTCAATACCGGCACCAGTCGGTCCCGGATTGAGCACCAAACCACCGGGGTTAGTTACCGAGACACCCGTGGGCGCGATGGAGCGATTGTTGAATTCGATCACCGTACCTGCCGTTTGCCCGATCTGGACGGCTTGCGTGCCGGCTACAACCAAGCTGCCGCCCTCGGTCAGGTTCACCTCGACTGCCGCGCCCACCCCGTGACGGAACAAGTATTGGTTTGCAAGCGTGCTGGTTGAATTCCAAGCGCCGGAAATGTTCAGGCGCGCGCCATTGCTGAGCACCACATGACCCGTTCCGCCGCTCATACCGCTTTGATTCGTACTGCCGGCCATCGCCCAAATTTTGGTGTCGAGCGTTTTCACCCCGCTCGTCGTGAGTGTGCTTGTGCCATTGGTGGTGAACCCGCCGACACCGGCCAACGTACCGGCAGACCAGTTGAACGCGCTGCTGGACACCAAAGCAGCAGTCCCACCGAGTGTGCCCGACGAGATAAGCAGGGGCGAGGTATCAATTGTGATCGCACCCGCATTGAAATTGAGCGTGCCACCGTTTACGGTGATTCCATTGCTGACTGTTAACGCGCCGTTGCTTTGGCTCAGGTTGAGAGTGCCTGCGCTCGCGGTCAGCAAGCCCGAGTTAAAGTAGCCTCCCGAGAGATTGAGCGTGCCCGTTCCAGATTTGGTGATGCCGCCCAGGCCACTCACGTTGCCCGTGACTGTGCGCGCGGCTGGATCAGCAAATTGCAGCGTCGCACCTGTCGCAACGGTGTAGTCGCCGCTATCCGTACCGTTGGCTACGAGCAGCAGCGTGCCGGTTTGCACGACCACGCCATCGGCCGCGGTGGAACTGTTGTTGAAATTGGTGGGCGAAATCGTCGCGATGACAGTGCCTGCGCTGCGCGTGAAAGTGCCGCCGCTGACCAGATTGACTGTGCCTGTGCCGGTGATCGGGGTGGTACCAGAAGCCACCGCAGTCGTATCCAAGGCCCATGCACCCGAAATGTTCAGCGTGCCGCCCACGCTGAGTGTGCCGTTGTTGGTCGTACCCATGCCGCTTTGCGTGACGTTGCCGACGGCATTCCAGGTGCGGCTCAGGGTTTTTTGTCCGGCATTCCCCGAAACGGTGCTCGCGCCATTCGTGGTCAGCGTGCCTGCGCCGGTCGCCGTGGAGTTGACGGCACCACTCCAATCGAACCCGCCATTGACCGTGACATTGGCGGCCCCCCCCAGAGTGCCATTGCTTAAGGCCAGCGGATTGGTATCAATCGTGACCGCCCCGGCGTTGAAATTGAGTATGCCGCCGTTGATCGTGACACCGTTGCTCAACGTAATCGGGCCATTGGTTTGGCTCAGGTTTAGTGTGCCTCCAATGGCAGTCAGGCTGCCCGTGTTGACGTAGCTGCCCGAGAGGTTCAGCGTGCCCGTTCCAGATTTGGTGATGCCACCCAGGCCACTCACATTGCCAGTGACGGTGCGCCCAGTCGCATCGGTGAATTGCAGCGTCGCGCCTGTGGCGACGGTGTAGTCGCCGCTATCCGTGCCGTTGGCTACGAGCAGCAGCGTGCCGGTTTGCACGACCACGCCATCAGCCGCGGTGGAACTGTTGTTGAAATTGGTGGGCGAAATCGTCGCGATGACAGCGCCTGCGCTGCGCGTGAAAGTGCCGCCGCTGACCAGATTGACTGTGCCTGTGCCGCTGATCGGGGTGGTACCAGAAGCCACCGCAGTCGTATCCAAGGCCCATGCACCCGAAATGTTCAGCGTGCCGCCCACGCTGAGTGCGCCGTTGTTGGTCGTACCCATGCCGCTTTGCGTGACGTTACCGACGGCGTTCCAGGTGCGGCTCAGGGTTTTGATTCCGCTCGCCCCGGTGACCGTGCTCGCGCCATTCGTGGTCAGCGTGCCTGCGCCGGTCGCCGTGGAGTTGACGGCACCACTCCAATCGAACCCGCCATCGACTGTGACATTGGCTGACCCCCCCAGAGTGCCATTACTTAAGGCCAGCGGATTGGTATCAATCGTGACCGCCCCGGCGTTGAAATTGAGAATGCCGCCGTTGATCGTGACACCGTTGCTCAACGTAATCGCGCCACTGGTTTGGCTCAGATTGAGCGTGCCCGCGCTGACGCTCAATGCACCACCTAATCCGTAACTGCCAGAAAAATTGAGCGTTCCCGCCCCGGATTTGGTGAGCGCACCTGCGCCAGTCAAGCCACCGCTAATTGTTCGCACACCACTGGCGGCAGCGAAATGCAAGGTGGTGCCAGAGGCAGCGCTGTAGTTGCCCGACTCGGTGCCGGTGAAAGGAGCCGAAATTTGCAACGTACCTGCGTTGACTTGCACCAGTCCGGTATTGGTGAACGTGCCGCCCGCGCTGATGTCACTCGTACCTGCGCCCGCTTTGATCAGCGTGCCAGCATTGGTGAAAGTGCGCGATGCCGAGCCGGTAAAACCAGCGGTGTCATTGAACGTAAACGTGGCCCCTGAGGCTATGCTCATCACTTGCGGTCCGTCTGACGAAATAAAGCTGCTGCCGGAAATGCTGCCAGTACCAGACAGATTCAGGGTGCCGCTATTGTCAAATCCTTTGACGGCGGCTCCCGAAATGGCGAGCGTTCCTGTCGCCAGTACGTTGATTGTGCCGACGTTGATGCCATAGCCGCCTTGCCAGTCCAGCAGGCCAGAGACATTGACCGTGCCCAGAGTGCCAATCGAGTAACCACCTGCCGAACCTAACGAGAGGTTGGACAGGTTGATCACACTGCCCAGGTTCGATGCCAGTAGCCCGCCACCAAATGCGGAAATATTGCCCAGATTGGCATTGCCCGAAATTTCCAGAATCGCATTGCTATTGAACACGTTGATCGTGCCGAGACCAGTCACTCCAATTGCCGCGTTGCTCGTAAGGGTGCGAGTTGCCCCGCTGGTAACGTTGACATTGGCTCCGGCAAAATCGATCAAGCCGCTGCCGGTGTTGACATTGGCGTTGAGGTTGACCGTGGTTGCCGAAAATGCAATCGCAGCATTTTGACCCGCGCCCGCCGCCGAAAAATCTACGCTGTTGACCAGCGTGACGGTCTGGTTAGCGAACACCAGCCGGTCCGCATCAATCGTAGCCGAGGTGAGCGGCAGCGCCTGGGTGATGCCGCCGGTGTTGCCGGCGATGCCGATTTGAATCGTGCCGCCTGCGCCGGTGGCGTGAAGCGTTTGCAACTCAGCCGCCGAAAGGTTGATCCCGCTACCGCTGGTGGAGGTGAGCGAGATCGCCTGGGTGGACGTGAAAGGGCGCAAAGTAATGGTCGCACCCGCAGCGGAAGCGGTGGTGCTGCCGGCCAGACTCATGTCGTCGGCCCGCAAACTGAGCGAGCCATTGCTGGCAGAGAAATTGACCCCGGCAGACTGAGTCAGAGTGCCGCCTGCCCCGCTGACCTCCAGCGACAAAGAACCGGCAGTCGCATCCAAATTCAGGCTGCCAGCATTGGCCGAACTGGAGACGAGATTCGCGGCACTGCTGCCAGACATTGAGAGCGTCGTGCCCGGGTTGCGCAGCCAGTTGCCAACGGTGAATTGGCCGGTGCCGTTGATCGTGCCACCCTCAAACGAGAAGTTTTGCACGGCATCCGTGGTGTCGAACACCAGCGTGCCAGCCGTGAGTTTGATGACCCCTCCAGCGGTGTCAAGGCTCGCACCAGCCGCCAGCGTGTGGGTACCGCCGCCAAAGGCAAAAGTGCCGCCGGACGTATTGAATGCGCCGATTGAGCTGCCACCCTGGGTAAACGTGCCGGTACCACCCGAGGCATTGAGCGTGCCGCTGTTGTTGAGCACCGCAGCGAAGCTCGACGATCCGCCAAGGCGCACATTGAATATGCCGCCCGACCCAATCTGCACCGTGCCGGTGGTTACGCCGTTCCCCACACTGTCGGCACTCCAGTTGATGATGCCGCCAGGGTCCGCCAGCAGCGTGCCTCCATCGAGAATCTTGGGGCTGCCAGACAAGATGTTCATCACCCCGGTGCCGTTGACATCCACCACGCCCGAAATCGTGCCGCCGCTCCAGTCATAGCTGGTGGAGGAGACGACGTTGACCGTAGCGGCGCTACCCAGCGTGCCACCGCTGTGGGCGAAGGTGCCGGTGACGTTGGTGGTGGCGGGGTTCCAGGAGCCGCCTGAGAGCGCGAGGGTTTTTCCGGCGGGAAGGGTGATCGACCCTGTCCCTTGAACCACGCCGGTGATGATCGCCGCGCCTTCAGAAAGTGTGGCGGCGGCGTTGAAAATGGCGGTTGGATTGGCGGTATCCAGCGTGAGTTTCAAGCCAGTGAGAGAAACCGGCGCGTTGAAGGTGGCGCTCGCGCCGGTCAGGCGGAGAGCGCTGGTCGCACCAGTACCGGTCAGATTAACCGCACCTGAGAATGTTTGCGCCACGCCGGAAACAATATTGCCGTTGACCGTCAGAGAATAATTGTCATTGTTCGACAGCGAGCTGGTCAGGAAGAGGTCAGCACCCGCATTCGTGACCGAAATATCCACCGTCTGCGCGGTCGCGGCATCGGTGGTAACTCCGCCTAGTGCCAATGAAGAGCCGGAGCGCAGGTAAATATCTCCGGCTGACGATGCGCCAGCCGCAGAAGCGTGAACCGTGCCCAAGCCGCTTTCGACCCAGACCGGTGCGCCGCTGCCGCCGATTGCACCGGTGAACGAAAACAGGCTGATTGAGCTCCCGGCGGTCTGAAACACCGGGGTTGTGCGACCGGCGGCAACCGTGATGCCATTGCGACCGACCGCATAAATCGAACCGCCGGAATTGGTGGTGACCGAGCCACTGGCGGTGGCGTAGACCAGGTTGCCAGCATCCAAGTGCAGACTGCGCCCATTGAGAGTCATGGCATCACCGAGGGTGATGTCGTCAAAGGCCGATGTCCCGACAGTTGAGAAGCCTAGCGTGGCACCGGTGGTGGTTGGCTGGCTGAAGTTGTTCACAAACGTGGAACTGAGCGACCAGCCTTGCGCGCTTGCCGGATGGGCAAGATAGATCGAGCCTTCGCCAAAGGTCGAGACACCGACCGTATTGGCCACCAGTGTGTTAGCGGCACTCACCAGCACTGGGGCAATTTGCGAACCAATGTGCCCAGAGCCACCCATGCCGGCCGTCAAGTTGATGTTGGTAGCACCGCCGGTGGTTTGAATGTCGGTGAGTGCCGTTCCGGGGCTTTCGATATTGCGCCCGGCAATCAGGTAGGCTCCGGCTACCGTAAGCGAGCCGCTGCCCGAGAACTGGATGTCGCGCGCGGAGTTGAGCATGATGACATCGTCGGTACTAATCGCGCCGCTCACGGTAATGTCGTTCGTGCCGGTGGTGCTGATGCTCACGGTTTGGGCTGATCCGGTCACGGTGGACAGGCCAGACAAGACCACCGGTGCGTGCGAGAACAGGTAGACGCTCCCGGCGGCGGCGATACCGGCGGTTGTCACACTGAGGCCTTGGCCGGCCGAGATCTGCAATGCGCCGCCCGCCAGGCCGATGCCGCCGCCGGCCGTCAGGCTCAGATTGCCGTCGGCGCGTACTTGTAAACCAGTCGGTGCGCCCGCATTGATGTTGCCCCCAGCGGACAAGTTGACGTTTTGGCCCAACAGGTTGAAGCTGCCATTGCCAAAATTGATATTGCCGCCGGTTTCGACCACGATGTTCCGCGCGCCCAGCGTAAGGCTCTCGGTGCTGGCCAGATTGACCACGCCGGTGTAACCGCTGCCACCGAGGGTCAGCGTTGTACCCGATTGCGCGAAGTTGGTCAGAAAGCCGTTGCCCACCGTCAGGCCACCGCCCGCGCTGCCGACCTGCATGCTGGTAGCAGCCGTGTGCGGGCGCAGCGAAGCTGCCGTGGTAGCTTGGGTTGAACCCAGGTTAGTCACCGTCAGCACGTCCGTACGCAAATTGATCGTCGGCGCGGTGAATTGGTTGGACGCAAGCATACTGAGCGCCAGCGTCCCGCCGGCTGCCGAAAGATTGGCCGTGGTTCCCGCTGAAACCAAAATGTCGTCCACCGTCAGGGAAAGTGCTTCAAGGCTCAGCGCACCACCCGTAGAAAGGTTGCCGCTAACCCGCAGCGTACTGGCGGTGGAATTCACTGTAAGGTCGCCACCGACTGTGCCGCTGATGCGCCCGAGGTTGTTCGCCTGGTTCAACAGTACATTGCCGCCATTGGCAACCTGGAACTGGATCGGAGAGAACTGGTTGCCACCGGTCGCCGGGCCGGAAACCAGCGTCAGCGCATCTTGCGTGATGCCACCGCTGCCCGCGCGCAGTGTGGCACTGCCGTTGATGCCATAGTTGGTGCCGGTGCCACCCGTGCCCGGCGCACCACCGCGCGTGTCGAGCAGAATTGTCCTGTTGCCACCGAGACCGGAGATGTTTTCAAAGCGCAGTTGATTGCTACCAGCGTTTTCGCCTAGCGTAATCGACCCGCCGGCCCCGCCGCTGCCGTTGGCGCCAAGAGCGCCAGTGTTGCCGCCGGCACCCCCGCCCGCGTTGATGTCGGTGCGCACAATGGTTTGCCCGTTCATCGCACGGATCGTCGCCTGGCCGCCCGCACCGCCCGCACCGCCAGTGCCGCCAAGCGAAGTCTGCCCGCCCGCACCGCCGTACACAAAAATGGTCGCACTGACCGATTCGGGGTCAATCCGCACGGTGCCGTTGGTAGAGGTGAGGTTGATGCTGCCGCCCGCCCCGCCTGCCCCGCCGCTGGTCCCGGCAGCGCCGAACCCGCCACCACCGCCCTGCGCAAAAATGGTGTTGCGAAACGTGAATTCTGAGCCGATGTTGAAGGTATTCCAGGCACCTGCCGCACCGCCCGCTCCACCAGCGCCGCTCGACGAAGTTGAACCATTGCCGCCGCTCAGGTAGACATCGCCAGCGATCAGGGGTACCACACCAGTGAGTGTGATCGTACCGCCGTTGCCACCATTGACTCCGGCACCGATGCCAATCGCCGCGCTGGCCCAGCCGCCTTCGGCATGAATCGAGCCATTCGTTACGAAAGTGACACCCTGCGCCGCGATCGGACTGACGACCACCAGCGAACCTGCGTTGCCACCGGTGGCACCGCCCGTGACGCTGATCGGGCCCGAGGCGCTGCCGCCGCGCACGTCGACAAATGGGCTGCCTGAAGTTGGCAGAGCGCCTTGAATGAAAATTTGCCGCGGAGCGGTCGCATTCTGCACCGACAGGCCAACCTGCGCACCAGTGCCCCCGGCCAGGGCAACACCGACTGCCGCACCACCATCGGCTCCGCGCGCATTAATGCCACTTCGAACCAGAATGTCGCCATCATTGGTTGAAACGCTGATGATGCCGCCAGAGCCGCCGGCGACACCTGTGGCATTGGTGCCCGATGAATCAAGACGGGTCACGGTGATGCTGCCCTGGCCACCGGCGCTCAGGCTGATGATGCCCGCTGTAAGTCCGGCTGCAGCGCTGGAGGTGAGGATGCCGCCGCCCACGCTGCTGGTGATGCTCCCAGTACCGCTGGGCGCAGGAGGAGCCGCAGCATCGTTGGCGCTTAGCGTGATATTGCCGCCGTTCGTGGTGATGTTGAATGTGCCAAGGTTGATGTTGTTGCCTGCCTCTGCAGTCAAACCGACACCTGTCGAGGTGATATTGATCGAGGTAGACAGGTTGATGTCGCGTGTGGCTCGTAGAGTCACCGTGCCACTGCCGACGCTATTTATCAACGCCACGTCAATCGTGTTGGGCGCGCTATCGGCATCGGCAAAATCGTCTACCTGCGTGAGCGCGGTAAATGAGCCGGGGCCACTGGTGATATTGATGTCTTGCGGATCGAGTAGCCACGTGCCATGGCGGTAGCCTTCGCCCTCGCGGCGCGCGTTGACCAGCGGTGCGCGTGTCACGATCAACCGGTTTTTGCCGGAGGTCTCGACAAAACCGCCATCGCCCCCGCCCACGCCACCGCGCGCGGCAATGCTGCCATGCACTTCAGCCACGTTATCAGCCCACACGATCACGCGCCCGCCCGTGCCTGCGAGCGTGGCATCGGCTCTGACTGACGCGTTCGCACCGAGGAAGGTGCGCTCGGCATTGTGTACGGCGGCGTTTTTGCCTTGGTAGTCGCCACCGAGCAACACCGTACCGCCAGCGCGTTCGCCGGAAGCATCGATCACCGCTGCGGCATTCACCAACACTTCGCGACCCAGCACCTGAATTTCGCCGCCAGTTGCAGCATTCACCGATAGCGTGTGCTCACTCGCGTCAAGACCCTCAATGGGCGCGGGTTCCAACAAGGGTCGCATTGCCGGGTTGGCGAGCATTTCGCCATAGCTGGGTAGTGTGGCGGCGGCACGCACAGCGGCGGCAATCGGCGCACTGGTGCCACGCGCCTCAATCATGCCCTGCACCGTGGTGCGGCCCTGCGGCGCCAGCAGGGTCACTACGCCGCCCTTGAGGCCCGAAGCGCTTAAGCTCGCACCCACGTCGAGGTTGATATTGCCTTGGTCGGCGGTGATGCGAATCGTGCCGCCGGCGCTGGCGGTGAGCGCGGGCGCAACCGTCGCCACACTGCCGGCCGCCGAGGTCAGGGTGGAGTTGGTGGAAACTGCGGCCCCACCTTCCACACGCACATTGCCCTGCGCGGAAGTGATCGCTATCTCGCCGCCTTTTTTGCCGTTCAAACCCTCCGCCGCAGTCACGCTGCCTGCCTGAAGAACCACGTCCTGCTTGGCTCTTAAGACAATCTTGCCGCCTTCGAGCGAGAGCGCATTGGCGCGAATGTCGCCCGAATGCTTGAGTGTGCCCGCAAACACGCCAACCGCGCCACCTTGCAGCGTGCCCAGGTTGGTAGCGGTGTTACCCGTGTTCTGCACATCGAAGCGGATGTCGTTTAAGTTGCGCCCGTAAATCTCCACCTTCTCGCCGGCCGCTAGCACCACATTGCCGCCTTGCGAGGTGATGACACCTTCTTTGCCGACCGTGACTTCGGGTGCGATGATGTAGACGTCGCCAGTCTTCGAGGAGATCAGGCCATTGACCTGAATCGAACCGGCAGCGCCGTCTTTCTGGAACTTGAGCTTGCCTTTTTTGAAGTCGTCGTCGCTGATGTTGAGCGTGGAGGCGATCATGCCTGCCGTATCGACGACCGAGCCGCGCCCGAAAACGATGCCATTCGGGTTAATCAGGAAGACCTTGCCGTTCGATTGCAGGGTGCCCAGAATCTGCGATGGGTCCTGCCCCACCACGCGATTGAGAATCGCCGAGCTTGGCGTTTGCTGGACAAATTTAGTCGTCTCGCCCTTGCCGATCGAAAAACTCTGCCAGTTGACAATCGCACCGGGCGTGTTGGTGACGGTGAGCGTTTTGCCGTTTTGCTGGAGTGTGGCCTGACCGTTGACGACTTGCGCGCCGGTGGGGTTGGCCAAGGCAGCGGGAGCCAATAGCGAGGCCAAGCTCAGCGAGCCGAAAGCACCCAACGTGCCTAGGGCAATGTCGCGTGAAAGGCGGGTGAGCGTGGTCGGCGTGGCCAACTGGACGGGCGATGCCAAAACGGGCGCGCGCCAGCTCAGGGGCCTTTTCAAGCCGCCGTTGTCACCTCGGTTTGCGGACGCGCGAGCTGCCACACTTCCCCCAAAAGCTTCATTTGCTGAAATAGCAAACCCACGCCAAGGCAAAACCCTAGCGCTTCAGGCCGAATGTAGCATGGTGGGCAACGCACCACCATAGGAACAAAGTCACATCGCAGCGGGGTTTTGTACCTGAAGGAGACACAATTGCCGGGTTTCCATCGATTCCGTCACCATTCGCTGAGAGACATTGGTGTCAGCTGTACCGGTGGAACGAGAAAAATCAGTGTCGCAACGTCGCGTATACCCGGTCGAAAGTTTCCCCACGCTCAACTACCTCATGGATCGTCGCTTGGTATTTCGCGTCGGCATCGGCATAGTGCAGGTTGATGCCAACCCGGGCTAAGCCCAGCGCGCTGTGCGGCAGCACCAGCTCAACGGCGCCCGTGATCACGCGCGAATGCCCGGCCCCGATTTTGGGGCGCAGGGTGTAGGCGGGGGTCCAGGTGGTTTGCGCTTTTCGTGTCGCGTCGCTGCCCGGTGGGGGTGGCAGCGCCACGGCAATGCCTTGCGCCTCGCCGGGGATCAGCTCGATACCAATCTCAATCGAGGGCGGCAGCGCGCCTTCTTCGACCACCACGCCGGTGCTCTCTCGTACCCAGCGGATTACACAAAGCACCGGCACGGCTTTGGGCACACTTTTGGCAGGCTTGCTGCCCGCCGCCGCAATCGATTCAACCACCATTGCCAGCGCCACCAACTGCCCGGCACGCACCCGCGCTGGCGCGGAGCCGCTGCCGTCGAGCGGGCGCGCCAGGCGAAATCCGGTGGCGCTTTCATCGAGCACTTGCCACGCTTCCAACCGCGCGGCGAGCAGGCCGATATCGGCTTCGTGGTGGGCATTGCCGCCATGCTGAAAAATGAACAAGCGCTCGGCTTCTTCGCGCGTGTAGTCCAATGAGCTGCGCACGTGGGCAGGCGGCGCAAACGGCGTGCCGGCGACGATTAAATACGCGGTTTGCACATCAAGCGCGAGGGTTACGCCCACGGTGCGCAGTGCGCCGCCAATCGTCTCTTTGGCGCTCAAAGCGTCGCCCGCGAGTGAAACCCGATGCCGCGCGAATTGGCGCACATTGGGGTCTTTCGCGTTCCACAAGTGCAGCAAACGGGTCGCGGTGGTCTGCGGCAAGGTGCGCAGCACGGCATCGTCTTCCGGCACTGAATCGGGGTTGGAAATCAAGGTTTGCAAAGCGCGGCGCAGGCGCTGCACATTAAGGCCGAAATCGGCATCTTCAACACTCATGCGGCGCACGTCGCGCTCGTAGCGCTTGGCCGCAGCGAAATCAAGTGTGCGCTCGGAAGAAGGGCTGTCCGGCATTAGGGTGGCGCGGTGCGCCCAGCGCTGGGCTACCAAGCAGGCAGCGTCGTATTCTTTGAGCGGCAACTGCGCGGCGGCGTGCGAGAGCAGCCCGCGCACAAAGGTCGCCTCAATCGTGGTCAAGCCCTTGGGGTGATGGCGGTCACGCACTGGCGTGTCGGCAATGGCGCCCTGCTCAGCCAAATGCAGAATGCGCAGGGCCGAAGCCCAGCCGCCCGGCGGGATCGCCCGATGCCCGCGCGGATATTCTTGCAAGCGCTGCACGGCACACCACAGGGCGCGCTGCCAGGGCAGGGCTTGGGCGGTTTGGTCGCCCGCTTGGTCACCTCGGACCACACCGCCGGACCAGTCGAATTCCGCCGTGCGTTGATAGGCCGCTTCGAGCCGCTGCCAGAGCGCTACGGTGTGGTCAAACGCGACTCGCTCGGCGTGCGCCAGGGGCACGGGCTTACCGGCGTAGCGAGCGCTGTAGGCGGCTTGCACATCGATGATGCTGGCGCGCAGGGTTTCGAGAATCGGCAGCAATTCGCCAGCGGAGATCGCCTGCTCGTCCAACTCGTCTAACAGCGCGCAAAAGCTGTGCTGCGCCGCGCGCGTGTCGGAAATCGGAATTTCAGAGAGCCAGTGCTTGGCCGCGCGGGCGGTGGTGACACCATAGCGCTGCTCTAAGAGCCATTCGGTTTGTTGCATGCGTAGCCCCTCGGTTTGTCGTGCTGTCGTGCCGCAAACAGGCAGTAGGCCCCGGCACGAAACAACAATTAACAATTAATGACAAATGCATGCTACCGAAGGTTCACTTTCATGACAAGTGCATATTTGTGCGCAAATGTGACAAAGTAGCGCACCAGCTACCAAATCGCGAGCAGCAAGCGGTGAGCAGGCGCTCACTTTCGATTAATGCCCCGTTCTTCGCGGGTTTCGAGGTAGCGCTTGCTACGGAAATAGAACAGCAGCACGACCACCACGACCCCCATACCGCCAATCGTGAGCCAAAAACCGGCAGGATTTTCAATCAGCGGCATCACCTTGAAGTTCATCCCGAAAATGCCGCTAATCAGCGTAAGCGGCATAAAAATCGCCGTCAGGATAGTGAGCGTGCGCATGATTTCGCTGGTGCGATTGGCCATCGCTGAAAAGTGCAATTGCACCGCCGACTCGGCAGTCGCCTCCAGCCGCGCTGCGTGAGTGTGAACGCGCGTGATGTGCTCGGCCAAATCGCTGATGCGCACCTTTACAGCATCTGAACGCTGCTCGATCGGCTTCTCATTGAGCGCGTCGCTCCATTCGGCAATTGCGTCGCGCTGCTCTTCGCAGAGATGCTCGAGCTTGCGGATTTCGATGCGCTGCTCAAGCAGGGCATACCAGTCGTTGAAGGGGCGGCGCGGGTCGAGCAAGTTGCGCTGCAAACGGTCGAGCCGATCGGTGAGCGGCTGACGCAATTCGAGGTAGCGATCCACCATCGCATTCAAAATGCGATGCGCCAGATCAGGCGGGGAGTGGGCCGGTTTGGCGGCGTTGGAAAGCAGGCGCTGGCGCACCATGCCGATCGACTGCGACTCAGCCGGGCGCACCGTAACCAATAGGCGATCCAGCAGAAAAAATGTCACCGGATGGGTCACCACCCGGCGCGGCTGGGTGTTGATCGGTGCAGGCTTGGGTTTGTTCGAAAACGCGGCCTCGAAGAGCGATTTGCTTTGCGCAGGAGTCAGGATGACGGTGCGTTCCTCTTGCGCGGTTTCAGTGCTTTCAATCTGCGGTACCAGACCGCGAAACACGATCATTTCGTAGTCCGACGTATTGTCAAAGAAGGAGGGGTGCGCCTCGTTGCCCGCATCAATCATGTGCGAATCGTGAATCCGCACGCCAGTCAGGTCTTCGACCAGCTCCCGCCACGGCTCGCCCGGCTCGTCAGCCCGCACGTCGAGCCACACAAAACCCGAGGCGGGCAATACCTCAAGATCATCCACCCGCGCGCAACCGCCGGTCTTGTTCGCGTCGTCAATTACAAGCAATTGCATGGCCGATAACCGTCCCTAAATTAAATAGGGACAGTCCCTATTTAATTTTGTTGTTGCAGAAGGCGCGCAGCATCGAGCGCGAAGTAGGTGAGCACGCCATCGGCTCCGGCGCGCTTGAAGGCGAGCAGCGATTCCATCATCGCGGCATCTCCGTCAAGCCAGCCGTTTTGCGCGGCGGATTTGAGCATGGCGTATTCGCCACTGACCTGGTAAACAAAGGTGGGCGCTTTGAATTCGTCTTTCACGCGGCGCACGATGTCCAAATACGGCATGCCGGGCTTGACCATCACCATGTCGGCCCCTTCGGCCAGGTCGAGGCCCACTTCCCAGAGTGCTTCGTCGCTATTGGCGGGATCCATTTGGTAGGTCTTTTTGTTTGATTTGCCGAGATTTTTGGCCGACCCGACCGCGTCCCTAAACGGGCCGTAAAAGGCACTGGCAAACTTGGCGCTGTAGGCCATGATTTGCGTAAGTGAGTACCCGCCTTCGTCAAGTGCGGCGCGGATCTTGCCGATTCGGCCATCCATCATGTCAGAGGGCGCCACGATATCCACCCCGGCAGCCGCTTGCACTATGGACTGGCGTTGCAAGATGGCGGTGGTCTCGTCATTCAGAATGGTGCCATTGGCATCGAGCACACCGTCTTGGCCGTGGCTGGTGTACGGGTCGAGCGCCACATCACACAGCACGCCCAGATCGGGGAAGCGCTTTTTGATTTCCGCCACCGCGCGCGGTACCAAGCCCTTGGCGTTCATCGCTTCAGAGCCATCGGGAGTTTTGAGCGAGGCATCAATCACCGGAAAGAGCGCCAGCACCGGAATTTTGAGCGCCACGCATTGCTCACACAGGGGCATCAGGGCGTCGACGGACACTCGGTTCACGCCGGGCATCGAGAGCACGGCATCCACCTTGTTCACGCCTTCTTGAATAAAGACGGGGTAGATCAGATCGTTCGTGGTGAGCACGTTTTCTTGCACCAAACGGCGCGCAAATTCGGTGCGGCGATTGCGCCGCATGCGACGTTCGGGGAAAGCACTCAAGATTTTCATAAGGAGTTAAACCAGTGGAAGATGCGGGGAACCCGATGGTCCGATTTTCGCGCAAAAAAATCTGCGAAGTCGGTTGAACTTTTTTTAACGGTCTTCATCTGAATCTGTAGACGCGGATTCGGGTGCTTGCACTTGAATCGGTCTCCCGCTTCTCCTCCCTGAGCGGGTGCCTTGAAGACCCTTGTTGGTCTCGGGCATTACGGGCGTGGTGTGAAAGCACCACGCCCTTATTTTTTGAACCCGTTTTGCCTAAACCGTTTCGGCAGGCACAAGCCAAGTCGCAATCACGGCTTCCACCTCGGGCACGCCGGTGCGCTTTAAGCTGGAAAAAAGACTCACGGTAGAAAGCGGCTGGTCTTTCAAGCCCTCTTTCACCATTTTCAGGGTTTTGGCCTGTTCGTTACGGGTCAGTTTGTCGGCCTTGGAGAGCAGCACGTGGACCGGCTTGCCGGTTGGCGTAAACCAATCGAGCATGCGGCGGTCGAGGTCAGTGAGCGGATGGCGCGAATCCATAATCAGCACCATGCCGCGCAGGGCATCGCGCTGCGCCAGATAGACGGCCAAAAATTCTTCCCAGTGGCGGCGAATTCGCTCGGGCACCTTGGCATAGCCGTAGCCGGGCAAATCGACCAAGTAAGAATCAAGCCCGAACGAAAAATAGTTCAAATGCTGGGTGCGGCCCGGCGTTTTGCTGGTGTAGGCCAAACGCTTTTGATTGCACAGCGTATTGATGGCCGACGATTTGCCCGCGTTGGAACGCCCGGCAAAGGCGACCTCGACCCGCGCGCCCTCGGGCAGCTGGTGCAACTCGTTGGCGGTGGTGTAGAAACGCGCTTGATGAAAGATGGGCATGATGGTGCAGCGAATACCTTATTTCATTGCTAAATCATGACGAGATTAGGCGCACCGACGACGACAGTGCGAGTGGCACGGCTAGGAAGGGGCAACAACTCAATCGTCATAATTTAGAAATGGAATTAAAATAGTAGGTTGCATTCTGCATGCTTAACCTGACCAACCCACGCTATTGAGTCTAAGAAACATGAAGTTTCTCACCACACTCCTAATCGTCGCCACCGTGTCTTGCGGGGCGGTCGCGCAAACCAAAAAGGCTGATGCCGCCAAAGGTGCCACCATTGCGGGCCAAGTTTGCCTCGCCTGCCATATGGCCGACGGCAACAGCGCCGGAGCACCCAACCCCAAATTGGCCGGCCAGCATGAGCAGTATCTGACCAAACAATTGCTGGAATACAAGAGCAAAAAGCGCGACAACGCGGTCATGCTGGGCTTCGCCAGCCAGTTGTCGGAAGACGACATTCGCAATGTCGCGGCCCACTACTCGGCGCAAATCTCCAAGCCGAACAGCGCTAAAAGCCCAGCTACCAAAGCCTTGGGCGAGAAAATTTACCGTGGCGGCTTGGCCGAAAAAGGCATCCCGGCTTGCGCTGGTTGCCATGGTGCCAACGGCAACGGCATTCCTGCGCAGTACCCGCGCTTGGCTGGCCAGCACGCCGACTACACACTTGAAGAACTCAAAGATTTTGCGGCAGGCAAGCGCGCCAATGATGCCAATTCCATGATGCGGGTGATCGCGGTCAAAATGAATGAGAAAGAAATGGCAGCGGTGGCAGACTACATCGCCGGCCTGCGCTAAAGTCGTCGAACCTTACTGACGATTTAGAGTCCACAGAAAAGGGCGGCGGAGCGATCCCCGCCCTTTTTTTTACCCCTTAGAGTGCTCAAGCCCCGATCTAGCCTTGTCCCGCCTGCGCCTAGCCTCTACCCAAGCGCTCGAACTGATGAGTTCGATGCGCTTTGCCATCAGCCTGCTCACCGTGTTGATGATCGCCTCGATCATCGGCACGGTATTAAAGCAAAACGAGCCTTTCAACAACTACGTCAACCAGTTCGGCCAATTCTGGTTCACGGTGTTCGATGTGCTTGCGCTTTACTCGGTGTACAACGCGTGGTGGTTTTTGTTGATTTTGGCTTTTCTGGTGATCTCAACCAGCTTGTGCGTGTACCGCAATGCGCCCAAGTTTGCCCGCGAAATGCGCGTCTTCCGCGAAGAAACACGCGAGAAAAGTCTCTCCGCGTTTCATCACAAGGGCGACGCGACGCTGGCGCTTGACAGCAGCGCCGCCGTCGCCCACGTCAAAGCCCACTTCACCCGCTTGGGCTGGAAGTTCAAGGTGGCGCAAACACCGGAAGGCAACACGCTGGTGGCCGCCAAAGCGGGCAGCGCCAGCCGCCTAGGCTACATCTTTGCGCACGTGGGCATGGTGGTGATTTTTGTCGGGGGCTTGGCCGACAGCGAATTGCCGCTCAAAGCGATGATGGCGCTGCAAGACAAAGTGGTGATGCGCGGCAATCCGCAAATTGCCGAGGTGCCCGCGCAGAGCCGCTTGCCGGTGAATAACCCAACGTTTCGCGGCAATGTGCTGATCGCCGAAGGGGGCAGCCGCGACTTTGCGGTGGTGAACCACGGCGATGGCCTGTTGCTGCAAGAGCTGCCTTTTTCACTCAAGCTCAATAAATTTGTGATCGAGCATTACTCGACCGGGCAGCCCAAACTGTTTTTGAGCGAAGTCGCGCTCACCGACAAAGCCACCGGCAAAACCACTGAGCACAAGATCGAAGTCAACAAGCCATTGATTCACGGTGGCATCGCGATTTACCAATCGAGCTTTGACGACGGTGGCTCCAAACTGAACTTGCTGGGCTACCCGATGACCGGGGCCAAAGCCTATACCTTCGACCTGAAAGGTGAAGTGGGCGATGCGACGCAAATGGACAACGCCAACGGCGGCGGGCTGAAAGTCGAATTCACCGGCTTTCGCTTTTTCAATATCGAAAATGCGCAAGGTGCAGCCGAAGGCAAGACCCCTTCCGCTGCTGACAATGAGCGCACCACCAAGGGCGTGGACACCTCGGCGCGCCCGGCTGACGGGGCTAAACAAGAGACTGGCAATCCGCTGACCAAGGCGATGGGCGGCATCTTCGGCACTAAATCAGCCGACCCAGCGCGCGACAAGCGGATGCAGAACGTTGGCCCTTCGGTGCAGTACAAAATCCGCGATGCACAGGGCCAAGCGCGCGAATATCACAACTACATGCTGCCGATGACATTAGAAGGAAAGCGTGTGATGCTGACCGGCATGCGCGAAAACCCGAACGAAGCCTTTCGCTATTTGCGCCTGCCAATGGACAAGACTGACTCGGTGAAAGAATTCATGCGCCTGCGGGCCGCCTTGTTTGATGAAGACTTGCGCCGCCAAGCAGGCTTGCAATTTGCCGCTGGCGCAGTGCAAAGCGCGGACGCGAAACTGAAAGAAAATTTGGCGCTTTCCGCTACCCGTGCCCTGGAAACCTTTGCTGGGCGAGGCTTTTCAGCTGTTGCCGAATTTATCGACAAGGCCATTCCGCAAGCGGAACAAGAAAAAGCGGCGGGCCTGTATTTGCGTATTTTGAACGGGGCCGCGTGGGAGCTTTACACCCTGGCCCGCGCGCGCGAAGGCCTTGCGGCGGCCCCCGCCGACGAATTTCATGGCGACTGGCTGCAGGCCAGCTTGAACGCTTTTTCCGACAGCTTTTTTTACCAAGCGCCGGTTTACCTCACTCTGCAAGGGTTCGATGAAGTCAAGGCCAGCGTGTTTCAATTAACGCGCTCGCCGGGCAAGAATATCGTCTACCTGGGTTGCCTGTTGCTGGTGCTTGGCGTGTTTGCGATGTTCTATATTCGTGAACGACGGGCTTGGGTGTTAGTGAAGAGTGGCTCTGGTAGCGCTTCTTCAGGCACACTTCCCGAAGAGCCGCAATCCACGCTGCTCTTCGCGATGTCTACCAACCGAAAAACCATGGAATTTGAGCAAGAGTTTGCGCGGCATAAGGCGGCGCTGTTCGAACCGAGATAGCAACTCCTGCTGCCCCACACTCCGCGCCCCGTCATTCCTGCGAACGCAGGAATCCAGTCGGCGTAACGAAAACACGCAGGAACAGAACGACGCGCAAGAAGGACCGCTTGAATACGTGAAAATGTTCGACTTGTTCTAGACGTGAAATAAGGAAGCCCCGATGGAAGCCACCGCAAAACTGAACCTGCCGCACGAGCTTGAACCAAAGCCCTTCCCTGCCAACATCACGGCGGGTGACTGGATGTTTGCCATCGCGCTATGCGTTGGCGCGGCAATTGCGCTGACCCGTTTTTCGCACCATATGGACGGCTACGACAAGGCCGTGCTGATCTGCGCAGTACCGGTGGTGGCGTGGCTTGCCTGGCTCTGGAACCCGATGCGCAAGCTCTTGATGGCAGCCACCGTGCTCTCTTTGCTCAGTATCTGGATCTACTACAACCCGGCTGGTGTGCCTGAGCTGGCGCGCGGGCAGCAAAAATTCTTCCTCAAGTATTTGCTCTCGTCGCAGTCGGCGATTGTATGGATGTGTACGCTGTTCTTTTTCGCGACTTTTTCTTACTGGTTTGGCCTCATGGCGCGTAGCGAATTTGCGCTCAAAATCGGCTCGCGCATGACTTGGCTGGCGGTGCTGGCGGGCCTGACCGGCATGCTGGTGCGCTGGTTTGAGAGCTACCTGTTGGGGCCGGATATCGGGCATATCCCGGTCTCCAATCTGTACGAAGTATTTATTCTGTTCTGCATTCTCACTTCGCTGTTTTACCTCTACTACGAAGAGCAGTATGCCACCCGCGCGCTAGGGCCATTTGTGCTGCTCATCATCGCTGCAGCCGTCGGCTTTTTGCTCTGGTACACGTTTGATCGGCAAGCGCATGAAATCCAACCGCTGGTGCCGGCGCTGCAAAGCTGGTGGATGAAGATTCACGTGCCGGCCAACTTTATCGGCTATGGTTCATTCGCACTCTCGGCGATGGTCGCCACTGCCTATCTGCTGGCGCACAAGGGCATACTCGCCTCCCGCCTGCCCTCGCTTGAAGTGATGGACGACGTGATGTACCGCTCGATCGCCATCGGCTTCGCCTTCTTCACCGTCGCTACGATTCTGGGCGCACTGTGGGCGGCGGAAGCTTGGGGCAGCTACTGGCAGTGGGACCCGAAAGAAACCTGGGCCTTGATTGTCTGGCTCAACTACGCGGCGTGGCTGCACATTCGGCTGGTCAAAGGCCTGCGCGGCACGCTGTTGGCGTGGTGGTCGCTGGTGGGGCTGCTGGTCACGACCTTCGCGTTTTTGGGCGTGAATATGTTTTTGTCGGGCCTGCATTCCTATGGCACGCTTTGACCAGCCACGCAATTGACGAAGCGCGCCGCTGTGGCGCATAATCACTGAGTGCGCCGATTTGAAAATCAGCTTGCGGGCGCGAAGACTGAGCCATCATTCAGCCTTCAATAAATTCGGCTAAAGAGTGCTTGACCTCATGCCCCCATCAAGCCCGATCTAGCCTCAAGCTGATCGGGCTTTTGTTTTGATCGAACCAAGATGACCAACGCATTGGGCGTAATCACGCCACAAACCGCCGACTTTGCGCCATTGCCGATGCAAAGCGGCCAGGTCTCGCCGCCTTACACCTTGATTTACGAGACCTACGGCGCGCTCAACGCCGCGCGCTCCAACGCGGTGCTGGTGTGCCATGCGCTCAACGCCGCCCACCATGTTGCAGGCCTCGATGCCGACGGCAACGAGGGCTGGTGGGACAACATGATTGGGCCGGGCAAGCCACTCGATACCGATCATTTCTTCGTCATCGGCGTGAACAATCTGGGTGGTTGCTTTGGTACCACTGGCCCCAAGTCACCCAACCCTGTCACCGGCGCGCCTTATGGTGCGGACTTTCCGGTGGTTACGGTGGAAGACTGGGTGAATGCGCAGGCGCGGCTGGCAGACCATTTGGGTATCTCGCGCTTTGCCGCCGTGATGGGTGGCTCGCTCGGTGCGATGCAGGCGCTGCAATGGACGATTGCCTACCCGGAGCGGGTGGCGCATGCGCTGGTAATTGCTTCCACGCCCAAACTTTCGGCGCAAAACATTGCCTTTAACGAAGTGGCACGGCAGGCCATTATCACCGACCCTGAATTTCATGGCGGCAACTACTACGCCCATGGTGTAGTGCCCAAAAACGGCCTGCGCGTGGCGCGCATGATCGGGCATATCACCTATCTTTCAGACGACGTGATGGCCGAGCGTTTTGGCCGTAGTTTGCGTGACGGCAAGATCAAGTTTGGCTATGGGGTTGACTTCGAAATCGAGAGCTACTTGCGCCATCAGGGCGACAAATTTTCCGAGTATTTCGATGCCAATACCTACCTGCTCATCACCCGCGCGCTCGACTATTTTGACCCGGCGCTTGCGCATGCGGGTGACCTCACCCGGGCGCTAGCAGCGGCACGCGCCAAGTTTCTCGTCGTCTCGTTCACCACCGATTGGCGTTTTTCGCCCGCGCGCTCGCGTGAAATCGTCAAAGCGCTGCTCGACAATGGCCGTGAAGTGAGCTACGCCGAGATTGACGCACCGCACGGACACGACGAATTTTTGCTCGAAGACCAGCGCTACCACGCACTGGTGCGCAGCTACTACGCGCGCGTGGCCGACGCACTCGGTACATCTGCCACGAAAGGAATCGCCGCATGAGCGCCGCCGTGAATGCGCTACACCGCGCTGACTTCGCCGCCATGGCCACATGGATCGCGCCGCAATCGCGCGTGCTCGACCTAGGTTGCGGCGACGGCACATTGATGCGCGCCCTGCAAGACGAACTCGGCGTGACCGGCTACGGCGTGGACATCGCCGATGCCAACATCCACGCCGCGCTGGCAAACGGGGTCAATGTCATTCAGTGCAACATGGAAGACGGCCTCTCGATGTTTGGCGACCAGTCGTTCGACACCGTCATTCTCTCGGCCACCTTGCAGGCGATGCACCGCAGCAAAGCCATCCTCGAAGAAATGGCCCGCGTGGGCCGCGAGGGCATCGTCTCCTTCCCCAATTTCGGCTTCAAAGAAAACCGCGAACAGGTAGCACGCGGGCGCATGCCGGTCTCGCGCGAGCTGCCCTACCAATGGCACGACACGCCCAATATCCACTTGTGTACGATGGACGATTTTGAAGAACTCGCCCGTGAGATCGGCCTAACAATTCGCGCGCGGCTGGCCTTCACCGGCGACGCGCAGGTAGACGATGATCCGAATTTGAACGGGGCGCTGGCGGTGTACCGGTTTCGGATGGGCGGCTGAAGAATGTTAATGGAAGACGATCTTCTGGCATACTCCTTGAAGACGCTTGTCCAGTAAGGGTTTCAGAGCAGTGGGTTACGTGAGTCATCAGCCTCGCGTATTTGCCGTCAAACAATATGTATTGAAATCCAGGCCAAACCCAGGGTAAATTCAAGTCTTCGAAAACGCGGGGGGCTTGGGCATGGTGCAAACTCGTTGGACCAAAGACCAGATCAAGGTGGCCACTCACCTCTACTGTCAGCTACCGTTTGGCAAGCTTCATCAGGGCAACAAAGAAATCGTCGCACTCGCCAAGTTGATTGACCGCACCCCGTCAGCGGTGGCGATGAAGCTGGGGAACCTAGCCAGCCTCGATCCAGCCATTACCGGCACGGGGCGCTCCGGCCTCGGCAAAGGGAGTAAGGCGGATCGGGAAGTGTGGGACGAGTTTCATGGCGACTGGGAAAAACTGGCGAGCGAAAGTGAGCAAATCCTCGTTGCGCTACGAGGCGCGAAGGCCGCAGCCAGTGCCGCGCTTGAGCTCGGGTCGGACGAGTTGGACTACACCGGTGAGACCAAACGCCAACTGGTTGAAACCCGCGTCAAACAGGCTTTTTTTCGCAAAGCCGTGCTGAGCAGTTATGGCAGCAAATGCTGCATGACGGGACTGGCGGAGCCGCGCTTATTGCAAGCGAGTCACATCGTGCCTTGGAGTCAAGATCGCGCCAACCGGCTCAATCCGCGCAATGGCTTGTGTCTCTCTGCACTGCATGATCGCGCGTTTGATCGCGGCCTCATCACGGTGATGCCTGATTTGCAAATTCGGGTCAGCGCCATGCTGCGCGGCGGCGCGAAACAGTCCTTCGCGCAAACAACAATTTGTGCGTTGGATGGCCGTTCAATTGCACTGCCGGAGCGATTCTTACCAGATGCCGCATTTCTCGCTTGGCACAACGAGCGTGTTTTTTTAGGGGACTGAGATGCCTGAATCGGACGGCAAGAACATCAATGTGTATTTCAAGGTTCGCCAAGCTCACCGCACCGTTTTGAGCGAAAGTGGCTATTTGGTGGCCTGCGCAGGCGGCGCGCCTCACAAAGGTGGGCTCTATTTGGAGCTGACTCATGGGCGACATGCGCCCGATGAAGAACTCAATGGCTGGGGGTTCGACGGCCCACTGATTGGCCCACTTGATTGGGTCCACACCACCTACGGCACTGACCTGAAAATTCAGTTTGAATCCGCGTCGGATGAGGCTTATTTTTTTCAAGAGCCGGACTATCCCCATCCACGCGAACTAACGATTCACGAGGGATTGCTGATCTATGGAGCGGGCTTCTACGGCGATTGGTCGGCGATGCAGGTACGCGGCAAGCGCTTGCGCGATCGCATCACACCAGTTTTGGTCAAACAGGTTCCCAAGTATCGCTAATTCCATTTCAAAGGCATTTGCCCGCTTGGGCGCTCCGAGGAGATTGCGCGAAAAACAAGGCTAGGAGGCTGGGCGGCAACAGATCGCGTTTATTTGGAATTGGAATACAGCCTTCACTCCGCCCGCTGATCCCGCGCCAGCAACTCCAGCATCGCTTGTTTGGGGGCCAGCCCTTCAAACAGCACGCGATGCACGGCTTGGGTAATCGGCAAATCGACTTGGTGGCGCTGCCCCAGTTGCAGCGCTTCGCGCG
>JANLTH010000095.1:0-1501 GCA_031362865.1 Burkholderiales bacterium | reverse complement strand
GCCGATGATGGAGATTTGCATCGGTGGTGTCGCTCGGGCGCTATGCCGTGTCGCCGGTAGGCCACGAGCACCGAAATTGGGGAACGACATCTTCTGAGGATTTCAACACGCATCTGCTCTAATGACGTCTATCCCCAAATTCAGAATGGTGTCAATGTGATCCAGTGCAATATGGAAGACGGGCTTTCGATGTTTGGCGACCAGTCGTTCGACACCGTGATCCTCTCGGCCACCTTGCAGGCGATGCACCGCAGCAAGGCCATCCTCGAAGAAATGGCGCGCGTGGGCCGCGAGGGCATCGTCTCCTTCCCCAATTTCGGCTTCAAAGAAAACCGCGAACAGGTAGCACGCGGGCGCATGCCGGTCTCGCGCGAGTTGCCGTACCAATGGCACGACACGCCCAATATCCACCTGTGTACGATGGACGATTTTGAAGAACTCGCCCGCGAGATCGGCCTCACGATTCGCGGCCGATTGGCGTTTACGGGGGACGCGCAGGTGGAAGATGATCCGAATTTGAATGGTGCGCTGGCGGTGTACCGGTTTCGACGGGGTGGCTGAAGAAGCGCGCGGGCTATAGCGAGCGCATCAAGCTTTGCCCAGCGCTTTGAACGGATTGACAACCTGCACTGTGCCGTAGGCCTGTCCATGCTGCAAATCCTCCGAATACAGGGTCTCGCAATTGGCAATCGTTGCCGCCGCAACGATCAGGCCGTCCCAGTGTGAGAGTTGGTAGCGCATCGCGAGCGCTTGCGCAACGCGGTAAGTTGCTATGGAGATGTCGCTCACCACGCAGACGCTGGCGAGCGTGTCTGATAGTTGATACGCCGTTGCACGATCCAAGCCGCTTTTGCGACACACGGCAATAAACTCGTTCAACACCTGCACACTGGTGCAATGGCGTTCTTCAGCAATCCGGCGGGCGACCTTTTCTTTCGCCCCAGTCGAGAGCAAATAACCGAATACGTTGGTATCAACGAAGGCGGGCATTGAGCGCCTCGCGGTCAAAGCGAAACCCCTTGGGCAGTGCGCCACGGTGTGCGTCAAACACTGAAAGATCGACCGGCGCTTGTGCAAACGGTATCACCCGCGCGACAGGTTTGCCGTGTCGCAGAATCACCGTCTCTTCGCCAGCAACGGCCGCATCGATGACTGCGCTTAGCTGCGCTTTCGCTTGGGCAAGTGTGTACGCCGACATGAAAATCTCCAATATGACTATTAATATTGGTCATATTTTACAAGGGCGCATGACACGTTAAGCGCTGGACGAGGTCGCTCGAAGAAGGTTTAAGGATAAGCTTCTTCAAGCCCGTCGCCTGAAGAGGCTTATCCAGTAAGCTTTTTCAGGCAGCCAATCTGATTCACTCCGCCCGCTGATCCCGCGCCAGCAACTCCAGCATCGCTTGTTTGGGGGCCAGCCCTTCAAACAGCACGCGATGCACGGCTTGGGTAATCGGCAAATCGACTTGGTGGCGCTGCCCCAGTTGCAGCGCTTCGCGCG
>JANLTH010000049.1:0-8332 GCA_031362865.1 Burkholderiales bacterium | reverse complement strand
CCATATTGACCGCAGCCACTTTGACGCGCACGCGCTGCCCCAAACCGTAGCTCACACCTGACTTCTCTCCGCGCAGCCGATGCTGGGCATCGTCGTGAGTGAAGTAGTCGCGGCCCAAGTCACGGATATGCACCAGGCCCTCGATATAAAACGCATCGAGCACCACAAAAAGGCCGAAGTGAACCACTGAGGCCACCGTGCCTTCAAACGCTTCACCCACCTTGTCTTGCATGAAGAAGCACTTGAGATACTGCTCGACTTCGCGTGAGGCTTCGTCGGCGCGGCGTTCATTGGCCGAGCAGTTCACGCCGAGGCCACCCCAATCCGGTTCTTGATAGGTTTTGCCCTTCAGCACCGCTTTGATCGCACGGTGTACCAACAAATCGGGATAGCGGCGAATTGGCGATGTGAAGTGCGCGTAAGCGTCGTAGGCCAGGCCGAAGTGGCCGTCGTTATCTGGTGTGTAAATCGCCTGCTGCATCGAGCGCAGCATCACCATCTGAATCAGCGCGGCATCGGGTCGCGTTTTGACCTGCAAGGCGAGCTTGGCGTAGTCTTTGGTGGTGGGCTTTTCGCCGCCGCCTAAACTTAGCCCCAGTGGTCCCAAGTATTCGCGCAACTTATCGAGCTTGAATTCAGTCGGCCCGGCATGCACGCGATACAGCGCCGGATGCTCCGCTTTGAGAAAAAACTGCGCTGCACACACGTTGGCGGCGAGCATGCATTCTTCGATCAAGCGGTGTGCGTCGTTGCGGGTGCGCGGAATGATCCGGTCGATCTTGCCATGCTCGTTAAAGAGCATGTAGGTCTCAGTGGTTTCAAACTCAATCGCACCCCGTTTGGTGCGCGCTGCCAGCAATATTCCGAAGAGTTTGTGCAAGCTTTGCAGGTGCGGCACCAGCTCTTTGCGATTGGGTCCGGCGCTCGCGGGGTCGGCCAAAATCGCCGCCACTTCGGTATAGGTAAAGCGCGCTTTCGAATGCATCACGCCCGGGTAGAATTCGCAAGCCTTGACCACGCCGGTCGCACTCACCTGCATGTCGCACACCATCACCATGCGATCCACTGCCGGGTTGAGCGAACACAAGCCGTTCGAGAGTTTCTCTGGCAGCATGGGGATCACGCGGCGCGGGAAATACACCGAGGTGGAACGGTTGCGCGCCTCGTCGTCCAACGGTTGCCCAACCTTCACGTAGTGGCTCACATCCGCAATCGCGACTACCAGACGGAAGCCCTTGCTCCCCTTGATCGGCTCGGCAAATACCGCGTCGTCAAAGTCGCGCGCATCTTCACCGTCAATGGTGACCAAGGGCAAATCGCGCACGTCGCGCCGCCCGGCTTTGAGCTCTTTGGTGAGTTCGGTTTTTTTGACGATGTCGGGCAGCGCCGCAGCTTCGGTTTCCACCGCTGTTGAAAAACGGTGCGGCAAATCGTGCTTGCGCAAGGCGACTTCAATCTCGATGCCCGCGTCATCTTTGCCGCCCAGCACGTCAATCAGGTGACCGAGTGCCTCGCCGTTGGCGCTGGGGTAGATGTCAATCAGCGCTTCGACAATCGTGCCTTCGCCCAAATCAGGGTGCAGGGCTTTTTGGGCCTTGACCGAGGTTAAGTCAAGCACCAGCGTGAGTTGCAAGCGACGATCCTCAGGAATCACGCGCCAATCGCGGCCATCTTTTTGCAGCTTACCGACGACGCGCTTCAAGCTGTGTTCGACCACCTCAAGCACGCGGCCTTCAGTGCGTCCGCGCCGGTCGAGGCCGGTAATTTGGTAGCGCACCGTGTCGCCATGCAGGCATTTCTGCATCTCCCGATTGTTCAAAAATACATCATCGGCTTTGATCGTCGAGCCGGTGGGGGTGATGAATCCATAACCCTCAGCATGGCTGGAGACGCGCCCCTGGCGGTCTTCTTCAGCCATTTTCGCTTTGCCCGGTAAAACGAAATTACCGCGATGGTTCAAGCGCAGCTCATCTTCGCGCTCCATCGCCGCCACGCGGCGAGCAGTGGCTTCCGCTTCGTGGGGTTTTAGCTTGAAGAGGCGGATCAGCGCATCGAGCGACAAGCCATCCGGCGCATGCGCAATCGCGGCCGCGATGTCAGTGCGCGCCGGGATCGGGAAGGGATAGTCTGGCTTCACCCGGGCCGTCCGCTCATGCTTGGTTGGGACTCTGGGCGCGCTGTAGGGGTTGGCTGCGCCGCCTGTGCCACCTGAAGGGGTAAGTGAAAAGCCTGCCGTCAGCGTGGCGGCTTGTTTGGATTTTTTGCTTTGTACGGCGCGCTTGCCCAACTGCTGGAGCGCATTTTTACTGTTTTTCTTCAATGGGTTGTCTAAAGTTTTTAAGAGTTGCGTCAATTCACTTCGCGGATTTGCGACAAGCGCTGCGCAACCCGCTATTTTCCTCTATAATTTTGGCCTGTTTTGGGAAAAACAGCATCGTGCCCAGATGGCGGAATTGGTAGACGCACTAGGTTCAGGTCCTAGCGGTTTCACGACTGTGGAGGTTCGAGTCCTCTTCTGGGTACCAAGGTAAATTTAAATTTCCTTGTATAAAGCAAGGCCTTGCGAAAAAACCGAAGACAAAATCGTCGGAACCCTCGGTTCACGACGCATACTTATGCCCCAATCCGATTCATTGACCGGGCATAGCGGGTCGAAGTAATACCCGGCTGGCACGGGGTTTCATGGCAAATTGCATGGTAAAGCCGGAAGCCCTACCATAAGCAACTTTGATACGATCAAATCCGCTCTGGTATGACTTACATCCCAATTGTGGATCCACCGGTCACACTCTGGGCAGGCATCTCTTTCAGCAGTCCCGCGTTTCACTTTTTTTCTAACGATCGCAGGGGCTGAAGCAGAAGCTTGAGCGTGACCTGTGACCGTGACACCTTTGTGAGTGGTTTGACGCATCCCCTGCTTCACGAAAGCGCACTGCGCGCGTCGCTTCGCGCGGCGGTAAGATGTTGGTGCATAGTCTGCCTGCTCCCACTCTTACTCACAACCCACTTCGTCCTATGACCGACAAGAAAAAAACTCCCCGCAGAGTCATCCCGATTCAGCACGCCCCTACGAATCCGCCCTCCAAATTTCGCTCAGCGCAGTGGTTCAGCCGTACCGACGAATACGGGTACATGTACCGTTCATGGACCAAGAATCGCGGCATCCCACAAGACCAGTTTGAGGGCAAGCCGGTCATCGGGATTTGCAATACCTTTGCCGAAACCAACCCGTGCAACTCGCATTTTCGCGAGCTTGCCGAAGAGGTGAAAAAAGGTGTGCTGGAAGCCGGTGGATTTCCGCTCGAATTTCCGGTCATGAGCTTGGGCGAGGTACTGTTGCGCCCCACCGCGATGTTGTATCGCAACTTAGCATCGATGGACACTGAAGAGAGCATTCGCGGCAACCCGATTGATGGTGTGATTTTGCTGGTGGGGTGCGACAAAACCACGCCGGCCTTGTTGATGGGTGCAGCATCTGCCGATGTGCCGACGATTGCTGTGTCTGGCGGGCCGATGCTCAATGGCCGCTTTCGTGGCGAAACGCTGGGCTCGGGCACCTCGATCTGGAAGATGCGTGACGACTTCAATGCGGGCCTGATGGGCATCGACGAATTGCACGAGTCCGAAGCCTGCACGCACCGCAGCCACGGCCATTGCATGACGATGGGCACGGCCTCGACCATGGCTTCAATGGTGGAGGCGCTGGGCATTGGCATGCCAGGCAATGCGGCTTATCCGGCGGTGGACGCCCGGCGCAACATCATCGCGCGCACCGCTGGGCGGCGGATTGTCGATTTGGTGAAAAAGGATGTGCGCATTTCCGATATTCTTACTCGCGAAGCTTTCGAGAATGCGATTCGCACCAATGCCGCGATTGGTGGCTCGACCAACGCGGTGGTGCATCTGCTGGCGATTGCCAAGCGGCTGGGTGTGCAGCTTGAGTTGGACGATTTCGACAAGCTCGGGCGCGGTGTGCACACGCTGGTGAACCTGATGCCTTCGGGCAAATATTTGATGGAGGATTTCTGCTACGCCGGTGGCTTGCCGGTGGTGCTGCGGGCGCTGGCTGAAGAAGGCATGCTGCACAAAGACGTGATGACCGTCAATGGCAAAACCCAGTGGGAAAACGTCAAAACAGCCGAGTGCTACAACAAAGACGTGATTACCACTTGGGCGAAACCGTTCAAAAAGAACACCGGCATCGCGGTGCTGCGGGGCAATCTTGCGCCACGCGGGGCGATCATCAAGCCTTCCGCGGCAACTCCAAAATTGATGAAGCACAAGGGCCGTGCAGTGGTCTTCGAGAGCTTTGAAGAGGCTCACAAAAAACTCATGGACCCGAAGTTGGATGTTGATGAAAACTGCGTGTTGGTGCTCAAAAATTGCGGGCCAAAGGGCTACCCCGGCTTCGCCGAAGTGGGCAATATGCCGCTGCCGCCAAAACTGGTGAAAAAGGGCATTCGCGACATGGTGCGTATTTCCGATGCGCGTATGAGCGGCACGGCGTACGGCACGGTGGTCTTGCATGTTGCCCCGGAAGCCGCCATGGGCGGGCCTCTTGCGCTGGTACAAGACGGCGACATCATCGAGCTTAACGTGGCTAAACGCATACTGCACTTGCACGTGAGCGATGAAGAATTGGCGGCACGGCTGGCCAAATGGAAGGCTCCCGTGCCCTCGCGCACCGATGTCACGCGCGGCTATGTCAAGCTCTACATCGAGCACGTCAATCAGGCGGATGAGGGCTGTGATTTCGACTTTTTGGTCGGAAAAAGCGGGCCGATTGTGCCCAAAGATAATCATTGAGGCGACCACCATGAAACGACGTGAACTTTTACTGAGAGCGGCGCTTGCCAGCCTTTGGCCAGGTTTTGCCGCCGCGCAGGCGTGGCCTTCCAAGCCATCGCGCCTGATGGTGGGCGCTTCACCCGGTGGCGGCACGGACATCATCGCCCGCATGCTGGGTGAGAAATTCGCCGCCGCATTCGGTCAGCCGTATTTGGTGGAAAATCGCCCCGGAGCCTCCAACACCATCGCGGCTGATATCACCGCCAAGGCCACGCCTGATGGGCATACCCTGCTGGTCGCCACCAATACCGGCCAAGCGATTGCGCCGCACCTCATCAAGCTGGGCTTCGACGCGCTCAAAGACATTCAGCCGATCGGCTTGATTGTGGAGGTGCCGCAGGTGCTGGTAGTCGGCCCCTCAGTGACGGTTGCCAATGTGGCTGAGCTGATCGCGCTGATGAAGGCCAAGCCGGGCGACGTGAAATATGCTTCTTCTGGCGTGGGCAGCACGCAGCACATCGCCGGCGAGGCCTTCGACGCGCAAGCTGGTATCAAAAGTACGCACGTGCCCTACAAAGGTTCGTCGCAAGCGCACCTTGACTTGATTGCGGGCCAGGTGCAAATCATGTTCGACACCACCTCGTCGGCGATGGGCCAGATTCGCGGCGGCAAGCTGCGGCCGCTCGCCGTCACCAGCGCCAAGCGTAGCACTGAGTTGCCGATGGTACCCACCATGGCAGAAGCCGGATTGGCGGGCTTTGAAATGACCACCTGGTACGGGCTATTTACGAGTGCGGGAGTACCTAAACCAGTGGTCGAGCGTCTCCATGCTGAGTTGACCAGAGCACTGGCGCTGCCCGACGTACAAACCCGCCTGAAAGGCTTGGGCGGTGAGCCTGGCACGCTTTCGACCGAACAGTTTGCGCAGATGAATCGCTTGGAGTATGAGCGGATGGGCAAGCTGATTCGCGACGCGAAGATTCAGGCAAATTGATGGCGCACAGCATGCACAAAGAGCGGCGCACACGCTTGGCGGTGACGTTGGGCGACCCATCGGGTATCGGGCCGGAAGTTGCGGTGAAATTGCTCGCGCAAGCCGGTGTCACTGAGCCGAGTGACATTGTGCTCATCGCCGACCCGGTGGCGCTTGCCGAGGGCGAAGCGATTGTGGCGCAGCGCCTGCCGGTGCACGCGATCACCGCTTGGGACGCACCGATTCCGGCGGGCAAAGTGGGCTTGCTCACTCGGGACTGGCTAGGCGGCCATGCGGCAGCGCGCGGTCAGGTTGATCTGCGCAGTGGCACTGCCGCCTTGCGCGCGCTTGAAGAAGCTGCGGGCGCGGCGCAGCAGGGCCTGATCGACGGCATCGTTTTCGCGCCGCTCAATAAAGCGGCGCTACGGCTGGCTGGGCTCGATGAAGAAGACGAGTTGCGGCACCTGAAAAACCGTTTGCAGGTAGACGGATTTGTGAGCGAATTTAATGTGACCGACGCGCTGTGGACTTCGCGCGTGACCTCGCATGTGCCTTTGCGTGAAGTGGCCGATTTGCTCTCGGTCGAGGCCATCGTGGCGGCAGTGGAAATTGCCCACCGTTACCTGCAAGCCGCGGGCATTGCCGTGCCTCGCATCGCGGTGGCGGGCCTCAATCCGCACGCCGGTGATAACGGCACGATTGGCGAAGAAGAGATCCACATCATCGCCCCGGCAGTGGCGCGCGCGCAGGAGCAGGGCTTCGCCGCCAGCGGCCCGTGGCCTGCCGACACCGTGTTCGTCGGCGCGCAAGCTGGCCGCTTTGACGCGGTGGTTACGATGTACCACGACCAAGGTCAGATCGCGATGAAGTTGATGGGTTTTGAGCGCGGTATCACCGTGCTGGGCGGCTTGCCAGTGCCGATTTGTACCTGCGCTTCGGGAAGTGCGTTTGATATTGCAGGGCAGGGCATTGCGGGCGTGTCGGGCTTGCAGGCCGCGTTTAATCTGTGCTTGAAGATGGCCGCTGGGCGCGGCTCTTCGACACACTAGGGCTGAAAACGCTTGTCCATGGCGGCTCTTCAGGCAGCGACCAGATCACCGCAAGTAGCTACGCACTCACGACCCGCTGCAACGGTAACGATAAAGCCAACGCCCTACTTGCGCGGCCTGACCAGTAGCCAGACCTCGGCTCTACCGATGTCGAACCCCGTGAAGCCTATCGGACACTGTTTCGAGCACAGGCGGACGTAACACGCATCGAAGACATCCGCGGCGACACCAAGAGCGCCTGGCACCCGAGCATCAAATGATGTTGAGATCATGCAGGCGTTGCAGATCTGCATCGCTCAAGCCCAATTCTCCATAAACCTCGGCGTTATGTTCTCCGATGCCGGGCCCGGAGCGCGGCACAGGGTTTTCGAGACCAGAGAAGCGCGGGACGACGCAAGGCGCAGGCACGCTGCCAAGCTCTGGGTCGGGCAGCCGCACGATCGCGCCACGCGCCTGGAGTTGCGGATCGGCCAGGATGTCTGTGATGTCGTAAACCTTACTGAACGGCACGTCGTGCTGAACGAGCGCACTAGACAGAGAAGCCAACGTTTGCGCGAGACACCACGACGCAACGAGGCCGTCGATTTCCTGAAGGTTCAGGATCCTCTGGCTATTCGTGGAGAATCTTGGATCGGTCCCTAAATCGGCACGGCCCATCGCTTCGCAAAGTCGGCGAAATGTTGACTCAGATGAGCCGACAATCGTGACCCACGCACCATCGGAAGTCTGGTACATGTTGGAGGGCGCGGTGTAGGTTGCACGACTTCCGGCGCGCTGACGAATTTGGCCGAGCTGTTCGTATTCAACCGCCAGTGGATCGAGCAGCCGCATCATGGCCTCGGTGGCCGACAGGTCGATCTCCCGACCCGGTGTATCCGGATGGCGGAGCCGCTCGACTAAGGCGGTGACAATGGAAAAAGCACCGAACAGACCTGCGGCGACATCGCCAAGCGGGTAATTCATATGTTGCGGGCTTCGATCCGGTTCGCCCGTTAGATTGGCGAAGCCGCTCATGGCTTCAAAGATTCGCGCAAAGCCGGGTCGCTGCGCGTACGGGCCGGTTTGACCGAACCCGGTCAGCCGCAAGATAGTTAGACGCGGATTCACCTCGTGCAGGGTCTTCAGATCAAGCCCCCAACGGTCCATGGTACCGGTGCGAAAGTTCTCGACCAGTACGTCGAAGTCCGGCAGCAGGCGCAAAAAAAGGGCTCGCCCCTCGGGCTTGCGGACATCGAGGGTGATACCCCTTTTGCCCCGGTTTGCAACCTTCCAGTAGAGCGCGTGCGCATCCGTCGTTGGCGCGAGCGTGCGTAAGGCATCGCTGCCGTCGGGCAGCTCGAGCTTGACCACACGGGCACCGAGGTCAGCACAAAGGGTTGCGGAAAATGGCGCAGCGACCACGGTCGCCATATCGAGAATCCTGATGCCGTCGAGCGGCCCCGCACGTTTTGCGTCAGTCATGGCTGGTCTGGAGGTGGTTGGATTGCTCAAGTCGAATCAGTTGCCAGTGGTCGACCGGTTT
>JANLTH010000048.1:0-12865 GCA_031362865.1 Burkholderiales bacterium | reverse complement strand
AATGAATATGAATATGCGATGCAATGCCGCTATTGAAATAGGATCTTTTTGTAAGTAGTGAGGATGCAAGTTCAAGCGGAATGCCATCGAGAAACACTTGTGATAGTTTTGATAGTGCTACACCCTTATATGCAACCAAGGAAAGAGGTGCTAAAAAATGCTGACAGAACTGTCTGTAGGCAATCCATGGCGAACCTTCTTCATATTTTTCAAATGCTTACGAGCGCGGTAGCATCAAAAATATCCACTGTATAAATCCAGTTCCACGAACCCCCGATTTTTGGCAAGAGAAAAGCACTCGATCCATCTGAAATACTTTGACGGTCGCCGCAATCGGTTGACGGCTCATTGCGATGGGGGTTTCCAGGAATTGGGAGGATGCCACGACTTAAACCTGGATGCCTGCTGAAACTCGGGTATTGAGCACGTTCAGTTGGTACATTTGGTCGGGCGAGAGCGATGAGTTGCATCAGAAAGTGGAGATGGGCTTCCCAACCACAAAACTCTATTGCACTGCCCCCACAAACAAAACTTGCTGCTGCCCTAGCGGCAAATACGTTATCTGCATCTGTGGCGGGGCGATGGTGTCCACTCGATAGGTGCTGTCAAGCACGTCGCCCACCTTCGCAATAATGGTGCGATCAGCGCGCCCCAAAAACACTTGCCATCGCCCGTCTTGCTGCTGTTTGCCTAAAAATGTGTAAGGCAATGGTGGCGCTACCGGTTTTGGTGGCGGGGCCGGTGGCGGCGCGGGTGGGGGTGGCGGTGGGGGCGGATTCCAGTTTTGTGCGCCAAATGCGTCGCGCGGAGCATCTGGCCTGGCTGCTACTCGCGGCGTGATCGCCAAGATCATGGTTTCGCCGGGCACCGCGCCCTTGCGCGCGGTTGGCTGAGCTTCGTTGGGCACTCCGCTGCTCTTTGGGCTGACTGCTGTGGCGGTACGCTTTTCGTCAGCGCCCGAACCCGCAACAACCCCTGCAACCGGCTTGCGCTCTATAGCGCGTACCGGCGCATTTCCGGCACCCGGTGGATCGCTGAAAAACACCAAGGCCGCGCTCGCCCCGAGTAGCAAGAGCAAAACCACCCAACGCCGGGTTGCGGAGGTGGCTGCACGAGGCGCTTGGCTCATGGCGTGGCCACCTTGGTCTCAGTTGGTGGTGCACTGGGCGGCACTTCAATCAGTGGTGCGGCGGTTCCCGCGAGTTGGCCAGTGTCGCGCACATACACCACCAAACGCACCCGTGCCTCGCCCATGCTGGCCCCTACGGCTTCCCGCTTAAATGAAATTTCTTCAAGCGCGATGGCCGGGTTTTGGGCCAAGGCGCTGTCCACAAAGCTGCGCAGTTGCGGGTAGCTGCTCTTAACCGGCAGCACGATGCGTAGTGCTGCATACGCACCAACTTTCTCTGTGGTGGTTCGATAGTCCCCTTGGGCCAGGGTTACTTTGGCCGCCGCTGCGGCGGCAAAAAGTCGCGCGAGTGTTTCGGGCACGGCGCTGGACGAGATCAGGGTGCGCTCAAAGACCTGCTTACGCTCAGTGAGCAAGCTTGCGGGCTTGGCAGGCGCGCTTGCCGGGTTAACTTGAGGAGTTGGGCGCGGGCGGGCGAATGCTAAATTTTGCGCTTCCAACGCGGCTAACTCGGCATTGAGTGTCGGTGTCAACTGGCCGTGCAGCACCGCTGCCGCCAACAACAAGGTGATGCCAAGCACTGGCGGCCAGCCAAACTGCCGCCACAGCAGCCCGGCGCGTAAGCCGAAGTGCATCCCCAGGTTATTGAACCCACCCGCCGCTCTCATGGTGCGACCTCGCTGCGCCAACGGGCGACGAGCTGAAACCGATAAGGGCGGTTCGCGTCTTTGTCGTTAATCTCGTGCTTCTGCAAAGCCACCTCGGCGAAGCGCGGTTCAGCTTGCAGGTCTTTGAGAAAAGCGGTCATGGCTTCGGGGGTTTTTGCTTCGGCCCAAATGCGCAGCTCATTCTTGCGCGCATCCGGCTCCAGCGAGAGCAAGGCGATCTGCTTGGGCCGACGTTCTTCAAAAATGCGCAGTAGCTCAACCCAGGGCAAGTTGAGCTGGCGCACCGCTTCGTTGATGGCGGCAATTTGCGCGGGCGACACCACCGCTTCAGGCGCGCGCACGCGCACGGCGGGGCGCACTACTTGGGTGAGTTGGCGCGCACGCTCGCTGGCATCGGCCCGGCGGCGCTGCGCCCCCCCGAGCTCCCACAGGGCGTAAGCCAGGCAGACCGCCCCCATCAGCAGGAGCGCGATGCCCGGCACTGACGCTCGTGCTTTGGGCGCACCCTCTTGCGCGAAATCGAGCTGAAGACGCTTCATGGCCAAACACCCGCCAGTGCCAGGCGAAACTGGCGGCTCCACTCACGCGCTTGGCCCGGCCATTGCGGTTGGTCCAGCCAGCGAAAGCTCAGAGTCTCTTGCTCCTCGCCGCTGGCTGCGGGGCGCATGCCACAGGCCAGGTCGAGCCTTTGTTTTACTTGCCCCAAGGCCAGCCGTTCATGCGCGAGCAGTGCTTCGAGCGCGCTCATGGGAGCTTGCTCGGCAAGGTGCGCGACCCGCACGTCTGACCAGTTGCCCCCCAAGCGCTGGGCGATCGTGATCGTTGTCCTGCCCACGCTGGCGAACAAGCCATCGCCGTTGAGTGCTGCACCTTGGCTACGCAATTGCAAGTTAACGTTGGCCACAAAATTGAGATTCATGCAGCTGAGCCGGACGCGGCTGGCGCGCGCGGCGTGGCGAATCTGCGTAAGGAGCAAGCGCGGCAAGGCACACGCCAGGTGCGTCTCTCCAGCGATTTGGGGGTCGGCGATGAGCTGCCACGCCTCAGGTGATTGACCAGTCAGCGTGGCAAAGCGTGCCGCTACCACGGCATCGAATTCGGCTAGCCCGCGTAGGCCTCGCGGGCGCTTGACCACGAAGAGCTGCCCGAGCGCATCGTCGATCACCACCTGCGCGCTGCGGGCAGTGCGCGCAGCTTGGCCAAAAATCTCAGCCAGAGCACCCTCGAGCGTGCCGCTTGAAACGGCGATGGCGGTGGCGGCTACATACTGGCCGTGCCGTAAGCGCACGCCCGTCACCGTGCCGGCACTGATGCCCAAGTGCAAGGTTTCAGGCCGCCAGAGTGACACGATTGGCCTCATCCAGTGACGTAATTCCCGCTTTGACCAACGCGAGCGCCGCTTCGCGCAACAGGCGGGTGCCTTGGGCGGTCGCGTGGGCGCGAATCTCATGCACTGGCCGACGGTCGGCAATCAGGGCGCGCAACGGGTCAGTCATCGGCATCACCTCGGCAATCGCGCGGCGGCCACGATAGCCCGTGCCGCGACAATCACCGCAGCCAATGCCGTGCCGAAAAATCCAGTCCCCGGTCCGCTCCGCGCCCAGACCTGCATGCTGCAAAGCGGCTAGCGCTGGCGCAAAAGCCTGGGCACAGCGGCCACACAGGGTACGTACCAGTCGCTGCGCCCAAATACCGTTAAGCGCCGAGGTAAGCGCATATGGATCGACATTCATGTAGGCAAAGCGGTTAAACACCTCGAAGCTGTTATTCGCGTGCAAGGTCGAATACACAGCGTGGCCGGTGAGTGCGGCTTGAATCGCCATTTCAGCGGTTTCACGGTCACGGATTTCGCCCACCAAAATCCGGTCCGGGTCGTGGCGCAAGATGGAGCGCAAGCCGACCGCGAAGGTGAGGCCCTTTTTTTCGTTCACAGGGATCTGCTCGACCCCGTCCAGCTCATATTCCACTGGGTCTTCAATTGTCAACAGATTTTCGCGGGAATGATCGATTTCCGTCAGTGCAGCATAAAGCGTGGTGGTCTTGCCACTGCCAGTGGGACCAGTCACCAGCAGCATGCCATAGGGCAACGCGGTCAGGCGCTTGAGCGTGTCCAGCGTGGCCGTGTCGAACCCCAGGTCGGCCAAATGCAGCAGACCATCCGCTCCTACGATGGCGCGCTTGTCCAAAATCCGCAGCACGGCGGCCTCACCGTGGATCGTCGGCATGATCGAGACCCGAATATCGACCAAACGCTGCTCGACCTGCACCTTGAGCTTGCCGTCTTGCGGCACCCGCCGCTCGGAAATGTCGAGCTCAGCCAACACTTTGATGCGCGAAATCGCTTCTTCTGCGGCGCTATTGCCTTCGAGATTGAGCGCATGCCCGAGCACGCCATCGATGCGATAAAGCACCACCAAGCCATTGGGCACGCGCCGCAAATGGATGTCGCTCGCGCCTTCTTTCAGCGCGTCGTAAATCATCGAGTTGACCACTTGCACCGTCGGGCTACTACCCTCGCTGATGGTGGTCAGCGAAAGGTGCTCAACATCGCTGCGTTGGTCGCTGGCGCGCACCGCAGCTGGCATCAGGGTGTGCAGCGCCCGCGCGGCCTGCTCAGCGCGGGCCAGATAGGCATGGATGTCGGAACGGCTGGAAAGCTTGAAGGTAGCGTGGCCACCGGTACGCGCTTCAATCCAGCGCATCAGATCACGGTCAAACGGGTCGTGAATAACCGCCACTGTGCCCAGCGCCGCATCGGTAAAAAGTGCGATACCGCGCTTAAGTGCTTGGGCAAGCGGCAGGCGCTCGAAGTCGGCCTGCCAGGCCAGCATGTCGGGTGTTTCGCAATAGGCGTAATGAAAATTTTCTGCCAATGCCATCGTCAGTGGGCGCTCTTCGAGCCCGGTGGTAGCGGCCAGCAACGCGAGCGGAGCCAGTGCACTCGCGCGGGCCTGCGCCACGGCGGCTTGGATCGCTGCCGCGTCAAGCAAGCTGGCGGCATCGAGCGGCGCGTTCAACGAAAGCTCCCTGCAAGGTCAAAAATCGGCATATAGAGCAGGATCACAATAAAGCCAATCACCAGGCCAATCGCGGCCATCAGCAAAGGCTCAAACAATTTGGAAAAGCGCTCGATAAAGCGCGCCAACTCCGCGTCATGGTACTGCGCAGCACGCTCCAGCATCGCGCCCAAACTGCCGGAACGCTCGCCCACCCGGATAAAGCGCAAAGATACCGGCGTGATCAGTTGGTGGCGCTCGAAGGCAGTCGCCAGGCTTTCGCCCTCAGTCACTGCATGGCGTGCTGCCTCCACTTGGCGGCGCAGTGTGGGGGTGAGCATGGCCGTACTCATCGACAAGGCCTGCACCGCCGGGATGCCGCCGTCAATCAGCATGCCCACTGTCATGTAGAGTCGGCTCAATTCGTAGACCCGAGCCTGGCCGCGAAACCACGGTAGCCGCGCCACCAAGGCCCCGACGCCACCACGGGTTTGCAGCCACTGCCAGCCCGCCGTCGCTGCCAGACCTACCCCGACCAAGCTTGCCACCAAGCCGGTGTTGTGGGTGCCAACAAACTGACCAATGTTCAAGAGAAGCGCCGAAAGCCCCGGCAAGTCGCGGCCCGAGCTTTGGTACACAGCCGCAAATCTCGGCACCACGTAGAGCATCAAAAACAGCGCCACCGCACCGCCCACAGTGAGCAGCACGCCTGGATAGATCATCGCACTGACCACGCGGGTGCGCAGGCCGTCCAAGCGCTGCCGGTAGAGCGCAAAACGGCCGAGCGAGCGCGCCAATTCGCCGGTTCGCTCAGCCGCGCGCACGATGCCTACGTAAAGCGGCGGAAATACATCGGCGGCCTCTTCCAGCGCACCAGAAAACCCCCTGCCCTGCTTCAGGCTGGTGGCGATGCGCACCAACACGCTGCGCAGTTCGGGCCGGGCCTCTTTTTCAAGCAGCGTGTCAATCGCCTCGACCACGCTCAAACCGGCTTCGAGCAAGGCAATCATTTCTTGCGTGAAAAGCAGCAGGGGGAAGGGGCGCGTGCCGCTAAACGGCAGCGCCTTCGACCACCGGTCGGCGGTGACGCTGCGCTGCGCTGAGATCGGCTGCCAGCCTTGCTGGCGCGCTAGGGCCAAAGCGTCAGCCGCACTGCCCGCGTCAAGTGTGAGAGTCTGGAGCTGCTGCAAGTCGCTGCCAAGCGCGCGGACTTCGAACTGCATGGCTGATCTGAATTACGACTGGTTAATTGCGGATGTCGGCGTCTTCGCCGATGCCGCCTGCCACGCCGTCTTTGCCCAGCGAAATCACATCAAAATCGCGCCCGCCCTCGCCTGGGTTGCGGTATTGGTAAGCGCGCCCCCACGGGTCCTGCGGCAGCGCTTTTTCAAGATACGGGCCGTTCCATTTCGGTTCATTAACCGGTTTGGTCACGAGCACGGCCATGCCCTGCTCGGTAGTGGGGAATTTGCCGGTGTCAAGGCGGTAAGTCTTGAGCGCGGTGCCCAATGCCTCAATCTGCGCTTTGGCAGCGGTGGTTTCTGATTTGCCCAATTGCGCAAAAAAGCGCGGCCCAGCGTAGGCTGCAAGTAAACCCAAAATGGCAACCACCACCAGCAGTTCCAATAGCGTAAAACCGCGCAGTGCAATGGCTGGAGAATGGCTCTGGTATTGGGTTTTGGAAGGGTTGGTAAGCATTGAGATAGAAAATGGAAACAGAATGAACCCGCAAGCAGTCTACTTCAGCGGGCTTGGCATGCTTGGCTGGGCTGGGTTGCGATAGCCTTCGTAATGCGTGAGAACTTCGGGCACGTAGAGCATCGTTTCACGAAATGGCGGAATGTTTTTGCCATAGCGCTTCACCGCCCCGCCCCCCGCGTTGTAGGCTGCCAGTGCCAGGGCAAGATTGCCATCGTATTGGTTCAATAAATCTTTGAGATGGCGCGTACCTGCATCAAGATTGATGCGTGCATCTTTGAGCTGCTTGGCCCCATAGCGCGCCGCCGTGGCCGGCATCATCTGCATCACCCCGGTTGCGCCTTTGGGTGACACCGCATCTGGATTGAAGCGCGACTCGACATGGGCCACCGCTTTGACCAAGGCCGGGTCGATGCCATGCCGATTGCCGATTTCGGTGAAGAGTGCATCAAGCTGCGTCCGCCGAGCGCTCGCAGCGACACCCAGCACCGGACGAGGTGCTGGCGGGCTTGCAGAGGGCGAATCGGGTACGAGCAATTGGAAACTTGGGTCGAGCCGCTCGCTGGCGAAGCGCGCCTGACCGTCTGCGCCATAAGACACGTAGACCGCTGCGTTGGCAGAGGCAGCGCTCAAGCCGCTAGCAAGGCCGGCCATTAGGGCGATCAACGAATAGACATTTGAAATGCGCATCGAAGCAGTTTACGCAAAAGCTCGGACCTGCCGGATTGCGCAGCCGCGACAAATCCAGGCAGAAACGTCGCCTCAACGCCACCATCGATGGTTGACAGCGAGAAACTGCGCGGAAACGCGTATCCAGAGCCATTCTTCAGGCAAAGCATCATGGCAACCCGCCATGGTATTGGCTCCCGACGAATAGACTTTGAAGAGTGATTCGCCGCAAGCGTTCTCAGCGCTATGAAGCTTGTCAGGCATCGTTGATCCACTCGGCGGCCGTCTCGGCGTTTCTCTGGCGCAATCTCGGTCGTCAGCGTAACGCAGGGAGCACTGCTGAATCGCCCCCGCCTTTAGACCTCAGTCATAGGAAAATTCCGCATTTCCCTCCAAAATTCTCGTAACATAATCGCACCTTGAAACGCATCGCCAAAATCATTGAGCCAGCTGATGAATACCAGAAAAAAAAATAACCAGCGGCGGGTCAATCGTCGCGCCTCACCTTTGCTTTCACGCACCCTGCTCTGCTTGTTTGCCGGTGGGGCGGTCTTGGGGATTGGATCTTCGTCCATCGCTCAGGTGCGGCCAGACGCTGGCACGATTCTCGATTCGACCCGCCAGCCCGGTCAGCCGCTGCCGCAGGCCCCCTTGCCCGTGCTGCCCAGCAGCCCGGGCGCCCCCGCTATGCTGGCCGACGATGCCAAAATTGCGGTAACCAAGTTCCAGATCGAGGGTGCAAAACTTTTTTCGGTGACGACGCTTGAGCCGCTCGTGGCGGACTTGGTGGGAAAGAGTTTGAATCTGACCCAACTGCGGCAAGCTGCCGAACGAATTACGCGGCATTACGAGGCTGCCGGCTACTTCCTTTCGCGCGCGGTGTTGCCACAGCAGGAGTGGCGCGAGGGTGTAGTTCGCATCCGCGTAGTGGAAGCCGCTTACGGCGCAGTGGATATAAAGGTTCAGCAAGCCCCCAGTTTTATGGCCGGTTCTGGCATTGGCCTGAAAGAGCAAAAGGCGCGCGCAGTGCTTGCAGTCCAAGGCATCTCGCCCGGGCAGCCGGTGGAGCGCGGCCAGCTCGAGCGTGGCCTGTATCTGCTGAATGAGCTGCCAGGCATCAGACCGGCTACCACCTTGAACCCCGGCACCAGCTTTGCTACCTCTGATGTGCAGGTCGCGATTGACGAAGTGCGCCCGCTCACCGCGCAAATTGGTCTTGATACGCTGGGCAACCGCTACACGGGCCGCACCCGCTTCACCGGCAGTGTCGGCCTGAACAGCCCGCTTGGCATCGGTGACCGCCTTGCAGTGGCTGCTGCCGTGGCCTCCGGGAGCACAGTAGCTTCGGCTGACTACTCGATTCCGGTGGGCCATGATGGCGTGCGGCTAGCCATCAACGCCAGCGGTTTGGACTACAAACTGTGCTGCACTTTTGCGCCCTTGGGTGCGAAGGGCCGGGTGAGCACCGCCGGTGCCAATCTGAGCTATCCGCTGATTCTTTCGCAGCAGCAAAGTCTGCTGGGGAGCTTGGGGATAGAACGCCGTCGGGCCGTGGATGACACAGCCATCGCGCAAACCGCAGATCGCCGTATCAGCGCAGGTAACGCTAATCTGGCCTGGACGGTGGTAGACGGCGGGGGCGGCGTAAACCGCCTTTCGGGCGTTGCGACCTTCGGCAAACTGGATCTTTCCGGCAACGTGTTGAACGCAACTGGTGACAGCACCACCGCACAAACGCAGGGCCATTACTCGAAGCTGCGCACGTCGTTCATGCGCGTGCAAAACTGGTCGCGCCACCAAGTGTTGCTGCGCTTGAGTGGCCAGTGGGCGAGTAAGAATCTCGACTCTTCCGAAAAGATGAGTCTGGGTGGCTACGACGGCGTGCGCGCCTACCCGCAAGGCGAAGCGGCTGGTGACCACGCTTTGCTGGGTTCGTTGGAGTATGCCTACACCTTGCCGGTGGATGTTCCAGGTCGCTTGGCGGTCTCGGCCTTCGTTGACAGCGGCCGCGTGCGGCTCAATAACGCCACGTGGGCGGGGTTTCAAGGTGCCCGCACTAATTTGCCGAATGGCTACAGCCTTTCTGGCTTGGGGCTGGGTTTGAATTGGGCGCTGGCTGGTGATTTTTCGGTGAACTTGAATGTCGCGACCAAACTAGGTAGCAATCCGGGCCGCTCATTGAATGGCGACGACGCCGACGGCAGCGCCAGCCGCACGCGCTGGTGGATGGTGTTGAGTAAATCGCTCTAAGAGCCCGCCGGTTTCCTTCAATCGCGGGAACGGTTTCGCCCCGCAAGTTACGCATTAGCAGCGCAATAACTGTGCAAAAACAGCACAATCACAGCAAAGCAAGCCTGAAAACATCGCCGTGCGCGAGCAGCTGCAACCCCCCTGAGAGAGGCATTTCATGAAAACCAGTCAAACCAAGCGCGTTGAACAATGGGTGGTTCGTATTTCAGGGGGAGTCAAGGTGGTGTACCGGCGCTATGCCGGAAAACGCCCGTCCAGCTTGCTTCTTCGGCTGATTGGTCGTGGCATGGCGCTGGCGGGCGCACTCGCGGCAGCCTTTCCGGGCTTGGTTTTCGCGGCCCCGCCGGCGACAGCACTTCCTGCCGGCGGGCACGTAGCCGCCGGTCAAACCACCATTGGTGCAGCCCAAACCACTACAGGCGGCAAGGTGCGGATGGACATTAATCAGTCCAGCGCCCAAACCATCATCAACTGGCAGAGCTTCAACATCGGCAGCAATGCCCAGGTCAACTTTAACCAACCCAGCGCCAGCGCGGTAGCGCTCAACCGCGTGGCAGCTGGCAATCCTTCCGAGATTCATGGGCAACTCACGGCCAACGGCTCGGTGTTCTTGGTCAACCCTAATGGCATTTTGGTGGGCCCGGGTGCGCAGGTCAATGTGGGCAGCTTTGCCGCTTCAACGCTGGACATTTCGGATCAAGATTTCCTCAATAAAAACTACAAATTCAGTGGTGGCAATCAGGGCGGCAGAATCACCAATCAAGGCAACATCAGTGCCGCGCTGGGTGGGTATGTTGCTCTGCTCGCACCTGAAGTTCGCAATGAAGGGGTGATTGTTGCCACCGTTGGCACCGTAGCGCTCGCGGCGGGCGACAAGGTGGATTTGCAAATGCAGGGTGACCGGCTGATCAGCCTGCGCGTAAGCGGCGCGGCGATTGATACCTTGATCGAGAACAAGCACGCCATTCGTGCGCCCGGTGGGCACATTATTCTGGCAGCCAGTGCAGCATCGACGCTCACAAAAAGCGTGGTCAACAACACCGGCCTGATTGAGGCCACCTCACTCGGCACCTCACCTAACACCGCGCAAGGCGCAACACAGCGCGGCAAAGTTGAGATCAGCGCAGCCACAATCAGTAATACCGGAACGATCAGCGTTAACGGCTTGGATACCGGGCAGAGCGGCGGCGACATTGTTCTGCGCGGCGGTTTCGTCAGCGTGGGCGGCACCGTCAGCGCCGACGGCGCAGCGCAAGGCGGCAGCGTGACTGTCGTGGCCGGTGGCGTGCTTTCCCTTTCCGACAATATTAGCGCTCGTGGGTTGGCCGGTGCGGGTGGTCGCATCAACCTTTTAAGTGAAGGTCTGCTGGTCGAGAACAAGTCGAGCCAAAACGATGTCTCCGGCCACACCGATGGCGGTGTGATCACCGTCAACGCTGACGGCGGCGTGCTTTCATCTGGGCGCTACGCAGCCGATGGGGCGACCGGGGTTGGCGGTCGAGTTGACATTTCCGGGGCCAGCGTGCGCCTGCTGTCGGCCGAAATTTCTGCCTCCGGCGCGACCTTGGGTGGTTTGGTCAGAGTTGGCGGCGCGTATCAAGGCGGCAGCGCGCAAGCACCCGTTTCTCCAACCAACCCAGATCCACTCAATCCAGTCGCACCGCAACCTGGCTCTGCGGCGCTACTGACAGATCGTTTCGTCAGCCGCTGGGGTGCTACCAACGGCATTGCCAACGCCGAGCGTACTTTCATCAACGACAGCAGCAAGATCGACGTTTCTGCCAAAAATGCGCAAGCGCAGGGGGGCACGGCAGTGATCTGGTCGAATACCGAGACCACGATGCTGGGCTCGGTGGATGCCCGTGGCGGCACCGGTGGCCTCACTGGCGGCGTGATCGAGATTTCGTCGAAAGAGAATTTGCGCTACGTTTCGCTGGAGAACGTTCAGGCCGGCCCCGGCGGGCAGCTGCTGCTCGACCCGAGAAATATCACCATTGGCAACGTGACCGACACCCGCTCATGGACGATGACGGCGATTACCGGCTTTGGCTACAACGGCGAAGGGCCAGGGCAGCTCTCGTTGTCGGCGAACGAAGGCTTCGGCCAGGCCATTGCGCTCAACGCAGTGGGCGATCTGATGGCAGTCGGCATCCCCAGCGCGAAGAGCTACGACCAAACGGAGATTCAGATTGGTGCCGTGCGTCTCTACGGCTTCTCGACTGGTACATCCACTTTCGGTGGTGCGGCGCTGATCGGCACGATTGGCAAGGGCTATACCGGCGGTAATAATCTCAACATGGCCTCGTTGGTAGCGAACGAGAATTTCGGCGCGTCGGTCTCACTCAATGGTGCCGGGGACAAACTGGCCATCGGGGTGAATTCCGCAGCCGCCAGCGACGGCCGAGTACATTTAGTGAGCTTTACCGCAGCCAGCCGTTTCCTCTCTCCAACCCTAGCAGCCAGCGTCGCTTCGCCGGTCACGGGCGCAACTTCGCTGTTTGGCTACGGCGTAGCTTTGAATGCCGCTGGCGACCGGCTCGCGGTGGGCGCAGCCGGAGACAACGGCGGCGATGGCAAGGTTTACCTCTATAACACCACCACCTTCGGCAGCCCGGTAAACCTGACTGCGATCAACGGCCCGAGTGGCACGGGTGCTTATTTCGGTTCCAGCGTCGCGCTCAATGGCGCTGGCGATCGCTTGGCGGTTGGCGCAATCGCGCTCGACAACGTGTATCTCTATAGCTTTACCAACACCAGTTTTGCCGGTCAAGCGCTTGAAGGCACGCTTGGCACAGTGGCTACTGCGGGTAAAAACCTGAATGTCGGAAACAGCGTCGTCGGTTCTAATTTCGGTACATCGCTCTCCCTGACGACCAACGGCCAGCGCCTCGCGGTGGGCAGTTTGTTCGACGGTGGGCAGGGCGGGACGACTTCCCCAGCCTACGGTGCGGTGCGATTGTTTTCCTTTAGCGACGGCACTTTTTCCAGCCCAGCGCTCGTCGCCACCTTTGGCAAGGACTACACCACGCAGGTTGCGAACGGCAATGGTACGAGCGTCGACGTTTCCCGTTTGCAGCTCAGCGCCGGGCAAGGCGAAAGCTACGGTCATGGCGTAGCGCTCAATGGCGCTGGCACCAGCTTGGTGGTGGGCGCTCCCTTCGACTACGGCGCGGACCGTGCGGCCTGGGGTCTGGGCGCGGTGTATCTCTACACCAACCCGTTCACCACTCCGACTCAAGCGGGCATCATGGGGCGGGGCTATACCGGCGGTAACAACTTCAACGTCGGGCCGGTCACGAAAGACATTCCGATTGGCCTCAACAACAACGACAATTTTGGCTCCGGCGTGGCCCTCAATGCCAGTGGTACCTTGCTGGCAGTGGGGGCTTCGGGCAACAAGGCATCAACCGGATTGATTGGCGACCTCAACACCGGTGCCGTGCGCCTCTTCACCT
>JANLTH010000035.1:0-29264 GCA_031362865.1 Burkholderiales bacterium | reverse complement strand
GAATTGCCTCAAAGCCGAAAACATCTACTACATCGGCGACCTGATTCAGCGCACCGAAAATGAGCTGCTCAAGACCCCGAATTTGGGCCGCAAATCGCTCAACGAAATCAAAGAAGTGCTCGCCTCGCGCGGCCTCACGCTCGGCATGAAGCTCGAGAACTGGCCACCCGTCGGTGTCGAGCGCGTCTAAGCCACACTCGCATCATCGTTTCAAAATCGCATTAAACCCGCATCAAACTCACGCGCCCGCCAGTAGTCTACGGATAGAAGAGCGCGCTTAAAACTAACGAAAGCAAAGGAAAAAAATCATGCGTCACGGCCACGGTCTTAGAAAACTCAACCGCACCTCTTCACATCGTCTGGCGATGTTGCGCAATATGACGGTTTCGCTCCTGAAATACGAGGCGATTAAAACCACGCTGCCCAAGGCCAAAGAACTGCGCCGGGTGGTTGAGCCAATCATCACCTTGGGCAAAGAACCTACCCTTGCGCACAAGCGCCTGGCGTTCGACCGCCTGCGCGATCGCGATATGGTGGTCAAGCTCTTTGCTGAGATCGGCCCACGCTACGCTAAGCGGCCCGGCGGCTATGTGCGGATCCTAAAAATGGGTTTCCGCAATGGCGACAAAGCGCCGATGGCTTATGTTGAACTGGTGGATCGCCCTGAAGCGACAGCACCGGTTGAAGTGGACGATAGCGCAGCAAGCTAGTCCCATTCAATCCCACTCTTGGCGCATCAAAAAAGCCGGAACCGCGATCAAGCGGATCCGGCTTTTTGTTTTCTATCGGGCGGACGCTCACAATCAAGCGCCCCGCCCGCGTGCTAACGGATGCTACCGGCCATAAACCTTGCCGAACAACTGCCAGGTTTTGCCGTCAAACTTCATTAACTGCTCTCGTTCAATCGGATAGAAGTCATCCGCCGACGTTTTGACGTTGATCCCTGGCAGCAACATTGGCAGCGTCAGGTCGAGGCTGGCGGCTTGCTTCATCACATTGGCGCGCGTTAAGTCATTGCCTGCTTTGGTGAGCACATGGGTCATCAACTGCGCGACCGTATAGCCATAGACGTTGAAGTTGTCATTCATCGCACCAGTCGGATGGTACTTCTTCATGTAGGCCACCCAGTCGTCCCATTCCTTGCCTTTCTGGAACTGCGGGTCGGTCGGATCCTTGATATAGCCTGCCGTGATGATGCCCATCGAGGCTTCGATGCCGGCCGGCACCAGCACGGTACCAACTGCGCTTGAGACGCTGTTCAGGTAATGGGCGGGCTTCCAGCCAAGCTCTGCGGCCTTCTTGATGGCCTGAGCCGCGAATTTTGGCGTGGTGATGTTGAAGAAAGTGTCTGCGCCTGAAGCCTTGAGCGAGACCATCTGGCTGTCTACCGTGGGGTCAGTGACCTCATAGGTTGCTCTGGAGACGATCATCGCCTTGGCCTTGTCGCCCAAGCCGTCCTCAAAGCCCTTGAGGTAATCCTTGCCGTAGTCGTCGTTCTGGTAAAGGATGGCAATTTTGGCGTTGGGCTTGGTATCGAGAATGTGAGCCGCAAATACCTTTGACTCCGACTGATAGTTGGGCTGAAAACCCATCGTCCAGGGGAAGTTCTTCGGGTCACCCCACTTTGTGGCACCCGTTGCCACAAATAAGTGCGGCACCTTTTTGTCGTTCATGTATTTGTGAATCGCCGAATTAGGCGGCGTGCCCAGTGGCTGGAAAATCAGCAGCACTTCTTCCTGCTCCACCAACTTGCGCGTGACCTCGACCGTTTTGGCGGGGTTGTAGCCATCGTCCAGCGAGATGAACTTGACCTTGCGCCCGTTAATGCCGCCCTCGGCGTTTACCTTGTCGAAATAAGCGGAAATCGACTTGCCGATCGCGCCATAGGCCGAAGCCGGGCCGGAGTAAGGGTTGATATGACCCAGACGAATCTCCTTGTCGTCTGCACCCGTGTCGTACTTCTTCTGCGCCAACGCGCTGCTGCCGATCAAGGCAGCAGCAACACCTACGAGGGCGATACCAAGCGTGGTTCGTTTCTTCATGTCAATGTCTCCTGGAAAAGTAGATCGAGAACTGCCTGCACCCCGGACTTATCGCTGTCCGCTGAATCGAATGTCCTTGCCCGTCACGACGCTTTGGCCTTGGCACCGCGCCAAAGCTTGTGCACCATACCCATCACCCCGGCTGGCATCAAATACATCAAACCAATCAGCAAAATGCCATAGATGGCGGCAGGTGCCGATTTGGAAAACTCGTCAGCAATGTTCGGCACAAATTGGATAAAGATCGCACCGAAGATCGCGCCAGGAATCGATGCCAAGCCGCCCACCACCACCCCAACGAGCAGGAAGATCGACAAGTTGACCGTAAAGCTGTCGGGCGAAACGAAGGCCACGACTACCGCGCCCAGGGCTCCCGCCACCCCCGTGAAGCCCGCCGACACCCCGAACGCCAGCGATTTGAACATCGGCAGGTTGATGCCCATCGCGGTGGCGGCAATCGGATGATCGCGGATCGCCACGAGCGCCCGTCCAACGCGCCCACGCAACAGATTCCACGCCAGCACAAACATGATTGCCGCTACCAAGAGCGTGACAAAGTAGAGCCAGCGATCAGGGCTTAGGGGCTGACCAAAGAGGCTGAAGCTAAACGGGGCCTCGGGTTTGGTGAGCACGATGCCTTGCACGCCGCCGGTAAAACCTTCGATCTTCTTGTACTTGAGCAACTGCGGCACCGCTAAGGCCAACGCGAAAGTCGCCAGTGCCAAATAGTGCCCGGCCAAGCGCAGCGCCGGAAAGCCCATCAAGAAGCCGAACGCAAAGCACACCAAACCTGCCACCGGCAGAGTCGCCCAGTAGGGCACGCCCATCTTCTCCATCATGATTGCGGCGGTGTAGGCCCCAAAGGCGTAGAACGCGCCGTGCCCCAGTGAAATTTGTCCGTTGAACCCGGTCAGAATGTTGAGGCCGAGAATTGCGATCGCATACACCAGCACCAAATTGAATTGGAATACCCGGTAATTTTTGAACAAAAAAGGCAGAACCAGCAATGCCACAACCACGGCCGCGCCCAATGCCCATTGCCATTTAGGGACGGGTTGGTTCATACGCGCGTCACCACTTTTTTACCAAACAAGCCGTCAGGCTTCAAGGTGAGCGTGACCACGATCAAGACCAGGGCCACCGTCAACTTCAACTCCGTGCCGATCACATAAGCTCCGAGCAGGTTTTCGAGCACGCCCACCACGAAACCACCCACCACCGCACCCCAGGGGTTGTCGATCCCGCCCAGGAGCGCCGCCGCGAAGCCGTAGATCAAAATGCCCGCCATCATGTTTGGGTCGAGAAACACGATGGGGGCCACCATCATGCCAGCCACCGCCCCAATCGCGGCCGCCAAGCCCCAACCCAAACCAAGCATCCACGAGACGCGAATGCCCACCAACCGCGCGGAGTCAGGGTTTTGCGCTGCTGCACGCATCGCCAAGCCAATCGGCGTGTAGCGAAAGAAGGCGTAGAGCGCCACCAGCACGCAAATCATTACCCCCACTGATCCAACATCATGCGCCGAAAAATACCTGGTGCCCAAGCCGGAGCTCTTTGGGAATGGTGTTGGAAACGACTTGAGCGTGTGGTCAAAAATCCAGCCCGCCATGGCGTTCACGATGAGCAGGAGCCCAATAAACACAATCACGTTGTTCAGTATCGGCGCTTTCTCTACCGGGCGGAGAATCAGGCGTTGAATCAACAGGCCGCCAATAAACGAAATCGCCACCGTTGCGAAAAACGCCCCCCAATAAGGCCAGCCAGCCTGCACTAGCGCCCAAGCAATAAAGGTGCTGAAGGTTGCCATTTCGCCTTGCGCGAAATTGATATGGTGCGTCGCTTGATGAATCATCACCAAGGCCAGCGCCACCGAGCCATAGATGCAGCCATTGGCCAGGCCCGAAAAAATTTGGTGCAGGAAAGCTTCCATAGTCGCCGCTCCGTTCAGTGGTCAATAGCCAAGGTAGGCGCGGCGCACCGACTCGTTGTTCTTGATCTCCACACTCGGGCCGGAAAGCGCTACCCGCCCGGTTTCAAGCAAATACGCGTGATCCGCCAAGTCCAGGGCCAGGTTCGCGTTTTGCTCCACCAAGAGCATGCTCACCTTGTCTTCCTGATTGATGGTGCGCATGATGCGGAAAATTTCGGCCACGATCAGCGGAGCCAAGCCGAACGAAGGCTCGTCAAGCAGCAACAGCTTTGGCCGCAGCATCAAAGCGCGGCTGATCGCTAGCATCTGTTGCTCACCACCGGAGAGAGTGCCAGCCTGCTGATGGCGGCGTGCCTTCAAGATCGGGAAACGCGTAAACGCTTTTTCCAGGTCGAGTGCAAGGCCGGCCTTGTCGCGCCGCACATAGGCACCAAGGCGTAAGTTTTCCTCGACCGATAACGCCGTAAAAGTGCCACGCCCATCGGGCACGTGGGCCACGCCCATACGCACCACGCTCTCAGTGGCTTTGCCAATCAGTTGCTGGCCGTCGAACTGAATGCTGCCAGAGGTCTTCACCGCTTGGCACAGTGCCCGTAGCGTGGTGGTTTTGCCGGCACCGTTTGCCCCAAGAATCGCCGTGATATGTCCTGCTTCGAGCGAAAAATCGATCTCAAACAAAACCTGCGTCGGCCCATAAAACGCACTGAGCTTACTGACTTCGAGGAGCCTAGGCATTGGCTGGGGCCCCCAAATAGGCGGCGATAACATCCGGGTGGCTCTGAATCTGCGCCGGTGTTCCCTCGGCGATCTTCTTGCCAAAATTGAGTGCAATGATGTGATCTGAAACCCCCATCACCAAGCTCATGTGGTGTTCCACCAGCAGCACGGTGATCCCCAAACGGTCACGCACGTCTCGGATAAGCGTGGCCAAACCGTCCAGCTCCTCGTGGTTCAAACCTGCCGCAGGCTCATCGAGCATCAATAGTTTGGGGTCGGCCGCCAAGGCCCGCGCAAACTCAACCCGCTTTTGCGTGCCGAAGGGCAGGTCAGCCACGGCGCGGTCTTGGTGCGCCGTCAGGCCCAGATAGTCCATGATCTCGCTCGCCCGTTTGCGTAGCCGCTGCTCTTCCGCGCCGACGCGCGGCAAGCGCAGCGCACTGGAGACGAATCCACAGGAAGAGCGCGAATGCGCCCCTACCATCACATTTTCACGAACCGGCATCGTGCGGAACATGGCGAGATTTTGAAAGGTGCGCCCTAGCCCCAGGCCCGCGATCTTGTGCGTCGGGGTGGCCGTGATCGACTTGCCTTCAAACAAGATGTCGCCATTTTGATAATCGTACAGGCGGCTCATGCAATTGAAGAGCGTCGTCTTGCCGGCACCATTCGGGCCGATCAACCCGCAAATGCTGCCGCGCGTCACATCAAAGCCCACACTGTCCAGCGCCAAGATGCCGCCAAAGCGAACCGTTACATCACGCACACTCAAGAGTGCGCCGCCCTCATCAGCCATGTGTCTCCGTTCTTCTTTTGTTGTCCACCGTGCCGGGCAATCCGTTTCCCAAGATTCAATGGTTCATCGCAACACGCTGCGAAGGACTCGATTTTGGGAAAAGTAATTGACGAGAAAAGCTTACCACGCGACCGAACACTGTGGGCGAGTGCCAAAGGTGGCTGCTGCGGGCCGGTGCGGAGCAAAGGGGCGAACCCCTTTTGCCTAATGCCCAAGAATCTTGGACAAGAAGTCGCGGCTGCGCTCGTTCTGCGGGTTGCTGAAAAAGTCGTGCGGATTGTTTTGCTCGACGATTTGACCTTGATCCATGAAGATCACCCGATCGGCCACCGCTTTGGCAAACGCCATTTCGTGGGTTACGCACAGCATCGTGATGCCTTGATTGGCAAGCTCGATCATCACGTCCAGCACTTCCTTCACCATTTCCGGGTCGAGTGCGGAGGTGGGTTCATCGAACAGCATGATTTTCGGGGTCAGACACAGGGCGCGGGCAATCGCCACGCGCTGCTGCTGACCACCCGAAAGTTGCAGCGGGTACTTTTCGGCCTGCTCGGCGATGCGCACGCGCGTGAGTTGCATCATGGCGCGCTCTTCCGCTTCCTTTTTCGGGATCTTGCTCACCCACATCGGCGAAAGGGTCAGGTTTTCGAGCACCGTCAAATGCGGGAAAAGATTGAACTGCTGGAACACCATGCCAACGTTTTTGCGTACTTCGTCAATGGCTTTCACATCATCGGCCAATTCGATGCCATCGACAATCAGGTGGCCTTGCTGGTGTTCCTCAAGGCGGTTGATGCAGCGGATCAGCGTGGACTTGCCCGAACCGGACGGGCCGCAGATGACAATCCGCTCGCCCTTCGCAACGGTCAGGTCGATGTCGCGCAGCACGTGGAAATTGTTGCCGTACCACTTGTTTACTTTGTCGAAGCTGATGATGGGCGCTGCCGGAATTGCCCCGCCGGCCGGATTCATTTCACTCATGGTCTACCTCACCTTGCCTTTGTTGACCTGCTTTTCCACCCACAAGCTGTAACGCGACATCGCGAAGCAGAAAGCAAAATAAATTAGCGCGATGAACAGATAGCCCTCGATTTTGAAAGGACGCCAGTTGGCATCTGAATTGAGCGCCAGACCCAATGCGCCGGTCAGCTCATACAAGCTCACAATGGTGACCAATGAGGTGTCTTTGAAGATCGAAATGAAGTTATTCATGATCCCCGGTACCACCATCGCCAAGGCCTGCGGCAACACAATTTTGCGTTGCGTTTGCCAGTAAGAAAGCCCCAGTGTGGCAGCAGCTTCGAGTTGGCCTTTGGGGATTGCCTGGAGACCTCCGCGAATCACTTCAGCCATGTAGGCGGCGGCAAACAAGGTGATGCCGACCAGCACGCGAATCAGCACGTCAATCGTCAAGCCCTGCGGCATAAAAAGCGGAAACATGAACGAAGCCATGAAGAGCACCGAGATCAGCGGCACGCCGCGCACCAGCTCGACATAAATCGTGCAAAAAGTGCGGATGGCCGGCAAGTTGGAGCGCCGCCCAAGCGCCACGACCAGCGCAATCGGGAAGGCCATCACGATGGAGAGCGATGCCAAAAGAATCGTCAGTGGCAAGCCGCCCCAACGGTCGGTTTCCACTTTGGCCAAGCCCAAGGCATTGCCATACATCAGCCAGAAAAAGATCGCCAGCACTACCGCCCACAGCACCACCAACCAGGGTCGCCAAAAAGCGCGCGTGCAGCTTGCCACCAGCAGCGCCACCATCAACACAGTAGCGACAACCGGCCGCCATTGCTCTTCAAACGGATAGCGGCCCAGAATGATGAGCCGGTACTTCTCTGCCACCACGCCCCAGCAGGCACCTACGCCGGGCGCACGGCAGGCTTCCGCATTCGGAGCCCAGGCGGCAGTCAACAGCGCCCAGTGCAGGAACTGGGGCACGTACCACAACAGCAGGCTGCCAATGACCACCGACGACAGCGCGGTCTTCCAGTCGCCGAAAAGGTTGGACTTGATCCATGGCATCAGGCCCTCGGTGTTGACCGGGGCGGGGCGCGCTGCAATCGGTGCAAAGAGAGTGGCGCTCATGGTCTATCTCTCCTTGATCGCGGCGCGCGAGTTGTACCAGTTCATCAACGCCGAGGTGGCCAGCGACGTGCTCAGGTAAACCAGCATCACAATGGCAATGCACTCCACCGCCCGCCCGGTTTGATTGAGTGCGGTGTTGGCAATCGACACCACATCGGGGTAGCCAATCGCAACCGCCAGCGATGAGTTCTTGGTCAGGTTCAAATATTGATTTGTGAGCGGCGGGATGATCACGCGCAGTGCCTGCGGTAGCATCACCAGCCGCATCTCCTGCCCCGGCGAAAGGCCCAAGGCTTGGGCCGCTTCGCTCTGCCCGCGCGAGACCGATTGAATGCCTGCGCGCACCACCTCCGCCACGAAGGCCGCCGTGTACATCGTCAGGCCAATCAATACGGCCAAGAACTCTGGGGTCAGCGCGCCGCCGTTCTCAATCGCGAATTGCCCTTTGATCGGCACGTCCATCTCAGTGGGTGCGCCGCCGACGGCCCAGCCGATCAGCGTACCCAACAACAGCAGTGCCAGCGGCATCCAAAACAAGCTGCGTACTTGGCCCGTTTGCAAGAATTTCTGCATCGCCCAGCGCCGCCAGCCCCAAGCTGCAAAGCCACCAACAACCAAACCTGCGAGCGTGAGCTTGTGCCCGGCTGCCCAAATGGGCGAAGGGAAGTTCAGCCCGCCCTTGGAGAGAAAGAAATTGCCAGCCTGCCATGCTTCGTTGGTAGCAGGCAGCACCTCAGTAAAAAGCAGATACCAGACCAGCAATTGCAGCAAGATGGGGATGTTGCGAAACCATTCCACGTAGGCCCCGCAGAGCGCCCGCACCAACGCGTTGCGCGACAGGCGTCCGACTCCGACCAAAGTACCGATGATGGTGGTGCAGATGATGCCGATAACGGCGACGCGCAAGGTATTGACCAGCCCGACCAAGAAAGCGCGCCAGTAGTGCTCGGAAGAGTCAAACTTGAAGAGGCTCTCACCGATGTCAAACCCGGCCGTGGAGGTGAGGAAATCGAAGCCGCTCTTGATACCCCGCACCCGCATGTTGTGCATGGTGTTGGAGGCAAGAAACCACGCGACGAAGACAATGACACCGAAGGCCAGCACCTGGTAGACGATGCCGCGAAACGCCTGGCTGCGCCAGGACCATGACTGCTTTTTGGGCGGAAGGGCCGTTGCCACAACAACCTCCTATGCAGGGCGCACTGCGGCGCTAGACGAAACCTAAATGCAAGTCTGAGGTATGCCTGAAGAACCGCTACCAGAGCGATTCTTCAGGCATTTACTTGGGTCGCTGAAAAGTCTAGCGAACCGGGAAGGCGTACATCAAGCCGCCCTTGTTCCACTGATTGTTCACGCCGCGTGGCAGGCCCAGTGCCGATTTCGGGCCGACGTTGCGCTCGAAGATCTCGCCGTAGTTGCCGGTGGCTTTCACTGCCCGCGCCATCCATTCTTTGTCCAGACCCAAGTGTTTGCCCGTGTCTTCGCTCACGCCAAGCAAGCGCTGCACCACTGGGTCGGCAGACGACTTCATCTGGTCGACGTTGGCACCGGTCACGCCATACTCTTCGGCTTCGAGCAAACCGTGAATGACCCATTTGGCAATCGCGAACCACTCGTCGTCACCGCGGCGCACCATCGGACCCAGCGGTTCCTTGGAGATCAACTCCGGCAGGATCGTATGCTCGGCGGGATTTTTGGCTTCCTTGTTGCGCACTGAGGCCAGGCCTGAAGCATCGGTGGTGTAAGCCACGCAACGGCCTGAGAAATAAGCGCCGGTTGCCGCTTCAACTTTTTCAAACACCACCGGTTTGATATTGAGGTTGTTGGCTTTGGAGTAGTCGGTCAGGTTTTTCTCAGTGGTGGTACCAGACTGCACGCAAACCGTTTGATTCTTCAACTGCTTAGCGCTCTTCATACCGCCCTTCACCGGCACCATGAAGCCTTGGCCGTCGTAGTAGGTCACGCCGGTTGAATGCAGACCGAGCGAGCCGTCACGCGTGAGCGTAAAGGTGGTGTTGCGCGAGAGGATGTCCACTTCGCCAGATTGCAGGGCGGTAAAGCGCTGTTGGGCATTGAGCGGAACGTACTTGACCTTTTCGGCGTCGCCGAGCGTGGCTGCGGCAATCGCGCGGCATACGTCAACGTCGAGGCCGCTCCATTTGCCGTTCGAATCGGCTTGCGAGAAGCCCGCCAGGCCGGTATTAACACCGCAAACCACCTGGCCGCGCGCTTTGATCGCGTCCAAGGTTTTGCCAGCGTGGGCGGGAAGGGCGGCAACGGCGGCGATAGCGCCGGTGAATGCCAAGACTGCTTTGATACTTGCTTTCATTTGGGTCGTCTCCTGAAAATCAAAAAATGCTGCGGTTGCGAAAAATCAGCTGTCGGTGCGTTTAAGCCAAATCTGTGTCTGGTCATTCAGCGCCACGCCAGTTAAGTGAAATTATCCCATTACAGTTGAAAAGCTTAATCAGGAATCTTGTCGGTGGGGTACTTGAATGAATCGCGCAGCAAGTAACTCATCGGCATATTCATGTTGATCGTCTTGCCCGCTTCTTTGGTGGCCACCGGGGACTGAAACCATTTTTTGTAGATCGGTTGAATCTCGTTATCGACAATCAGGCGCGCCATTTCACGATCAACCATCTTCTTGAACTCCGCATCGGTTTTAGAAACGATCATCGCATACGGCTCGATCGTCAACAGGTCACCAACCACCGCGTAGCCACTGGGGTCTGCCGCACTAGCGCGAAAGCCGTAGAGCAGCACATCATCCATCGCGAACGCCACTGCCTTGCCTTCAACGACCATGCCAAAGGATTCCGCGTGGTCTTTGCCCTCGATCAATTTGGCATTGAGCACGCGCTCTTCATTTTTGGCGGCGAGCGACTTGACATTCGTCGTGCCTTTGGTGGTCACCACTGACTTGCCGCGCAAGTCGTCCCAATTCTTGATGTTTGCGCTGGTTTTCACAATCATGCGGGCGCCGGCAAAAAAGTGCGGAATAGTGAATTCGACATCCTTGCGGCGCTCTTTCGTATTGGTGGTCGAGCCGCACTCGATATCGGCTTTGCCATCTCTGATCGCCAGAATGCGCGTTGACGGGGTCACCATCAAATAGCTGACCTTGAGGTTGGGCAGCCTTAACTCACGCTTGATCGCATCGACTACTTTGAGACACAGATCAACGGCGTAGCCAATCGGTTGTTTGTTGGCATCGAAGTAAGAGAATGGCACCGAACTCTCGCGGTGCGCCACGGTAATGACTCCGCTATCGCGGATTCGTTGAATCGTACTGGCGAAACTTGGCGCTGCCATTACGCTCAGAACAGCGCCGGTCAACATCGATAGTACAAATGCGGGTTTCATCAGGGTCTCCAGAAGCACTTCGCAGGGGTGCGTCTTTTGGTGCGGGCAGGCGCGTTCATTAGCCCGGAAAGCGGCGCTACGCCCGGTTTTGCGGCGAAGTCAGCCTTTCAGGTTTCAACAGCTCGTTCAAGGTGGCTTCATCAAGCAGGCCGTATTCGAGCACCAGCTCGACCACGCTACGCCCGGAGGCCAGTGCCTCGCGCGCCACGCGTGTGGCGTTCTCATAGCCGATTGCCGGGTTGAGCGCGGTCACAAGGCCCACGCTGTTGCGCACCCGTTCTGCCAACACCTTTTCGTTCGCTTCGATGCCGCACACACAGTTGTCGGCGAGCGTCCGGCATCCAGCGGACAGGTGCTCAATGCTCTTGAAAAGGCTCCACGCGATGATCGGCTCGAAGGCATTGAGTTGCAACTGCCCGCCTTCGGATGCCATCGTGATGGTGATGTCGTTGCCGATCACTTCAAAGGCGATCTGATTCACCACTTCAGGAATGATCGGGTTCACTTTGCCGGGCATGATCGACGAACCTGCCGCACGATCCGGCAGGTGAATTTCGTTCAATCCGCCCTGCGGGCCGCTCGACAGCAGGCGCAGGTCGTTGCAAGTTTTTGAAAGCTTGCAGGCAATCCGTTTGAGTACGCCGGAGAGTTGCACAAAAGCGCCGGTGTCCTGGGTCGCTTCGATCAGGTTTGCGGCGCGTTTGAGTTGTTGCCCGCACAAGAGGCCAAGCCGCGCGCAGGCCAGTTCGGCGTAGAGCGGTTCGGCGTTGATGCCAGTGCCAATTGCTGTCGCCCCCAAAGAAATTTCGCGGATCAAAGCACTCGCTTCGCCCAGGCGCGCTTCGTCTTCGCCCAACATTACCGCGTAGGTTAAAAACTCTTGCCCCAGAGTCATTGGCACCGCGTCTTGCAATTGCGTGCGGCCGATTTTGAGGATGGCCTTGAACTGCTCCGCCTTGCCCTCGAAGGCCTCGCGCAGATGCGCCATTTCAGCCAGCAGTCGCGCAATCGCAAAACCCAGTGCGACCCGCAGCGCCGTTGGGTACACATCGTTGGTGCTTTGCGAACGATTGACGTGCTCAATCGGATGCAGGTGCTCGTACTGACCGCGCTCCTTACCCAAAATTTCCAGCGCCCGATTGGCGATCACTTCGTTAGCATTCATGTTGGTTGAGGTACCCGCGCCGCCTTGAATCACATCGCAAACGAACTGATCGTGCCACTTGCCTTGAATGATCTCGTCGCAGGCCTCCTCAATCGCCCGGCCGACTTCGGGCGTGAGTGCGCCCAAATGGCGATTGGCCTGCGCGGCGGCGAGTTTGACCATTGCCAGCGCGCGGATCAGATCGGGATATTGCCCAATCCGTAAGCCCGTAATCGGAAAGTTCTCCAGCGCGCGCAGCGTGTGGATGCCCCAATAGGCGTGCGCAGGAACCTCGCGGTAGCCCAGTAAATCATGCTCGGTGCGGGTATCGGCTGTGGCGGACTTGAGAACTGAGGACATGGGGCTTCCCGGTTTGCGTTGGTCGCAGGCGGCGCATCGGGCTGCCTGATGGCTGCGCACTTTACGGCGGAGCGGTGCAGCATTGCCAATGCTGATTGTTCATTGGGTTATGCATCAGGCGCATAAAATCATTGCACCAGACTGACATGAAAGCGAAAACACCATGGAACTCAAATGGCTAGAAGACTTCGCCAGCATCGTTGAAACGCGCAGCTTTTCGCGCTCGGCCCAGCTGCGCCATGTGTCGCAGCCCGCCTTCTCGCGACGCATCCGCGCGCTTGAAAATTGGCTGGGGGCCGATTTGATCGACCGCACCAGCTACCCCACCAAGTTGACGCGCGCTGGCGAGACTTTTCACAGTGAGGCACTCGCCGTGATGGCAGCGCTGCACGCAGCCCGAGCGCAGTTTCGCGGCGGCGCCAAGCAGGCCACCGAGCCGGTGCGCTTCGCCTTGCCGCACACACTCGCGCTGACCTTCTTCCCCAAGTGGCTGGCCGGGCTGGAAGAGCGCCTCGGGGCCGTGCCCTGCCGCCTGATTGCGACCAATGTGCACGATGCGGTGATGGCAATGGTGGACGGCAATTGCGACTTGCTGGTGTGCTACCACCACCCGCGACATCCGCTGCAACTGGATGTGGCGGACTACGAAATGCTCAAGCTGGGCGAAGAGACTTTGCTGCCCTACGTGATGCCGGATTCGCGCGGTCGGGCGCGCCACACGCTAAATCAAAAGCGCCCGGAGCCGCTGCCCTATCTTGCTTACGCGCCGAACGCCTATCTCTCGCGCATGGCCGACGTGATTCTTGAAGATGCAACTCGTCGGGGCACGCCGCCAGTGCTCGACAAAGTGTACGAAACCGATATGTCCGAAGGCCTGAAAGCGATGGCGCTGGAAGGGCATGGCATTGCTTTCCTACCGGCAAGCGCCGTCGCCCGCGAGTGCGCGCAAGGCCTGCTCGTACCCGCCGGCAGCAAGAGTTGGAGTACGACGATGGAAATCCGGCTCTACTGCAAACGTCTTACCCGGCAAGGCGTCAAGCAGGGCACCGCAAACCCGCTGATTGAGCGGCTCTGGCAGCACCTGGAGTGAACCTGAATGAGGGCGCAGTGTTGCCTGCCCGCCCGACGCCAGTCAAGCGCTGGGTTGAGATTGTCTTCGACGGGTTGCACGAACGAGACACGCTGCTCCGAAAGCACCGTGCTCTCAGACGCCCAGCACCGCCCAAAGTAGCGCCACGCCGATCAGCAAAAGCACCAAGCCACCAATAATCCACACCAGCAGGGAGGTTTTGTACTTGAGGTGCGGTGTCGCGGCGATCACTTCCTGATAGTCAGGCGCAAAAACGCGCTTGCCTTTGGCACAGAAGAACAGGTAGAGGATAAAACCGTTAATCAATGTGCCCACCGGGATCGCCAAGAGCCCGAGTACGCAATAGACCGTTGCCACGCCGCGGCTCCAGACCTTGAGACGGCGCAGTGCCAATCCAGTCACCAGTTGGATTGCGCCGATTGCGCCCAGCAGCAGCACCATCACCACGTCCCTGATGCGCGATTGAGTGGTTCCCAGAGTGAGCATCATCGCAAGCGCCACCAACATCAGCGCCGCGCCAACCAGGACGAAGAGCCAGCCGGCCGAGCCAATCGAGGCCTCGTGCTTGAGGTGCAAGCTGCGATCGGCCTCGGCCCCGGTCTCCGCTTGGTCTGCTACCGCCGACAGCGGCGCGGCGTAGGGGTTGACCGGCGCGTCGCCAGGGTTGCTGGTCACGGAGAACTCCGGTCGCGCTACTGGATCTTCCCGGTGGCGACATCCATCACCATGCGCGCCAGCAGATACAGGCGCGGCTCAATCGAGTCGATCAAAATGTATTCGGCATCGTTGCTGTGGGCACCAAATCCGGCCAAACCAAAGCGCTCGATCACCGCGCCTTTGGCTTTGAGCGAAGCAAACGCCGCGTCAGTGCCGCCGCCCTCGGCGGTTTCGACCACGACGATATCCTTGCCGATTTCCTTGTAGACCTTCTTGGCGTGCTCGCCGACACGGCGGCCCGCGTCGGACGGCTCCAGCGGTGGGCGGCGGCGCTCAAAGGTCATCTCCACCACCGAGTCTGGCAACAACTTGTTTTTGATGCGCGCTGCGACTTCCTTCTCGATTCCGTCATAGTCCTCCACGCGCAGCACCCGCACGTCAGCATTGGCTTCGGCTTCAGCGGGAATCACGTTGCGGTTGGACCCGGCTTTAGCGACCGTCCAATTCAGCTTCACACCGACGGCGGGCTTGGAGAGGTCGCGCATCTGCATGATTTGGTGCGCCAACTCATAAAGCGCATTTACGCCCAGATGCGGCGCGCTACCCGCATGCGAAGCGCGCCCCTTGACCTTGAGTGTCACCGCGCCAATGCCCGCAGTGGCGAGCGAGAGTCGGTCGTTGGTGGCAGGAGTGCCTTCGCAAGAGAACACGGCATCATGCTCGCTGCCCAGTTGCGTGAGCATCGCGCGCGAGCCGGGCGAAGAGATTTCTTCGTCGCCGTTGATGAACACGGTGATCTGCCCGTAGTCTTTGAAGTTGGCGCGCTGCAACATCGCCATCACATGCAGGATGACAGCCACCCCGCCTTTGTCGTCCACAATGCCCAGGCCATACGCACGATTGCCTTCGACACGGAACGGCTGCTGCGCCAGCATGCCTTTGAGATAGACCGTGTCCATGTGCGCAATCAGCAAAATCTTCTTGCCCGTAGCACCCTGTGAGCCTTTAAAAACCGCCTTGACCATCTTGCCGATTTTGGGCGGCGTGTCATGCATTTTGTAGATGTCTTCGGGTTTCGGCTCTAATACCTCAACCTCACCACCGATGGCCTTGAGGCGATTGGCCAAGTAGGCGGCCAGCTTGTCCAAGCCCTCGATGTCTTTGCTGCCCGACTCGTGATTCACCAGCTCTTCGAGCGTCTTGAGCAACGGGGCCTTGTGTTCGCGCGCCAGGCTAAAAATCGGCTCCACCGGTTGCGCAAAGGCGGCGTTCGCCACTAGTGTGATAGCTGAAAAGGCAATACAGATAAGCTTCTTCATGATGTTCCCTTCGTTGTAGATTGAATCGCATGCCCACCAAACCCCTGCCGCATCTTGGCCAAGAGCTTAGCCCCAAACTCAGCTTGCCCCTGTGAAGCGAAGCGCATCATCAAGGCCAGGCTCATCACGGGTGTGGGTATCCCCAAGTCGGTTGCCTCCTGCGCGGTCCAACGGCCTTCGCCAGAGTCCGAGACGTAGGGCTTAACGCTGCCTAAGCCAGGCTCCGCTTGCAGCGCTTCAGCGGTGAGATCGAGCAGCCACGAGCGCACCACGCTGCCGTGTCGCCACAGTTCGCCCACTGCGCCCAAGTCAAGGTCGAATTCCTTCTTCGCCGCCATCAAGGAGAAGCCTTCGGCAAACGCCTGCATCATGCCGTACTCAATGCCGTTGTGAATCATCTTGGTGAAGTGGCCAGAGCCCACCGGCCCGGTATGCAGCCAGCCGGTATTGGGTGCGGGCGCGAGGATGCGCAAATAGGGGCGCAGCCGCTCCAGCGCATATTCGCTGCCGCCCACCATCAAGCAGTAGCCATTTGCCAAGCCATGCACGCCGCCCGAAACACCCGCATCGGCGTAGTCCACCTGTTTGCGCTTCAAGGTAGCGGCGCGGCGAATCGCGTCTTTATAGAAGCTGTTCGCACCATCAACCAGCACGTCACCCTCGGTCAGATGCGCCTGCACGTGCGAAATCATCGCCTCGGTGATCTCGCCCGCTGGCAGCATCAGCCAGACGATGCGCGGCGCCTCTAGCTGCATCACCGCATCGGTGATGCTGGTGGCCGCAGGTGCAGAGAGTTCGGTGGCGAGCGCTGCGGTGAGGGCGGGGTCATGGTCAAACAGCACCGGGCGCACGCCGCCTGCGCCTAAGCGCCGCGCCATGTTGCCGCCCATCTTGCCAAGGCCAATCATTGCGAGTGAGGTCATCTAATTTGGAAGTTTGAAAGTAAATAGGGACTGTCCCTATTTATTGTTAAGCAGAGCATTAGCGAATTCAATGAAACCTCGGCCTTTTTCGCCTCGGGTGACGTAGGCGGGAGGCTTGGGCATGCGGTCTACAAAACGACGCACGTTGGCCACGCCGATGGTGTTCGGGAAGAACTCAAACATCGGTGCGTCATTGAGCGAGTCACCGATGAAGAGCCAGTCGCGGCGAGCCTCTTCAGGCGATATGCCGTAAACCTCGGCGAGCAGGCGCAAGCTCGCGGTGTGTTTCGTGAACTCCCCTAGGCTGCCGTGGATGTGGATGGTGCTTTCGGCGATGTGGCAACCGGCTGCGGCGAACTTAGCGGCGATCGCATCAATCGTCGCGCGGGTAGTGCCTTGCACGTTTTCATTGAGATCGAAGGCCACGTCGCCCACTCGCAGAAAGTGGTCGAGCGTGAGCGTGGCATCCGGCACGCTCACCTGAATGTCGCGCATCACCGTGTCGAGCGCCGTGCGGTGCTGGGCGCGCGTGGCATCGTCCGCGTAGTAGCGAATGTGCTGGCGGTCGTCTTCGTCAAGCCACGAAAACGCTGCGCCGTTTTCGGCCACGATGGCTTTGACCGGCCACATACGCAGCAGCGGGTAAGCCCAGCCAAAGGGGCGGCCGGTGACCGGAATCACGCGCACGCCCGCGCGCTGCAGGCGCTGCAGCGCATCGAGTACGTCGGCATGCAAGCGACCCTCTTCAGTGAGCGTGTCGTCGATGTCGGTCAAGAGGCCGCGCGCATTGCGCAATACGTCCGGCGGGATCGACTCCAAAGTTTGCATCATGGTTTGAATTGCTCTGTGAAAGCTTGAATGCGGGCCGAAGACATGAAGAGCCCGGCCTTGGTGCGCCGCCACAGCACGTCTTCTGCGGTGCGTGCCCACTCGCGCTCGACCAGCCAGCGCACTTCGCGCTCGTAGAGACCGCCGCCGTGGTAGATGCCCAATTCTTCGCGCGATTTGGCATTGCCCAAAACGGCGCGAGTTTCGCTGCCGTGGCGCGCGGCGATCCGCTCAAGGTGAATTGTGGTCAGATAACCGTACTCACCTTTGAGCGTGGCGACGAACTCAGCCAAATTTGCCGTGCCCAAATTGCCGCCTGGCAAGGCTGCACTGTGCGTCCACTCGGGCTTCATCTGCGGGTAAAACTTTTCCAGCCGCTGCAAGGCGTGTAGCGCCAGCTCGCGATAGGTGGTGAGTTTGCCGCCAAACACCGAGAGCAACGGGAAGTTCGGGTGCTGGGTAGTCCGTCCGTCATCGAGCCTGAGGACGTAGTCGCGCGTGACTGCGGAAGCATTCACTTTGCCATCGTCATAGAGCGGACGCACGCCGGAATAAGTCGAAATCACATCGGCCGCAGTGACTCGCTTGGCGAGATACTGCGACGCAATACCGCACAGGTAGCTCACCTCATCTGGCGTGATTTGCGGCTTTTCATACTCGGCAACAGTGACATCAGTCGTGCCAATCAAGGTGAAGTCGTGCTGATACGGGATCACGAAAATGATCCGCTTGTCCGCGTTTTGCAGCAGCAGCGCATGCTCACCCGCATGAATCCGTGGCACGATGATGTGCGAGCCTTTCACATGCCGCACACCGGCCTTTTTCACCGGGCTTTGCGGGTCCAAGGCGATCAAGTCTTGCGTTTCTTTCACCCAAGGCCCGGTGGCGTTGACCAGACCCCGGGCGTACACCGCAGATGTCTCGCCGGTGAGTACATTTTTCAGCTCGACGCGCCAGCCTTGCGCTGTGCGCACCACGTGGGTGACACGCGTGGTGGCGTAAATCTGTGCGCCCAAAGCGGCGGCGCTTTTGACATTCGCAATCACCAAGCGCGCATCGTCCACCCGCGCGTCCCAGTACAAAAAGCCCTGTTTCAGGCGGGTCTGCAACCCCGCGCCGTAGGGCGTACCTTCCAGGCTCACGCTGGTGGAGCGTGGCACAGATTTTTTGCCGCCCAAAAAATCGTACAGGTAAAGCCCCGCGCGGATCATCCAAGCCGGGCGCAGATGCGGCTCGTGTGGCACCAGCACGGCGAGCGGCTGGATCAGATGCGGTGCCAACTGCAGCAGGCGCTCGCGTTCGCGCAGGCTTTCAGCGACCAGGCGAAATTCGTAGTATTCGAGGTAGCGCAGCCCACCGTGGATCAGCTTGCTGCTCCATTGAGAGGTGGCCGAGGCGAAGTCACCCATTTCGGCGATGGCGACCGAAAGCCCGCGCCCCGCCGCATCGCGCGCGATGCCTGCGCCATTGATGCCGCCGCCGACCACGAAGAGGTCAAACTGTTCCATTCATGGATTCTCGCAAATCGAATGGGAAAATAGCGGCCTATGTCCGCAATTCTTGAACACCCACTGCGCTTTTCTGCGCCTCTCGCTCCCGCTAAGGGCCTGGCATCCACGCGGCGGGAAGAGAGAACTCGCTTCGAAGCCAACAAACTTGAAAAACGTCTCACACGTTTGGCGGGCCAGGCGATCACTGATTTCAACATGATCGAACAAGGCGACCGCGTGATGGTCTGCCTCTCTGGCGGCAAAGACAGCTACGCCCTACTTGACGTGCTGCTCCTCATGCGCGAGCGCGCGCCGATTGACTTCTCGATCGTCGCAGTCAATTTGGACCAAAAGCAGCCTGGATTTCCGGCGCACATCCTGCCCGAATATCTGGCTGCGCGCAGGATCGAATTCCATATTGAGAATCAAGACACTTACTCCATCGTCAAGCGTCTGATCCCTGAAGGCAAGACGACTTGCTCGCTCTGTTCAAGGTTGCGACGCGGCATTTTGTATCGCGTGGCAGGCGAGCTGAAAGCCACCAAAATCGCACTGGGCCATCATCGCGACGACATTCTCGAAACGTTTTTCCTGAACATGTTTTACGGTGGCAAGCTCAAAGGCATGCCGCCCAAGCTGCAATCAGACGATGGCAAGAACATCGTCATCCGCCCGCTAGCCTATGTGAAAGAAGAGGACACCACCGCCTGGGCCGAATGGCGCAAATTCCCAATCATCCCGTGTGATCTGTGCGGCTCGCAAGAAACGCTCAAGCGCCGCGAGATCAAAGCGTTGCTGCGCGAATGGGAGAAGAAGCATCCGGGGCGGGTTGAAACGATCTTCACCAGCCTGACCTCGGTGACCCCGTCGCACCTGATGGACCGCCGTGCGTTTGACTTTGCAGGCTTGGCCGCGACCGGTGCGGCAGATGCCAATGGCGACATTGCATTTGATGAAGAGCCTTGTGCATAGAGCATCTTCAGACAATGTGCTTGAAGAGCCGCACCAGATAATCGTTTTGCAGCATGCCATCTGAAAAGCAGCGCCAGTTGGCCTATTTGCTGATGGTGCTGGCCCCGCTCTTCTGGACGGCGAACCAGGTAGGCGCGCGTTACGCCGCGCCCTTTTTCCCGCCACATCAACTCGCGTTTGCGCGCTGGCTGATTGCCTTTGCGATCATGCTGCCGTTTGCGTGGCGCGCCTTGCAAGCGGCGAAGGGGCACGTGGCTGCCGAGTGGCGCGAGTTTTTGCTGCTGGGCGGCTTGGGCATGTACATCTGCGGCGCATGGGTCTACATCGGCGCGCAAACCACCACCGCCACCAACCTCTCGTTGATCTACGCCGCCTCGCCCGTCATCATCATCCTCATCTCGACGCTGATCTACCGGGAAGCGATGAGTCTGCGCCAAGGAATTGGCGCTGCCGCCTGCGTGGCGGGCATTCTCGTCATCATCGCCAAAGGCACGTGGGCCACGCTCGCGCAAGTCACTTTTGTGGTGGGCGATTTGTGGATTGCGGTGGCCGCCACCTGCTGGGCGCTCTACTCAGTGTTGCTCAAACACCGCGCCACCAAGCTGGATTCATTTGCCAGGCTCACCTGCATCACCGCTGGTGGATTGGTGGTGCTGCTGCCATTCACCCTCTACGAAATGGCCAGCGTAGGCCCAGTGGTCATCGATGCGCGCAGTGTCGCCACCGCGCTGGTGCTGGGCATCTTGCCCGGATTCGGTGCCTACCAAGCCTATTCCTACATTCAAAAAGTGCTGCCCAGCCACATCGGCGGGCTGGTGCTCTACGTGATCCCGCTGTACACCGCCGTGGTGGCGTGGTTGTTTTTGGGCGAAGCGCTGCGCTGGTATCACATCGCCGGGGCTGCGTTGATTTTGCCAGGGGTGTTTTTGGCGACTTGGCAGGGGGCTGGTCGCGTTGAAAGGTTGGAGTAGGCGCGGCTATCGCTCCCCGTGATCGACATACTCGAAATGCATGCCGTCTTTTCGTCTATTGAAATGCCCGCCCCAAAAAAAGCCGTGCCTATTGGCGATAGGAACCAGGTCAAATACGCAGCCTCGCTCACCGCGTAGCGCTGGTTGAGCGCCCAACGGATTCCAGCGAGCATTGATGTCAAAGGCCAGCCCGAAGGCGTGATTGCTAAGAACGCTAGAGCCCCGTTCCCCTCGAATTAGACGCGGAGCAAATGACCCTTGAAAGGTCAAGACCTGGTTGCTCAGGCCTTTCGTTTGCCATTCCGTGAGAAGCTCGCTAAGTGCCGCTGCTGCCTTACGATGGAAAAGGATCTTGTTGCCTCGCTCAAGGCCACCCAAACCGTGAAGCCCGATTGCGTCTATCGCCACCAGCTGCCTTGCGACAAAATCATTGGTGATGCGAATCGCTTCGGAGTTGGGAATAGGCTGGTATTCAAACGGGCCGTAGGTCGCGATCCGGCTTTCGTTGCTGCCACCGCCACCGGTCAGGTGGCTTGGCCTCGGTGGGTAGCCGACACTAGGCTCGGAGGCCATGTCCACCAGTTCAAAACCCAACGCCGCAGCCGCGCCATAGGTTTGATTTCCTACCCAGCCGTCTGCCGTCACGCGGACTTCATCCTGGAACAGTTTGGTTTGCGCTTCCGTATTGATGTCAAAGGTCCCCGTGATGTCAAGAATGTATCCTTGGCCGCGCAGGAAGGCTTGCCACGCGGTTACATCAGGGCCGGTTAGATGAAGTTTTAAAGTGCGCATGCTTGGGGCCTTTTGGAAAGAGGAATGGGAAGAGGAATGGGGTGCGGGAAATTACTGCGCTCACAGACCACTTCTAATCGGCACGATCACCGGGATGTCACGACTTTGACGCGAGCGTGGTGCACCCCCATGCTCGGCCGCGATGGATTTGAGATAGGTCTCCACGCTGACGCGAAGTTTGTTGTTTTCTGGCAATGAGGCCACAGCTTGGCGCATTTCCGCGTTATTGCGAAGCGCCCGGTCCTTCTGCATTTCTTTCTCGACAATGCTGCGTGCCTTTTCTTCAGGCGTTGCCGTCGTATTCGCCGCCGCCGCCGGAGATTTGGTTTCCGGCTTCGAAGCCTCCTTCACGCCGCCTTCCGCTCTGCTCGACACCTCTTTGCCGCGCTTGATCTCGGCCTCGTTGGTAAGCACTTGCTGCAACTTGGCTGCAAAGTTAGCGACCCTGGCCAGATTGCGCAAAATTCGCTGAGCCTCAGGATTCTTGTCTATTGTGGTCTTGGTGCTGCCCAAAAAATTGCTTGCATGGATTGACGTTGTGAAAGCGCTCTCCTTGTTTTCCGGCAGCGCTTTCACCGCTAAGGCCCACAGTTCAAAAAGCTCTTCATCAGAGAAAGCACCGTCCTTTCCGGGAAAAAGGGTGCGATACAAATCTACCCCCTGCCGCGCCATTTCCGGTTGCAGAAAAGCTTCGGTCGGTAGCTCGTACTTCACCTGACGCAGGCCGTCATTCAGGAGTTTACGGATCTCACTGGCCGAGCATAGATCGTGGTAGATGCGCAGGCGGCGCTTGGCCTCCAAAACGGATTTCGGAGGGTCCGAAAAGAAGCCCTTTTGAGCTTGGTACTTGGCTTCAAACAAGAGTTTGCGTACTTCCGGAATAACGCCTTGGATAATCTCCGCTTTGTAGGTATCTACGCCAGCATTGACTCCTGACATGACAATGCTGGCCCGCGCGAGCGAGGCTGCGGATGCACCATTGATGCCGGCAATGCCTAGAAAGGCATTGCCGACGATGTTAAAGATGTCACGAGAGAACTCAACTTGGCGATCCGAGTGCTCCAGAAGCCTTAGCCACGAACGACATGATGCGTCCGAGAGCGTAAAGCCTGCTTGTACGTAATCGCGAAGTGTGTCCGGGCTGCTGTTCGTTATCGCCTCTGACTCACGCCTCTCAAACTCCACGAAGTCGCTTTCGATCCCTGTTCTATGCAAATCTGGCGGGTCAAGTCGATTCTTGATTCCCTGCGTACCGCAGCCTGCGACGAATACCATGGCGAAAATCATGCATAGCGATCTCATAAAACCTCCAAACCGAACTCGGAAAATCTGTCAGTGATTCCACGATATCGTGACGAACCGATTCGCGCCTCGTCAATCCTGATGAGGTCTTCGGAATTACGGAAGCACGCGGTTGCCCTATGCTTGAGATGCAACAATCGGTGGATAATCCAGTCATGGGACTGCCACAAGCCATCCATCGCATGAGCGCCGAAGAATTTGCCGTCTGGGAACTCGACCAGCCGGTGCGCTACGAATTTTTTCGTGGCGAGGTATTTCAGGTGTTTGCGATGGGCGGCGCGCGGCGGGTGCATGTTCGCGTTACAGGAAACTGCTACGCCGCGCTGGATCGCCATCTGGCGGGATCGCCCTCTCAGGTGTTCATGAACGACATGAAGGTGGAGATATTGGAATCGGGAGATCAGTTCTATCCTGATATTGCGGTCAGTTGCGACCAGCGTGATTTGACGGCGGAGCTGGCGTTACAACATCCGAAATTGGTGATCGAAGTTCTGTCGCCCTCGTCCGCAACGTTTGACCGTGGTGACAAATTTCTGAGCTACCGATTGCTGGATAGCTTGGAAGAGTACGCACTGATCGACCCAGATCGCAGGACCACAGAGGTTTACCGTCGTCAGTCAGATCGACGTGACTGGCTGCTGACCACTGGTGATGCAACCGAGGGTTTGCTGTTGCGATCCGTGGAACTGCACATTCCAGCGGCGGAAGTGTTCAGGAACGTTTGAAGCCCGGAGCTAAGCGGCAACCACACTGGCCGGATCGCAATTCGCCCCGCACACAATCACCCCCACCTTCGCTTGCGGCGGCAAGCCAGTTTTGCCACTGAGCAATGCAGCCAGCGCCGCTGCACCACCTGGCTCGGCTACCACGCGGCAGTGCGCCCATAGCCACGCTTGCGCGTGGCGAATGTCGGCATCGTCCACCAGCACGGCGCGCACACCAGCCGCTTGGCAAAGCGCGTAATTGAGTTCGCCCACGCGGGTGGCCCCAAGGGAATCTGCGGCGACGCCGCTCACGCTTACGTCCACCGGCTGACCTGCTTCGAGCGCGGCTTGCAGCGCGCGCGAGGTGGCGGGCTCCACCGCAATCACCTGCGTGCGCCGCGGTGTCTGGCTGGCGTACCAAGCCGCTACGCCGCCAATCAAGCCGCCGCCGCCCACTGCCACGAGCACAGCATCCAAATCTGACGCCTGGCGCTCGAATTCGCGGGCCAGTGTGCCTTGGCCTGCGATGGTGGCCGCCGCTGCGTAGGCGTGAATGCCGAGTGCACCGGTCTGCGCGCAGCGCGCTTCGCACGCTGCCAGGGCTTGGCTGTAGTTAGCTCCTACTTGGTGAATCACCGCACCGTAGCTTTTGATACGCTCGACCTTGGCGGCCGCCGCGATGGTCGGCACGAAAATTTCGGCGCGAAGGCCGAGTTGCTGTGCGGCGTAGGCCACGGCGGCACCATGATTACCGCCTGATGCCGCGATCACGCCCGCTGGTGGAACATCCTGACTGAGCAACGTATTGAATGCGCCGCGCGGCTTGAAAGAGCCGCTGTGTTGCAGCGTTTCGAGTTTGAGCGTGACGTGCGTATGCGTCGGTGTGTCGATGTGCAGCACCGGCGTTTCGCGCACGTGGCCGGTGATGCGCGCGGCAGCGCTTTCGATGTCGGCGCGAGTGACCAAACTATTGCTCAATTTTTACGTTGGCCGCTTTGGCAATGCGGCTCCATTTTTCAATTTCAGTTTTGATGAAGGCAGCAAAGGCTTCAGGCGAGCTGGGCGTGGCTTCTGAGCCAACCGCCAAAAATTTTTCCTTCACGCCCGGGTCTGCCATGGTCTTCATTAATGCCTCGTTGATCTTGGTAATCACTTCTTTGGGTGTGCCGGTAGGGACCATCAAGCCCTGCCAGCCGGTGGCTTCAAAGCCTTTCAACCCAGCTTCGTCGAGGGTGGGTACATTGGGCAATGCGGCGATGCGTTTCTTGCTGGTGACCCCGATTGCCTTAAGCTTGCCGGTGGTCACATGCGGGCCTGATACGGCGAGCACGTCGATCAGCAGTTGCACTTGCCCGCCGATCAAATCGGTGACTGCCGGGGCGCTGCCTTTGTAGGGCACGTGCAGCATGTCAATGCCGGTTTGCGCCTTAATCAATTCGCCCGCCAGATGGGTAATCGCCCCCGAGCCGCCCGAGGCAAAATTGACTTTGCCGGGGTTGGCCTTGGCGTAAGCGAGAAATTCGGGCAAGGTATTGGCCGGTACGCTGGTGTTGATCACGGCAACCAGTGAATTGGAGATCAACTGCCCGGCGGAAGCGAAGTCTTTGATCGCGTCATAGGGCAGCTTGGCGTAAGTTGCCGGATACAAACCCATCGTGCCGGTGTTGCCCAAAAAAATCGTGTAGCCGTCAGGGGCTTGCTGCTTGGCGAATTCAGCGCCTACGATGCCACCGGCACCCGCCTTGTTCTCGATCACAATCGGCTGCCCCAAGTGCTGCTGCAGCAAGGGCTGAATCGTGCGCGCGGTGTGGTCCAAACCGCCGCCCGGCGGGAAGGGCACGATCAACTTAATCGGGCGGTTCGGGTAGTTGCTGGAGCCGCTGCCTTGCGCGAAAGCCGCGCCAGATAAGGCTGCACAGAGTAAACCTGTGAAGAGGCGCATTAAATAAGGTGTTTTCACGGCATGCCTCTCAAAACGCATACTGGGTGAACTTCTTCAGACATTCACTTCAGGAAATCAATTCAGGAACTCAGTCTTCAAGTTCCGACTTTGCCAATTCCACATCAAGCCGCTCCATCGCATCTTTCGGGTCGCAGGTGGCGGCATCGGCGTAGAGCTTCTCGGCATCCTTCATCTTCGCTTTGCCGAACATCATAATCAGGCCGTTGGCGTATTCCACGCGTGCAACGGCGGAAGCGGGGTTGAGCTTGAGCGCCTTCTCAAACATCTCCACGCCCGTATCCTTTTTCGCGCCATAGGTGAGGCCGCCTACCAAGGAACCGACCTTGTCGATGATCTCGGCGTGATAGGTGCCTAAACCAATGTGCGCATCGGCGTGCTTGGGGGCCAGCTTGATCGCCGTAGTCAGAGCGTTCTGCACCTTAGTGCCAATCCCGTCTTTCAAGGCTTTGACGATGGAAATGCCCTGTGCGTAACGCCCAAGCGCATAAGCTTGCAGGTAGAAGGCGTTGGCGTTTTTGGGGTCAGCCGCTTGCTGCTCTTCGCAGCGCGTGTTGACTTCCTGGTAGATGGCAAGCTGCTGCTTTTCGTCTTCTTCCAGATAGTTGGCGTAAATGCAGGCAGCTTTGTTTGCCGCATTGATTCCCGAGCCACCGGCGGCGAGCCCCAACTTGACTGCTTCTTCAAAATTGCCAGCGTGGTAGGCGATCCACGCATCGAGCGCCTTTGCGTCTTTTGGTAGCGGCTCCGCGTCGCCCGCGTGCAGGCGCTCCCATGATTTCTTGATCGAGGCGGCGCTGTACTCATACGCCTTGTCTGCGTGCGCAAATGCGGCCCAGCCGCCTTTTTTACTTGCCATGATGAGGTCTCCTGTTTGGTGTGCAGCTATTGGGGTTTGAGGTAGGCTTGTGAGAGATGTTCGAGCAGCGCCTTGGATTTTCCTTGCAGAAAAGGGGCCACCATCGCCATCACCTGATACACGCCGCGTGACAGCGCCGCGCCATCGAGCGGTTTGCGCGGGTTGAGTACATACTCGAAAGAGAGCCAGTAGGTGGCGGTAAGCACCATGTTTTTCGCCAACGCCTCGATCTCGCGGTCTGCCGCTGCCAGCTCGCCTGCTGCGCGCATGCCCAAGCCCAGCCGGTGCGCGATCTTGATCGAGTCTTCGAGGATGCGCTTGAAGTGGGTCTCGACGATCCGATTTTTCGACAGGATGTCGTTCAAGTCGCGGTACACAAAGCGGTACTTCCACATCAGCTCAAACACCAAGTGCAGGAAGAGCCAGATGTCTTCCACATTCGGTTCGCGCTTTAACGGGCTGAGCAAAATTGCATCCATTTCCTTCTCAAAATCGGCAAAGATGGTATTGACGATTTCGTCTTTGTTCGAGAAGTGGTAGTAGAGATTGCCCGGCGAGATATTCATCTCGTCAGCAATAATCGTGGTCGTGACATTGGGCTCGCCAAACTCGTTAAAGAGCTTGAGCGAAGTTTCCAGAATGCGCTCGCGCGTGCGGCGCTTGGGCTTGCGTTCCATGGTGGCGTTATCGATCCTTCAGCCAATTACAGACCTGCGAATGGCAAGGATAGCACCTTCATGCGGAGATGCTTGGGAAGTACTCGGCGGCTCAACCGAGAGGCATTTTTCTGGCTGCAAAAAGTTTCCGTATTTTGCGAGCTGAACGTTCAACGATGTCACAAATGCCGAGAATCATTAGCATTCCGGTAGCGCCCATCATAAGAGTCAGCTCCCCGTTGGCTTCAAGCAAGTATGGCTTCCAGTAAGGAATGACGAAGTATCCCAGCAATACGCACCCGAGAGGCGTGGCCAGCGCATACATGAGCACGCGAGGATTTTCCCGGAGCGATGCTCGCGAAAGCGTATCGCCCAGCTGCGTAGGCGAAATTCGTTTGGTGGCGAGCAACCAGTGTGTGATTCTGACTATTTCCGTGCAGATAGCGGTGGAGTGCTCATCACTCAGGACGAATGGAAATTTCTGTTGCTTTAGAACAATTCCGAATCCAGAAAACTCGGTGAGGTCGCGATACGAGAAGCGCTTTCGCCTGCCGGTGTTGAAAAGAATACAAATATGATCGTTGAAATGTATGCCTATCGGCTGTTTTCGAAAGAAGAACGTTGACAGCGCTAAACTGGCGAGCAGGAGTGCCCAGACGCCAAATTGAATACTGAATTCGATGAACTCACGTGGCTGCAAAGCCAAGAACGCGAACACGCTCGAAAGAACCCCTAGGCATCCGACGGCCAGGCAGTGATCGGTACTCCAGCGCAACGCGCCGGGATCGGCTAGCCTTAAATGGAATGCGGCACTCGCTTCTTCAGACAATGTACCAAGCGTCAAAAACGGGGCTGGGGTTTGCGTAGATTTCACTTGAAATGAGCTTTCGGAACGCGTTAACTCCAGGGTGGCCTCCGTTCAGGGTTTCAACCCACCACTGGTAATCAGCATCTCCAAATCGGTCGCCCCGCCCACCAGCACGCCATCCACAAACACCATTGGCACGGTTGGCCAGCCGGTCCACATCTTGAGCGCATTGCGTTCGCGCCACTTGGAAAAATAGCTGCCGTGGCCGATGTAATGGTGTGCGATTCCGGCGGCATCGAGCGCTTTGCGCGCGCGTCGCGGAAAGGGGTTTTGCGTCATGCCGACCACCACGACGCGATGCTTGGCGATCGCGGCCTGCACTTCGCGCACGACTTGCACATGGTGGTTGGCAAGCCGGTCGCGGATTGCGGGGTGAATCTGCGCTTCTTCAAGAATTGGGCGGGGCATGTGGTTCTCCGGTCAATGCGCCGCCAACCGGCGTGGCCAGGCGCGATAATCCTGCAGATTATGCGACGCTTCTTTACTCTGCTGATGGTCTTTTGCGGCTTTGTCGCGCCAGCGCTGGCGCAAACGGGTGCGCGCACGTCGACCGGTACGGGGTTCTTCATCACCCCAGACGGCTACGCGATCACCTGCTACCACGTCGTGTTGGGTGCGACCGTGGTGAGCTTGCGCAACTTGAAGGGCGAAACCGTCACCGCGCGGGTAATCGCCACCGACAAATCGGGTGATCTCGCGTTGTTGAAGGCTGAGGGCAATTTCAAGCCACTCGCGGTGGTTGATTCAGCCACTGTGCGGCGCGGGCAGTCGGTGGTGACGATGGGCTTTCCGAATGTAAGCCTGCAAGGGCTGGAGCCTAAGGTGACCGATGGCATCGTCAACAGCTTTTCAGGGGCGAACAACGACCCGCGCGTGTTTCAAGTGAGCGCGCCAGTGCAGCAAGGCAACTCGGGGGGGCCGTTGATTGCGATGGATGGAAACGTCGTGGGCGTGATTGCGGCCAAGCTCGATGCAGCGCGCGTGGCGCAGCAAACGGGTGACATTCCGCAGAACGTGAACTACGCGATCAAGTCGGCGCAGGTGTTGAGTTTTCTGGAGCGCGTGGGCCAGGCTGCGCCCGACTTGAAGCTGCGGCTGGCAGAGCCTAAGCGCGAGGTGCGCGCGTTGGTGTCAGATGTCGTACCCGCGCTGGAAGATGCGATTGTGCTGGTGGTGGCGGGCGGGCAAGTGACCGCTACAACCACGGCATCAACGGCACCAGCGGCACCTGCTGCGCCGGCATCGCCTTCGGCACCCTTACCGCCGCCATTGCCCCCTGCTGCGCCTCCCGCGAGTATCCAAGCCAGGCAAAACGAAATTGGCCGCGAATACCGAGGGCACCAAGCAGCCTTGAACCGTTTGGCGTTTGATGAGGTAGCCCTGTTGCAGCGCGCCCAATTGGTGGGCACACGCACCTTCGGCAAGGG
>JANLTH010000008.1:0-65261 GCA_031362865.1 Burkholderiales bacterium | reverse complement strand
TGCCCCAAAGGCGAAGCCGTAGTCGCGCAGCGACAGCAGAACCCAAGCCTGCGCCAAAATCATCGGCGAGGCGAACGCCAAATAGCTGCGCGGGCTCGAACCTAACGCGGCGATGGCGGTAATCGCGATCCCGGCTGCCATCAACTCAGTGACCACGATCAAGACGTTGCTCAGGGCGGCCGCGCTTTGGTTGAGCCAAAGCAGCAGTGCGCCCCACAATAAGCCAGTCGCCAGCGCGCCAACTGCATAGCGGTTTTCCCAAGTGGCGGCACGGGTGGCGGCAGGCGCGGGGGAGTTGCCTGCCAGCATCGATGCCTCAATGTCAGGCCAGGGAATGCTGGTGCGCTCGGGCTTCACGCTGGCCCGGGCAAAATAGCGACCCGAGAGCACCATGCGCAGCGTGTAGACCAGCAACGCGGTAATCCCAAAGCCTGCCAGCGGCTGCGCGCCAACCTCGCGCCCCAGAAAAAGCAGGAGCACGATGAACACTGCGAACCCTTGGGTCAGGTTGCTGCGGCTGCCGTTGTAGAGCAGGGCGACGCGTTCCCGGTCGAAGCGCTCGGCGGCGCCATCGGCGACCCCCGCCACCGCGTACAGGCCGCCGGCCGGGCCGAACACCCCAACGGTGTCAGCCGCGTGCCTGGAAGAGGAGTTTGCAGTCTCGGTCACGCGCTGGCGAATTTGCGCCGCACCGCTTCAACGTGCTTGCGATTCATGCCGAAATCGCGCACGCCTAAGCGCGCCCCACTGCGGGCGTGAATCCGCAAACCTTTGACATCAAGCGCGAACTCAAGGTCGTCAGTAAAGCCCATCGCCTTAGAAGCCACTTCCAGGTGCAGATAGGACTCGGATTTGGCGACCACCTTGCAGCGCGGCAACGCGGTGGCGATCTCGACCATGCGCGCCCACGCCTTGGCCGGGTTGCCGGTAAAGCTCAGCGGTGCGATGTAATTCTTGGCAGCGGTGTCGGCCAGCGTACTGGAAACCCAATTCGGCTTCCATGCATTGCGGTGCTCGTCACGGGCGAATTTTTGATTCTCGAAGCCCAATTTTTTTGGGCGGCTGCCGGTAAACAATCCCATGCTCTTCTCCAGCGTTAAGGCGATGCAAACCGGCGATTCTAGGCGCGCTGGTTGACTCGACCAAAAAAATGCTGGGGAGAGCGTCAGTCGACCGTGAGCACTCAATCAACCGCGAGCTTGCGATCCTTGATCAGCGTTGACAGCATTTTGCCCTCGGCAGCCAGCAATTTGCGCAAAGCCACCGTTTCCAAGGGGGCCGGAGGATGGTGGTCCCGGCCACGCCGTTGCGCACTTCGCAAAGAAAGTCCACAGAGCTCGGGTTGGTTTCCAATCGGGATTTGGGGAAGAATTTTTGGCCTAGCCATTCATCGTCAGGCCGCCAGAGACGCTCAAGACCTGGCCGGTGATATAGGCCGCATCGCTGCTGGCGAAGAACAGAATCGCGCCCGGCAAGTCGCCAGGCTGGCCGATGCGACCCAGTGGAATCGAGCGGGTGAAGGCTTCCATCAGCTTTTCAGGGTTGCCCGCACCCGCTTTGTAATCCGCGAACAAAGCCGTGTCGGTAGGGCCAGGGCAAACCACGTTGACCGTAATGCCGTGGCGCGCATGCTCGCGCGCAATCGTCTTTGAGAACGCTACCAGCCCGCCCTTGCAGGCGGCATACACCGCTTGACCTGAAGAGCCGACCCGGGCTGCGTCGGAAGCGATGTTCACGATCCGCCCCGCCTTGCGCGCCGCCATACCCGGCAGCACAGCGTGGTGCATGTGCAAGGCGGCAGGAGCGTGGGTGATCTGGCGCGCTACCTGATGGTGAGCCGCCAAAATCTGGCCGGCTTGTTAAGCAGGATGGAGCGCGACGGGCATGTTCGTAGCGCACCCAGCGGGCAAGACCGGCGCCGGCGCCTGGTCACCATGACCGAAACCGGCCTTGAAGTCTGGGTCGACAAAGCGCTGCCGAAGATCCAGCTTTACTATGAGCAGGCTCTGGACGGCTTTTCTGTCGGCGACATCACGCACTCACTGCACTACCTGCTCAAGTTGCTCGACAACATGAAGAAACTTGACCGCGACGCGCCATCCAGCGGTAGCGAAAATCCGGAGCGCGAGGGGCGATAGCGAAAGGCGCAGCAAAGGCCGGCACTGCCCACGGTGGGAGATGGCCTAAGAGCCTGGCTGGAAGCCGCGGCTTCAGGGTAGCGAGTGCGGCAGGTCGAGATCGAGAGCAAGCCGTAGCGTGAGCACAGCGAAATGGGCAGGGTATGCTGGCGGCGATACCGGGCCGGTGACCGCTGCGAAATTATTCCATTTCTAAATCATTACGATATGTTGTTGCACCTTCCTAGCCGTGCTATCAGCACTGTCGTCGTCGGTGCGCCTAATCTCGTAATGATTTAGAAATGGAATTAGAGGTGGGCGACCAACAACTTCCAATGACACCTTCCCAAAGAAGCCCATTCCAAGCGCTTCTTTGAGCACCACCGCTTCTTTGTCGTTGATGACCATCACGTCAAGTTCCCCGCCACCCAGATTGCCGTCATCCCCAGTCCAAGTCGCTGAGCGGTTTGGTGAGTTCCCCGGCTGCTAAAGTCACGCAATGCCCCGCCAAGCATCACCCCCTTCAGCACGCCCCTACCGAGGCCGTTTTGCCCCCTCACCTACCGGGCCATTGCATTTAGGCTCGCTGGTGGCAGCACTCGCCAGCCACGCTGATGCGCGTGCGCATGGGGGCGCGTGGCTGGTGCGGATGGAGGATTTGGATGCGCAGCGCACGGTTGTAGGAGCGGCCAATCAAATCCTCCAAGCGCTGCCTGCCTATGGCCTGCAAGCCGATGAGCCACCGGTGTGGCAAAGCGAGCGGCAGGCGCTCTATCCGGCAGCGTTCGAGCGCCTGCTGGCGGGCGGGCACGTCTACGGCTGCGCTTGCACGCGCCGCGAAATCGCCGATTCTGTGGTGAACCAGCGTCTACCGCGCTATGGCGAATTGATCTACCCGGGCACCTGCGCGCAGGGTCTGCCGCCGGGCCGAACGCCGCGCGCTTGGCGGGTGCGCGTGCCCGATGCGAGCATTGTTTTCGATGACCGCTTGGCTGGGCGGGTTGAGCAAAACCTCGCGCGTGAGGTGGGCGATTTTGTAATCAAGCGGGCCGACGGGCAGTGGGCTTATCAGCTCGCGGTGGTGGTCGATGACGCAGCGCAGGGGGTTACTGACGTGGTGCGCGGCGCGGATCTGCTTGATTCGACGGCGCGGCAGATTCACCTCCAGCGGCTTTTGGGCCTGCCCCCACCGCGCTATTTGCACGTGCCGGTGGTCGAAGCCCCCGATGGTGCAAAGCTCTCCAAGCAAAATGGCGCGATTGCCCTGTCGCTGGATGCCGACGAGATTGCTCTCACGCTGGCACGGGCGGCGGCGCATCTGGCAAAGGTTGGCCTTGCCGGATGCTAAAGTGTCCCTTTGCCACCCACCATTCAGAGCCCTCATGAACCGTCGCCAATTCACTCAAGCCAGTGCCGCATTTTCTGCCGGTGTTGCTCTACCGATCAACGCGCAAAGCTACCCGGTACGCCCGATCAAATGGATTGTGCCGTTTCCGCCTGGCGGCCCGACCGACACTTTTTCGCGCGCGGTGGCGCAACAATTGAGCGATGCCCTGGGGCAGCCGGTAGTGATTGAAAATCGCGGCGGCGCAGGCGGTGGTGTTGGGATGGACGCGCTCGCCAAATCGGTGCCCGATGGTTATACGATCGGCTTATCGACCACTGGCACGCACGCGATCAACCCGGCGCTTTACGGGGCCAAAATTCCTTACAACGCGCTCAAAGACTTCACGCCGCTGACCCTCGCGGTATCCTATGTCAACCTGTTGGTTATCAATGCCAATCACCCGGCCAAGAATTTGAAAGAGCTGGTTGACTTCGCCAAGGCCAACCCCGGCAAAGTGACGTTTGGCTCGGCCGGCAATGGCTCGTCCAACCATTTGTCGGGCGAATTACTCAAAACCCTCACTGGCGCGCCGATGCAGCATATTCCCTACAAAGGCAGCGCCCCCGCATTGACCGACGTGATGGCGGGCACGTTAACCTTCATGTACGACATCCCCAATGCCTGCCTGCAACACGTGCGCGCTGGCCGCCTGCGTGCGCTGGGGGTGACCAGCGCCAAGCGCAGCCCGTTTGTGCCCGACGTGCCGACGATGGAAGAGGGCGGCGTAGCTGGCTATACCGCAGCGGGCAGCGATTTGTGGTTTGGCATCATGGGCCCGGCGGGCATCCCTAAGCCGATTGTGGAGAAGCTCAATGCCGAGCTCATCAAAGTGATGCGCTCCACTGCAATGCGCGAACGGATTCGCGGGCAGTTTTTTGACCCGTGGACCAGTACACCAGACGAATTCCGCAAAATTATCGAAGCCGACGGCAAAAAGTGGGGCAAGATCGTGGCGCAAAGCGGGGCGAGGATTGACTGATGTCAGTAGCGCTTGCCAGCCCGATTGCCGATAGCGCGGGCACAAATTTTTACGCGGCAGACCCGACGCACGCAGCGCTTGCCAAGCTCTACCTGGGTGAAACGCTCTTTGCACACTTGGAGCCGCACCTGAATCGATTGGGCGCGCTTGCCGGTGGTGAATTGGATGCGCTGGCCACGCAGGCGGATCGCCACCCGCCGGTTCTGCACCACCGTAACCGGCGTGGTGAAGATGTGCAGCGCATCGACAAACACCCCGCTTACGTCGAGATGGAACGCTTGGCCTTTGGTGAATACGGGTTGGCTGCCATGTCGCACCGTGCAGGGCTGTTGGGGTGGCCCGCCAAGCTGCCGCCCGCGGCGAAATATGCGCTCTCCTACCTTTTTGTGCAGGCCGAGTTTGGACTCTGCTGCCCGGTCTCGATGACCGATGCCTTGGCGCGCACACTGGCTAAATTCGGTTCGCCTGAATTGGTGGCGCGCTACTTGCCCGGCTTGACCGCCACCGACCTGGACGTGCATGCCCAAGGCGCGATGTTCATGACCGAGCAGGGCGCGGGTTCAGACGTTGGCGCAACCGCGACCACGGCCGTGCCCGAGGGCGACACCTGGCGCTTGACCGGCGACAAATGGTTTTGCTCCAACCCCGATGCCGAGTTGGCACTGGTGCTGGCGCGCCGCACCGCACACCGCCCCAGTAGCGGGGATGCCGCTGATGCGGGCACCAAAGGTTTGAGCCTCTTCTTGCTGCCGCGCACCTTGGCTGATGGCACGCCCAACCACTACCGCATCGTGCGCCTGAAAGACAAACTGGGCACGCGCTCAATGGCTTCGGGCGAAATCCGACTTGATGGCGCGCACGCTTATTTGGTGGGCGACCCTGAAGCCGGGTTCAAGCAGATGGCCGACATGATTAACACCTCGCGCTTGTCCAACGGCATGCGCGCGGCGGGGTTGATGCGGCGAGCCTTTTTTGAAGCGCAGCACGTCGCGCAGCACCGCCAAGCCTTTGGCAAGCGGATTATCGAGATGCCCCTGGTGCAGCGGCAACTAGCGAAGATTGAGCTGCTGGCTGAAGCTGCGCGCTCGATGATGTTTTTTGCCGCGAAGCTGCTCGAAGCGGCAGATCGGGGCGACGAGCCAAGCCGCCGCGCCTTGCGTATCGTTACCCCCTTGCTCAAATTCCGCGCGTGTCGCGACGCGCGCCGCGCTACCGGTGATGCGATGGAAATGCGCGGTGGCGTGGGTTATATCGAAGAGTTTGCTGATGCCCGCCTGTTGCGCGACGCGCATCTGGGGTCGATTTGGGAGGGCACCTCAAACATTGTTGCTGGTGACGTGATGCGCGCGACGCTACGCGAAGGTGCGCTGGCGGCCTTGCGCGCTCAGCTCGACACCCTCGCTGCTGCGCCCGAGTGGCTGGCTTCGTGTTTCGAGCGTGCTGCACAGTTTGTGGAGCGCACGGCGACCTCCGGCTCGGCAGAACACAATCGCCAAGCCGCCTCGGGCCTCTATTACGCTACCGCTGCGAGGGTTATGTACTGGGAGGCGGGGCAACTGGGCGGTGCGGCCAGTAACGCGCTGGCTCAACGTCGGGTGGACTTGGCGCGCGCGTTGGCGCAGCACAAACTGCAGGTTCGCGACCCGCTGGCAGAAGATCGCTATTGAGTGACCAGGAAGTATTAATCTTTGATTCGCTGAACGAAAAACGGGCGCGTCAGGTGTTGTTTGCGACCAACTGCTGGGGACCAAAAATCACCTTCAGTGTTACCCGCGTCAGGTTACAGGCTTGATCTGGGTACTACAATAAATCAGGCTCGCGTTGCCCCCTCACCCCTGTTGCGGCTCATGTGGCATCCGCGCTACCCTTGCAATTCACATTCACATTGAGGAGATGTTCATGAAACTGAGAAGCTCTGTTGTTGCCATGGTACTTGGCGGTTTGAGCAGTGCATTGCTGGTCTCTCAAGCCAACGCCCAATCGGGTAATGTGCAGCCCGGCACTGCCGCACCCAACTCTGGTGCGCCTAATGACAAACCTTATGGCTGCGCATGTTTGCACAACCAAACGCCGGCGCAAATTTCCTATCGTTACCGCTGGGGAACTGGCAACTGGCAGGACAAGACGCTCAGCTCCAAGTACCAGCAGTCGCTGTGCTGGACATACGCGCAAGGCTCGCGCACCTCGCCGCCGCTGGAGTTTCAACTCGACGTGGACATGTCTTCTGCAACCGCCTGGACCACCTACACCATCGAGCGCGCGCAGAGCACGACCAACAAATGCGCCGACTTGGCGCAGCGCTGGCACTACGACATTGGCTATCGCCCCGGTACCAATTCGGCCTTCATTCAGGTCACGCGCCGACCCTAGTTCAGCGAACCCGCAGGCAGCAAGATCAGGGCGGTTCCGCCAAGAATCACGGCGCAGCCGCCCAGCATTACCCAGGTAACCGATTCACCCAACACCAGCCAACCCCAAAACATGCTGAAGACTGGCATGAGGTAGGTAACGGTCATGGCCTTCTCGGGCCCGGCTTCGGCCACCAATTTGTAGAAGAGGATAAAGCCGTAGGCAGTGCCGATCACGCCCAAGCCAATCGCTGCTGCCCACGTGGTCACACTGGGCGCGCCGGGCATGGTTTGCGTCAAGGCCAGTGGCACGAGCACCAGCACTGCCACAAATTGTGTGCCCGCCACCAAGCGATGCGAGCCTACTTGGCTGGTGAATTTGCGCATATACAAGCCGCAAAAGCCGTAGCAAAAAGGTGCGATCAGCACCACCGCAATCGCCACCTGCGTGTCCGCAGTCAGTGGCACCGGCCCCAAGCCCACCAGCAGCGCGACCCCCACGATGCCTAACAGCATGCCAATGAATTTGCGCCACGTTACTGGCGTCCGGTCCCAGGCGTAGGCCCAGAGCACGGTGAAGAGCGCGCTCGTGGCGTTGATGAGCGCCAGGTAGGCGGTCGGCAGCCGGGTTGCTGCGAATGAAAAACACAAATAGGGCAACGCAAGATTAATTAGCCCGAGCACCACGTAGTGGCGGGTATGCAAATCCAGCCGCAACGCTTGGCGCGTAACCAGCAACAGCGCCAACATTGCCAGCGCGGCGAAAACGGCGCGAAATGCCGCGATCCATGCGGCTCCCATCGCGGGTGCGGCCACGCGCAACAGCATGAAAGCGCCACCCCAGATCGCCGCTAGCAGAACGAGTTGAATCAAGTGTTTGCGTGACATGCCGGGCCCTCGTAGCTCAGAAGGAAATCACCTGCTGCTCGGCGACCTGGCGCGAAGGCGGGGTCACAACGCCTTCGTGCTTGAGCAGCCACTCTTTGCGCCACAAGCCGCCCGCATAGCCGGTCAGCGTGCCGTTTGCACCGACCACGCGATGGCAAGGCAGCACCAGCGCCACCGGGTTCAGGCCATTGGTGCGGCCCACCGCACGCGCCGCTTTTGGGTTGCGCAAACGCGCGGCCTGCTCACCATAGCTGGCCGTGCTGCCCGGCGGAATGTGTCGCAGCGCTTGCCAACAGGCTTGCTGAAATGCGGTGCCGCCGGTGGCGACCGGAATCGTCTCGAGCGCGCTCAACTCGCCAGCAAAGTAGTCCCGTACCTTGTCTGAAAACCCGCACGGGTTGGGCTTCTTCACCATGCCCTGCCTGAAGATGCCCGCCCCGTAACGCTTTTCAAGCAGTGCTTCCATGCGGGTTTCGTCGCCAGCGAAATCGAGTGCGCACAGCTTGCTGTCATCCACCGCAATTAGCACCATGCCGATGGGGGAATCAATTTCATCAAAGAGTAGTTGCATCGAGTCGCTCCAAAAGATTGAGTAGTGCGTGCCGCCGGGCTCGCGAGGGGACCCATGGCGACCTTGAGCTGTGCGAGCACGGAGGCTTGCACCACTTGGGGCCATCGTCATGTTTCGCTCATCCACAGTGCAAATGCGGCGTAGGCGCGCCAGGGTCGCCAACCTTCGGCGGCGGCATCGAGCGCTTTGAAATCGCCCTCGAAGCCATGCGCCCGCGCCGCTCGCAGCAGGCCCACATCTTTGGTGGGCCACGCATCGGGCAGGCCCAGCCCGCGCATCGCCACGTAGTTCGCCGTCCACGGCCCGATGCCGGGCAGGCTGGTGAGCCTGGCTTCGGCTTCATCCACCGACTTGAGCCCATCGAAAAAATCGGCTTGGCTCGCCACCGCACGGCCCAGCGCTTGCAGCGTGCGGACGCGCGCACCGGTGATCCCCAGTCCATCTAAATCTGCCTTGGCCAACACCTCAGGGCTGGGGAAGCACAGCGGCAAATGCGCCACGCCCGAGGGCGAACCGTGGCGCTCGACGACGCGGCGCATCAGGGTCGATGCCCCTTTGACACTCACCTGCTGGCCCAGCACGGCGCGCACGGTTAACTCGAAAGGGTCCCACGCGCCGGGCATGCGCGCTATCGGTTGATTCTTCAAGACCCTTTCTAGTAAAGGGTCTTCAGCCAATTGAGCATGAATTTGAACGATGTTAGCGGAGAGATCAAACATCTGCCGCAGGCGCGCCAAGTACCCAGCCAAACCCTGGCTCAAAGGCGCGTGGAGCGTGAAATCCAGCCCATCTTTAACCGGTGCGACTTCGAGCCAGGCACCAGCAGCGCCCGCGCGCAGGGTGCGGCAGTAGCGAGTAGCATCCACCGACTCGACGCCCGGAATCACGCGCGGGCCATGCCAGCGCAGTAAGTGCGCCCAGTCAAACGGCGGCTTGACCACCAAGTGCAGGTGGAACTGCGTTGCTTCGAGGTTGCCTGCGCCAGTTCCGGTGCGGGGGCCCATACTGCGCCGCAGTGCAGTCGGTGGGCTACCGTAGGCTGCCTTGAAGGCATCGTTAAAGCGGCGGATGCTGCCATAGCCAGCGGCGGTAGCAATTTGGGTAAAGGGCAGGGCGGTGGCGCTGATCAGGTGCTTGGCAAAGAGCAGGCGCTCGGTATTGATGACTGCTTGCGGCGTGGTGCCCAAATGCTCTTCAAACAAGCGTCGCAAATGCCGCTCGCTCACCCCGGCATAGTTCGCCAATTCCGCCACCGCAGGCGCTTGATCTAGGCGGCGCTTGATTTCTTCGGTCACCTGCGCAGTCAGGCGGGCCCCGGAGAGCAAGGCGTGGGCATGCGGGGCAAGCTCCGGGCGGCAGCGCAGGCAAGGCCGATAGCCTGCTTCAAACGCGGCAGCTGCACTCTTGTGGAAGCTGACGTTTTCGCGTTTGGGTGCGGGGGCCGGACAAATCGGGCGACAGAAGATGCCGGTGGTGCGCACCGCTGTGAAAAAGCTGCCGTCGAATCGTCCGTCTCGGGCTTTGATGGCGGCGTAGCAGGTGTCGGCTGAAAGATGCGAAGCGGCGGTGTCCATGGCGACACTTTAGCCGCTCAGCTGATGCTTAGCTAGCCAAAAACGGACATGGTTCGGATGGGTCCAGTGTGGGCCCAGGTGTTGGCCCGGGTGTGGGCTCAGGTGTTGACTCAGGTGTTGGCTCAGGTGTTGGCCAAACGCGCGGGCTTGCGCGCTACTTTGGGTTCTTCTTCGCATCGGCCAGTGCGGTAGCGAGCGATTTGGCTTCATCGCAAGTGCCGCAGATCGCCGTCAGTTTGGTCAGATGCTCTTCAGCCTTGATCACGTTGCCGCGCTGCAAATAGGCTTGGCCAATGTACTCATGTGCGCCGATGTGCTTGGCATCGAGCCGCAGCGCTTCGTTGTAGTAGCGAAATGATTGGTCCCACTTGCCCGAGTTGCGCAACGCGAAGCCCATCAGGCTATTCGCATCGGCTGAGAACCGATCGGCGCGCAGCACCGATTCGAGATTGTCGATTGCTTTGGCCCATTCTTTGGCTTTGATGGCTTCCTGTGCCACTTTCATTTCGGGCAAAGTAGCCGCGTCTTTCGGGGTTGTGTCGGCGGCAAACGCTGTGCCGCAGGCGGTGAGTATGAGAGCGCTGGCGAGATACTTGAGCATGGAAATCTCCTTGATGATGGTGGGACGCTTGGCAGCCGATGGAGTCACAGGCTGTTAGATTGACCGGCGCGTACTTGGCTCCTACGGCCTTCAGGCGCAGCCTGGATGAGCGAAGCTGCAATAATCGTGTGCTCTTTCTCACACTTTAATCACAAAACATGTTTGCAGACGAATTTCGCGGTAAGACCGTGTTGATCTCCGGTGGTTCCAGCGGTATCGGCTTTGCCATCGGGCGCGGCTTTCAAGCCGCCGGGGCCAGTGTCACCGTGACTGGCTTGACCGATGCCGAGCTGGGCCCGGCGCGTGCCGCCGGTTTGACTGCTGTGACGCTCGATGTCGGCGATTTGGCGGCGTGCAAAGCGTTGATGGCAGGCTTCACCCAGCTTGATGTGCTGGTTAACTGCGCGGGCATGATTCGTCGCGCAGGCGCAGAGCACGAACCAGAAAACTTTGCCGCGGTCATCGATGTCAATTTGAACGGCACGCAGCGCCTGTGCCAGCTGGCGCGTCCGCTGCTGGCGGCATCCAAGGGCAGCATCGTCAATACCGCCTCGATGCGCTCCTTTTTCGGCGCCGCGGTCACGCCCGCTTATGCGGCATCCAAGGGCGGTGTGATGCAGCTCACCAAATCGCTCGCGATTGCTTATGCCGCCGAGGGAATCCGCGTCAACGCGCTGGCTCCCGGCTGGGTAAAAACCGCGCTGACCCAAGCCCTATGGTCGAACGAGCCGTCGAATTCGGATGTGCTCGATCGCACGCCGCTCAAGCGCTGGGCCGACCCGGTCGATATGGCGGGCCCGGCGCTGTTTCTGTGTTCGAGCGCGGCGGCTTTCATCACCGGTGTGATCTTGCCGGTCGATGGCGGCTACGCGGTGATGTAGGGGAAAAAAGCGTGGCTTACGAGATTTGCGTTGGTTGTTTCCAACCTGGGCGCGGCATGTTTGCCTGCCCCCATTGCGCTCTGGTGCGCAAGCCCTGGAGCTTGCCGATGCGCTTTGTCTGGCTCAAGCTCTCGCTGCTGGCTTTGGGCGGCGCAGGCCTGTTGGCCTGGAAGCGGTTTGGCGAGGGCTTTGCGGCACAAGCCGGTTTCTTGACCTTGCTTGGTGTCTTGATGACGGTGCTGCTGACTGGCGTGGCGTTTCGCCATCACCCTTCGGGAAAAATGCTCTACCAAATCGGCACAATCGGCTTGGTGGCGAGTGTGCTGGCGGTGTTTGGCTGGCGCAGCTTGGGCCTGGGTTAGTCGCTCAAGTGATCCCCACCATCGCGGCTCCAAATACGCCTGCTGAATCGCCCAGCGTGTGGCGCACGATGGGCGTTTCGAGCGAGTCATTGAAGAGGCGTTTGGCGACTTCATCGATGCCGCGTGTGTAAAGCGCATCAACATTCGAGAGCCCGCCACCTAACACGATGATGTCTGGGTCGAGAATCGCGATCAGGTTGGCCATCGCGTGCCCGAAATGGCCGAAAAACTCGTTGACGATCACGCTTGCATTTGGCTCCCCCTCGGAGAAGCGCATAAACAGGGAATCCGCGGGAACATGTCGTGAAAACCGGCTCTGGTATTGCTTCTCCAAGCCACCGCCTGAAATAAATGTCTCTGCGCAACCGCGTTGCCCGCAGTAGCATCTTGGCCCGACCGGGTCGATCACGTGGTGGCCCCATTCGCCGCCGATTGCCTGCTTGCCAACATGAACTGCGCCGTCGATCACGATACCGCCGCCGCAGCCGGTGCCCATGATGACCCCAAACACCACGCGGTGACCGCGCGCTGCGCCCAGTGTGGCTTCGGCTAAGGCAAAACAATTCGCGTCGTTTTCCACCCGCACGGCGTGCTGCGTGGCGGCCTCGACCCATTCTTTCAATGGCTGACCGTTCAGGCACTCCGTGTTGGAGTTTTTCAGTAAACCCGTTTGTGTTGAAAGCGCACCCGGTGTGCCCAACCCAAAGGTGTGCGGCGCATGGTCGATTGCCTCGACCAAGGCTTCATACACCTGCGCGATCCGTGCCACGATGTGCTTTGGCCCCTGCGCGGCTTCAGTGGCGATGCGCAGCCGGTGCAGCACGACGCCTTGTGCATCGAGCGCTACGCCCTCAATCTTGGTGCCGCCCAAGTCAATGCCAATCCGAAACACGTACTTGTCCTCCCTATAAAATCCTGCAATGATTATCACATCGCTGCTCGACACCGACCTCTACAAATTCACCATGATGCAGGTGGTGCTGCACCACTTTCCGGGTGCGCAGGTGGAGTACCGCTTCAAGTGCCGCAATTCCGGCATCAACCTGGCCGCCCACGCAGACGAAGTTCGCGAAGAGATCAACGCACTGTGTACGCTGCGCTTTGGCGAAAAGGAGCTGGAATACTTGCGCAGCATGCGCTTTATCAAGAGCGACTTTGTCGATTTTCTCGGCCTGTTTCAGATGAACGCGAAGTACATCACGGTTGATCCACAAGCCGATGGCACGCTGGAGATTCGCGTCAAAGGCCCGTGGCTGCACACGATTCTGTTCGAGATTCCGGTGCTGGCCATTGTCAACGAGGTCTACTTTCGCAACCTGCAAAAGTTTCCCGATTACGCGGAAGGGCGCATGCGTCTATCGGAAAAAATTGCGCTCGTCACCGAAAAGGCCAATCTGGCCGAAATGCGGATTGCTGACTACGGCACCCGGCGACGCTTTTCCAAGCCCTGGCAAGAAGAGGTTTTGCTGGCGCTTAAAAATAAGCTGGGGGCCAATTTTGCTGGCACCTCGAACGTGTATTACGCAATGAAATTGGGCCTGATTCCCTTGGGCACGATGGCGCACGAATACCTGCAAGCCTGCCAGGCACTGGGCCCGCGCCTGCGCGATTCGCAAACCTTTGGCTTTGAGCAGTGGGCGGCGGAATATCGCGGCGACTTGGGGATCGCGCTCTCCGACGTGTACGGCATCAACGCTTTTTTGCGTGATTTCGACATGTTTTTCTGCAAGCTTTTTGACGGCGCGCGCCATGATTCAGGCGACCCGTTTGACTGGGGCGAACGCCTGATTGAGCATTATCAGAAGAACCGGGTTGACCCGCGCACCAAAATTCTGGTCTTTTCTGACGGCCTGAATGTGCCCTTGGCGATTCGCCTGTTTGAGCGCTTCAAGGGGCGCTGCACCACCGCCTTTGGCATTGGTACCAACCTGACCAACGATTTGGGCTATGAGCCGCTCAATATCGTGATGAAAATGGTCCGCTGTAATGGCCAACCGGTGGCCAAATTGTCAGATACGCCGTCGAAAAACATGTGCGACGACGAGAAGTATTTGGCCTATCTGCGGCAAGTGTTTGAGATTCCACAATCTGGCTAAAATGGCTATAATTAGTGCAATACCGTTGATTTATGGCTATTTTTAGGAGGCATCATGGAAGCGACTTTCAATCTTGCCAGCAGCGCAGTGGTCAACGCCTCGGTGAGCGAGTTGAAAGACAATCTGTCTGAATTCTTGCGCCGGGTGCAGGCGGGCGATACCGTCGCAGTCACCTCGCACAAGCGCGTGATTGCGCGTATCACGCCGGTGCTGCGCATTGAAGACAAGGGCTTGCAGCGGGCCATCGACATGGGCCTGGTGAAGTGGAATGGCGGCAAGCCCCCGCGCCGTGCGCCCATCGTGCCGCGTGCTGATGCTTCTGGCAAGCGTTTCCCGACGACTACCGAGTTGATCCGCGAAGAGCGCGAGGCGAATTGATTGGTCGCCTATTTTGATTCCTCGGCGATTGCCAAGCTTTACATTCAGGAAGCCGAATCCGCGCAGGTGCAAGCGCTCTGGAACGAGTGCGCTGTCATCGCGGTGAATGTGATCGGCTACGCTGAGACCCACGCCGCGATTCGCCGCTCACACTTGGTTGGACGATTGGCGGAGGATGAATACGTGCGGGTCCGCGAGCGTTTCACCGAGGAATGGTCAGAGTACGCGCAAATCATGGTGACTCCGCAACTGGCCGTGCGTGCCGCCGCCTTCGTGCATGCCTTCAACTTGCGCGGATTTGATGCTGTGCATCTTGCCGCCGCAGAAGAACTGGCCGGCTTAACAGCCGAGCCGCTGGTTTTTGCCAGTTTTGACCGGCGCTTGAGTGACGCGGCAAAAACCCTTCAGCTTCCCACACTTTTTTAAGCCTTTTTCACTATGCTCCTAAGCCAACGCGCCCAATCCCTCGGCACTGAAAACGCCTTTGTCGTCTTAGCCGAAGTCACCGCCTTGCAACGCGCGGGCCAAGACATCATTTCCTTTTGCATCGGCCAGCCAGATTTTCCGGCCCCGTCCAACATCCAAGAGGCCGGTATTAAGGCTATCCGCGAGGGCAAGCACGGCTACACGCCCTCGGCGGGCATCCCCGAGCTGCGCGAAGCGGCGGCGCGTGAAATCAACCGCATGCGCGGCCTCGCCGGGCCGTCAGCGATTACACCCGACGATGTGGTGATTGGCGGTGGAGCCAAGCCCTTCATCGCCTACGCGATTCTTTCCACCACCGATTACGGCATGGGCGACGAGGTGATTTACCCGAATCCGGGCTTTCCGATCTACGAATCACAGATCGTCGCCAATGGCGCGAAACCGGTGCCGCTGGGCTTGAAAGAGGCGCGCGATTTCGCTTTTGACCCGAACGAGCTTGAGGCCAAGATCACGCCCAAGACCAAGCTGTTGATCCTCAATACGCCGCACAACCCTACCGGCGGAATTTTGAGCAAGCAGGATTTGAGCGACATCGCCAGCATCTTGCGCCGTCACCCGAATGTGTGGATTTACGCCGATGAAATTTATTCCCGGCTGATTTACGACGGTGCGTTTGCCTCGATCACGGCGCATGAAGACATGATTGCGCGCACCATTATTTCTGATGGCTGCTCCAAAACCTGGGCGATGACAGGCTGGCGGATTGGCTTTACCGCCAACAAAATCTTGGCCCCGGTATTCACGCGCTGGGTCACCAATACCGACTCGTGCGCCTCGCATATTTCGCAGTGGGCTGCGGTCGAGGCGATCAACGGCCCGCAAGAGACTGCCGAGATGATGCGCCAGAGCTTTCAAGACCGGCGCGATCTGATCGTCGGCCTGCTCAATCAAGTGCCCGGCGTGAGTTGCAAATTGCCGGGCGGTGCGTTCTACGCCTGGCCCAACGTGACTGAAGCGTGTCGCATGAGCGGCTGCGCTGACTCTGAAGAATTTCGCAAGCGCTTGCTGCATGAGGCAGGCGTCGCAGTACTCGCCGACATCCATTTCGGCGCGCGGGTCGAAGGTGAGGGGCAGCATATCCGTTTTTCGTATGCCGCTTCGGTGGAGAACATCCAGGCCGGGGTCGCGCGGCTGGCGGCGTTTGTGAAGCAGAACACCCGGTAGGCCAGTAAGCCTGCTGTAACCCCGCAGAGCTATCGTTTTGGCCTGTCGCCCTGCGGGTGTAGCGGCGACATCCAACCATAATAACGCGGCGTTTCTCCCCATGACCCTAACCTCCATCCCTGTCGAATTCATCCTCTTTGGCCTCACGCTTTTGGGGGTGGCGCTGTTCCACGGGGCGACCTTGACCGTGGCGCTCACCGGCTTGGCGAGCATCACGCTCTACAAACTCTGGTTCACCGGTTTCAAAGTCAGCGGCGTATTGATCGCCGGGGTTTCGGGCTTGGGCGCGCACCTGTTTCACGAGTGGATCATCATCGCCAACCTGCTCGGCTTGCTGCTGGGCTTTGCGCTGCTTTCCAAACATTTTGAAGAGAGCAAAATCCCTGAAATCCTGCCACGCTTTTTGCCAGACGACTGGAAGGGCGGTTTTATGCTGCTCGTCCTCGTGTTCGTGCTCTCGAGCTTTTTGGACAACATCGCCGCCGCGCTGATTGGCGGCACGATGGCAAGCGTGGTGTTCAAGGGGCGCGTGCATATCGGCTACCTGGCGGGCATCGTCGCAGCTTCCAACGCCGGTGGCTCAGGCTCGGTGGTGGGTGATACCACCACCTCGATGATGTGGATTGACGGCGTAAACCCGCTACAGGTGCTAGATGCTTACGTCGCCGCCGTGCCTGCCTTGTGCATCTTTGGTGTGATTGCAGCGCGCCAGCAACACGCCTATCAGCCGATCAGCAAAGACGCGCCCGAAGGGATTCGCGTCGATGGCGGTCGCCTGCTGGTGGTAGGCATCATCCTCGTAGCCGCGATCCTTGCCAACGTGGTGGCGAATTTGCGCTTTCCGGCGGTACTCGATGTCTTTCCGGTGATCGGTGCCGCGGTGTGGGTGGCAATTTTTGCCACTGCCGCCTACCGCAAGCCGGACTGGAGTTTGCTGCCCGAGGCGTTCAAGGGCAGCGTTTTTCTGCTCTCGCTGGTGCTCTGCGCCTCGATGATGCCGGTGGAAAAACTGCCCGCCGCAAGCTGGGCGACGACCCTCGGGCTAGGCTTCGTTTCGGCAGTGTTCGACAACATTCCGCTGACCGCGTTAGCGCTCAAGCAAGGTGGCTATGACTGGGGTATGCTGGCCTATGCAGTGGGCTTCGGCGGCTCGATGATCTGGTTTGGTTCATCGGCAGGCGTGGCCTTGTCGAACCAATTTCCGCAGGCGCGCTCGGTGGGGTTGTGGCTGCGCCACGGCTGGCATGTGGCGCTGGCGTATGTAGTTGGCTTTATGATTTTGCTGGCGCTCACTGGCTGGCATCCGCAACCCAAGCGCATCAAGGGCGACTTAAAGCCGGTCGCGGAGATGCCCGCCCAGAAAGCATCTCCAGCCGGTCTGCCTGAAAAGGCAAGCGCAGCAAGCGTCTCCAAGGCAACCACCCGGGAAGGCAATGCCGACGCGCCTTCTGGTGATGACTTGTTGAAAACTGGCTATTGAGGCTGCGGGGCAAATGGTCTTATTCGCGTTACTCCGTAGACGCTTCAGTCATGTCCGCCATCGTTTCTACCCACGCCGATGCCGCGTCGATTATGATTGGGGAAAGGTGCGGCGCTGGTGCTGGCGTCGTTAGTGAATCAACCAAAGGAGAACCTCATGTCATTCAATCGCCTTCTCACAGCAGTCACACTGGGCGCGGTTTTGCTGACCGCTACGGCGGCTTGGTCCCAAAGCTACCCTGCCAAAGCGATCAACGTGGTGGTGCCTTATCCTGCTGGTGGGGCGGCTGATTTTGTGGCAAGGTTTATGAGCAAGGAGATGTCGACCACGCTCAATCAGCTCATGCTGGTTGACAATGTCGCCGGGGTCGGTGGCGCCTTGGGCACGATGAAAATGCTCAATGCCCCGCCCGATGGCTATTCCGTACTGCTCAGTGGCGTGACCGAGATGGTTCTCACGCCGCTTGCCAACGTCAATGCCAAATACAAGTCTGAGGATTTCAAAACGGTGGCGATGATCGGGCAGGCCGATCTCATGCTGGTGGTGCGAAAAGAGTTGGGTGTCAACAACATCGCCGAATTTCTGGAACTGGCAAAAAAGCGCACGGACAAGCCGCTGTCCTATTGTTCGACCGGCGTGGGCTCCCAATATCACTTGATGATTGAAAAATTCAACGCCTCAGCGGGCACCAAGGCGCTGCACCTTCCTTACAACGGGTTTCCGCAGTGCGTGACCAACCTGATTGGGGAAGTCGTCGATTATGCGTTCTTGCCGATGGCGGGGCCGTTTCCCGGCTTTGTCGAAAAAGGCAGCTTGAAATTGTTGGCGATCGCCGGCGCGCAGCGAAATCCCAAATTCCCTGACGCGCCAGCGCTCAGTCAAATCCGCGGCTTCCAAGACTTCGTATTCACCGCCTGGGCCGGCATTCATGTCAGTGGCAAAGTGTCTGACGAGATCGTGCAGATTTTGAACAAATCGGCACTGGCCGCGATGGAGACAGCCGAGGTAAAAGCGCAAATTGTCGCCTCAGGCTCGATCCGGTTTGACCTGATGAACCCCAAGCAAGCCCACGAGTTCTACCTGCGCGAAGTGGCGAAATACCAAGCGACTGCCAAGTCAATCAATTTGCAGGCACAGTAGGTCAGCACAAAAATAGGTGGGTCTGACCCACCTATTTTTGCGCCACAAAGGCTCGGAGCTGCGCATTCGTTTCATCCGCCGCCTCAAACTGCACCCAGTGCCCGGCATTGGCGATGATGTGACTGCGGCGATGTGCCTGGCCTGCACACAGACTCGCCGCGAGCGCCTCTGGAACTGCGGTCAGGTCGTGCTCGCCCCACAAGAGCAGCGTGGGCATGTGGCAGTGGTCCAGCGCGTCTTGCAGATTGGCTGAGCGAGAAAAGGCTTTGCTGTAAAACCGCGCTGCCTCACAGGCGCGCAGGTGGATTTCGAGCGCCAGGTCGTCGATACTTTCCGGCTTGTAGAGCATCAGCAGCGCCAAATTGTGGCGTTGCATTTCCTCCAACTCTTTTTGGCTGCGGGCGCGCCGCCAATTCACCAATTCTTCTGGCATGCGCCGTTCGGTGCCATGTCCAGCGGGGCCGAGCAAAGCGAGCGACTGCACGTGACCACGGGCCGCTGCCAGTTGGGCAGCGGCGAGTGCGCCGAAGGAGAAGCCTGCCACATGCACCGGCGTGATCGCGCCAATCAGGGCATCGAGTGAGGCGCGCGTTAGCGCTGCCAATTCGCTGAAATCGCCCATGTTGGCCACGTCGTCCGAGTCGCCGAAGCCTGGCAGGTCGGCTACCCAAACGGTGCGTTCGGTGGCAAGGGCTTCCACATTACGCAGCCAGTGCAGCCACGAGCCATGCCCGCCGTGTAGCAGCACCAGTGGTGTGGCGGTGCGGTCCCGATTGCCAAAACAGCGCCATATCAGTTGCAGGCCCGCGATCTGGACCGCGTGGCGCAGCTCAGGCCGGTCAAGCCTTTCGATGTGCTCTTGCGGGGTCATCAGGCTCACACGCTGCAAGCCGCAACCCCGGCCTGCACACCGGGGCGTTTGCCGAGTTCTGCGGCCCAGGCGGTCAGATGATTGAGCTTGCGCACCTCCACCAATTCATGCCAAAACTTGACCACGGGAAAAAGTGCGAAATCGGCGACCGAGAGTTCGTCCGCAAGGTAAGGGCGTGCTGCCAGGCGGCGATCCGCCTCGGCCAGCACACTGACCAGTCGGTTCTCAAAGAACGCCACGTTTTCCGGCGTTTTGACGGGCGCGAAATGCTGGCTTTGAAAAATCATGCCCGAGAGCGGCGCGGCATCGGTGCAGGCGTGCATCACCCATTCGAGTGCCGTCACTTTGCCAGCATCGGTTTTGGGCCAAAACTTGCCCACTTTGTTGGCCACGTAAATCAGAATTGCGCCCGATTGCGAGAGTGTGATCGGCTTGGCCCCTGGCCCGTTGCGATCAACAATCACCGGTACGCGCTCGCTGTCGTGGATTTTCTTGAAGGCCGCGCCATGCTGCTCGCCTTTGCGCAAATCGAGCTTGTGGATGCGATGTGGCAAGCCGCTTTCGGCGAGCGCAATGGTCGCGCGCATGGCGTTGTTGGTGGGGCCTACGTACACGTCGATCATGGCAGTTCTCCTGATGGTTCTATCGCAACAGTTGTTCGCGCACGGCTTGTGCCAGCGCCAGTGAGGCGGTCAGCCCCGGTGATTCAATCGCATACATGTTAACGAGGCCGGGAATGCCATGCTCGCTTTCGCCTTGGAGCACAAAGTCGCGCGCGGCTTCGTTGGGGCCAGAAATTTTTGGGCGAATCCCGGCGTATGAAGGGCTGAGCGCGCCATCAGGCAGCGCGGGCCAGTATTTGCGGATTTCGGCGTAAAAGCCATCGGCCCGATGCGGGTCAACCGTGTAGTCGATCTGCTCAACCCATTCGGTATCTGGGCCAAAGCGCGCCTGGCCGCCCAAATCAAGCGTGAGATGCACGCCCAAGCCGGCGTGGTTGTGCATTGGGTAGATGAGTCGCGAAAAAGGAGCTTTGCCGCTGAGCGAGTAGTAGTTGCCTTTGCAGAAATGGGCGGACGGCACGGCAGCGATGCCGGTAATCTTGCGCGCGATTTCGGGGGCCCACAAGCCTGCGGCATTCACCACCAGATTGGCCTTGATCGCCATCGGCTCGGCGCTGGCCACGTGAAGCACTTTTTCGTGCGCCGTGAAGCGCCCGCCTGCAACTGGTGACTCGAACGCCAGCATCGCGCCGTGCTGCTCGGCATCGCCTTGATAGGCCAGCATCAGGGCATGGCTGTCAATGATGCCGGTGGTGGGCGATTCCAGTGCAGCCAAGCATTGCAAGGCAGGTTCACGGGCGCGCACTTCGTCGTGGGTCAGCAGGGTGAGCTCGACACCATTGGCGCGCGCCCTGGCTTGCACTTCGGCCAGCTTGGGTACTTCGTCAGCCGAGGTGGCAACAATCAATTTGCCGCAGCGTTGGTAGCTCACACCATGTTCGTCGCAATAACGGTAAAGCAGCGTCTTGCCTTCGACACAAGCCCGCGCCTTCAACGAGCTTTGCGGGTAGTAGATGCCGGCGTGGATGACTTCGCTATTGCGTGAACTGGTGTGCGTGCCGATCCATTTTTCAGCTTCGAGCACGATCACTTCGCGCCCGGCCAGCGCCATTTCGCGGGCGACCGCCAAGCCCACCAAGCCTGCGCCAATCACCACGCAATCGACTTGCTCCATGCTTGGGGGTTAAGCCACTTCCGGAATCACGTCGATGTTGTAACCGTGGCGGATCGTGCGCCTGAGCACCGGGTCTTCCAGCTCCATCTCAAAGCGCTTGGCAAAGCGCACGCCGCCTCTGGCCGCGAAAGTACCCAGAAACATGACAATGCCGACCGCCAATTTGCCTGACTTGGCGTAGCCGTCAAGCAGATTTTGCGGCGGGCGAATCTGCGCCAACCGGCCCTCTTGGTAGAGCACGCGCTTCTTCCCTTCTTCGATGTAAGAACGAATGATGAGCTGATCCCAGTGGCCGTAAATTTCGCGGCAGTCCCACAGCACGCGCGAGACCGGCTTGGCGCACATCTGCTTGGAAACAGCCACCGAATAGGCTTCCACTTTGCGGTCGGTGTGGTCGGAACCAACGCCTAAAAAAAGGCCTTCGCGCATCGAGAACAGTACCGGCTCGGCTTCGCCAGAAGAGTCTTGATTGAGCGTTTGTACGGCGGCACTCTGAGTCAGCAGCCCGGCAGAAACACGGTAATACACCGGCGTGGAAGAAGGGCGTTTTACGCCGAGCAGCGCCAGCTCTTCGATGTGGTGCTCTACTGCGGCTTGATCGCGCCCAGTCCAGCCCGCGATCACCAAATCGCGCGGCGTGAACTCGACCGCGTTGGGCGCGGCTTGCGAAAAGCGGTGGAATTCGAGCGTGCGGGCAGTCATGCTGAAAAAGGGAGAGGAGAGCAGACTCAGGAAGCCAGGCTTGGTAGCCACAGCGCCAGTTGCGGAAACAGCGAGAGTACCAGCAGCATGACAAACAGGGCAATCACAAACGGAATCGACCCGATGATGACGTCGTTTAGCGAGCCGCTTTTGCGCAGGTTTTGCACCACAAACAGGTTCAGGCCCACTGGCGGGGTGACTAGCGCGGTTTCGACCAACAAGATAATCATGATGCCAAACCAGATCGGATCGAAGCCCAGTTTGAACATCACCGGCGCAATGATCGGGATGGTGGTAATCATCATCGACAAGGTTTCCATGAAGCAGCCCAAGATCACGTAGAAAATCACCACTGCCAGCAGCATCGCGGCAGGCGACCAGCCCAAGCCTTCGATAAAGCCAGTGAGCGCAGTGGTAAGGCCGATTGACGAGATCACAAAGTTCAAGAAATAGGCCGCCAGCACGATCAACATCACCATCGCGGTGGATCGCATCGTGCCTTCAATCGCTTCGCGCAGCATCGCAAAATTGAGCCGCCCAGCCCATTGCGCCAGGCCGAGCGAGGCCACCACGCCGAGAGAAGCCGCCTCAGTGGGCGTGGCAATGCCAGCATAAATCGAGCCCACCACCACTAGAAAAATGCCCAACGGCGGAATCAGATGGGCCAAACTGGCAGTGCGCTCCGACCATGTTGCCAGCACTCGCTTTCCGCCCCACGCCGGCCGCCAAGCGCACAGCAGCAAAATCGTCAGCATGAACATCAGGGTCAGCACAATGCCGGGAATGATGCCCGCCAAGTAGAGCTTGGGTACTGAGGTGTTGGTCAGCACGGCGTAAATAATCATGTTGATCGAGGGCGGAATCAAAATGCCCAGCGTACCGCCAGCGGCCAGCGTGCCCAGAAAGATGCGCTCGTTGTAGCCAAAGCGCTTGGCTTGCGGCAGCGCTACTGTGCCCACGGTGGCAGCAGTGGCGACGCTCGAACCGGAGGTTGCTGCAAACAAGGCGCAGGCCGCGATATTCGAGTGCATCAACCCGCCTGGCAACCACGAAACCCATTTGATTAACGCACCGTACATGCGCTCGGCAAAGCCGGCCCGCAGCAAGATTTCGCCCAACAAGATAAAGAGTGGTACCGAGACTAACAAGAACTCGTTCGAGGCCGACCAAGCGACTTCGCCCATCGCCCGTTGCAGCGGCAACTGCGAGTAGATTTTCTCCAGCAACAGCCCCAACACACCCATCGACGCTGCTACCGGAATCGCCAGTGCCATCAATACCAACAGCAAAATCAAGGTGGTGGCGATCATACTTTTGGTATTTCCTTGTTGGCCAGCGCGTAGGCGGCTTCTTCCTGCGCATCTTCTTCGATCGTGCGGGCTGAAAAGAGCGCGCGAATGCTCGCCCAATCGCCCAGTACCAGTGCTGCAACCCCGCGCAACAGCATCAAGCCCAGCGTAACCACAAACAGCGCTAGACCCAAAAACCACATGCCTTGCGGCACCCACAAAGGCGTTTTGAGCTGCGTGTTCGACATCGAGTTGCGCGTGAATGACTCGGCGGCCACCTCGAAGCCGTAGCGCGCCAAGAGCGTGGCAAAAGTGCCCAGCGCCACCAGCGCCAACAGATCAAGCAGCGCACACACTTGATTGGGCAAATGCTGGTAGAGCGCATCGACCCGCACATTGGCGCGGCGTAGCAGCGTGAAAGCCAGCGCCCAGGTCGTGCCGATGGCGAAGGCATAGCCAGACAGTTCGTCCGCGCCGCCCAATGAAATGCCGAGAATCTTGCGCGCGATCACATCGACGGAGACGATGATGGCGGCGATGAAAATCATCGTGCCCCCACCCCACACAGCGCGCAACGAAAGCCAGTCAGCGGCTTTAAGGCCCGTCTCAAGAGCCGCCACCAGTGCGGGTTTTGGAGGCATTGTCTGGAAGATGATTATCTGAAAAGGGTCTTCAGGCAATGGTCTTATTTTTTCGCGCTGACACCGACCACTTTGCCGATGCCCTCATTGAAGGCGGCAATGCTTTCAGCCGGTGCTCGGGCCGACCATTTCGGAATCATCGTGTCATTGACAATTTTCTTGAGCAGCGCTTTGTCGGCATCGGACGCAACGACCAGCTTCATCTTGCCTTTTTGGCCCAGCTTGCAATCATCCGCACCGCTATTGCAGGAATAGCCTTGCGCGGTGTGCAGCGCGGCTGCGTCCCAAATCGACTTTTCGAGCCCCTTGACTTCAGTCTCAATCAGCGAGCGCACTCTTGGGTCCAGCTTGTCCCAAGATTTTTGCTGCGCTGCATAGGCGATTTGGCCCCAACTTAAGGGCAATGCCAAGAGGTGCGTGGTGACCTCGTGCCATTTCGCCAAGTTGCCCGACAAGGTGCCGGTAATGCCGCAATCCACCACCTTGTTTTGCAGCGCAGGCACCACTTCACCGAAGGCCATCGTGACCGGCGTGCCGCCCAAAGCTTCGATCAATTCGGCTTGCGAACGCCCGCCCACGCGCACTTTTTTGCCTTTCAAGTCCGCCAAGCTTTTGATTTCGGCATTGCAATAGGCGACCTGGGCAGGGTAGGTTGAAATGCCTAAGAGCTTGACCCCGAATTTTTCGCGGAACAGCTTCTCGTACATCGGCTTGGAAGCCTCGGTTACTTTACGAGCAATCTCCACATCGGTCACCAAACCGGCAATGTCAACAGCCTCATTGGTGGGGTCGTCCGCCGCCAAATAGGCCAGAACGGTAGCGCCCATTTCGATGACACCCTGACTCATCAAGCGCAATACTTCTGGGCCTTTGAGTCCCATTTCGTTGAAGCCCTTGACGTCGGCGGTGATCGCACCTTTGGATTTTTCGCCCAGCGTTTTGGTCCAGAAGGGCAGTTCGTAATCTTTGTACGGCGGCAGGCTGGAGATGGAGCCTACAACCTTCAAGTTGGTCTTGGGCAGGTCTTGGGCGACACTTTGGAAGGCGAGGGTCGCGAGTGCCAGGGTCAGGGCCAGTTTTTTCATGAAAAGCTCCAAGTGAGGTCAAAAGTCAAAAAGCAGCAAGCGTGGAATTGCGAATATCAGTGACCAGCATGTGGCCGGGTTTGTGCGTAATGGAAATCGGTGGCCTGGCAGCGCGAATCGCCGATTGCGGCGTAACCCCGCAGGCCCAAAATACGGGCACTTCGCCGGGTGCAATGCTGATGCCATCACCGAAATCAGGCTTGTTGATGTTCGCAATGCCGATGGTTGCCGGGTCGCCGAAATGTACTGGTGCACCATGGACATTCGGAAAGCGCGAGGTGATTTGAATCGCGCGAATCGCGTTGGTGGGGGTCATCGGGCGCATCGAAACCACCATCTTGCCGCCGAAAGGCCCGGCTTTTCCCAAGGCGATATTGGTGGTCCACATGGCGACATTGCGGCCCTCGCTCACGTGGCGCAAGGGGATGCCAGCTTCGATCAACGCTTCTTCAAACGAAAACGAGCAGCCGATCACAAAGGCGACAAAGTCGTCACGCCACAGCGCCTTTAGATCTGCCGTTTCGCCGGTTTGCACGCCGTTTTCAAACACGCAGTACTGCGCGATATCGGTACGAATGTCGATCTCGCGCCCTAGCGCAGGAATTGCCGGATCGCCCGGCTCACTCATCCCGATGATCGGGCAGGGCTTGGGGTTGAGTTGGCAAAACCGAAGGAAGTCGCTGGCGTAGGCTTGTGGCAGGATGGCCAAGTTGCCCTGCGTGTAACCTGGGCACTGCCCCGCCGTTTGCGTGTTGAACTCGTTGGCGCGTGTGGCCAAGCGCAATTGGTAGGGATTGCGGTAGATCAAATGCGCAGACGTTTCGGGCTTCATACAAACAAGTATAGCCGCTACCTTAGTCACGTGGCAGCCACGTGGTCAGCGCGCTTCTGGCACGCGCCGGGTCTTGAGGAAATCGGCCAAACTTTCCCCGCGCATTTGGGCGTATACCGCCAGGTTGCTCAGTTTGACCACGCGGGCAAATTTTTCGAGCACGAAAAAGTTGACGCCGTATTGGATCAAGCCCAGCCAGTCGCGAGCGCGAACCAGTGCCGCTTCCTCGGTGGTGAGCCCGGCTTGGCTTGTGGCGGCGGCTTCGTCGCGCAAAAACAACTCGCGTTTTTCGCTCAAGCGCAGGTTCCAAAAAAACCGGTTTAGCCGCAGCGTTTTCAGGCTGGCACGCAAATCAAACGGGTAAGTGCCGGGAATTTTCTCCACCCCGGCCAATTGCGGATTGGTGTTCATGCTTGCGCTGTCGGCTCGTACAGCGCCACCGTCATCGCGGTGGTGGTGGCGAGATAGTAGTTTTTGTGGAGGCGTTCGATTTTGTCTGGCAATGCGCCGCGCATCGCCAGCCACATGATGACCTCGACACCTTCGGCCCCGCCGCGTTCGATATAGTCGGCGTGTTTGAGCGCGGTAAGCGCGGCTGGGTCATGCTGCAACAACTCCAAAAATTCGTGATCCCACGGCTCGTTGTTAAAACCGGTGCGCTCGCCGTGAATTTGATGCGAGAGGCCGCCAGTGCCCAGCACGGCAACCCGCAGGTTTTCGGGGAAACAAGCCACCGCGCGGGCCACCGCTTGCCCCAGCTTGTAGCAGCGCAGCGCGGTCGGCAGCGGGTATTGCAACACATTGATTTGAATCGGCACCACCGCCAGCGGCCACTGCAGTTCATGCGGCAGCATCAGCGGCAAGGGTGAGTGAAAGCCGTGATCGAGCGGCTGTTCCTGAAAAATCGTCAGATCGAATTCATCATTGACCAATTGCTCGGCTAGATGGATGGCCAGCGCCGGATGGCCGCGAAATGCCGGCAGAGGGCGCTTGCCCGCACCTTCGTCGGCCAGCTCAAAAGTGGGGCTGATGCCCAATGCGAACGTGGGGTAGAAATCGAAGAAAAAACTGTTCGCGTGATCGTTGTAAAAGACAATCAGCACGTCCGGCTTTTGTTGTGCGAGCCATTTCGCGACCGGCAGATAACCGTCGAAGAGTGGCTTCCAGGAAGGTTCTTGGCCACGCTTCTGGTCGTAAATTACGCCGATGGTAGGCACGTGCGAAGTGCCGATGCCGCCGATAATCTGTGCCACTATTTTCCCTTCCAGACGCTGTGCGGAATATGGACAAAACCGTCGAATAGCCAGCGCGCCGTGCGCTGCAGTGCCGCGCGAATTTCTTCAGGCCGAGCATGCACGTGCGGGCGGCTTAGAGTCACGGTGAATTCGCCGGTCGGGTGCTCAATTGCCAAGGTCTGCGTGAGGCTATCGGCCACTCGCGCAAGCCCATCGCACACCGTACCTGGCAGCACCGCAGCGGTGGCCACGCTCACGGCGCCCAACACACCAATCGAGCTATGCACTTTGTGCGGAATCAGGCTACGGGTTGATAGCGCGCCGCCCGCTTGCGGGGCCGCGATCAGCACCATTTTTGGCACGGTGCGCTTGGTCACGTCGCCCAAATTCATCAGCGGCCCAGCTTGCAAGCGAATCGCTTCGATACGCGCCTTTACGCTCAAATTCGCTTCAATCGCCGCTGGTGATTCATGGCCTGCGAGGCCCAAATCAGTCGCGCGCAGCAGCACAATCGGCATACCGTGGTCGATGCACGTGACCGCAATACCGGCGATCACGTCGCAGGCATTTCCGGTTGGCAGCAGCGCCCCGCAGGTTGAACCCGCCGTATCGCGAAATTCAATCGATATCGCTGCGGCGCTGCCGGGCACACCATCGATGCGCGCTGCGCCCACGTAGTTGACTGCGCCATCTGGCGTGGGCACAGAGGCAATCGCCACTTGGCCTGTATTGACCATGTGAATCGCAACTTCGGTGACCGCGCCGCTCACCGCAACCAGCCCGCGCTCGATCGCAAACGGGCCGACTCCGGCCAAGATATTGCCGCAGTTTTGGCCGTAATCGACCCGCGCTTCGTTGACCATCACCTGCCCGAAGAGGTAATTCAGGTGCGCGTCTTCACGGCTTGGTGGGGAAAGGATGGCGATCTTGCTGGTGAGCGAATCGGCCCCGCCAATGCCGTCGATTTGACGCGGGTCGGGCGAACCCATGGCGGCCAACAGCACGGCATCGCGCAATGCGCCTTCGGGCGGCAAATCGTGCGCATGGAAGTAGGCTCCCTTGGAGGTGCCGCCGCGCAGCATCACGCACGGGATACGGGTTTGACGCATCGAATTTAACCGAGCGTATTAACTACTTGCGGGGTCAATCGCATGTAGCCTTCGGCGTAGTCGATCTTGCGCGCCGACGTAATGCCCAGATTGCGCTTCGCCTGCATGCCGCGCTGCTGGGCTACCCGGGTGTAGTACTCCCACAAATGCTCTTGGCCGGCCATGGCTTCAATCGCGGCACGTTTTTTGTCCCACACGCCGGTGATGTCGAGAAAGGTATCGGGGACCCACTCGCACTGCTCGGTTTGATGGGGCTCGAAGGCGTAGACCGGTGGCGCGCCGATGATTTTCCCGCCGGGCTGGTGGCCTTCGGCTTGGGCGATCACGCGCGCCTCTTGGGTCACGTGCATCGCCAGTGGGTGGTCGAAGTTGTACGGGTCTTTGGCCGAGTGCGAGAGCACAAAAGCCGGTTGAAGCGCGCGGTAAATATCGACTAAGCGAAACAGCGCCTCGTCGTTCACCCGCAGCGGATAGTCTGAGAGATCGAAGAACTCAATCTCAGCGCCGAGAATTTGTGCAGCTTTTTCGGCCTCGACCCGCCGCGCCGCTTTGACCGCGTCAATCGTCATCGCGCCGTTACGCCACAGCTTGGCCGATTCGCCGCGCTCACCATACGACAGGCACACCACTTTCATGCGGTAGCCGCGCTGTACGTGCAGGGCGATTGCCCCGGCGGCACGCCAGACAAAATCGGCCGCATGGGCGCTGACGACCAAACCGGCAAGGCCGGGGACTGAGGCTGAGGCTGAGGCTGAGGTGCTTGGATTCAAGCTGAGTGACTCCCAAATCTAAACGTGAGTCGGGCGCAGTGAGGCAGTTTGGCTGGATCGCATCAATCCGGCAGCGAAGCCAGAATGGCATCGGCCTGCTCGCGCCATACCTGTTTGCCGGACTTCATTACACCGGCGGCCGCCAGTTGGCTAAGCCAGGCCTGGCGCTTGGCGCTGGCCGCCGCCATAAAGTTGTCGATGCCTACCTCCGCCATGGTGGCGGCGGCTTCGCGCATTTCTTCAGAGCGCCGCTTGCCGTGGGCTACCACGCGCTGAAAAAAATAGTCGCCTTGGCGCTCCCAATCCAAGCCGGGGTAGCTTGCCCGAAGCGAGGCGATCACCTCGTTTTCAACCCCATAGCTGCGCGCGGCGGTGTAGCTTTCGACCAACAGCGCCTCCATGCCTTTGATGACCACGCTGCGGCACATCTTGATCGCTGAAGCGATGCCCAGCTCGATGGAGGCGACCTTGACATCCATGCCCCACGCTTCAAACTGCGGCAGCACGGCTTGCGCGTGGCGGCCACCCAACAGCATCGGCACGTTAAGGCCGAAGGGCGGCACGGAAGCCATCACTGCCGCTTCGACATAGCGCGCCCCTTTTTCTTCGAGCACCGCAGCGCATTGCTGCTTGGTGGCAGGAGAAGCCGAATTTAGATCGAGATAGATCGCCCCGGCTTCGATGTGGGCGGCGGCTTCGCGCGCGACCGCGAGCGTTTGGTCGGCAGTAACCGAGCAGAGCACCACGTTGGCACCATGCAATGCTTGCGCTAGTGAGCTGGCGGCGTTACCGGCCGGCAAGGGCGCGGGCGCATCGGTGCTCGCGGCAAAGCGGATGTCCCAGACCTGAATCGGCAGTGCGACCTGAGCGGCGAGCCCGGTGGCAAAAATCTGCCCAACCTCGCCGTGCCCGATCAAGCACAGTTGCAAAGTCGGGATAGCGGGCGTGGCAGATGGGATGGTCATTGGGGGGGGCGAATTGTGGCGATTGGCCCTATTTTCGCGCGAATCCAACGCCTGAGACCGAAGCCTGAAGAGTCTTTCTGGGCGGGTCTCGCTTTAGCCAACCTCAGACCCGTTCGCGAGAGTTCTGTTCAGCGCAACGCCGCCCGCGCTGCCTGCACAATCGCTGCCGCATCCACTCCGAAATGTTCGCGCAGCGCGGCGCGGGTATCACTGCGCCCGAAACCGTCGGTGCCAAGAGCGATAAAGCGCCGCCCTGCGGGAATTTGACCGCGCACTTGCTCGGGCACGGCGCGCACGTAGTCGCACGCGGCGATCACCGGGCCTTGGGTGGCCTCCAGCAATCGCGTGAGCCACGGGCTTTGTGCCGCCTCGCCACGCAGCAGCGCCGATTCTTGCGCGATGCCGTCGCGCGCCAGTTCGCTCCAGCTGGTGACGGAAAACACGGTAACGGCAATGCGTTCACCGCACAGAATCTCGGCGGCCTTGAGCACCTCGGTCATAATCGCACCTGACCCCAAGAGGCTTATCTGGCGCGTTTCTTCAGGCAGAGTGCTTGAAGAGTGTTGATACGCGCCCTTGATCACGGCATCGTGCATGTCAACGGGTAACGAGGGCTGGGCGTAGTTTTCGTTCATCACCGTGACGTAGTAGAAAACGTCGCGCTGCTCTTCGAGCATTTCGCGCATGCCACGTTGCAGGATCACGGCCAGTTCGCCAGCGAAGGCGGGGTCGTAGCTCTTGCAATTGGGAATCGTCGCCGAGATCAAGTGGCTGGTGCCGTCTTGGTGCTGCAAGCCTTCACCGCCCAGCGTGGTGCGCCCGCTGGTGGCCCCAATCAAAAAGCCGCGCGGGCGTTGGTCAGCCGCCGCCCAAATCAAATCGCCAACCCGCTGAAAGCCGAACATCGAGTAATAAATGTAGAAGGGCAGCATCGGCTGGCCGTGTACGCTATAGCTGGTGGCAGCCGCCACCCATGAGCTGATTGCGCCCGCCTCGGCAATGCCTTCTTCGAGAATTTGCCCGTCTTTCGCTTCACGATACGAGAGCACCGAGCCGATGTCTTCAGGCTCATATTGCTGCCCAACCGAGGAGTAAATCCCGACTTGCTTGAACAAGTTGGCCATACCAAAGGTGCGTGCTTCGTCGGCCACGATGGGGACGATGCGTTTGCCGATGGCTTCGTCTTTCAGCAGCGCACCGAGTGCGCGCACAAAAGCCATGGTGGTGGACATTTCTTTGCCCAGCGAATTGAGCGCAAAGTTGCCCCACGACTCCAGCGCTGGAACGGGGTAGGTAGCGCAGGTGGTCACGCGCGCGGGCACAAAGCCGCCGAGCCCGGCGCGGCGCGCATGCAGATAAGTATCTTCACGCGAACCGGCAGTGGGTTTGACAAATTCGAGGCCTTCGACCTGCGCATCAGTCAGTGGCAACTTGAAGCGGTCGCGAAAGGCGCGCAACTGCGTGTCGTCCAACTTTTTCTGCTGGTGCGTGGTCATCTTGCCTTGACCGGCCTCGCCCATGCCAAAGCCTTTTTTGGTGTGCGCCAAAATCACCGTTGGCTGACCCTGGTGCGCGGCAGCGGCGCGATAGGCGGCGTGAATTTTGACCAAATCGTGACCGCCACGTTTTAAGCGGTCGATTTGCTCGTCGGTCATGCCCTGCGCGAGTTGCTGCAAGCGCGCGTTTTGGCCGAAGAAGTGCTCGCGGTTGTAGCGCCCGTCTTTGGCGGCAAAAGTTTGCATTTGCCCGTCTACCGTGCGGGCGAAAGCTTCTACCAAGGCCGCCGCATCGCGCGCAAACAGGCCGTCCCAGTCGCTGCCCCAGAGCAGTTTGATTACGTTCCACCCGGCCCCGGCGAACAAGGCTTCGAGCTCGTCGACAAAGCGGCCATTGCCGCGCACCGGGCCGTCGAGCCGTTGCAAATTGCAATTGATGACGAAGGTGAGGTTGTCGAGCCGCTCGCGCGCCGCCAAGGTGAGTGCACTCATCGACTCCGGTTCATCCATTTCGCCGTCGCCAAACACGCCCCAGACACGCCGCTGTGGCTTTGCGACTGAGAGCCCGCGATGATCGAGATAGCGCAGAAAACGCGCCTGATAAATCGCGCTGATCGGCCCCAAGCCCATGCTGCCGGTAGGGAACTGCCAAAAGTCCGGCATCAGATAAGGATGGGGGTAGCTTGGCAAGCCTTGCAAACCCTGCGCTTTGGCGGTGAGCTCTTGCCGGTAGTGCGCCAGTTGCTCAGCGCTCAAGCGGCCTTCCAGAAACGCTCGCGCGTACACCCCGGGCGCGCTGTGCGGCTGGAAGAACACCAAATCGCCGCCGTGCGTGGCGTTGCGGGCTTGAAAGAAGTGGTTGAAGCCTACTTCAAACAAATCGGCAGCGCTTGCATAGCTGGCGATATGGCCGCCCAATTCGCCGTGCGCTTGATTGGCGCGTACCACCATCGCCAGCGCATTCCAGCGCATGTAGCTGCCCAGCGTTTCTTCGATTTCCAGATCGCCCGGGTAGGGCGCTTGAGCGGTCGCAGGGATCGTGTTCAGGTAGGGCGTGACCGTGTTGGGCCGCCAGCCGAGCTGAGTTTGCTGCGACCACGCGTTGAGCTGGTCGAGCAGGTAGCGAGTGCGATCCGCGCCTTGCGTGGCGAAGACCGCCTGGAGCGAAGCCAGCCACTCGGCGGTTTCGGCAGGGTCTGCATCGGGGGCGGCGGAAATGTCGGGGTCGAAAAGGGACATGGCAGTTGGTTGAAATTGTGAGATCGCGAACCATGATTGTCCGAGGTTTGCCTGTTGTTGTGGTGCTGCGAAAGCCTGTTTGGTGTGATCTCTACGGCATAAAATGCGGGTAATTTCATATTTTTCAGCATCTATGCAGCTAGATCCGCTAGACCTCCAGATTCTCGATCTGCTCCAAAAAAACGGCGCTCTCAGCAACGTGGAGCTGGCCCATGCGGTCGGGCTTTCGCCTTCGCCCTGCCTGGCTCGCGTGAAGGCGCTGCGCCAAGCCGGGGTGATTGATCGCTACGTGGCATTGGTCAAGCCGCAGGCGGTGGGCCTGAACCTGAACGTGTTCATCAACATCAGCTTGAAGGCGCAAACCAAGACGGCGATTGAAGCCTTCGAGCGGCAAATCGCGCTGCACGATCAGGTGATGGAGTGCTATTTGATGACGGGCGAATCGGACTACTTGATTCGCGTGGCGCTGCCCGACATTCAGGCGCTGGAGCGCTTTATTCTCGACCAGCTCACCCCAATTCCGGGGATCGAGAAAATTCGCACCAGCTTTTCGTTAAAGCAGGTGCGCTACAAGACGGCGTTGCCACTGGGGCGCTGAGGCTGATACCTTATTCCATTTCTAAATCATTACGATATGTTGTTGCACCTTCCTAGCCGTGCTAGCAGCACTGTCGTCGTCGGTGCGCCTAATCTCGTAATGATTTAGAAATGGAATTACTTCGAGACCACGCCTTCGCCAATTTCTTTCTGCCAGCGATCCAGCAAGCGCTTGCGCTCCGCTGCTTTGCCAAAGCGCGCGAAATCGTAGTCGAGTAGCTTGATGTCAGAGAGCTTGGTCACCTGCGGTGGCAGTACCACTGATTTGTTGGAGGGTAGGGGATATTGTCTGACATCGAAGCCCAGCTTTTGCGCTTCAGCGGTCAGCGCCCAGTCGTAAAACTTCTTCGCATTCTCCAGATTGCGAGTGCCTTTGATGATGCCCATCCCGGCCACTTCGTAGCCCACGCCTTCGCAGGGAATCACTGCTTTGACCGGAAAGCCTGCCACCAATTCACTCGCCACGCCATGCATGACAGTGAGCGCAATGCCGGTTTCGCCACGCGCCACCGCACGCATCGGCCCCACGCCAGAGCGCGTGTATTGGTTCACATTGGGGTGAATCGCTTTCATCAGCTTGAACGCTTCTTCTTCGCCGAGCGCTTGCACCAGCGTAGCCACCATCATGTACGAGGTGCCGGAGGTGGTGGGGTTGGCAAACTGGATTTCGCCTTTGTACTCGGCGCGAGTCAAATCCTTCCAACAAGCCGGTGGTGTGACTTTGCGCTTGGCCTGCCAATCGGTGTTGTAGGCCAACGCCAAGATGCCGCCGTAAATGCCGACCGACTTGTAAACGGCACGCTCGGCTTCCTTCGCGGCCCAGTCATGGAGTTGATTGAGATTGGGCGATTTATAGGTTTCAAGCAAGCCTTCTTCTCCCGCCTGCAAATAGGCATCGCCCGGTCCTGCCCACCACACATCACCGCGTGGATTAGCCGCCTCGGCCTTGACTTGCGCCATCATCTCGCCGGTGGCCTTGTGCAGCACGGCGACCTTGATGCCGGTGGCCTTGGTGAAGTTGGTGGACATCGCCTGACACCATTCGTTGGAGGCCGACGAGCAGTAGAGATTGAGATTGCCCTGCGCCTGCGCGCTTGCGGACAGCGCTAGTGAGAAGAGGAGGGTGAGCGCGTTTTTCATGGCTGATAGACTGGGTGTGATTTTTCAACGAGCTTTGAGTGTACCGCCATGATTGATGACATTGCCGGGCTGCGCCGCGTGCTGGCCAACTGCAAAACGATTGCCGTGGTCGGCCTTTCTGCTGACTGGTTTCGCCCCAGCTTTTTCGCCGCGAAATATATGCAGGAGCACGGCTACCGCATCGTCCCGGTCAATCCGAAGTACCTGGAAATTTTGGGTGAGAAGAGTTACCCCTCATTGGGCGAGATTCCATTTCCGGTGGACATGGTTGATTGCTTCAGAAAAACTGCCGACATCGGGCCAATTGCAGGTGAAGCGATTCGCATCGGCGCGCGGGTGCTGTGGCAGCAACTGGGGGTACTCAACCACGAAGCGGCGGTCAAGGCTGAAGCCGCCGGGCTGGAAAATGTGATGGACCGCTGCGTAAAAATTGAGCACGCACGCCTCTTCGGTGGCTTGAATTGGGTGGGGGTCAATACCAAGGTGATTTCGGCAAAAAGAGTGCGTCTGGCCGCCAACTGATGATATTGATGGCTATTTAAATGGCTATTTATAAAAAATAGTCGTAAACTTCACGGCACGAATTCCGCTTTGCGTTCAACTCGTCGGAGGACATCATGAACAAACAAATCTCAGTTGCCGACGCCCGTGACAACCTTTCTGCTGCTGTGCAAGAGGTTGAATGGGGCAAGAAGATCGAAATCACGCGGCGCGGCGAAACGGTGGCGGTCCTGATTTCTAAACGTGAATACGACAGCCTGAAGCGCCCCTTGAAAAAGGGTGACTGGGGTGCGCCCGTGCTCAATACGCTTGCGCTGCCATTTCGGCGGGACGCGGCCAACGAGCGCTAACGTCGTTCCTGAATCATGGCGATATTTCGTTGCCCCTTCCTGGCCGTGCTACTCGCGCGGTCGTCGTCGGTGCGCCTAATCTCGTCATAATTTAGAAACGGAATAGGGTTTCAATGCCGCAGATCGCTTCCAATTTCTCTACGCCACCGTTGCGCCCCGGCACGCGCGTGTTTGTCGATACCAACGTGATCGTTTACGCCTATTCCGAATCAGAGCCGGTCAAGCGCGAGCTGGCGCGTGCTGCCTTGAACGACATTGAGCCAGTCATCTCAACCCAAGTGCTCTCGGAGTTTTGCAACTACCTGTTGCGCAAACTAAAAATTTCCGCTTCCGACGCGCGCATTTTGGTAGACAACCTGACAGACCGCTGCATTGTTGAGCCGGTCACCCCCGACATCGTGCGCGAGGCGCTGCGCTTGAATGCGCGCTACGGCTGGTCGTACTACGACAGCCAGATCATCGCTGCCGCACTCGATTGTGGCGTTGACGTGCTCTACTCCGAAGATATGCAAGCCGGCCAAGTCGTCGATGGGGTGCTGACCATTGCCTCGCCATTCCGGCATGGTTACGCACTGCATGAACCCGCCGCGCCCGCCTATGTAGTGCAGCCCGAGGCCGTGCCCGCCATCGCCAAAACGCGCCGTAAAAAGTAGAAACACTGAGAGCCTGTGAATCAATCCCTCACGCCCGCTCGGGCGCGCCCAAAGGCGCTACTTTTCGTTGCAAATGCTCCCCATAGCCGGGCTAGGGGTGCGCTTTGCGCCTCAATCAGCACCTTTTGGAGTACCCGCTCGGACGCGCCGGATTAATTCACAGGCTCTGCTCGCCATGCCAGATCACGACTACCAATTTGAAACGCTCGCCCTGCACGCAGGCCAGGTGCCCGATGCCGCTACCGGCGCACGTGCCGTGCCGCTGTACCAAACCACTTCCTATGTGTTTGATTCAGCCGAGCATGCGGCATCGCTATTCAATTTGCAGACGTTCGGCAACGTGTACACGCGCCTTTCCAACCCGACCACGGCGGTGTTCGAAGAGCGGGTAGCGGCACTCGAAGGCGGGCGCGCCGCGCTTGCCACTTCCAGCGGGATGGCAGCCCAAATGACAGCGTTGCTCACTCTGCTCAAAAGCGGTGACGAGTTGCTGGCATCCTCCACACTCTACGGTGGTACCTATTCTCAGTTTGAAGTCAGTTTCCGTGATTTGGGGATCAAGACCACCTTCGTGCACCCCGACGACCCAGAGAATTTTCGCCGTGCCATCACCCCGCAAACCAAGGTGATCTACGCCGAGACACTCGGCAACCCACTCATCAATGTGCTCGATATTGCAGCCGTGGCCAAAATCGCGCACGAAGCCGGGCTGCCTCTGCTGATCGACAACACCATGGCCTCACCCTACCTATGCCGCCCTTTCGAGCACGGGGCCGACATTGTGGTGCATTCGGCCACCAAATATATCGGTGGGCACGGCACCACCATGGGCGGCGTGATCGTTGAGTCCGGCAAATTCCCGTGGGACAACGGCAAATTCCCGCGCATGACCGAGCCTTCGCGCGGCTACCACGGCGTGCGCTTTTACGAGACCTTTGGTGACTTCAGTTTCACTATGAAGTGCCGCATGGAAGTGGCGCGCACCTTCGGCCCCACACTCTCGCCTTTCAACGCGTGGATGCTGCTGCAAGGGCTTGAAACGCTGCATGTGCGGATGGATCGCCATGTGCAAAACGCGCAAGTCGTGGCCGAATTTCTGGCGGCCCACCCGCATGTCTCGTGGGTCAGCTACCCCGGGATCAAGGGTTCCAAATACTACGATCTGGGAAGAAAATACCTACCCAAAGGCACCAGCGCGGTGATCGCCTTCGGCGTAAAAGGTGGTGCTAAGGCTGGTGAACGATTCATTGAAGCCGCGCAATTCATGAGTCATCTGGCCAATATCGGCGATGCCAAAACCCTTATCATCCACCCGGCATCTACGACGCATCGGCAACTGTCGGAAGCGGAGCAAATCGCCGCTGGCGTGCAGCCCGACATGATCCGCCTCTCGGTGGGCATCGAGAATATCGATGACATTCTCTGGGACCTCGGCCAAGCACTGGATGCCTCGCAAATTAACTAGCGAGAATCACCCTTTAATTTTCTCCAGATGGCACGCAACGCACTCGTTCTCTTTTCTGGTGGGCAGGATTCCACGGCTTGTCTGGCGTGGGCCTTGGAGCGCTATCTGGCGGTCGAGACCATCGGCTTTAACTACGGGCAGCGCCACGTCATTGAGCTTGACGCGCGGCTGGTCGTTTTGAGCGAGCTGCGCTTGCAGTTCCCGGCTTGGGCGGGCAAGTTGAGTGACGATCACGTGATCGACTTGAAGGTATTGGGCGAAATCAGCGACACCGCCCTCACCAGCGAGGCTGCGATCAAGTACAACACCAATGGCCTGCCGAATACCTTTGTGCCCGGACGCAATTTGCTTTTTCTCCAATTTGCCGCCGCCGTGGCGTACCGCCGAGGTATCGACGTGATCGTCGGCGGCATGTGCGAGACCGATTTTTCCGGCTACCCGGACTGCCGCAACAACACCATCAACGCGATGCAAGAAGCCGTGTCGCTCGGCATGGGGCAGCGTTTCACGTTTGAAACGCCGCTCATGTGGATCGACAAGGCGGCGACCTGGCAGCTCAGTCACGATCTGGGCGGCACAGCGCTGGTCGAACTCATCATCGAGCACACGCACACCTGCTACCTGGGCGAGCGCGGCGAGCGGCAGGCATGGGGCTACGGTTGCGGCGCATGCCCGGCCTGTGAACTGCGTCACAAAGGCTTTAAGAAGTGGCGTGCGGGAGCTGCCAACAAAGGCTAAATTGGAGCCTTGATCGTTTCCTGGGGAGGAAAACATGAACTGGCTCGAACAGGAAGCAAAGGCCCAATCAACTCGCCGCGTGGTGGTGGCAAGCATTGTCATTGCCATCACCCTAATGGCGCTGGGCACACAGTGGCGCTACTTCTCCAACCTGTTCGCCGGGCCCTATGCGATCCCGGCTGCCGAATTGGCCAAAGCCCCGAACGCTGAGGCTTTGCCGCGCTACTACGTCACGCTCACCGCCGACGAAGTAATCGACCTCGGGATGGAGCAGGTCACGGTGCGCAAAAAGCGCGGTGTCGAGCGCAGTCGCAGCGTTTCAGCGCACTACTATGTCGCCAAAATGGGGGACCGCTTGTTGATCGTGAAGTCCAAAGATGCGCCCGGCAACCAACTGCAGGGTGAGCTGCGTGACATTCCTAGTGACGTGAACAAAGGGGTCTTTTCTAGCGCGCGAGCGAAAGCCGCGCAGCCGCGCTTTTATCCGATGATGCTCGATACCGGTGATTTCTCTGGTGGTGGCATGATCGCCCTGGGGGTTGCCGCGCTGGTGATTCTTGGCGCACTTTGGTATGGCGGCCTGGCGCTCACACGGGTGCTCGACCCGCACAAGCATCCGGTGCTTAAAAAACTGGGTGCCTCCGGCAATCTGGATGTGCTTGCCACTAATCTTCAGACTGAGATCAATAGTGCTGCCAAATTGAAGTTTGGCGATCACACTTTCACACCGCGCTTTGTGGTGCGACGGGCGATGCTGCAGTTTGACGTGCATGAGCTCGACAAGCTGATCTGGGCCTACAAGCAAGTGACACAAAACAAAATTTACGGCATTATCCCGACCGGTAAAACCTTTGGCGCGTCGATCAATTTTGTGAAAGATTCCATCGCCGTGACCGGCAAAGAACCGGCCATCGACAGTTTGCTCGACGGCCTCTCGCGTACCGCGCCCTGGGCCGCCTACGGCTTCTCGGAAGACCTCAAAAAGACCTTTGAGAAGCAGCGCCCTGAATTGGCGGCTTGGGCCGAAGAGCGTCGCCGTAACCCACAGAAATCGACATGAGCAACCGGCACATTCGCAAAGCGACTGGAGTTGGTCGCTGGGAACAGGTCGAGCTGGTTTCCTACAAGGCCGAAGGGATCGCGCCGTTCAAAAACATCTCACGCCAGGTGCTGTTTGACGATGCGGCATTGGGTTGCCAGTGGCGCTATTTTGAAGTGGCCGCAGGCGGGTATTCGACTCTGGAGCGGCACGAACATATGCACGCCGTGCTGATTTTGCGGGGCCGCGGTGAAATACTGTTGGGCAATCAGGTGTCGGCGATTGCCGAGCATGATCTGGTGACGGTGCCAACTTTGACCTGGCATCAGTTCCGCGCCGCAGCCGATGCGCCGCTGGGGTTTTTGTGCATGGTAAACGCGGTGCGGGACCGTCCGCAATTACCGACTTCGGAAGAGCTCAGGATGATGGCTGAAGAGCCGCGCGTGGCAAGGTTCTTGGGGCAAATTTAAGGGAAAAACTGGTGCTGATATCAAGCGCCAAGTCTCCAGGGAAACCATTCGCCATATTGGCGGAAGCTTAGGAGTTCGAATTGCTATACAAAACAAAAAGTTATAGAAAAAATACCAACAAAAGTGCCATCAAAAACTGCGCTATGCTAAAAACAAATGCGTTGAAAATGTTGACTTCAATTGGCAGAGACGCAATGATAAATCGAGGTTTCATAGGGAAATAAGTGTTACATCCTCGCAACCATTGAATTCAAAAGATTCCAAGAAAAGAACAAAAGATCACAAATAAGAACTTCGAGAGTTTGTGAAAAACTTTCGATTGAATTGTCTAGCGTCTCTTTGCGACGGCATCCAATTGCGCTTTAGTCCAGCGACGAAGCTTTCGACCATCGTCAATTTGTGGTCGAGGCACGATACCATCATTGAGCCATCGGTAGAACTGGGTTTTTCCGACATCCAAGTAGGCCATTGCGCTGGCTGGGGAAAAAAAACCCTGTGCGGGGACGGCGGCGGGGAGCCCTGTTTTTCTGCCTATTTTTGCCGAAGCGTCACTCATAGTGCTTTTGCTCCGGCACGAACGGCTTGCGCAAACCAGCCGAATACAGGATGGTCAATTTCTATTTTTTCGTTGGGTTCACGCATGAGTATGCTCGTGTGTTGAGTTCGCTGGCGTTGATCGTTTTGCATCAAGTCGCCTCGCCGCCATCTCACGCAAGTGCAGGCTCTTGTCCAGATCCCCGTCGCAGGCGGGGCAGGTGAAGCGGCGCACCGATTCCTCTTTGAGCGTCAGATACGGCGTGCCACAACTGCGGCAAGGCATCGATAAAAATTCCCGCGACAAGAAGCGCCACGCATGCCAGGCACGATCCGCTTTGATTGCTCGTCTCGCCGCATGGTCATCCCCTCCAAAAAACTCTGCGTAGAACTGAAAGGCATGCAAAAACGCCTCCATGCTGGTTTCGCCACTGTCCACCTCAACGCTTCCTGCGCGCAACACACCAACATGAATGCGCGGGATCGAATGGGTGAAGTAGTGCAACGAAGATGGCTGCAGACCGCTGGGCGACGGCTTGCCGTGATGTGCCTCCATGTAAATGCTGCGAGCCTGACGTGCAGGCAACGACAGTGCAGGCGCAACGACCGCCGCCCGCATGTCGTACTCGAAGGCCCATTCCGCCAACGCGACTTTTCGTTTGTCTGAAATCGCCGTCGATGGAAAGCCAGATTGCAGCTTTCCAGAATGCGGTGGATGTGCCCCCAGTGACGGCAGCATCGCTGCCGCAAAGTGGTGGTGCAGCCCGTAGGTATCGTCCGAGGCCGCTCGCTTCCAGAATCGCTCACTCGTCACGCGCAACCCCAAGTGCAGCTTCTTTGTTTCTGTAAAGTGCATCAAAAACGGGGTAGCGTTGCTCGCGATGGCATCGCAGACCTCCACTGATAGCCCCAGCACTGCCGATGCCAGTCGATACTCTCTGCACAAAAGCACAGCCAACTTCGCCCAGCGTACTTGTGAATGCAGCAGGTATTCATACGACGAACTGCCATCAAGGGCATCGAGCATCAGTTCCCCCTGCGGATTGATGAGGCTCCGGCCTGGTAAAACGACTGGCATCATCGCTAGTGCCACGCTACTGGACAGGATTGAGCGAATGTCTGCCTGGTTCAGTGCACCTACGACGTACTCCCGAGCCGAATTCGGAAGTTCGCTTAGCGCTACCCCCACATTCACCGGCAAGCGAATATCCATCAGCAACGAATCAAGGAAGTCGCGATTCATGCTCCGAATTTGGATGAGCAGGCTGACCTGCAACGGAGCCAAGGGCGCATAGACGGGCTGCACCATAGGTACTCCTATGCTGCGACTGATTTGAGCAATGTACCCTTCTCGATCATGGCGGATGCCAGTTCGAGAAGATGCGCCTTCTGTTTCTTATCGGCGTTCGCAGCGGAAGCGGCAACTTCCAGAAGCTGCCCGCAGAACCGTTCCCATGCCTTGGTCAAGTCGGCGGCACGAGCAGCTTTGCTCTGCTCGACCTTGAAGTTGATCTCCAGTTCGCCCAGCCTCTTCTCCAATGACTCCCTATCGGCTTTCAATTTTTGCAGTGCCTGCTCCTCGCCGGAGCGTTTCGTCTCCAGAGCGGTCAGGTCTTTTTTCAAGTCCTGCATCGACTTGTATTCAGCCGGCAGGGTTGGCTTGTCTTTGAATGACGGGTTTGCGTTCATGTGCGCAATCTTCTTTTTGAGGTCATAGACCTCTTTGTCGAGTTCAGTGCCGCGCTGAACCATATCGTTTATCGTGCGCTGATGCTTTCTGGACTCCTCGACGCCTTGCTGCCACTGCTCCTTGAGTTTGAGCATCTTGTGATTGTCTTCTTTGAGCGCGTTTGCCTCGCGCTCGGCATCTTTGCGGGCATCGTCGGCGGAGAGGGCGGCTTCTTCAGCTGCTTTGGCGCGGTCTATGGCTGCTTGCGTTTTTTCGTCGGCGCGTCTCACCTGATCCAGTGCGTCCTGGACTTCCTTGACGGTGACTTTTTCGCCAGCATCGGCTTTGGCGACAAACTTGGCCTTGGTTTCTTCGTCGGCCAGTTGCGCGAGAACTGCAAGCGCGCGGAAAGGCATATTCGGAAGGGTTGTTAGGCCCTGCGAGTTACGCCACGTGGCGTAACTCGTGCCGAATTCTTTGAAGATGGAGATGTAGCGATACGCTGAATCAATACCCCATCCAAACTCGGCTTTGACCCAAGCGATGAAGCCGCCGCCTGCAATTTGCTTTCCGCCACTTTCACGCGACAGTCGCTCCTGCGCATCCGTCAAACACTCACCAATCAGCAGGATGTCGTTGTTGACCCGCGTCTCTGCCGAACGAATCGATTGAACGTGGCATGTCAGTGCAGCGCGGTCTTCGGGAGTGCAAGCGCTGTAGTCGTAGACCACGACTTGCCCTGATGACGATGAGTCTGATGATGAAGCATCAGGGTTGGCGGCTTGCGTGGGTTTGGCTGTGCTGACTGCGGTGGTAGGTTTTGTGGATGCCATGCGCTCGATCTCCTTGAGGTTTTAGTCTGATTTGCTAAATCGAAAGCTTCGCCGTAGACATGGCTTTTGATGCAACTGAAAACATCGCCATAACTGTTAGCTTTCGAATTACTAGCCTTGCACAGGTGACCTCTTTGTCAAGTTGACGAAAAAATCACCTTCAATTTCTGGCGTTGGCGTGTCTGTCCGAAGATCAAAAGCAACCAGTCCACGATCACCATTCGCGGCAATGTCAACCGAAGTGCGGGGCATCATGTGCCCATGTTGTTGCCCTACAGATCATTGGCAGTACGCATGGAGGCTCTGGCCTCCCGTCTCAAGTTCGTGGATGATGCCGCGTCAATCAGCGCGGCCCAATTCGATTTGGGGTTTGTCAGTCCACTACGTGCCATCGCCGACTGGTTCGCCGATGTCCCCCTCGCAATAGACGTGTGGCGCGAGCCCGGTGGTGCGTCTCGTGCATCGCTGGAAACGGGCTATTACGCGATGCGCTTGGCCGAAGGCACGGTGTTTGGTGCGCTGCTCTCGATTGAGCGACGGCGTGGCATCGAACAACAATACCGGCGTGCTGCATACCTGGCAGGTCTGTGTAGCTATCTCGCGTTGCGTGACGAACGGATCTCCGTAGTCAAACCATCAACCGGTGAGGTCTGGCAAGGATCCCTGATCGAGACCGAGACGCTGAATGCGTGGCTAGATTCAGAAAGCTATGAGGTGACTGCAAAGCATTCGCCGGTTGCACCGGACAGGGCGATCACGATTCTTCACGCGCGAACGATCCTGACAGGTGCAGTACTTAGTGGTTTGGAGTCCGATGTAAGAGCACAGCTTTTCGGTGCCATTGCACCTGACCCACAGAAACAGGGCGTCTCAACGCCGCTGGAAAAAGTGGTTCGCGCGGCGGTGCGTCGGGCCATCGAGCTGGAGACCGATGCGATCAAGCGTGCCATGAACGCGCAGGTGCAGTCGTCCCTCTCCGAAGACGATATGGTAGCGGGGGCGCAAGGCCGGCTGACTGGACGAGCTATGCCAGTTGTCTCGCCCGTCGTGGATGTCGCGGATGTCATGGCCGCCGCTAGAAGTGAACAGGCAGTCACGGCGACCAAAGTGAGTGACAGCTCGTCCGCACTGGCTTCTGACGATCTTCTTGCTGGCTTAACGCCTGCAACACGCCAGTTTTGTGAGGAGTTGCGTAAAGACATCGCAAAAGGGGATGCCAAGGTACTGGAGAAGGTCAAGTGGAACAGCGGCGTGCTGGAAATCCAGAAGACACTTTTCGCGTCAAAATACGCGATTCCCACGCCAGGGGCCATCGTGGCAGAGTTGCGTCGGCGAGAACATACCCGTCCGTCATCCAGCGACTTGCTTGTCCTGAACAAGGCATTCGGCCTGATCTTGTTTCCGATGGACTAGCAGTTCGCGATGCAAACCCCAGACCGATATGCCCCATTTTTCCGGCCTGTTCTCGAACATGTCGCAGCAGGTGGATGGGCTGTGGCAGCGTTGGCGGCGTTGACCATTCCGCATGCTTCGTTGGCCGTTGGAGTCGGACTCGGTTGTTTGGGTATCGCTGGATGGCGCGGCTATCAGGCAGCTACCCAAATCTCGATCAAGGTTCGCCTGTCAAACCAATTCCTCGAAACATGTACTGGCGAAAGGGCGGACATCATTGGTAAAGCCGCGTTGGAGAAGATGGGCTTCTACATCGGACAAGGATTCGACTGGACTCCCGAGCACGCCCAGCGCGCGTTTGAACTGCTCAATGTCCCTGAAAAGGACTTGACCATCTTTCCAGCTTGGATGGGTAGTGCCAATGACCGGATGCTCCGTTTCTGTCAGCCAGAAAGCACGATTCCACTGCTCGCGGACAGACGTACCGGAGTGTCGTGGATTCATGGGCTTGAGGAAGAGAAGGACCTCGTTTTCCCGATGGGCGCAATGGAGGGGCACACATTTATTGCCGGGACAACCGGTTCCGGCAAAACCCGCCTCTACGAATGGCTCACCATGCAGGCCATTCAGGCAATGGTGCAATCGACTGCTGATTTGGGGTCGGTCATCATCATCGATCCAAAAAACGATGATGCCTGGCGTGCGCGCGTCAAGAAGGAGTGTGAGCGCAATGGCGTGCCATTTCTGTATTTCTCGCCAGCCTATCCCTCGAAGTCAGTTCGCATCAACCCAATCGCGAACTGGGCAAATCCCTTGGACATCGGCGCCCGGATCGCGAACGTGCTGGGTGCAAACGACAGTTTTGGAGCATTTGGCGAGATGACGATGAGTCAGATTGTCAATGGCATGCTCATGGTCGGTGACAAGCCGGACTTGCGTCGCATTTATGGTTGGGTACGTAATGGTGTCGGGCCACTGCTGGAGCGTTGCTTGGATATTTTTTTACGTGAGCACGTCGGCCCCGATTGGGACAAGGACTTGGGTGCCTATCAGCAAGCGCCAGGCGGTAAAGGCCCTGCTGATCGAGCGGCTCAAGCCTCGATGTTCTACCAAGACTGGTGCAAGCAGAAAAAGCAGGCAGGAAGTCAAACGATTGCCGATTTGATTAGCGTCCACACGCATAACAAAGAACATTTTTCCAAGATGATCCTGGCATTGACGCCCTTGCTGTTGACGCTCACGTCCGGCGAAGTCGGTGAAATGCTGTCACCCAACGAAACTGACTTGAACGATCAGCGCGGTATCACCGATCTTTGGCGGGTCATCACGGGAAAGCGCGTGCTCTACATGGGGCTTGATGCCCTTTCCAACAAAACGATTGCCGGTGCGGTCGGTTCGATGGCTCTGGCCGATCTTGCTGCCGTCGCGGGCGCGATCTACAACATGGGCACCAAGGCGGACGTGTATCTGTTCGTCGATGAGGCGTCCGAAGTGGTGAACGATCAGTTCATCCAGCTTCTCAATAAGGGGCGCGGTGCAGGATTCAAGATTTTCTTCGCAACCCAGGTGGATTCTGACTTCGAAGCGGCACTGGAAAGCCAGGCAAAAGCACGTCAGGTGTTCGGTAACCAGAACAACATGATCTGTCTGCGTGTTCGTGACCCGAAAACGGCAGAGTGGCTCTCGGAATGTATTGGCGACGTACAGGTTCGCTCGGTCTCCTACTCGGCGGGTTCGTCACAGTCATCCGAAAAAAGCGCGATGGAGTTCGGCACCAATGCGGGTTCGTCCTTGGGCTACAAAGAGTCCAGATTGGTACGGCCTGAATTGATGCTGAGACTACCGAACTTGCAGTATTTCGCGATGCTCACGGGCGGCCGAATCATCAAAGGTCGCTTGCCGTTGATGCTCGATGGATGAGTGCGAGAAAAAAAACCTGCTCTGGTGTGAGGCAAGACATTGCGTGTTTGGTGAAGAAAGTGAGTGTTGAAGTGAATCTGAAGAAAAAGGCGAAGGTAGAGTTGGCAGTGGCCCTCAAAGCCATCGGTCTGCATCCGAAGGGAAGAGCAATCTTCAACAACTATCCCCCTTTGGAGGTTGTGTGTGAACTGCTGGTTGAAGTCGTCTCGCCGCAATTTCCGGGCACCGACGAGCCTTTGTTGCATGAATGTTTGCGCAGTGGTATCGCCGCCCACGAAAAGGCCGTCAAGGAGCGAAGTGGCGATCAGTATTACGCCTTCCTCGCCGGGCTGATTGAATTTGCACCGCGCTTGCTGGACAAGCGGTTGGGTGCCGTACATCGCGACAAGACGACTTGCTGGATTCCGTTAAAGATCACGGCAACTGAGTTCATTCGTGAGCACGAAGCAGGAAGAATCGAGCCGCTGGACGAGCCGTACCCTGACAAAGCCGTCATCGAACCAGACACGATGCGGTATGGCCTTGCGCAGCGCATCCTGGATACGACGGATTTCAACGTCCTGTTCGTCAAAGGAAGAGGCGCTCCCTTGAGTCCTTCCAGCGAATTTGTCGAACGTCGTGGCAATGCCACACTCGCCGTTGCTACGTAGAACCGGGACAGTATTGTGGGGCGTGTCGGTACGCATATTTTGATTTGGCTGGCGATCCTGATTGTGGTCCTCTTCAGTTGGTCGGCAGTGCCCAGCTACAGCAATGATCGAGGTGTGCCGCCTGCCGAGCGTAGCTACAACGTTAGCGTCCATGGCGAATCAAAGCATCAAGCGTTGGAGGTGCGTGCCGAGAAGCTGTTTGTCAGTATCTTCCGAGAAAACGAGATTGGCGATCTCGTTCTATGGTCAACCTCGCTGTACCGTGAACCGATTCACGGGATCGAATCGGAGCAAACGGCGGATGGTTTTGTGCGCAACTATGTTGCGAACGTGTGGTTCGGCATGTTGCGCGTGTGCTATCGGGCCGTGACGTTCGGTACTTGGTTCATTGCTCTGCTGGCACTGGTGATCGCTGCGGGGATCGACGGATGGTGTGCGAAGCGATTGGCCGCACAAGGCTTTCAGGTCAGGAGTGGGGCGAGCATGTTCAATGCGTCGCACGGGGTAATCTTCCTCGCCGGATCAAGCATCTTGCTTTTCCTGATCCCGGGTGCGCTGACAGGTATGGCGTGGGTGTCGCTTCTAATCACCATGCCACTACTTGTTCGTGTGATCGTGAAAGCGGTATAGGGCATTCTGGCGCGGGGGGGCGATCATGACAAAACCCCGCTTCGGCGGGTTTTTTTTCGTCCGCAGAAGGCGCTCACTGGATAGCACTGGCGACTTGATTAGCCACGAATGTCAGCTCGTCAAGTAGTGCTTTCAAAACGATCATTCGCCATGCCGACAACAACATGTTGGCATGGATCGGCAAGCACGAGAGCAGGCGACAAAACAACTCATGGACACCTTAGGCGTGCTCCGCGAGTACATGCGCGATTCGACCGTCAATGAGTTGATGGTCAACCGCTTCGACCAGATTTGGATTGAGCGAGCGGGTCAAGTTTTCCAAGCGGACGCGAAACTTCCGCAGACTTCCGTCCAGGCGGCAATCAAGCTGCTCTCGCGAATTGCAAACATTGACAGCAGTCTCAAGAACGATTCCGCTCTACTGAATAGTCGCATCGAGGGCTTTCGCGTTGCCGGTCTTCTCGCACCATTTTCGGTGCATGGCGACAGTCTGTCGATACGCCGCCACTCGGATCGTGACATCAGTCTTGCGGATTATGAGGCGGCTGACTCATTCCGTGTCGATCCGGCGCTACAAGGCCAACGCAACTCGATGGCCATGCCTGACCTGGCGTTGGTGCGTCAGGGTGGAGCACACCTGACGGGCTTTTTGCGTTGGCTGGTGAAAACCAAGCGCAACTGCATTGTGAGCGGTGGCACATCGTCCGGCAAAACGACGTTTTTGAAAGCGTTGCTCGCGCAAATCGATTCGACCGAGCGCGTACTGACCATTGAGGACACGGCAGAGCTGAGGGTGCTTGTACCGAATCACGTCAGTTTTGAGGCAAATGCCCAAAGCGACATCACGATTCGCAAGCTGGTGCGTCATGCGCTTCGTTACAACCCTGATCGGATCATTGTTGGGGAAGTGCGTGACGGCGCAGCTTACGACTTGATCCAGGCGCTTAACACCGGACATGCCGGTGGCTTTTGTACTTTGCACGCAGACAACACGCTCCTTGCCTTAACCAAGCTCGAAAACCTCGTCTTGCAGGCCGGGGTCGATCTCCCTTTGCCTGCCATTCGTTCTCAGATCGCGCAGACCTTTCACACCATTGTGCAAATGAGTGAGTGGAAGGGCATGCGTTTTCCCGAGCAAATCGCGCTGCTTACCGGACTTTCCAACGACGGCTCCTACGAAATGACGACTGTCTTTCGTAAGGACGGCGCTTACTAATTCTTTCAACCACATGGTGTTTCACATGATCCAACTACGATTTCCCAGCCAATCCACTGGTGTCTTGAACCTCGCAACAGTTCATGCAACTGAGGTCTTGCTCTACAAGGCGGTGCTGTCAATCTTCATTATGGTCGCACTGATGCTGTTCGCACCGGAAGTTTTGGCACAGGACGTGCCCGCTGAATGGTCTGGGCCATGGTGCCGAACCATTAAGCTGCTCACTGGACCAATTGCCATCGGATTGCTGGTCGCGGCGACAGTTGTAGCGGGCTTGCTTTTCGCTCTCGGGGAAGCCGGTTCGTCGGCGTCACGTGCGGCGGGACTTGTCCTGGGTGGCACTCTGGCGGTGTCAGCGCCCGCACTTGTGAAATTCATTTTCGGGGTATCTGCGCTTGGCTGCTGATACTTACGAGCGACGGATCAATGTGGTCCACCAAGCCTTGATTCAGCCCCTGCTCATCATGGGCGTGGAGTGGCGACTGTTCATCCTCAATTTGGTGCTGTTCGTGAGCGTCTGTGTTCATATGGGGTTGTGGTATTTGATCTTCCTGGCTTTTTTCACGCACTTGTTGCTGAGGACTCTTTCACGCAAGGATGCGATCACACGAACGGCCTACATCCGTTATCAACGTCAGGCGGATATTCTTGATCCCTGGCCACATGCGGTGCAACGCTACAACCATCGCCCCGTTGGCTACGGCAGAGGGTTGCTGTGCTGAGGTTGAGCAGCTTCATCAAAAAATATGAGAGCAAGGCGCGCACCATCGCCGAAATAGCGCCCTGGTTGGCCGTCGTTGGCCCGTCTGCGTTGCTCAACAAGGATGGGTCGTTGATGGCCGTGTATGAGTTCAAGGGCACCGACTCAGACGGCATTGAACAATCGCACATCGACCGACTCGCGCATGTCGCCGAGCATGCCTTGCGAAATCTCGATCAAAGGCACACTATTTGGTGGACGGTTGTCCGTCGCCGAACCACGTCGTATCCTCATGCGGACATGCCAGACTTTGTATCTGGCTTGATCGATACCCAACGGCGCAACCGGTTTCAAGCCGGGTGGAACTTCGAGAACCGGCACTATTTTTCTGTGACCCAGGCTCCGTCTAAGGGTGCGGAACGATTTTTCGACAAGTTCCACTATTTCACCGCTGAAGCCGGAATGCCCGCACTGGCAGCGTTTAAGGAGACATTGATGTCTTCCTTTAGCAATGCCCGTGCGTTCCAGTGGTCTGAAAGCGAAATGAATCAGCAGGTGCTTGCATTTGCAGAGACTTCTGAAGCGGTGCAAGGCACGCTCCCGGATGCCGGATTGCGACGATTGCCTGAGTCAGAAATGCTGGGGATGCTGCATGATCTGATCAGCCCTGCGAGTGCATCTCAAGATGTTGCCGTCCCATCGATACCTGTGTATCTGGATTCGTACCTTGCCGACAACACGATCACAGTAGGGCCAAACTTTTTGCGGTTTGACGGTGAGGAATCGAAGTTTGCTACGGCATGCTCGATTAAAAGCTGGCCGGATTTGACCACACCCGGCCTGATGGATACGTTGTTGGCTGTGCCCGGCGAAATCACTCTGTCGATTGCCTTCAAGGTAGCCTCGCGCGAGCAAGCGATTGCACATGTAACCCAAAGGCAAAAATTCCACTTGAACCTGAGCAAGCCACTTCGTGCGCGGTTGATGGAGTTGTTTTCCGGCGAGGCATCGCAGATGGTTGATCCTGGACGTGCGATGTTAGTGGAGTCAGCTGGTCAGGCGCTCAGTGAAATCACGGCGCAGAATCGGCAATTTGGCTACTTCAACATCACGGTTGTCGCCTATGGCAGCACCCTGAAGGAGAGTGAAGAGACGCTAAAGAACGTAATGGCGCAGGTGCGTCAATCACAGTTCATTTCAGTTCGTGAAACTCTGCATTTGCTGTCGGCATGGTCTTCAACGCTTCCGGGCGGGTGGGCTGAGCTGGTTCGTACCCATATGGTCAGTTCCGCCAATCTCGCCGATCTTGCGCCCTTGCGCACCATCACGACCGGTGAGCGGATCAACGAGCACTATACCGAGCAACTGGGCAAGCGATGTGATGCGCTGGCCGTATTTGATACAGAGATGGCAACACCGTACTATTTCAACTTCCATGTTGGTGCTTTGGGGCACTCGTTTGTTGTCGGACCCTCCGGCGCGGGCAAGTCTGTTTTGATGAATTTTCTGCTGTCGATGGCCCGTAAGTATGGCCCGATCAACACCTACATCTTCGACAAAAATTCGTCTTGCCGGATTTCCACCTTGCTGCAAGGAGGTGACTGCATCGACATTGCATCCGAGACCGAGCCGGTGACTCTCAATCCGATGAGCTTGCTTGGCGATCCGACAGCACACAGTTGGGTGCAGAAATGGATAGAAAACCTCATTACATCGCGTGAGTACAAGCTCAAGGGCACTGATGATGATGCGATTACCCAAGCGATCAAGCATTGTTTCGAGCTGGGGCCAGTCCATTGGCGCTTGCGTAGCCTCTATAACTACTTGCCCGATGTTCTCCAGGACGAACTCAAGGCATGGGTAAACGACGGTCAGCACGCCCGATTCTTCGACAACGAAACCGACAGTTTCAACCTCGGAGTATTCGCCTGCTTCGAGATGAGTGGGATCTACAACGATGAGCGACTGTCGCGTGCGTTCATGGATTACGCCTTCTACCGCATTGAGAAAAAACTGAAAGCGGCGAACGGTCAACCGACGATCATCTATGTTGAAGAGGCGTGGTTTCTGCTCAAGGATGAACGGTTCTCACTGAAAGTCGAGGACTGGCTGAAGACCATGCGCAAGTTGAATGGCATCGTAATCCTGACCACGCAGAGTCTCGATGACTTTGCTAAATCGCAAATCTTTGCCTCGATCTCCGACAACATCCCTACGCGCATTTTTTTGCCGAACGACAAGGCACATGCGTTCGCCGAGATGTATCGCTCCATGTTCGGCCTGAATGATGCGCAGATCAATCGCATCCGGTGGGCACAACCAAAAAGTCACTACTACATCGTCAAGCCGGGGATATCGCGGATGGTGCTGGCGGACTTTGATCCGGTGACATTGGCCTGTTTGCGCTCCGATCAGCGTGCGCTCAAGGTTTTTGAGCGGCACTATGCCGGGCAAGCGCCAAACTGGCAACGGGATTACATTGAAGAGGTCTCGGGGCAGGCTGTCGAAGCACCTTCTGGAGGTTAAACCTTGGAACCATCCGCAAACCCCAGTTTTTTCTTCTTTCTTCTTGAGTTGCTCATTTATTGGTTAATTGCCGGATCGGTGTGGTGGGCGTTCTGGTGGGCGTTCAAGCCGGTTTGGATGATTTTTTTGATGTCACGCACGGACAAAGCCGTTCACGAGTTCGCGAATGCTATTTCGAGCATCCCGGATGTGCGCATCTTACGGGTCGGAACCTTGTTTGATTCTGCGACGGACTCGCCACAACTGACCTTTACAGCGCCTTGGGAGTTTGCCGAGAAAGTGCAGCAATTTATCTGGCACGATGCCGTCGATCAAATGGATCCGAACTTGGTTTACGAGTGGTGGATTGAAACTTGGTTTAACGGGTCTCCACAACCATCATTCCGATTGCGTTGCCACGAACTGCCTTATCAAGCGCGTGAAACAGCGTTTGGGTTCCGATGGATACCAACACCAAAAAGGGCGAAATCAGACCTAAAGGAACTGGTAAAGATATTTTGGAAGGCCACCAGCCTTGTCGATAGCCCAAATAAAGTAAGCGGCGACTGATGCCGCGAGTAGGAATACCACTAGTCGCAGCAAATAATTCTTCGGGATTCGCGGGTTACAGCTTTCGCAATTCTTTACCTTTGGGACATTGAAATGTCCGCAACGTGAGCATTGAATGAAGTTCATTGATTTTGAACAGAGGTCAAACTGCAAATATAGCCGACAAAATCGGCGCTTTCATAAGTGACTTTCCGGCGAACAAGTCCATGATCTTGGCATCTTATGGAGGATGCCATGCATCGACTCAAAACTCGCCTTACCGTAGCAATCTTCGCGCTTTCCATTCACTTTCCTGTGTACGCGGGAGGAGGCGGTGGCGGGGGTGGAGGCGGTTGCCCTGATTGCGCCAAGGAGTGGACGCAAATCGCCCATTTGGCAAAAAACGCCATCACCGCAACCGAATCTGTGCGCCAGACTGCCACTCAGATTCAGCAGTACGTCACTCAGGTGCAGCAATTGCAAACCATGTTTCAGAATCTCAAGAACCTTCCACAGTCGGTTCTTGACGACGCGCTAGGCGGAGCGCTGCACGAACTGCGCGACGTTCTGGCGGCGAAACAGGCGGCGGAACAGTTGTTCGGTTCGCTCAAAGATGTCAGCGGCATGATTCAGGGGCGCTACCAAGAAGCTGCAAGCGCGAACATGTCGCTTGAAGGCTGGGCGCAGTCGCAAATTTCCCGTGCAAAGACCTTGCAAGAGGGGAATGCCATTGTCTTCGAGCGCGATGCGACGATCATGGAACAAACCATGCGCGATGTGCAGGCGTTTCAGTCATTGGCCAAGAAGGTTCCTGCTGCGTTGGGGAACCAGGCCCAGCAGCAACTCACGAACACGCAACTGAACATGATGGGATCGCAACTGGCGAGTTTGACCCAATCCATCGCAAGTCAAAACATCATCATCGCCCAGGAGCGCACCGTCCGGCTCGCCGAGCAAGAGAAAACGGCAGGGAACACCGAGGCCGTTGGCAAGGCACAGCGATCGTTATTGGACAAAGCCCTCCCGACGCTCAAACCCGTTGGGGAGAAGAAGTGAGCTTCCTCGCGGGCAAAGGTGCGCTGGTCTGCCGGTTGCTGGTGTTAGCCGGCAGATCGTCTGAGGATTCTCAGTTGCTTGGCAATCTTCTCGAAAATCGACTTGCGATCAACCAGGTGGAACGTGACCAGTTTGACCGAAGTGTGGATGCCGTTGTTCAAGAGCGTCGTTTGCGATGGCCGTGGCACTTGGGTGTATTGCTACAGAAGCGACCGGTTTTTGTGTTGGTCGGTCTGCTTGCTTCTGCCGGTGTACTCGTCCATTCGGCCTGGCATGCGGCACGAGCGTTGATGACATTGATCTAGCTGCAAAAAGCAGCCTTTCTCATGGGGGCTTTCGATTTCTTGTCGAAAGCCCCCGTTGCTTTAATGAGTCCATTGCTCACCATTTTGCGCTCATGTCAGATTCCAAGTCCACCATCCCAGATTCTGCGCCGCCCGTTGCGATGGAGGCAAGGTTTGCTGCGGCCCGGCGCGCTTTTTTCGAGAGCTACGGCTCTGCACACATCGAACGCAACCGGTGGTTTGTAGGGTTCACCATCGTCGGGCTGTGGGCCGTGTCGATGACCGTGGCGGTCATTGTCATGCTGCCATTAAAGGAAAGCATCCCCTATGTGATCCAAGTCGAATCGTCTGGAAAAGTCAGTGGTGATCCGGTCAAGGTGCAGAAGTGGGAGGCCGACGACAAGGTGAAGCGCTATTTCCTGACGACTTGGGTTCAAAAGTTGCTGACGGTCGATGTGGGCCTTTCTCTCACTTACCTCAAAGAAGCCCATTCGGTCACTCGCGGCAAGGCACAGGTCGAGTTTCTGGATTTCATCAAGACAACCAAGCCCTTGGGCAAGTTGTCGGAAGACGGGACGTTCAACCAGCAGGCATCCGTCTTAAGCGTCTCATTCGTTTCCGATTCGGTTGCCGTCATCCGCGTGGCCCTCAAAACACGCAGCAATCGCGAGCAGGAAGAAAAGGTCGAGAAGAAGGTCGTCACCTTGCACTTCGCTTTCGATCCTCCAAAAGACATCGAGCAAATCCAGGCCAACCCAATCGGCCTGTTCATTACCCATTTTCAAATTGATAAGGACTTGGACAAGTGAAATTGATCCTAACGTCGAAACTCGCCCGCCCGTTCGTGGTAGCAGCTCTTGCTTTCAGTGGCGTTATGTCAGCACCGGTGAACCACGCGCACGCCCAGGCGCAGGCCATCAGCATGCCGGGAGACCCGCGTCTGGTGGTGTATGCCTACGATGTGAACAACACCTTCCCGGTCTACGCTGCACCGGGCATGGCCACCAACATTGAGATTGGCAGTGATGAAACCTTCAAGGGACTCATCATGGGCGACACAATCTCGTGGGTCCGGGAGCAAATCCCTGGAACGAAACATTTGTTCATCAAGCCGGTGCGCGAAGGCGTGACAACCAGTGCAACGATTGTCACCAGCAAGCGTAGCTACCAGTTAGTACTACATGCGGTCAAGCACTCGGATAAGTGGTTCCAGCGCGTGTCGTGGCACTACCCGGATGTGCTTCTGGCACAGGAGGTCGAGGAACGCAAGCGCGAAGAAATCACTTCTGCGGACATCAAGGTTCGTGAGGCGGCGGTCGTGTCCCCGGTCGAAGCCGTCTCAAAAATGAATTGGGACTACGACGTGCAAGGCGACGCCCATTTCCGTCCACTTCAGGTGTTTGATGACGGGCGCTTCACGATGTTACGCATGGCCGAAGTGTCCGAAATGCCAGCGCTGTTTCTTCTCCCTGAGAAAGACGGTGAAGCGCTTCTCGGCAACTATGTGGTGCGCGGCAACTACCTGGTTCTGCAACGCCTCGCACCCAACGGCATACTGCTCAAGATTGGAGACAAAGAGGTCAAGGTGTTGCCCAAGGCACGGAATCAAAGTGGTGGTTTCTGGAGCAATTTGTTCGGCAAAACCGGCAAAGGGGCAGATCAGTGAGTCGCGCTGCCGGGTCAGATATTGTTGATGAGGCAAGCGAGAGAGTTCCTCGCGGCAAGGTCAAAAAGAACTTGCATGTCATCATCATCGTCGTCGTGGGCATCCTGGTGTTTTTCGGGGTCATGTTCAAGGCATATCAATCCGAGGAGACCGAGGCCAAGGCCGCGAATAAAGACAAGCAGGTCAACTTGCAAAATGCCCCCAGCGCCGCCGATGTCAAGGCATTGCTGGATGCGCAAAAAAAGCCGGAGTCCAAGCCTGCGCCGGTTGAAACGCCGATTCCGCGCGAACTCAAAGACTACGCCGACAGAAATCCGCCCAAGTCGATTGGCGGGAAGGGCGACGAAGCGGCCATTGCACGTGCGCAAGCCTTGGCAAGCCCTCTGATGGGATTGACTGGAAATACTTCGTCAACGGCACCGTCTCAAACTACGGACACAGCACAAGCACTTCTGCGCGGGATTTCGCAAGCCGCATCACCGCTTGGCATGCAGGGCCGGAGCCAGTCATCAGGTGATGGTGACATTGCTGCCCTGATTCGTGCCGCCCAAACCCAGGGACGTACGCCGGAAAATGCTAACCAGTCCAATCTGTCATGGTTGCGTGGCAGCGGCGCTGATGGGCTTGGCGCGGACGGTGAGAACCAGTCCCTCCGAGTGAATCCGGCAGTGGGCAAAGCTGTTCTCCATGAAGGCTCGATCATTACAGCGGTGCTGGTAAACGGCCTGAATACCGATTTGCCAGGACAAGTCACTGCACGTGTGAGCAATGACGTTTATGACTCGATCAAAGGTGACAAGCTTCTCATCCCACGCGGATCACGCCTTGTAGGACGTTACAACGCCGAGATTCAACCCGGTCAGGAGCGTGTGCTCATGGCGTTTCAGCGGCTCATCATGCCCGATGGCCGCAGTGTTCGCCTGCAAGGCTCGCCCGCTGCTGACGCACATGGAAAGTCAGGGATCAGCGGTGACGTGAACAACCACTTCCTGAAGCAGTTCGGCACCTCATTGCTGATTGCGGCAATTTCGATGGTCGTCGAACCCAAGGCAGCAACAGGAACGACGGTGGTCAACACGGGATCGACTACGCCAGGCACGGCGGCAGGTCAAGTATTGGCTGAAACGAGCAAGCGGATTCTGGATCGCAACAAAGTGATTCAGCCCACGATCACGGTTCCGCAAGGCACGTTGATCGCCATCCAGGTCAACCGGGACATGGTGTTTGATGAAGATCGCTAAGCGTATGGAGAGATGGCGGGAACGTGCCGCATCACTCGTTTTGGCAACGTTGCCACTGACGTTTTCTGCGCTCGTGACCGCACAGGAGGTCAATCCGGCAAGCCAGTACGTGCTGCTTTCCCTGTCCGACCCCACTGCGCCGATCGTCCAGCGTCAAGATGGATCAAAGGGAGTATTGCCATTGGCGGGTGTCACGGCACTTTCGGCATGTGGCAAGTCGCCGGATCTACCTTTGCCAACGATTGCGCTAACTGAGGGTGTCTGGATGTACGGCGACATTCCACTGGTGAAGGTCGCAGGCAAGCATGTGGATTACCGGTCAGAGCTGGCCCGTGCAGGAATGATCGAGACCGATGCCGCCACCGCATTTGCCGATGCAGACGAAGCGCGGGCGGAGCGTCGCGGCCGGTGGGCTTGCGCGTCACCTTTCGCTCCGTTTGAGCGGGCCGCTACGCGTAGTGGCGTGAATTCTCGGGTGCTGTACGGGATCGCGATGAATGAGTCAGCAAGAAACGGCGCTCCGTGGCCTTGGACAATCAACTGGAACGGTCAGGGCTTCTACTTCAAGACCCGCCAGGATGCCTTTGCTGCTGCGCGCTGGTTACTGGCCAAAGGGCAGCGCAGTTTCGACATTGGACTGATGCAGGTGAATTGGAAATATCACGGGCATCGCTTTGAATCGCTGTGGGATGCCTTCCAACCAGCGATCAACACGCGCGTCGCTGCTGACATCCTCAATGAGAACTATCGCAGCACAGGCACTTGGTCGATGGCGATTCGTCACTACCACTCCCCGGCCGATGCAGTCCGCAGCCAACGCTACCTCAACTCATTCAACAACCATTTTCAACGGTCTTTAAAAACTACGCACGGAGAGCGCAAATCGTGACTTGCACTGGTATCAGCATACTGCCCGAGTCCTACGTACTGGACAAACGGAAGCAATTCTTTGATGCCATCATCACAGCAGTTCGCCTGCTGCCTGATGATGTGGATCGAAATGTGGAGCACGAGAAGGTCACACCACTGCTTTCCCAGGATCAGTTCAAGTCCAATCCACGAAACGGCACACTGCTATTCCGTGCGCCGTTTGAACTGCAAAGTCAGCGATGCGATCTGGATGCCGACGACATGGAACCGATCTTCGAAGGGATCGACTTTTCCGTTTACCAGTTTGGCAAAACGATTCGCGTCGGGGTGATGATGTCCCGACGTTTGAGCCAAGCACTGATGCTCGATCCCACGGCGGAATACCAGTCATTGTGGTTGGGCGAAGTCGGCACGTCTGCACCGGCGATAGTTGAGCGCAGTTCCGACAGGGTGCTACTGGATTGGTTTTTCGCGTGCCCTTATCTCCACGACGGTGACTGGCGTGAGATCGAGCGCTTCACGCTTGGCATTCGGCATGTCTACAACCGGATTTTTGCGATTCTGCATCGCGTGGTGGTCAATGATCCCGCGCACTTCCGTTCCCTGCCGAAGACATGAAAACCCCTTCCTACCTGCAAGCTTTCGAATCGTGCGGGCGGGTCTTCGGCTCTGACAATGAGCATTCAACTTGACATGAGGCATCAATGAAACAAATCAGAATTCTTGCGGTACTTGCCAGTCTGCTGGCCCCAGCATTGTCACCTGTCGCCGCTGCTCAAGTGAAAGGCTATCACTTTGTCTATACGGTATCGGATCGTCGGGCCGAAGGTGCGCCAACCCAGGTGTTTCACGATGGCAAGCGCACTTACTTCCAGTTTGCCAGGGGCGTCCAGACACCAGTCATTCTCATTGCCACGCCAAGTGGGGAGCAATTGGCAAACCCCGTCGCGGAAGACCCTTATGTCGTCGTGCAAGGCGTGCATGATCGTTTCGCCGTGGTGTCAGGCCGGGTACGGATTGATGTGAGCAGTAACCGAGCGGTCGCTGTCGAGCAAGCGTCAATGGCATACCCAGCGCGGGAACCAGTGGCTATGAATGGCGGACGGGCTGTGCCATTGGACATTGGAGGTCGCGCCAATGACCCTAGCGTGTCCGGCAACTCGTATCGCTATCCGACTTCTTCGCAGCAGCACGGACATGCTGCCTCGGTGTTGGGTCCGGTAGTCCAGGCACAGGCAATGCATCCGCCGGTCTATGCACCGCCTCATGCGACACAGCAGTCTTCTGCCATTTCCGCTCCTGTCGTGCCAGTAGTGCCGTTGGCAATTGTGTCTTCCACCTCTCATGCTGCCGAAGAGCGTTTGACTTTGCGAAACGACATGCGGGTTGCATTGGGTTCACGGATGCCATTGGTACGCGCAGGCGACGTGGAAACGATTGGCACGATGCCCAAGCAATCCGGTCTTCGGGCACGTGGCACCGGGACCCTACGGGAAGCCGTGGAGCATATCGTTCCGTCCAATTTTAAGGGCTTTGAAGTCGGTGGCGTAGATGTCGAACAGCAGGTGTCTTGGTACGGGAACGGTCGTCCGTGGATCAACGTGCTGCGGGACGTAATGACCACGGCCAATGTGCGGGCCGTGGTGAATTTCGATAACCGTGAAATCACCTTGCACAGGGTGTCGTCGAAGCCGGGTCAGTTGGCGCAGTTGCGAAATGCCGCAGTATCGGCCCCTGTCACCTCGACGTTGGCTTCAGCATTACCAGCCCCAGTGCCCGAATGGGCACTGGTTCCCGAGACCGATAAAACTCTCAGTCGTGCTCTCGCACGGTGGGTCGAACTGGCAGGTTGGCAGTTGGCTTGGGATGCGCAGATTGACTATCCGCTGGACTTGCGGGCATCGTTTTCCGGGAGCTTTGAAGAAGCGATCAACAAAGTTGCCACGAGTCTTGCCACCGCCGAGCGACCACTGCACTTCACCTTTTATGACGGCAATAAGGTTTTGCGGGTGAGTGGATCGACCCCTGCCACCCCTTACGCGGCCAAGTAAGTCATAAACGGCACCACTTGAGCGAATGAACTCACCCTCACACAGGATTCAAATGATGAAACCCATTTTTAATCAAGTTAAGCGAGTCAAGCGAGCAACGGTCAGCATGCTTGGAATGGCCCTCGCTATCGCGCTAACTGGTTGCGCTGCGACAAATGGTACGGAAGCGGCGAACGCCTTTTTCGGAAAAACCACACAAACGACGGAGCGTATCCACTCCAGCACGGGTAACAAGAACCCGGAGCCGTTGCCTCGGGTGATTGAGCCGGTGCAGCATGTGTCGCGTGACGGGTCGTCCTACATCGCTTGGAAGCCGACTCCAATCCAGAAGCAGCGCAATTTGCCATCCGTTTTCCAGAAGCAGGTCACGATGGTGTTCACAGATCGTGCCGACATCACGTCGATCGCTGAGCGGATTTCCCTTGTGACTGGTGTGCCCGTGAAATTGGCCCCGGATGTGTTTAACGCCAGTCTGGGCACAGGGTCTACTACACCGCGTCAGGTAGCTCCAGTGCAATCCAATACCCAAACAGGTGCTCCTGGTGCGCCAGGTACACCGAATCTGCCGCCACCCCCGCCAGTCGCGGTCGTGCCCACTGGCGGGGTGCAATCGGCCTTGACCAGTCAAGGTGTGGCAACGCGCAGTGACATGGTGCTGGACTACGCCGGTTCACTTGCCGGGTTGATGAACAACGTCTCAGCGCGCTTGGGGGTCTCGTGGAAGTACGAGGCCGATGCGATCCATGTGTTCCGGTACGAGACGCGCACGTTCGTGCTCAAAGCGTTGGCGGGTACGACCAGCATCAAGAATCAGGTCGGCGCGACAAACCAATCGACCAGCAGCGGTGGCACGCAAGGCACTCAGGCAACGCAATCGCAAGGGCTTTCGGCTGCGACGCTGGACACGAATACCCTGGATTTGTGGGAATCGACGCGGACGGCATTGCGGGCGGCGATGACGACGGATCGTTTGTCAATGAACCCGGCGAGCGGCTCAATCACTGTCACGGATACGCCCGAGGCGCTGGATGCGGTGGCCAAGATCCTCGAACATGAAAACCGCCGCCTGTCGCGTCAGGTGCATGTGCGGATACAGGTGTTTTCCGTGACCAGCAATTTGGGCGGTGAATACGGGGTCAAGTGGGACATGGTTTGGCAAAACCTCAACAACGCACTGGCACTCAAGTTTGGCAGCCCAGTGACCTTGGTCGGTGCAGCAGCGAGCGCGCTTTCGGGCACGGTCGTACCCACCAAAGGCCGAAACCGTCCGTGGGACAACACCCAGTTGGTGGTCAACGCTCTTTCGTCGGTAGGCCAAGTTGCCTCTCTGCAAAACATTACAGCCACGGCCTTGAACAACCAGCCTGTGCCGTTCTCGTTTTCAACGCAAACGAGCTATCTGGCATCGGTGGCTTCGAATCAGACGGCACAGGTTGGTACAAGCACGCAACTCACCCCCGGCCAAGTGACAACAGGCTTTGCTCTCAACCTGCTGCCACACATCCTGGACAATGATCGCATTCTTTTGCAGTACGGCTTGTCGATGTCCGAACTGGAGCGTTTAACGACGGTTTCCAGTGGCGGCTCGTCGATTCAGACGCCGGAAGTGACCTCGCGTCAGTTCGCCCAGCGGTCTTCGTTGCGCAACGGGGAAACCCTGATGCTCACCGGTTTGGAGCGCAACCGCTCCAGCTCAGACCGTGCAGGGGTTCTTGAGTCGATTGCGCCTCTGGGTGGTTCAGTCCGGTCTGCAAACATCAAGGAGTCGATTGTGATTCTCATCACGCCTACCTTGGTCGAGGGCGCGGAGTAACACATGGAAATTCACGTCAATGGCGTGCCGGTACTGCTTGGATTGGACTGGCATGTCGCCAGTGCAGCGCAAGCGTCCGTGCAGGCACGCAAACTCGCCAAAGCAAATAGGGCGCAAGGATTCTGCGTGGTGCGCCATCAAAGCGATGCGATGGTGGGCCTGGTGGCGCAACTTCCTGCCAAGCAAAAGGGTGGCAACCAGCGATTATCTAGCGGTGCTGCTACCAAGGCTGGACGTCGTGCTGTGGCTTTGGCATGGCTGGCAAGTGCTGCGAGAAAACGGTCGATTCAGGATGCCATCATCGTAGTGCCCTTGCCTGGTGGCAAATTCTGGCTGGCTTCGGTGAACGAAGGTCTGCCGAATCCGCTGGGCGACATGATCGGTGAAGAACACGAGATTACCGAGCGAATTGGCGAATTGTTGGGTGTCAAACACTATCAGGTCTATTGCCCAGCGCAATGGAAGCAGGCGATGTACCCCGATGCGATTGTTCAAACGCTGGAAGAATTCCTGGGCGATTGTGCGCCGGATGTATTTTTGGAAAGCCCGTTTCCAACCAGGAAGGTGCTTATCTGGGTCGCAATCCTGCTGGTAGTCGGTGTTGCAGCACTGATGACGCTTCGAACCGAAAAACTGCGGGCCGAAGCAAAGCGCAAGCTCACAGAAGCAGCGACGGTCAATTCGAAAAAAGAAGACCCCGGACTAGTGTTCATGCGTGCCATGCAGTCGGCGTTCAAGAACGACATCAGGGATGTGGGAGCGGCCGACGAGGGTAAGGCGTATCTCGCGGCGGCACGCAAAGTTCCGGTGATGCAGGGTGGCTGGCGGTTGGAGTCCATCGTCTGCGAATCCCGTGCGTGTGTACAAACCTGGCGACGCCTCCCGACTGCAACCAACGAGACCTTCAATAACCCACGGGCTGATTTTGCGTTGGATCGTAAAACGTCCCGCGTGGTTGTCCCCGTGTCAGCGGGAAGTGAGAACCGTCCAAAAATCGAGGAGCTTCCTGTTACCGGGCGCTTTCTCTACGAGTTTGGTACGTTTTTGCAAAGCGCTGAGGCATTGGCAGTGCAAGCCAATACGGGACAACCCCAGCCGTTTCAGGTCGCAGGCGGTCAGCCACCTGCCGGTGCATCGGTCTACAACAAAGGTTTATGGTCGATGGAGGGGCGCTTGTTGCGTTCTACGGAACTGCTGACATTGCTCCCGAACAACATGGTTCTCAATCGTCTGACTCTAGCTGTCAGTAATGACGGCGACATTTCCTGGAAGGGAGAAGGTATCTATGTTGCAAAATAAATTCAGCAAACGACTGTTGGCGCTGTGCATTGGTGCGTTGCTGGGAACGCCTGCGTTTCCGGGGCACGCGCAAAACGATATGCAACGCATTCTGGAACAGGGGAAGGGGGCTGGCCCAACCAAGGCCGCCGAAGCCCCACGGCCTCCAGTGCAGCCGGTGGTTCAATTGCAAGCGCCAGTCGCGCCTGCTCCTGCGCCTCGTGCATCTGTGGCTCCAATGAGCGTCCAGCCCAGTGCGATCGCGCCACCTTCCATTGTCATTCAAGCGCCGGGCGCACGAACTGCTGTTGGATCGCGGGTTGAAGTCCAGGAAGAAAAGAAAGCGCCTGTAACCAAAACGGAAAATCTGTTTCCCAAAGTGACCGGGACGACCGATCTTGAAGCGCTGGGGCGCTTGGGCGAAGATGTGATGCTCAAAAAGCTCAAGCAGGAACTTCAGGGTGGCCAAGGCGGACATCAGGGTGGGCAGGCGAGCGCTGGAACGGCGAATCCCAACTCGGTCAGCACGGTCAAGCCGACAGACGAAGAACCCGTTCTCCTCGCGGTGTATGGCGTTGACGAGGACTTGCGCGGGGACATCCAGTTTCGGGGCGCACGCATCAGCGTCAAACAGGGCGACTCAATCGGCAATGGCTGGCGCGTGTCTTCGTTCGGGCGCGGTCGCATCGTTCTGTCGCACAGCAAGAAGAAGCCGCGTGAAATCTTGTTTGGGGCCGCCGCCAAGCAACCCCCGGTGGCTACACAAACGGGCTTTGGTGGAAGTGGGTTCATGCCGCCGCCGATTCCGATGGCACCGCCTCAAGGACGTTCTTAGAGGACGGATGCACACACGTCGCGTGTTGGCCTGGGTTGTCACCAAAAGCCTCACAGATCGACACGCTGGCTGGATTGAATTGGATCGTTGATGAGGTTAATGGGGTCGCTTGGCTTGGGAGCGGGGGTTGCTACGCGCGTCAGTGAGATCGCGAAGCTTCCCCCGTTTACTTCCGTGCTCACCGCGAGCAACGGTGCGTTGGCCCTGCCACCCGAGCAGCAGCGCGAACTGGCCGTGGTTGTGCAGGGCAACAAGTCCGTTCTGATCCTGAGCGCGCAGGAAAGATCGGGTTCGCAGTCGTTTCTGGCACTATGCCAACGGATTCGCGAGCAAAAGCTGGAGCTGGCGGGCACGCGGCTGGTCACGCACGCGCTGCTTTCGACAATTTACGAGCGCAGTTCCCGCACTGCCAAAGACGACAGTGGCAAGCTGGGAGGTGCATCCCGGTCGAGCAATGAAATCAAGGATTTCGAGAACATTCTGAAAGCGGCGATTCTCGAAGGGGCATCGGACATTCACTTTTTGTCATCCGATAAGGCATGCAATATTCGCTTTCGCGTGGACGGCAAGCTGGTGGTCTTTGCGAACGACTACCCGTTAAGTAGCATGGAGTCGATGCTGAGGGCCATTTTCAACACGGTGGCTGACAACGAGTCAAAGACCAGTGCGCTAGACCTGAAGCTGCCGCAAAGCTGCTCGATTGAGTTCAACGTGAATGAGGGGGTCGTCAAAATCCGTTACCAGCACGCGCCGGTCTATCCGCGTGGCTACAACGCGGTGTGTCGGGTGATTCCAATCGCGGCAAAAGCCCAAGAGCGCAGTTTCGCCGACGCGGGCTACGCACATGGTCAAATCGTGATGCTGCAACAAGCCCTTCGGCAACCCGATGGCATGATTGTGTTTGCTGGTGAGACCGGATCAGGAAAAAGTTCGTCCTTGGTGGTGTGTTTGCAGGACATGATCCGGCACAGCCACGGCGCAGACAAGTTTTGTACGGTGGAAAACCCGCCTGAGTACATCATTGATGGGGCCGAGCAGATTCCGGTCGGTCGTCGTCCCGGCGATATGGCCGAGACCATGAAGGCGGTGTTGCGCATGGACCCGGATACGGTGATGATCGGGGAAGTGCGGAACGCGGAAGAGGTGGGCCTCGCCAAAGACATGGTGCTATCCGGTCACAAGGTGCTGACAACCGTGCATGCCGGCGGTGCGATCAAGGTGTTCAAGCGTTTGCACGAGATCGGGGTCACATCCGAGACCTTGTTTTCGACAAACTTCGTGGCGGCATCGGTGTATCAGCGCTTGGTGCCGCTTCTCTGTACGTCTTGCAAGAAGCCGCTGACCGAAGTGGTCGATCAGGATTACCTGTCGCGGGTATCAGGTCACTTCAGTCTTTCTGATGTCTTCGCCAACGGCGGAGGTTGCCAAGCTTGCAAGGGACGGGGTATCAAAGGACGCACGGTTGCGGCTGAGGTCTTGATTCCGCGCCCTGATGTGCTGGCGTGCTTGCGGACGGGTGATGAGGATGGTGCGGGAAGGGTATGGCGTGAGCGCTATCAGCAGGGGGAGCGCGATGGCGAAGGCAGCGATGGTATGACTGCCATTGAGCATGCGTTGATGAAGGTGTCGGCCGGTCAAGTAGACCCGCGCGATGTCGAGGAGGAATTCGGGCCTTTCGAAAAATCCTTGGAGTTCCGTCAGGGCGTGTGACGGGTTGAACATTTCTTTGAGTGAGGAATCGTGATGGCACTACAACCAATGCGGCGAATCGGTGATGTCACCAAAAGCATGGGCACCAATCTGGGGTCAAGCGCATCCCGCGCGAAAAGTCAGCTTGCAGCCATGCCAGCGAGTGGCCTGGTTGCGGGCTTTAACCGATGGTTAGCCAAGCGTCTGTTCGGCAACACGGCTCGCGCGAAGATTTATGACAAGTTCGCCCGTTTCATCGATGACGGCGGACTGACTGAGACTGAGGCGATTGCTTCGTTTCAACGCCGCTACGAAACCCGGAATGATGTCCGGGAAGTCATCTTCACGGAATGGCGGGCAGCACTGGAACGCGGTGAAAAATTCCATGAGGCAATCGCGGATTGGGTCTCACCCTCAGAGCAAGTGCTGATCGCTGCCGGGGAGGAATCGGGCAAGCTGGGCAAGGCGTTGCGAACGACGAGCTTCTTTCTGACGGCGCAAGGG
>JANLTH010000005.1:0-31109 GCA_031362865.1 Burkholderiales bacterium | reverse complement strand
GACGATGAGCGCTGGCCGCGCGACATGCAGCGCGCCACCACCTCCGACGGTGCCGATGTGTTCGATGCGGCGCTGCAAGCGAACGCCGCACGACGAGCGGCCTAATTCCGATAGGATGCCATCGCCGCCAACGCGGCCTGCGTCTCGTGCACCAGACGCGCGACGATCTCTTCGACGGTCGTCAATTCGTTGAACCATGCCACGCTTTGCCCAGCGGCTTCGTAAACCAGCGCCTCGGTTTGGTGCTCCTCAATCGCAGCAAGTAGTTCGCCAGTGAGCGCGTGCTGGTAAGGCATTGGCAGTTGCGCGGGCGCGCCCGGCGCTTCCCATTCTTCGACCCAAGCACTCTTGAGCACCCGGCAAGGCTTGCCACTGTGGGCGCGAGTGACCACGGTGTCTTCGCTGTTGGCGGCGAGCAGCTTTTTGAGCAGCACTGGCGGCGTGTGATATTCGCGCGTGGCCAGCCAAGCTGTGCCCAGCCACACACCTTGCGCACCCATCGCCAGCGCCGCAGCAATCTGTGCGCCGCAGCCCACCCCACCCGCTGCGAGCACTGGCGTGTCGCCAGCTGCCTGCACCACCTGCGGCACCAGACTGAAAGTACCAATCGGCCCGGTATGCCCACCTGCGTCGTTACCCTGCGCCACGATGATGTCCACCCCCGCCGCACGCGCTGGCGCGACATGGCGCGGTGAGCCGATCAGCGCAAAGGTGGTTTTGCCGCGTTGCCGGGCAGCGGCAATCACTTCCTTGGGCAAGCCGACTGCGGTAGCGACGGCATTGACATCAGAGGCGAGCACCGCTTTAGTCTGCTCACGAAACAGCTTTTGATTGCGCAACACATGCGAGAAAAAATGCGGCTTGGTTTGCGGCGGTACCGCGTACTTTTCGCGCAAATGATCCACGAAGGCCACGCTCGCAGGTGGCAGCCCGGCCTTCGCGGCGGCACGATCCGGTAAGTCCGCGGCAAGCGCGGGGTACATCACGTCCACGCCGAAGGGGCGATCACCAATCCTCGCACGGATTTCTTTCAAATCGGCGACGATGCGCTCGGGCGTTTCACGCGCTGCGCCAAACACCGGAAAGCCGCCCGCCAAGGCGAGCGCGACGGTCACATCAATCGAATGTGAGAAGCCGAAAATCGGCACCTCGATGGAGAGGCGCTCGCAGAGCGCGTTTCGCAATAGCATGCCTGAAGAAGCGCTCTGGTATTAGGTTTTCAGAGTGGTCATTGGCGCAGCTTATTCAGCTTTAATGCCACCCGCCTTAATCACGGCGGCCCACTTGTCGGTGTCGTGCGCGATCAGCTTGGCGATTTCAGCAGCAGACATCGGCTTGGCAGCTTCGCCACCGAGCTTTTCCATTCGCTCTTGTACATCGGGCATGGCGAGCACTTTGTTGATGTCGGCATTGATTTTTTCCACAATCTCAGGCGGCGTACCGGCGCGCGTGAAAAAGGCGTACCAGGGTACAACCCCGGCTTCGCCATAACCTGCTTCGGTGAGTGTGGGCACGCCAGGCAGTTGCTTGGAGCGCTCTTTGCCGATCACGCCAAACGCCTTTAACTTACCGCTTTGCACGTGCTGCGCAATCAGCCCGACCGACACAAACGCCACGTCGAGCTGCCCGCCAATCAGATCGGTGATGATCGGTGGTTGGCCTTTGTAGCCAATCGCTTGCAGTTGTACGCCAGCGACTTGCTTGAACAACTCGCTCGACAAATGGATGGACGAACCACTTCCTGGATTGCCGTAGTTCATGCCGGGCTTGGCTTTCGCCTGCGCCACGAATTCGCGCAGCGAGTTGGCGCTCGAAGCAGCCGGCACGACCAGTGCGGCCGAGGTCCATGCTGCCACGCCCAAGCCGACGAAGTCCTTTTTCGGGTCCCAAGTGGCATTGGTGGAAAGACTCGGGTTGGCGGTCAGTGCCGGGCCGGTTATGAGCCAGGTGTAGCCGTCTGGCACGGCCTTGGCGACCGCATCGGTGCCGATATTGGAGTTAGCACCCGGGCGCGCTTCGACCACAATTGGCTGGCCCCACATCGCCGACAGTTTGTCGGTAATCACCCGCCCTACCGCATCGACGATGCCGCCTGCGGGGTAAGGCACGATTACGCGGATCGGTTTGTTTGGAAACGGCGCTTGCGCCAACGCGGTGACGCTGTGCGCCGCGATACCGGCCATGCAAGCAACTGTCAACAGCTTGGTTATGATGTTCATTGACCGCCTCCATTGAATCCTTGCCGAGAACTATACATGATGGACTTTGCCCTGAGCCTGCGTGCTGCCGATCTCCTTGACCGCGTGCAGGCCTTCTTTGACACCGAGATTTTGCCGCGCCACCGGCTATGGCATCACCACGTGGTGCAGCTTGGCGAACCCGCGCCTTTTATGGCGCAACTTCAGGCCAAAGCACGCGCGGCCGGGCTGTGGAATTTGGGACTGCCCGCGCTGGCGCAAGAAGAGCCGGGCACGCGTTTGAGCAATCTCGACTACGCACCGCTGGCAGAAGTGATGGGACGGCTTTTTTGGGCATCTGAAGTGTTCAACTGCCAGGCCCCCGACGTGCCCAACATGATTACCTTGCAGCACGCCGCCACTGCGGCGCAGAAGCAGCGCTGGCTCACACCGCTGCTCAACGCCCAAACCCGCTCAGCCTTCGCGATGACCGAACCGGCGGTCGCCTCGTCGGACGCGACCAATATTGCCTGCACCATCGTAGCCGACGGCGAACACTGGGTCATCAACGGGCGTAAATGGTTCTCGACCGGGGCCGCGCACCCGTGTTGCTCGATGCTGATGGTGATGGGTGTGACCGACCCGCAGGCTGACCGCACCAGCCGCCACTCGCTGGTGATGGTGCCGATGGACACACCCGGCGTGCGCCTGGTGCGCGCTTTGCGCTGGATGGGTTGCGACGACCACGTCGCACCCATCGGCGAGATCGACTTTGTCAACGCGCGCGTACCCCGTGACCACCTGCTGGGCAGGCCCGGCGATGGCTTCAAGCTGGCGCAAGTTCGCCTGGGGCCGGCGCGGGTGCATCACTGCATGCGCTCGCTAGGCCTGTGTGAGGTGATGGTGCAATTGATGATGGCACGCGCAGGCGAACGCCGCGCCTTTGGCCGAATGGTGATTGAGTACGACACGGTGCAGCGCTGGATCGCCGAAGCCCGCGTGGGCATCGAACAAGCGCGCCTGCTCACCTTGCGCTGCGCCTGGCTGCTCGACCGGGATGGGCATCACGGCGCGTGGCGCGATGTGTCGTTGGTAAAAATCGCCGTACCCAATTTGCTGCAAACGATTGCGGATCGGGCGATTCAGGTGTTTGGCGCGATGGGTGGCTCAGACGACACGCCGATTCACCAAGCCTTAGCGTGGGCGCGGCTCTTGCGGATTGGCGATGGGCCGGACGAAGTGCATTACCGGCAAATCTTCAAGATGGAGCCAACTGCACCGTGGCGCGTGGAGGATTCGCCATATTTGATTCCGCGCCCCGCCTAGCGCCTCGTCTAGCACCTTCGTCTAGCACCTCCGTCTAGCGCTCCCAAGCCGCTTGCAAATTTTGCATGAAACGGCCCGATTCGCCGCGAAACGATGCGGCATCGGCATTGGCCCAAGCGCCGCTGATTGGCTACGATGCATCCATGACCCACGCCACTCAAATCGCCCAAGCCGCTTCTGCCGCCACCGCTGCCACCCGCCCGCGCATTGGCGTCCTCGGCGGCATGGGCCCGCTCGCGACCGCCGACTTTCTCGCCAAGCTGTGCCACGCTACCCCAGCGGTAAGAGACCAAGACCACTTTTCGGTAACGATTGAATCCGCACCGCAAATTCCTGACCGACTGGCGGCGCTCAATGGCACGGGCGAAGACCCGCTGGCGGCGATGTTGACCGTTGCGCACCGTTTGCAGTCGGCGGGTTGCGATCTGATCGCGATACCCTGCAACACCGCACACTGTTGGTACGACCAATTGGCCGCGCAGATCGAGATACCAGTGCTGCACATCGCCGATGCGGTCGCAGCGGAGCTGGGTACGACGCGGCGGGTTTGGCTGATCGGCACGATTGCCACGATCAATTCCGCACTTTTTCCTAAACGCTTGGGGGAGCGCTTCGAGTGGCGGTATCCCGATGTCGAAAGTATGGCAAACCAGGTCACACCGGGCATTGCGGCGGTCAAGCGCGGCGACCTTCAAACTGGCCAGGCGTTGCTGTCGGCCGCTGTGGCGCAACTGGCAGCCACTCAGATTGAAGCGCTGGTGCTGGCCTGCACCGAGATTCCGTTGGTGGTATCCGAGAGCGCGCAGACTGCGGGCGGGCTGCGGGTGATTGATGCAACCGCGGCGCTGGCGCGGGCCACGGTTCGCGCCGCACAAGCCATGGCAAAGCTCTGATTATGCGGTGAACGCATAACCCAATGACAACTCAGCATTGGCACACGACAGCTGCTTTTCAGTAAATTGGCTCCTGCGCTACCGTTTAAGCGTTTGCTAATGCTGTAAAAATGCGTCATTGCGTTCGCTTACTGTGCTCTGCTGAATTTGGCTTCACCATCTGCGGCTTGCAAATTTTTGGCTTTTATCTTCCATCGGAGACACCATGAAGAAGTTGCTATCGATCATCGCTATTGCAATTCCAAGCGCTTTTGGCATCACTGCGCAGGCACAGACGCTCGACAAAATCAAAAAAGACGGCGCAATCACCATCGGTCACCGCGATGCGTCGGTGCCGTTTTCCTACCTTGACGACAAGCAACAGCCGATCGGTTACTCGATGGACATTTGCATGAAGATTGCCGACGCGGTGAAGGCAGAGCTCAAATTGCCCGCACTCAAAGTCAATCTCAACCCGGTCACTTCCGCTACCCGCATCCCTTTGATGGCGAACGGCACGATTGACTTGGAATGCGGCTCGACCACCAATAACCTGGAGCGTCAAAAGCAAGTGGCCTTTGCGCCCACCACTTTCGTGACTGCCAACCGTCTGGTGTCGAAAAAAGCGTCCAACATCAGCAAGCTTGACGACCTCAAAGGCAAAGCGATTGTGTCGACCGCCGGCACGACCAACATCAAGCAGATCACCGAGTTGAACGGCGCGCGCAACTTGGGCATGAACATCATGTCTGGCAAAGACCACGCCGAATCCTTCTTGTTGGTTGAAACGGGCCGTGCGGTGGCTTTCGCGATGGACGACATCCTGCTCTTCTCGCTGGTGGCAAGCTCCAAGGCGCCGGCGGACTATGCGATTTCGAACGAGCAACTCTCGGTCGAGCCCTACGCAATCATGATGCGCAAAGACGACCCGACGTTCAAAAAAGTGGTGGATACCGCCGTGATGAATTTGATGAAGAGCGGCGAGCTGGAGAAGATTTACAGCAAGTGGTTTCTGGCCGCAGTGCCACCCAAAGGCATTAACTTGAACGTGCCGATGAGCGCCGTGCTGAAAAAGACTTTTGCCAACCCAACCGATTCTGGTGATCCGGCAAAGTATCAATAGGCAGGATTAAGCTCAACCAGTCAATCCGTTAAAACGGGGAACCTTCGCGGTTCCCCGTTTGTTTTTCGGTGATGGCGCAACAGCTTGACAAAGCTTACAACCGGTCGCAACAGCTCTAAGGCAGCGGAGGACGACAAAAATGAACTACAACTGGAATTGGAACATCTTTTGGAGCGCCAACCCAGAGGGCACGGGAACCTACATGTCCACCCTCATCTCGGGCTTGGGGTGGACCCTTTCCACTGCATTGATCGCTTGGGTGTTTGCGCTGTCGCTGGGCGCGTTCGTCGGCACGATTCGCACCACGCCCAGTAAATGGCTGGTGGGTTTAGGCAACGCCTATGTCGAACTGTTCCGCAATATCCCACTGTTGATTCAGATGTTTCTCTGGTTTTTTGTGCTGCCCGAGCTCTTGCCCAAGGGGCTGGGCGACTGGCTCAAACAATTGCCTAACGCACCTTTTATTACGGCGGTGATTTGCCTTTCCTTTTTTACTTCCGCACGGGTGGCGGAGCAGGTCAAAGCGGGTATCGGCTCGTTACCGCGCGGGCAAACCATGGCGGGCACGGCCTTGGGGCTGACCCTGCCGCAAACTTACCTGTATGTGGTTTTGCCGCAGGCGCTACGCATCATCATGCCGCCGCTCACCTCAGAATTTCTCAACATCATCAAGAACAGCGCGGTGGCGCTGACCATCGGCTTGATGGAACTGACGGCGCGAGCAAGGTCGATGCAGGAATTCTCGTTCCAGGTATTTGAGGCATTTACGGCCGCCACGCTGATCTACATTTTCGTCAATGTGATCGTCGTCAATTTGATGCGCGTACTCGAACGCAAAATTGCGGTTCCCGGCCTGATTGCCGCTGGCGGCATGACTGGTGCTGGCCATTAAAGGAGACTCAAACCATGTTCTCCAACTTCGATTTCAACGTAATTGAGCGCTCGTGGCGCTATCTCTTTTTTGAGGGCATGGCGTTCACGCTTGAGCTCACGCTCATGGCGATGGCAGGCGGTATTGCCTTTGGCACCTTGCTGGCGCTGGCACGGCTCTCGTCGATCAAACCGCTCTCGATGGTGGCAGGCGCTTATGTCAACCTGCTGCGCTCGATTCCTCTGGTGCTGGTGATCTTCTGGTTTTACTTTTTGGTGCCCTACATCGGCGCGTGGATTATCGGTTCAGACAAGCCGATCAAGGTCGGCGCGTTTGCCTCCTGTCTCATTACCTTTGTGATGTTTGAAGCTTGCTACTACTGCGAAATCATGCGGGCCGGGATTCAATCGATTCCGCGCGGGCAAATCTGGGCGGGTTACGCACTGGGCTTGAACTACTGGCAAACCACCAAAAGCATCGTGCTGCCACAGGCATTTCGCAACATGACCCCGGTGCTGCTCACACAAACAGTGGTGCTGTTTCAAGACGTCTCGCTGGTCTATGTGTTGTCGATCACTGATTTCGTCGGCGCGGCCTCCAAGGTGGCGCAGCGCGACGGTCGCCTGGTTGAGATGTATCTGTTCATCGCCTTGGTCTATTTCATTCTCTGCTTCGGATTGTCGACGCTGGTCAAGCGCTTCCAGAGCCGTATTGCCATCATCCGTTAAGGAAAATTCTCCATGATTGAAATCAAAAACGTCAGCAAGTGGTACGGCAATTTTCAGGTGCTGACTGACTGCACCACAGCGGTCAAGCAGGGCGATGTGGTGGTGGTGTGCGGGCCGTCAGGCTCGGGTAAATCCACGCTAATTAAAGCCGTGAACGGGCTGGAGCCCTTTCAGAAAGGCGAGATCATTCTGGACGGGGTTTCGGTTGGTGCGCCGAAAACGGACCTGCCCAAGCTACGCTCACGGGTCGGTATGGTGTTCCAGAATTTTGAGCTGTTTCCCCACATGACAGTCACTGAAAATCTGACGATTGCGCAGATGAAAGTGCTCGGGCGCACCAAAGATGCTGCAATCGAAAAGGGCCTCAAATACCTCGACCGCGTCGGCCTGATCGCGCAGAAAGACAAGTTTCCCGGTCAACTGTCAGGCGGTCAGCAGCAGCGCGTGGCAATTGCGCGCGGCTTGTCGATGGACCCGATTTGCATGCTGTTTGACGAACCCACCTCAGCGCTTGACCCGGAGATGGTGGGTGAGGTACTCGACGTGATGGTGCAACTGGCGCACGAGGGCATGACGATGATGTGCGTGACCCACGAAATGGGCTTTGCGCGCAAGGTTTCGAACCGCGTGATCTTCATGGATCAAGGCAAGATCGTTGAGGACTGCGCGAAGGAAGATTTTTTCGGCAAACCCGAAGAGCGTTCGGATCGCGCGAAGATTTTTCTGTCGAAAATTCTGGCGCATTGATCCCGGCACTGGCCGGCTGCCGAGCGGATGCTGCCTGACAGGCGAGGTTGACGTTAACGTCAACGTCACGTAAATTGGTGGGCTTCAGGGTAGGTGGAATAGAATTTTTTCACCAAATTCCTCTCTCGTCGCGGCGCGCTGCCCACCGCCGCATCAAGGCCCGCCATGACCGATCTTTCCGTCCAGAAACAACTTGAACAGCCGCGCCTGAAAAACAAGGTGCGCTTTGTGACCGCCGCCTCGTTGTTTGACGGCCATGATGCCTCGATCAACATCATGCGCCGCATCCTGATGGCGCAGGGCGCGGAGGTGATTCACCTGGGGCATAACCGTTCGGTGGACGAGATCGTGACCTGCGCCTTGCAGGAGGATGCGCAGGGCATCGCGATTTCGAGCTATCAGGGCGGGCACGTCGAGTATTTCAAGTACATGATCGACTTGCTGCGCGAGCGCGGCGGCGAAAACATCAAGGTGTTCGGCGGTGGCGGTGGCGTGATTGTGCCCGCCGAAATCAAGGAACTGATGGACTACGGCGTGACGCGCATCTATTCGCCGGAAGATGGCGCGAAGCTGGGCCTGGTGGGCATGATCTGGGACATGCTGCAAACCTGTGACCTTGACCTCACGGGGCGTGCGCCAAAAACACTCGATGCGTTGAACCCCACGCCGACCGGGCAGCGCGAGTTGGCCAAGCTGATTACCGCGCTGGAAAATGAAAAGCTGGATGCCGCCGCACTCAAAACACTGCGCGAAGCGGGCACCAAAAAGGCGATTCCCGCGCTCGGCGTCACCGGTACTGGCGGCGCAGGCAAAAGCTCGCTGACCGACGAACTGATCCGCCGCATTCGCCTCGATCAAGGTGACGCGCTCAGCCTTGCGGTGATTTCGATTGACCCTTCCCGCCGCAAATCCGGCGGGGCGCTGCTGGGCGACCGCATCCGCATGAACGCCATCAACCCGTGGGGCGTGGGAGAAAAAGCGGGAAGCCGCGTCTTCATGCGCTCGCTCGCCACGCGTGAGGCAGGCAGCGAAATCTCCAAAGCGCTGCCCGACGTGATCGCCGCCTGCCGGGTCGCGGGTTTCGACCTCATCATCGTCGAGACTTCGGGTATTGGTCAGGGCGATGCCGCCATCGTGCCGCATGTCGATTGTTCGCTCTATGTGATGACCCCCGAATTCGGCGCGGCATCGCAGTTGGAAAAAATCGACATGCTCGATTTCGCCGACTTCGTAGCGATCAACAAATACGACCGCAAAGGTGCCCCTGATGCGCTGCGCGATGTGCGCAAACAGTACCAGCGCAACCGCGAACTGTGGACGCAATCTGCGGAGGCGATGCCGGTGTTCGGCACGATGGCCTCACGCTTTAACGACGACGGCGTGACTGCCTTGTATCAGGCTTTGCTGCCGACGCTGGAAGCGAAGGGACTGCACCTGCGCAGCGGCGTGCTGCCGCGCGTGAGCGTGCGTGCCTCGACCAATCAAACGCCCATCGTGCCGCCCGCGCGCTCGCGCTACCTCTCCGAGATTGCCGACACGGTGCGCGGCTATCACGTGCTTACCAAACGCCAGGTGCAATTGGCGCGCGAAGCCCAGCAGTTGCGCGCCTCACAAGCCATGCTCTCAAGAGCCGCCACAGATGGCGCTCTTCAAGGCAATGCCTTGGAGATGATTGATGCGCTTGCCTCTTCAAAAGACGCTGCCCTCGTCCCCGGGGCCAAACAACTGCTCGCGCAATGGCCGGATTTGCAAAAAGCCTACGCGGGCGATGAGTATGTCGTCAAAATCCGCGACAAGGAAATCCGCACCGCACTCACCACCACCTCGCTCTCCGGCACCAAGGTGCGCAAGGTGGCGCTGCCGCGTTTTGAAGACGACGGCGAGCGTCTCAAATGGCTGATGCTGGAAAACGTGCCGGGCAGCTTCCCCTATACCGCTGGCGTATTCGCCTTCAAGCGCGAGAACGAAGACCCGACGCGCATGTTCGCCGGTGAGGGTGACCCGTTTCGCACCAATAAGCGCTTTCACCACGTCTCCAAAGACATGGATGCCAAGCGCCTTTCCACTGCGTTTGATTCGGTCACGCTCTATGGTCACGACCCGGCAGTGCGGCCCGACATCTATGGCAAGGTCGGCAATTCCGGGGTGAGCATTGCGACGCTCGACGACATGAAGGTGCTCTACGGCGGCTTCGATTTGACCTCGCCCAACACCAGCGTCTCGATGACGATCAATGGCCCGGCGCCGACGATCCTGGCCTTTTTCATGAACACCGCCATTGACCAGAACCTGGGCAAATTCGAGAAGGACAACGCGCGCCAGCCCACGGCCGACGAAGCCGCCAAGATTCGCACCTGGACGCTCGAAAACGTGCGCGGCACAGTGCAGGCCGACATCCTCAAGGAAGACCAGGGGCAGAACACCTGCATCTTTTCGACCGAGTTCTCGCTCAAGGTGATGGGCGACATCCAGAGCTATTTTGTGCAGCACAAGGTGCGCAATTTCTACTCGGTCTCGATCAGCGGCTACCACATTGCCGAAGCTGGTGCCAACCCGATTTCGCAACTGGCCTTCACGCTCTCGAATGGCTTCACCTTTGTCGAAGCCTACCTCGCGCGCGGCATGCACATCGACGACTTCGCGCCCAATCTTTCCTTCTTCTTCAGCTATGGCATGGACCCGGAATATGCCGTGATCGGAAGGGTTGCGCGGCGCATCTGGGCTACCACCATCAAAAACAAGTATGGCGGCAATGAACGCAGCCAGAAGCTCAAGTTCCACTCGCAGACCAGCGGGCGCAGCCTGCACGCGCAGGAGATTGCCTTCAACGATATCCGCACCACGCTGCAAGCGCTGATCTCGACCTACGACAACACCAATTCGCTGCACACCAATGCCTACGACGAGGCCATCACCACGCCGACCGAGGAAAGTGTGCGCCGCGCGATGGCAATTCAGCTCATCATCAACCGCGAATGGGGCATCGGCAAGAATGAAAACCCGAATCAGGGCAGTTTCATCATCGAGGAAATGACCGATTTGGTCGAAGAGGCCGTGCTCAAGGAATTCGAGGCTATCAGCGAGCGCGGCGGCGTGCTGGGCGCGATGGAAACCGGTTACCAGCGCGGCCAGATCCAGGAACAGTCGATGTTCTACGAGCACAAGAAGCACGACGGCTCCTACCCCATCATCGGCGTGAACACCTTCCGCAATCCGAATGATTCGGGCATCGCCCCGACGATTGAGCTGATCCGCTCGACTGAGGAAGAAAAGCAGTCGCAGTTACAGCGCCTGGCCGATTTTCAGGCGTGCCATGCGGCTGCCGCACCCGCGCAGTTGCAGCGCCTGCAGCAAGCCGTGATCGACAACGGCAATGTGTTTGAAGTGCTGATGGATGCCGCGCAGGTGTGCTCGCTGGGGCAGATTACGAATGCGCTGTTTGAGGTGGGCGGGCAGTATCGGAGGAGTATGTAGTCTTTGCGCCTTCAGAACATTTGATATTTCGCGACATCATCATGCGTACCATTACTGACATCAGAGAGTTGAACCAAGAGCAAGAGATTTTGCAATTCGCAGAACTCTCTCGTGAAGATAAGGTTTCTGAATTTGAAAGGCATGACTCGCCGGTTGGGCCACGCTTCCTTTACATCTATAGGGCGGTACCCTGCTCGGAGGATGCAAAAGCAATTGAAAGGCTTGAATCTGTGTTGGTCAGCGGTTCTCTTTATCTGAGCAGCCCCGAAGCCTTCAATGACCCTTTCGATTGCGGGTTTGCCATATCTGAGTCCACTCACACGGAACTGAGCAAGTCATTCAAGCGGCTGACCGAAAAGCGCCGGGCAACCGTGCCATGGGCCGAGCGGAGGAGGATCGCCCAGGGTATGACCACCCAACTCACTCTTGAACCTGACCGTCAATACAAACTTGCAAAGATGGCGATTGAAGCTACTGGCGTTCGCTGCTTTTGTGAGTCAGCTACGGGAATTCCCATGTGGACACACTACGCGAATGAGCATCGTGGAATTTGTATCGAAATTGATCGCAGCCGAGATGACTCAGGACTCATGCTGACGGCTATCAAGGTGCAGTACGATAATGATTTTCCAACGATGCCGTTGTTTCGATCCGCTATTCCTGAAAACGACTCAGTCTCCTCTGAAGGCGGGGTCAAGGTCGTGCTTACGCGGAAAGCCGAATGTTGGAAGTATGAAGAAGAATATCGAATTGTCGCGCCTGGTGAGGCGGGGGCAATACTTTCGATTTCGGCGAACGCGATTTCGCGCGTATTTGTCGGGATTAGAGCGGACCCCAGCACAGGCAGATTTTTAGCCGAATGCAACGGCAAGCGTCAGCGGCTGAAACGCGAACCTTTTATGATCGAACCGATAGCAAAAGTGAAAAATCAGTACGCGCTGGAGACTCCGGCACAATCACCTTAGCAGGCCAGCGCTGCTGAGCTATCTGCACCGAATGCGCCTGTGCCATCCGCGCTCCAATTCTCGCTATCAGAAAACATCGAGCGCTATTTCTGCCGCCTGTCAAGCCGTTAGACGGACAAGTCATTCGGGCCGGTGGTGGTTTCTGCTGGTTTGCAATTGCGCCCATCACAGGGGCGGGCAGCGATCCAATGCCAACGAGGACTTTCAAGAACCAGCGCGTGCGGACGAGGTACGGTCAATGCAACTGCTGCCGCAACAACTGCCCAAAATCAAACGCACTGAACTGCACGGTCTTCCCGGTGTAGTAGTTGGCACGATGAAATTGCTTGATGCCGACGATCTTGTCACTCTCAGCGACCGCCAATACGAACCCTGGCTGCCCAGTGAAGCGATACTGCATATGAATCACTTCGGCTTCGAGCAAACGCGTTGCGCTGGTGGCGGCAATTACGATGAGCGGGCTCTCGTTGCTGCCGATCACATGATCTGCTTCCAGGCCGCCAGCTATCGGCAGTTCCACGTCGCTCCGTAACGGCAGCGCAAGCGCGGTACACACCTCTTGCACCACAGCAGCCACCCGCTCCTTGAAGTCACTGGTCGAACGCTCTTTATGCGAGGTTGCCAGTGCAAACAACTGCTGTGATGCCGCTGCCACGTGCAGGATTGCGGGTGCAATCATTTGCAGGTCACGTACATCAGCCTTGATGACTTCGTCATCGGTAAAGTCGAGCGAAGTGGCATTGCGCAATTCCTCTGCCCAGCGCGTCACGGTTTCCGAATCCGTATCACCGCCATGCATGGCGGCGTACAGCGCGGCTTCACCGTTTTCGTCGATTTGCATGAACTGGTCCCGCGGGCGCACCCGCACGACCACGTGATCGTTGCTGCCGGGGTAGTGCAGGGGGGTAATAACCCGCTGCACGCCGTCCGCGTCCTCGATCACTTCGAACAGGGCGCAAATCGCTTTTTTGAGATCGCTGGCTAGTTCCATAGCGCTCCCTCCGGCCCGACCTCAATCCCTGTTGCCTTGCAGAAACGGACAACGAGTTTGATGCGGTCAGCTTCCAATCGCGGGTCGAGACCTTGAATGCCGGACAAAGCAAGTTCCGGCGCGCCTGGCAGCAAGCGCTGTCGATAGTCATAGGTGGTGTTGCAGGGCACTTTGATATGCAAGCCTTTGTGGCTGGGGTGCAAATGAAATTCAACCAGCGGCAGCAGTTCGTCGTCTTCCAACATCTGGAACAGGTAGCCGAAAAAGGCCCCATCGGTGAGCAGCTCTCCGTCACGCCACAGGAATACCACGCGATGACTTTCGGAAACCGCAATCAGTTCTGTCGCGTGCAGGCGGATGCCGCCCATTTTGTGCAACGGCTTGGGCAGTTTGCCCTTCTTGAGCGCCCGAAAATTCGGGATGTCAGCCAAGCGCTTGGGAGCCTGTTTATGAGCAGCGAGTTCCTTGGCGAGCATGGCGATGGTTCGTATTTTGGCTGAGGCGCGAAGCTGAGGGGGTTCAAAACCAAGGACTGAAGCCAGTTGGCAAGTGTATCGTGTTGGCATCTGATGGCATCGAGGAACTGGAGATACTCATTTATCACGCAGAAGCTTTCGCGGCACGCGTGAGTGATTCACTGCTACAGTGCTTCGGGTATCGGTGTCTATACCCACGATTCTCATTGCTTCGGCAATTTGCCATGGTGTTTCACTTGCTGCGCTGTTGCTATGACCATGCAGAATTAGCGGAGGAACAAGGGCTGTCTGCGGTAATTGTTCGTCCTCGATGAGCGAGCGCCGACGGCTCTGACGTTTTGCATCCAGACGGTCGGTTAGTGGCATATCGCGGCTTCCTTACGGTCAAGCCAAGTCGCAGGCGAGTGCGGATTGTATGACTAGGCCCGTGCGACTGATCCACCAGCGCCTGGTTGCGGCTCAACAACACTACGAGAAAAACTAAGGCAAAGCGCTCTTACACCACAAAAGCAGAAATCGAATTCGAGCAGGGGAGCGGCAACGTTTTCGCTGACCTGCAACTGCCCGAACCTGAAGAACAGAAAACCAAACTGGTGCTCGCCGCCCGACTCAATGAGCGGATTGAGGTGCCTGGGCTCAAGCAGGCTGAAGTCGCCAAACGCCTAGGATTGGCGCTACCCAATGTTTCCGCTCTAATGACCTACCGTCTGGACAATTTTTCGTCCGAAAAGCTGCTGGAGTTTTTCAATGCCCTGGGCCGGGATGTCGATCTGCTCATTCGACCTGCTTCACGCGGCGCGCGCGGGACAATCCGGATATTGATGGCAGCTTGAGATCGCGCCGCAATGGCGTTTGATGTGCGCTGGCGTGTATGAACGAAGCATGCGGGGTGCGCGCTCTTACTCGATGTGCAGTGCCTTTTTCACATAACGCGAGTGATTGACCGCTGTGTCGGTTCGAACATCTGTATCGATGCCGACAACCCTCATGGACTCCGCAATCTGCCAAGGTGTTTTGCGCGCGACCCGCCCAGCAGGAACTTCTGCTGATGGCGAAGGTTTCCTTTTGCTTGGTGTGCGAAATTCACCCTCTCGCTCCGAAACAGGGGCGACAATCATTGTCATACCGGAATGCCTTTCCTGCGAGGAATTGACCCAAGGTGGAAGAGACAGGTGCACACTTTGCCGGCCGTCAAGCAGCCAGCGGCATGACGGAAGCCTCAATCTCGTCTTGCACTTCCCGCATCGCGACCCGCAGATCGTAATCCTTTTGCAAGTTGAGCCAGAAATCCGGGCTGGTTCCAAAAAACCGAGCAAGGCGCAGCGCGGTGTCAGCGCTAACTCCCCGTTGGCCTTTGAGAATTGCCGTGATGCGATTCGCGGGTACGTGAAGCGCATTGGCCAGCGCATTCGCGGAGAGATTGTTTGCTTCCAGAAATTCAGTTTGCAAGAACGTACCGGGATGTGTGATCGCCAGGCGACGAACGGGGCGCGCGAGCACGTCGGTCAGGTCAAGCTTCTGAAGTTCGTCCAATTTGATTGTCATTTCGCTCTCCTGCACTCTCAAATATCTAGTGATAGTCGACAACCTCAACGTCGTGTGCTTCGCCGCGAGTAAGCGTGAAACAAATACGCCATTGGTCGTTAATCCGAATGCTCCATTGTCCTTTTCGATCCCCAGACAATTTTTCCAGCCGGTTGGATGGGGGTATGCGCAAGTCGTCAAGCGAGATTGAAGCATGCAACAGTCGAAGCTTGTCAGCCGCGCGCTGCTGCACGTCCGGTGGAAGCCCTTTCACAAACAAGCCCTGAAACAGCGCTGCCGTTCGCTTGTCGTGGAAGGAATGAATCATCGAAGAAGTTTATTACGGATTACGTAAAGCGTCAAATGCTAGGCATCAGGGCGACGCTGGTTCGCCCCCTATCGCTTCGGCACCCCGGCAAACCACTCTGCAAACGCCGCCTTCCAGTTCTTCGCTTGGCCCGTGGTGCCGTGCCCGGCGGTGTTCTCGCTGCCGGGAATTAACAGGATGCGGCCATTCTTCACCCGATTGATTTCGTTTTGCAGGATGCCGACTTCGGGCGGATTGCGTTCATCGTCGGCGGAGTTGATCGCGAGCAGGTGGGCTTCGATTTTTTCCAGGCCGGAGGAGGGGTTGAAGTCGCGTGACGAATCCCATTGATAGAGCGTGTCATTGGCATCGGCGGGGAAAGGTGCCTTGAGACGTGCGTCGAGCAGGGCATCGGCCTTTTCGCGGGTGGGTGCGGCTTTGCCCAGCGCCTGGTTGCCGCCATTGGTGGCGAGCCCGAAGAATACCGAGGCGAATTGTGCGCTCCTGGGCTGCACGGTGTAGTTGCCGTTCATCCACGCCGGGTCATTGCGGATCGAGTCGATGATGAGGCGGCGCAGCATCCAGTTGCGGCTCGACATTTCGGACGGCAGCGATGCCATCGGCACCAGCGCATCCATGAAGGTGGGGTAGCGCTGGCCCCAGAGCCAGGTTTCCATGCCGCCCATCGAATTGCCGGTGACAAGACGGGCGCGCTTGACACCCAGATGCTCGGTAACGAGGCGGTATTGCGCGTCCACCATGTCGGTGTAGTTGTAGCGCGGGAAGCGCGTGCGCCGGCCGTCCGAAGGCTTGCTCGAACGGCCGTGGCCGATGGCATCCGGCAGGATGATGAAGTATTTGGCGGCATCGAGCGGCTGGCCCGCGCCAAACAGCTCGCCGCCGTAGTTGGCCGCCAGCATGCCGGTGCCCGAGCCGGTGGTGCCGTGCATCACGATCACCGCCTCGTTGGCGGGGTCACCCAGCGTGGTGTAGGCGAGCTTGAGTTCAGGCAGGGTTTCGCCGGTATGGAAGCGGAAATCACTGAGGGTCCAGAGGCCGGTTTTCGGTTCGGGGCGCGGCTGGGCGTGGCTTGCCATCGCGGCCAATAACACAACGCTGCCCAGAAATGAAAGCGTGTGGCGCAGCAGTCTCGAACGACGATTGGCGATCATGATGGCCTTAGTGAGCCGCTTCACAGAAACTACCGAAAACCACGTAGTGCCCGAAGACCCGCACTGGGCGGGCATCTTCAGGCATCGATTACGCTATTTGAACTCGAAGGCGTAGGTCCGCTCATCGGTGCGGGCGTTGTAGATCATGCCCGCTTTGGTGGCCCACACGTTCACGTTGTGATGCAGCGGAATCAGCCCTAAGTCGTTCATCGCCAGGCGCGTGGCATCTTGCAGCAGCTTTTCGCGCGTCTTGTCGTCTACGGTACCCAGCGCCTTCTGGATCAGCAGGTCAACACTGCTGTTCGAGTAGCGGCCGCGATTGGCGGTGCCCAGACCTTTGTCGCGGTCATAGGTGGCAAGCAAGGCCTTGAGCGGCGAAGATGCCTCGCCCGTATCCGCACTCCAGCCCACCAGCATGATGGAGAAATCGAGCTTGTTGGCACGGCCAAAATAGACCGATGCGGGCATCGCTTCCACCTTCACGCCAATGCCCACGCGCGCGAGCATTTGCGCGATGGTCTGCATGATCTGGTCGTCGTTGACATAGCGATCATTCGGGCCGTGCAGGGTGAGGTTAAAACCGTCGGGGTAGCCCGCAGCCGCCAGCAGCTTTTTCGCGCCTTCCACGTCATAGTCTTCCCATTTCACGGTGGCATCGTAACCAAAAAATCCTCTGGGCATCAACTGGCCGGTAGGTGTGGCGGCCCCTTCCATAACGCGGTCGCGGATGGCGATGCGGCTGATCGCCTTGGAGATGGCTTGGCGCACCCGCAGGTCTTTGAAGGGGTTTTTCTCTAGCGGCTTGCCAGATTTGTCGAACACGTTGGGCGTTTTGTCGCGGTTGGTGTCGATGTGCAGATACATCAGGCGATTCGATTCGCTGCGATGCAGCGCCACTTTTTTGTTGGTAGCGAGCTTGGTTTGGTCGGAGGTGGGTACGGCTTCAATCGCATCCACATTGCCCGACAGTAGGGCTGCAACCCGTGACGCATCCGTGGTGAGCACGCGCAGGGTCACTTTCTGCCAAATTGGCTTGGTGCCCCAATAGGTGTCGGAGCGCTCCAGCTCGGTGCGATCGCCTTTTTTCCACGACACGAACTTGTACGGGCCGGTGCCGATGTTGGCTTTGCCAGCGTTGAAGTCTTCTGTTGTGGCCGTTGCTGCCGCCTTTTTAGAGACGATCATGATCGTCGCCAGTTCATTGGGCAACAGCGGGTAGGGTGCTGCGGTTCTCACGCGCACGGTCAACGGGTCGGGTGCGGATTTCTCAACAATCGCCTTGGTGTACACGGTGTAGGGCCCGGGCGAATTCTTGATGGTGGCCGGGCGGTCGAGCGAGAAGAGCACATCGTCGGCCGTGAAGGGCGAGCCATCATGGAACTTCACCCCAGGGCGCAGCTTGAATTCCCAAGTGGTGTCGTCGACCGTTTTCCAAGAAATCGCCAAGCCAGCTTTGAGTCGCTGGCGCTCGTCTTTCTGAATCAGCGTTTCAAACACATGCTCAGCGATATTGGCATTGGGCGTGAGCAAGTGGTAGTGCGGGTCCATCGAGCTGGCATCTGAAGAGATGCCGATCGTCAGGTTTTGCGCTGCGCTCAAGCTCGGTCCGAGCGCGAATGCCAAGGTTGCGATGATTGAAACCGGATGAAACTGCGAAGTTAAACGCCAAGGCCGCATGACAACTCCCAAAGAGTGATTGATTGCATCAGCTTCCAGCATACCTGAAGAAAAGCGACCTGACTGCCTGCAATGTGCTCGGCTATAATGGTGGGCTTTGACTACTTCCCTGAAGTTTCCGATTTCTCGGCCACTTCCAAGCCTCATTTTCCCTCTCTCACCATGCCGATTTACGCTTACGCCTGCGACGCATGCGGGCACGCCCAAGACCATTTGCAAAAGATGTCAGATGCCCGTCTGACCGTTTGCCCCGCCTGTGGAAAGGCAAGCTATACCAAGCAGCTCACCGCCGCCGGGTTTCAGCTCAAAGGCAGCGGCTGGTACGTGACCGATTTTCGCGACAACGGCAAGAAGGAGGCTGGCACCGAGGCTGCGAAAAAAGCCGCTGCCGGTGATGCCGCGAAGAGCAAGACAGAGAGCGCCTCATCAGGCGATGCCGCGAAGAGTGGCTCTGATGGCGGTTCTTCGGCCAGTTCCGCATCAAGCTCCACGCCAAGCCCAGCACCCGCACCAGCCCCCGCGCCGACGGTAACGCCAGCGGGCGCTTGACGAAGCGTTGATGCGTGGCTCCGTGAAAAAGTACTTTGTCACCGGCTTGTTGTTGTGGGTCCCCATCGTCATCACGATTTGGGTGCTCAACTTCATTTTTCGCACGATGGACGGGCTGCTGCCTTACTGGCTTACAGCAGAGCAGTTCGGCCTGAAAAGTTTCCCCGGGTTTGGCCTGATCGTGGCCCTGATCGTCGTCTTTGTCACGGGCCTGCTCACCGCCAATTTCATCGGCAAGCGTTTGGTGGGCTGGGCCGAAGCGGTGCTGGCACGCATCCCCATCGTGCGCGGCATTTATTCGTCGGTCAAGCAGGTCTCCGACACGGTGCTATCGCCTAACGGGCAGGCATTTCGTGAAGCCGTGCTGATTGAATTTCCGCGTCGCGGCATTTGGACTATCGCCTTTCTCACTGGCACGCCGAGTGGCGAAACCGCAGCCAAGCTGCCGCAAGACTTGGGCGAATTCGTCAGCGTGTACGTGCCCACCACACCGAACCCGACCGGTGGCTACTTTGTGATGCTGCCCAAGGCGGAGATCGTTGACCTCGACATGAGCGTTGACCAAGCGCTGAAATATATTGTCTCGATGGGCGTGGTTGCGCCCGGCACAGCCCCCTGATTCTTGATTCCTGATCCCAGATTCCCGATCCCCTAAAAAAATGCGTACTGAATACTGCGGCCTTATCAGCGCCAAACACCTGGACCAAACCGTCACCCTGATGGGCTGGGCCAATACCCGGCGAGACCACGGTGGCGTGATTTTTATCGACCTGCGCGACCGCGAAGGCATCGTGCAAATCGTCTGCAACCCCACGCGGCCAGAGATGTTTGCGATCGCCGAGAAGGCGCGCACCGAGTTCGTGCTCAAAGTCACCGGCAAAGTGATCCGCCGTGAAGCTGGCCTGGTCAATCCCAAGCTGGCCTCCGGCGAAATTGAAGTTTTGTGCCACGAGCTGGAGATTTTGAATGCCTGCCTGCCCGTGCCGTTTCAGATGGACGAAGAAGGCATTTCCGAAACGGTGCGGCTCGAGCACCGCGTGCTCGACCTGCGCCGCCCGGCGATGCAGCGCAATTTGCGCCTGCGCCACAAAACAGCTTCAACCGTGCGCCGCTATTTGGACGATCTCGGTTTCGTGGATATCGAAACCCCTATGCTCTACAAATCCACGCCGGAAGGCGCGCGCGAGTTTCTGGTGCCATCACGCATGCACGATGGCCAGTTTTACGCGCTGCCACAATCACCGCAATTGTTCAAGCAAATGCTGATGATTGCCGGTTACGACCGCTATTACCAAATCACCAAGTGCTTCCGCGACGAAGACCTGCGCGCCGACCGCCAGCCCGAATTCACGCAGATCGACATTGAAACCTCCTTCCTCGGTGAAGAAGAAATTCGCCCGATCATGGAAGAGTTGATCCGCACGGTGTTCAAGGCTACGCTGGATGTGGCCCTGCCGCCGCTGCCGGTGATGACCTTTGCCGACGCGATGCGGCTCTATGGTTCGGACAAGCCGGACTTGCGCGTCAAGCTGCAATTCACCGAATTGACCGACGTGATGAAGTCGGTCGATTTCAAGGTCTTTTCCGCCCCCGCCAACGCTAAAAACGGACGGGTGGTGGGCTTGCTGGTTCCCGGTGGCGCAGAAATTTCGCGCGGCGAGATCGACGATTACACCAAATTTGTTGGCATCTACGGGGCCAGGGGCTTGGCGTGGATCAAATTCAACGAAGTCGAAAAGGGTCGCGACGGCTTGCAATCACCGATCGTCAAAAACCTTTCGGACGACGCGCTCAAGGCAGTCATCGAGCGATCTGGTGCGAAAAACGGCGACCTGATGTTCTTCGGGGCCGACAAAGAGAAAGTGGTCAACGATGCCATCGGCGCGCTGCGCGCCAAGGTGGGCCATAGCGAATTTGGCAAAAAGTTCGGGCTGATCGAAGGCGACTGGAAGCCGCTGTGGGTGGTCGATTTCCCGATGTTTGAGCACGACGACACCAGCAACAGCTGGGCGGCGCGCCACCACCCCTTCACCTCGCCCAAAGACGGGCATGAAGACAAGATTTTGGGCAGTGACGACGAGAAGGCCAGCGCTTTAGCCAAAGCCTACGATCTGGTCATCAACGGCTGGGAAATCGGCGGCGGCTCGGTGCGGATTTATCGCGAAGAAGTGCAGGCCAAAGTCTTCCAGGCGCTCAATATTTCGCCAGAAGATCAGCAGAAGAAATTCGGCTTTCTGCTCAATGTGCTGCAATACGGCGCGCCCCCGCACGGCGGCATTGCGTTTGGCTTGGATCGCTTAGTGACCCTGCTCACCGGCGCTGACTCCATCCGCGAAGTGATCGCCTTTCCCAAAACCCAGCGCGGGCAGGACTTGCTGGTGCATGCGCCGTCAGCGGTGACGGAAGCGCAGTTGCGCGACTTGCATATTCGGCTGCGTAATGCGGCGTGAGAGGCAAGGCGCGAGGTTCGTGCGCCCTTTCGCGGCTTGAACCTGCGTCCCGGTGTGCTGCGGTTTCCAAAAAAACAATCGGGGTTATTCCATTTCTAAATCATTACGAGATTAGGCGCACCGACGACGACAGTGCGCGTAGCACGGCTAGGAAGGGGCAACGACATATCGTAATGATTTAGAAATGGAATTAGACCTCGTGAGATGTGCGGCTCCCTGCGGGCAAAGGAAGCGGTCTGACCCCGCTTGTTTTTCCCAACGGGCATCAAGGCACTCATCGCCGCGCGCAATCTCCGCATAACGAACGCTAAAAAAATAGGGACAGGCCTCTTCCTTTGCCTCCAAAGGATCATGGCTTGCATGAGGACTATCCCCATTTTTTTGCCGGGCGCGCGAGTTGCCTCACCCCCTCCCATTTACTGCCCCTTCGACGCGGCCTCAAAAAACAATCGGGGTTAGACCTCGTGAGATGTGCGGCTCCCTGCGGGCAAAGGAAGAGCTCTGACCCCGCTTGTTTTTCCCAACGGGCATCAAGGCACTCATCGCAGCGCGCAATCTCCGCATAACGAACGGTAAAAAAATAGGGACAGGCATCTTCCTTTGCCTTCAAAGGATCATGGCTTGCATGAGGACTATCCCCATTTTTTCGCGGGGTGCGCGAGTTGCCTCACCCCTCACTCCTTTCCCCTCACCTTAGACGCATCACCCGCCAAACACCGGCCCAAACGGCTTCAGTTTCACGCCGTGGCGCAGTTTTTTCCACTTGAACTCGGTCGGATCAGCCAGTGCGGGCCCAGGAGATCGCGCCACCAGCACCTCTTTGGCCAGTGGCTGAAAATCGGCACGAAAATGCACCGAGCTTTTGAGCACCACCACACGGTTTTGGCGAGGTTCCACACCCACATGGCGGAACATTTCTTGATCTGCTGCTTGGCATTTACGCGAGGCTAGCACCACCCGCACACCAGGCGCTTCTTTCGAGCGCAGGCAGGCCATATTTCCGAGAGTCATGCGGAAGTTTTTAAACATCGGGCCGGTGCAAGTGAACACCCCATCGCCCAGTGCTTCCACGGTGAATTCGCCGGTGTAGGGGGTGTCGTTCGGAATGTTGGACAACCCGCCCAATGAAAACACGGCGCTGTTGTTCAAACCGACTTCATGCGCCTTGGTAGCCGCCGCGCCGTCGATCAGCATACCGAGCACCGCGTCTTGCGCGCGCTGGCGGACCAAGGCCTTGAGCATGCCGGTGGTGTCGCCGTTGCCGCCCGCACCCGGATTGTCTTGCGTGTCGGCAATCACCACCGGCAGGCCCACCGCGCCGCCGATCATGGCGCGTTTGACAGCTTCGTCAGGGTCGTAGAGTTCCAGCGCGAAGTCTTTTTCGGCATCTTTGATGCGGCGATAGAGCTCATCGAGCGCGCGCTCCACCGCGCTCATTTCGGTACCATAGCCCAGCACCGCCATGCCACACTCAGCAATGTCGGCCATCGGAAAGCCCGGCGTGAACGACAGCAACACGTTGTGCTTGACCTCCAAGTCACTCAGGAATTCATAGATGCTTTTGCAGGGCTCGATAAAAGAGCACTGCGAGTTGATCGAGGTCAGAAAATCGAAGGTGCGCATCGCTTTGAAAAGCGGTTTGCCGGTGGAAAAAATCCGCGACAGCGCCACATAGGCACGTGCGCCGGTGTCGGCCATATCCACATGCGGGTAGGTGCGATAGGCGATCAGCGCTTCACAGCGCGTAAACATCGCCTGGGTTGTGTTGGAATGCAAGTCGAGGCTGACCGAGACCGGGACGCGCGGCCCTACCACTTCGCGCACGCGGCGCAGCACCTCGCCTTCGCCGTCGTCAAAATCTTCAGCGACCATCGCGCCGTGCAGGTCGAGATAGACCGCATCGAGCGGCTTTTCACGATGTGCCTGAGTCAGGCGCTCGATCATGCCAGCCATGATGCGCTCAAAGGCATCGCGGGTCACGACATCCGACGGGCTGGCTGCGGCCCATGCCAGCGGAATCAGGGTATGGCCACCAGCGCGCGCGGCTTGGATAAACCCTTCCGCCGGAATATTGGCCCCCGCGAGCGCATCAAACATCGACGCACCAAATTGGACCCCGGGCCAGCCACCGCCCTGCTCAAACATTTGGTAAGTTGCCTTGGAAGGGGCGAAGGTGTTGGTTTCGTGCTGGAAACCACCGACGGCGATGCGAAGCTGCGGCATAGTTGATCTCTGTTCTGGTTGGAATATGCACAAGCTTAGCGCAAAAAATCTGGTACGCTTCTCGCTTCCAAGTTTGAACTTCTGACTTCACTCTTTAACCGAAACTGGAGACAACATGAAACTGAAATCAATGCTCTTGGCACTTGCGGCCACTGCAGCGGTGGGCTTCACCACCGCCGCAAGCGCGCAAACCGTGCTCAAGGTGGTGCCGCATTCCAATTTGGCGATTCTCGATCCGATCTGGACCACCGCCTACATGAGCCGCAACCACGGCTACATGATTTACGACACCTTGTTCGGCACCGATGAAAAGGCGCAGATCAAGCCGCAGATGGTCGATACCTGGACCAAGAGCGAAGACAGCCGCCTGTGGACCTTCAAGTTGCGCAGCGGCCTGGAGTTCCATGACGGCAAGCCAGTCACCGGCGACGACGTGGTCTCGTCAATCGCTCGTTGGGGCAAGCGTGACGCGATGGGGTCGGCACTCATGACCTTCGTCTCGAAGATGGACTCGCCCACACCCGACACCTTCCGCATTTTCTTGCGTGAGCCGTGCGGCTTTTTGCTCGAAGCACTCGGCAAGCCCTCGTCAAACGTGCCGTTCATCATGCCCAAGCGCATCGCCGATACCGATGCCTTTAAGCAAATTGAAGACCATATTGGCTCTGGCCCCTACACCTTCAAGCGTGACGAATTCAAGCCAGGCGATAAAGCCGTCTATCTCAAAAACACCAAGTACCAGCCGCGCAAAGAGCCGCCTTCAGGCTCAACCGGGGGCAAGAATGTGTATGTGGATCGGGTTGAGTGGAACCTGGCGCTGCGCGACGGTCAGGCGCAAATGAACGCACTGCAAAAGGGCGAGGTCGATATCATCGAAGCGCTGCCTTTCCAGTTTTTTGAGACCGCGAAAACCGATGCACGGGTGCAACTGCCCAACTACTCGGTGGTGCGTTTGCAATACATGGCGCGCTTCAATCACTTAGCCAAACCGTTCGACAACCCGAAGGTTCGCCAAGCAGCTTTAGCCGCGTTTTCGCAAGAGCCGTTCTTGCGGGCCCAGGTTGGCGTAAAGGAGCTTTACACCACCTGCGCTTCGATGTTCACCTGCGGCACGCCTTATGGCAGCCCGGTTGGCAGCGACATTCAGTCGAAGTCGAACATGAAGAAGGCACAGGATCTGCTCAAAGCCTCCGGCTACGACGGTACGCCGATTCTCATCATGAAGCCTACCGATTTGACCTCGATTGACAAGCTGCCTGATGTTGCCGCGCAGTTGATGCGGCAAGCCGGTTTCAAGGTTGACCTGCAATCGATGGATTGGCAAACCCTGGTGGGGCGGCGCGCCAAGAAGGAGCAACCGGCGCAAGGCGGCTGGCACATGTTTCTGACCGCTTGGCAAGGCCACGACATCTGGAACCCGATTGCCAATGCGGCAATGGATACGCGCGGCGAGCAATCCGGCTGGTTTGGCTGGGGCAAAGACGACAAGATCATCGAGCTGCGCGGGCAATTCATGCGTGAGCTGGACGAGGGCAAGAAGAAGAAGCTCGCCGAAGCAATTCAAACCCGCGCCTTCGAGGTGGCCACCCACGCGCCACTGGGCGAGTATTCCCAGCCAATGGCTGCAGGCAAAAACATCAGCGGCTTCTTCGTGACCAACGGCAACATGTATTGGAACCTGAAGAAAAATTGATTGCCTGAAGAATGGCTACCAGCTTGATTCTTCATGACATGCCGATGAAGAATCAAGCTGGAAAAGCGTTTTGAAGCCCTAGTGCTCAGCTTTTTACTCAAACGTATTGCCGCGACTCTGCCAGTATTGGCGGTGGTCGCGGTGTTCGTCTTCATGCTGCTGCGCCTGACCCCGGGCGACCCGGCCGCTATCATGGCCGGCGATGCGGCAAGCACTGAGCAAATTGCGCAGATTCGCGCCTCGCTCGGTTTGGAGCGCTCGATTCCGGCTCAGTTCGGTATCTGGGTGAGCAACTTGCTGCAAGGCGACTTGGGCGAATCTTTCTATTACAAATCCAAAGTCACCACGCTGATTGCGCAGCGCCTTGAGCCCACCATGATGCTGGCTTTAGTCACCATCATCGTCGCCGTGTGCGTCGCGGTGCCGCTGGGTACGCTGGCGGCGTGGCGCATTGGCGGTTGGCTTGATCGGGCTTTGATGGGCTTTTCGGTGCTGGGCTTCTCGATTCCAATTTTCGTACTCGGCTACATCTTGATTTATCTGCTGGCGATGAAGGCCAATCTGCTGCCCGTACAGGGCTACATCAAGTTGGGCGACCCATCTGGCAGCACCTTGAAGCACTTGATTCTCCCGGCGATGACCCTGTCGTGCATCTATATCGCACTGATCGCGCGCGTTACCCGCGCCACCGTTTCTGAAGTGCTGACCGAAGACTACATTCGCACCGCGCGCGCCAAAGGCCTGCCCGAGCGGGTGGTATTGATGCGCCATGCGCTCAAAAATGCAGCTGTGCCGATCATCACGGTGATCGGCATTGGCGTGGCGCTACTGATCGGCGGCGTGGTGGTGACCGAAAGCGTGTATGGCATCCCAGGCCTGGGGCGTCTCACGGTAGACGCGGTACTGGCGCGCGACTTCCCCACGATTCAAGGGGTCATCATGTTTTTCTCTTTCATTTACGTGGTGGTGAATCTGCTGGTCGACCTGTCTTACGTGCTGTTTGACCCACGGATTCGTTACTGATGGCCGAAGACAGCGCCCTTTCAGTCGAGAGCGCCAATCTCGCCCCGGTACAAAAGCCAGCATGGCGGCGCGCGCTTGATGCGTGGGCGGTACGGGTTGGCGGTGTCGTGCTGATTGTCTTCACGTTAATCGCGCTCACCGCGCCTTGGCTCGGCACGGTAGACCCAACCCTGTTTGACGCGGCCTCGCGCGACCTGCTGCCCGGCAAAGCAGGCGAAATCACCACGCTGGAAGGTGAGCAACTCAAGCACACCTTCCTCATGGGGTCAGATTCACTCGGGCGTGACATTTATAGCCGTGTGATTTACGGCGCGCGCGTCTCGTTGATCGTCGGCCTGTCGTGCGCGATCCTCTCGCTTTCCATCGGCATCGTACTGGGCTTAAGCTCAGGCTACCTGCGCTGGCTGGACGGCCCGTTGATGCGGGTAATGGACGGCATGATGGCGATCCCTGGCATCCTTCTGGCGATTGCGCTGGTGTCGGCGTGGAAGGCGAGCGTGCTCACGGTGATAGTGGCGATTGCCATCCCCGAAATTCCGCGCGTAACGCGCTTGGTGCGCTCGCTCGTGCTCACGATTCGCGAAGAGCCTTATGTGGAAGCGGCGCTCTCACTGGGCACACCCACCATCACCCTGATGTTCCGCCACATCCTGCCCAATACCGTCGCGCCGTTGATCGTCCAGGGCACGTACATTTGCGCGTCAGCGATTCTGGTCGAGGCGATTTTGAGCTTTCTCGGCGTGGGCTTGCCGTCGGACGTGCCGACTTGGGGCAACATCATGGCTGAAGGCCGGGCGCAGTTCCAGCAATTTCCGCACAACGTATTTTTCCCCGGCATCTTTCTCGCGCTCACCGTACTGGCAGTGAACATGCTGGGCGATGGGCTGCGCGATACGCTCGACCCGAAGATGAGCAAGAAGGTTTAGCCGCATGCTGGCTTCCATCGGCATCCACGATCTGGCAATCTATATGGTTGCCTGCTTCGTGCTCTATGTCACGCCCGGGCCGGATACTTTTTTAATTTTGACTCGCTCCACCACCATGGGCGCGCGCGCTGGCATGGTGGCGATGGCTGGCATCGTGATGGGCGGCTTTGTCCACATCATCGCCGCCACGGTGGGCTTGTCGGCGGTGCTTGCAGCATCGGCCACGGCGTTCACCATCATCAAATGGGTGGGCGCGGCTTACCTGGTGATCATCGGCATCCAAATGCTGCTCGCCAAGGCAACTGCGGCCCCTCTGTTTGGCAGCGGCAAAGCCTACCCTTATGGCACGATTTTCATGCAGGGCTTTTTGTCGAACGCGCTCAACCCCAAGGTGGCGGTGTTTTTCTTGGCCTTCCTGCCGCAATTTATCGACCCTGCTTCTGAGCAAAAGGCGCTGGCCTTCTTTGTGTTGGGCTGTTTGTTCAACCTGGGCAGCGTGTTCTGGAATAGCTTCACTGCCATCACTTCAGCCAAATTCGCCAGCTTCATCAAAGAGCCCAACGCTGCGCTGTGGATCAACCGCAGCGGCGGGGCCTGCTTTCTGGGTTTCGGCATCAAACTGGCGATGACAGAGAAGTAGATGAGCGCCGCACCTACCCCAGTACTGGAAATTCGCAATCTCTCGATTGCGCTACCTGCCAACGCGGATCGCAAACTCGCGGTCCATAGCGTTTCGCTCACCGTCAACCCGCGTGAGATCGTCTGCTTGGTGGGTGAATCCGGCTCAGGCAAATCGGTCATCGCCCATTCGGTGATGGGCCTACTGCCTGCCGCACTCAAGCCCACGCAGGGCGAGATTTTGCTCAATGGCGAAAATGTGCTCACCGCCAGCGCCGACCGCCTGCGCGACCTGCGCTGCACCCGCATGTCGATGATCTTCCAAGAGCCGATGACAGCGCTCAATCCGGTAATGACTTGCGGCAGGCAAATCGACGAAGTGCTCTCGCAGCACACCAGCGACGACGCTGCGACGCGCCGCAAAAAGACGCTGGAAATCATCAACCAAGTAGGCTTGCCCGACCCGCCGCGAATGGTGGCGAGCTACCCGCATCAGCTCTCAGGCGGGCAGCGCCAGCGCATCATGATCGCCATCGCACTGGTGTTAGACCCGGTGCTGCTGATCGCCGACGAACCTACCACCGCACTGGACGTAACCACCCAAGCGCAGGTGCTGGCGTTGGTGCGCGACCTGCAGCGCGACCACGCCACCGCCGTGCTCTTCATCACACATGATTTTGGCGTGGTTGCCGAAATCGCCCACCGCGTGGCAGTGCTGCGCCTGGGCCAACTGGTCGAAATCGGCACACGCGACGAAGTGTTGAAACGCCCGCAGCACGATTACACCAAAATGCTGATCGGCTCGGTACCGTCGATTCACCCACGGGTGCGGCCACTCGACGAGTCAGCGCCGGTCGTGCTTGAAACCAAGGGCCTAGGCAAGACCTACGCGCCGCAAGGTTTCTTCAAAAAGACCGCACCGGTGACTGCAGCGACCGATGTGAGCTTTACCGTCAAGCGCGGACAAACGCTCGGCATTGTGGGCGAATCCGGCTCGGGCAAATCCACCGTGGCGCGCTGCATCGTGCGCTTGATCGACCCCACCGAAGGCGAAATCACCATCAAGGGCGACGAATTCGCGCGCGCCTCGCAAAGCACCCTGCGCGCGCTGCGCCGCAAAGTGCAGATCGTGTTTCAAGACCCTTACCGCTCGCTCAACCCACGGCGCACGGTGGGCGATTCCATCATCGAAGGGCCGATGAACTATGGCACCACCCGCGCCGTAGCAATGCAGCGCGCCCGCGACTTAATGGAGCTGGTCAAGCTTGACCCGAGCGCGCTGACTCGCTACCCGCATCAGTTTTCAGGGGGTCAGCGTCAGCGTATTGCGATTGCCCGCGCGCTGGCGATGGAGCCTGAGTTGTTGATTGCCGACGAGGCCGTTTCCGCGCTCGATGTTTCGGTACAAGCACAAGTGTTGCAGCTGCTCGACGACATCAAAGATCGCTTGAACTTGGCGATGCTCTTCATCACCCACGACCTGCGGGTAGCGGCACAAGTCTGCGACCACGTAGCAGTGATGTCTAAAGGCCGGATGGTGGAGTACGGCGCTTCCGCACAGGTATTCGGCGCGCCGCAGCACGAGTACACCAGGTCGCTGTTTGCCGCTGCCCCTGGGCGGGGGTTTGCGTTTGGAACTGGAAACGCGTGAAGCGGGGTAATCCGCCTTCGGTCATTTTTCCGCGCGGCTACGTCACAACTCACGCGATGATATCCGGGAGGAGTGGGCGTGAATTGGAACGCACCTTAGGATTTCAAGCAGGGGCACTGGTCGGCGGCTATACCATTTATGCGCTAGTTTCGCCTGTGGCGGGTGGCGAATTCGAGTGGAAGGATCGCACCCGGTATTCCGACGGTTGGCATTTTGATGCGACGATTGGTGAGTATGTGCAACGCCGCGACGAATTACGAGCGGCTCTTGGCAAAAAAAACAGTTGGCATGAAGGCAAAACCGATCAAGAAATTTCGGCCTTCATGGAGCGGCAACGGCGGTTGCTGAACGTTCGCGGTGGCCCTGGCCGCATCGTCAAAGTGGTCCCAGCGCAGAAGGTCGTTGCCTTCCCAGATTCCCCATTTTTCGACGTGCCTCAATGGCGGCTGACAGTTCCCAAAGCATTTGTCGTTATGCGTTGAGCGAACATCGAGCCTGCGTCCTTCAGGAGGCTAAACTGCGTCAACGACTCCAACCGCTAGCCTAAAACATGACCGACCTTTCCAAAATCACCAACATCGAAGACCTGCGCTTGGTCGCAAAAAGCCGCGTGCCACGCATGTTCTACGACTACGCCGATTCTGGCGCGTGGACTGAGGGCACTTACCGCGCCAACGAAAGCGACTTCGGCAAGATCAAGTTCCGCCAGCGTATCGCTGTCAACATGGAAGGCCGCACGACCCGTACCAACATGATCGGCCTTGATGTGGCGATGCCGGTGGCGATTGCCCCAACCGGCTTGACCGGCATGCAGCATGCCGATGGTGAAATTCTCGGTGCGCGCGCGGCGGAAAAATTCGGTATTCCGTTCACGCTTTCCACAATGAGTATTTGCTCGATTGAAGACATTGCCGCACACACCACCGCGCCCTTCTGGTTTCAGCTTTACATGTTGCGTGATCGCGGCTTTATCGAACGGCTAATCGAGCGCGCCCGATTAGCAAAGTGCGGCGCGCTGGTGCTGACCCTCGATTTGCAGATCCTCGGGCAGCGCCACAAAGACATCAAAAACGGCCTTTCCGCGCCGCCGAAACTGACTCTGCCGAATCTTCTCAACATGGCTACCAAGCCGCGTTGGTGTCTGGGCATGCTGGGCACCAAGCGGCGCGAATTCGGCAATATCGTGGGGCACGTGACAGGTGTCGACGACATGAGCTCGCTCTCGTCGTGGACGGCCAGCCAGTTCGACCCGCGCCTCTCGTGGGACGATGTCGAGTGGGTGAAAAAGAAGTGGGGTGGCAAGCTAATTCTCAAAGGCATCATGGATGCAGAAGATGCCAAGCTGGCGGTGAAATCGGGGGCAGATGCCCTGATCGTCTCGAACCACGGTGGGCGGCAGTTGGACGGCGCATCGTCATCGATTCAAATGCTGCAACCCATTGTCGAGGCGGTCAAAGCAGAAAACGGCGCGATTGAAGTGTGGATGGACGGCGGCATTCGCTCTGGGCAGGATGTGCTCAAAGCCCGTGCGCTGGGCGCGCAAGGC
>JANLTH010000168.1:0-10645 GCA_031362865.1 Burkholderiales bacterium | reverse complement strand
GTGCGGCGATGTCGCGTTGCTGACAGCCCACTTAGCTCGACTCACCGCAGATGCAGCGTTGGCCATGAGCTTGGGGTTTGCAGCGCGGGCCACCATTCGGAGGCGCGGACTGACTTGGGGAGCGTGTGGTGAGAACTATGCGGCGCTCTATCGGCGTTTGACTGCGAGGGGTACTTAGCATGTGCGGCATCGTCGGCTTGGTCAGCCCGTCGGTTCGCCCAGAAGATGTGGCCCGGGTTCAACTTGCGATGGACAGCATTGCACATCGCGGGCCGGACGCGAGTGGCATTGAGACCAGATCGAGAGCGGTTTTCGGGCATCGTCGCCTAAGCGTGATTGACATCGAGGGCAGCCATCAGCCGCTGGTCTCGGTTGACGGGCGGTATACGCTGATCTTCAATGGCGAGATTTACAACTACGTCGAGCTTCGGGCAGAACTGAAGGCGCAGGGTGTGGAGTTTTCCACGCAGGGTGACACTGAGGTGGTACTAGCCTTGCTCGCGCGCGTAGGGGTAGCCGCGCTTGACCGCATGAACGGCATGTTCGCGTTTGCCTTTTGGGACGACCACGAAAGGCGCTTGCTGTTGGCGCGCGATCGAGTCGGCAAAAAGCCGCTCTATTACACTCAAAAGAACGGAGTGTTTGCGTTTGCATCAGAGCTGGGCGGCTTGCTCGCGATGGAGCTTGGGCAATATGACGTTGACGCAACTGCGCTAAGGCACTATTTTTCGTACCAGTATGTAGGCCAGGGCCGCAGCATGCTTGCGGGTATTGAGCGCCTTCCACCTGGCAGCTATCTCACCGGTTCATTCGAGTCGGACGAGTTCAACACGCGTTCGCAACGGTATTGGCAACTCGCCTCCGCGCAGGGTTCCGCTCGCGGGGGGGTAACGGGTCGTGACTGGGTAGCTGAGCTCGATGCCTTGCTGGCTGATTCGATTCGTTTGCGCCTACGCAGTGATGCCAAGCTTGGCGTGTTTCTGAGCGGGGGAGTCGATTCGGCCCTGATTGCCGCGCGCACTTTACAAGCGGATCCGGCGATCAACCTTTTCACCTTGGGGTTCGCGGACCCCTCCTTCGACGAATCAGCGGATGCGCAAGCAACTGCGCGCGCCTTGGGGGCGAATACGCAAACCGTGTTTGCCGACAGTTCGGCCCCCGTGCAATTGGTGGTTGATGCGCTCCGCAGTCTCTCTGAGCCTCTTGCAGACCCCTCTGCGATTGCGGTTTGGCTCTTGTCGCGGCACATGTCCAAACACATCAAAGTGGCGCTCAGTGGCGACGGCGGCGATGAGCTTTTTGGCGGCTATCGCCGCTACAGCGCGGTCATGGCCTACAGCGCGCTGAACGCGACGGGTTTGCGGGGTTTGCCTAACGTCGTACGGGCTTGCCTGCCCCGCCCCGCTAGCGGGCGCTATATGGGTAACGACCGGCGCATGCAACTCGCCCTGTTCGCCGAAATGTGTGATTCGGGTGCGCGCTACGGTGACTTTCGCCTGAGAACTTTTACGCGGGCAGCGTTAAACGAGTTGCTTGGTGTAGCTCAGGAGCCATTTGCGCAGCCAACGAGCGGTGGCCGAGAGCCTTTGCTGGAGCGCACGATGCTGGACGATATCTGTAACTATTTGCCGGAAGATCTGTTGGTTAAAGCTGACCGAATGGGCATGGCACACGGCCTGGAAATTCGTGCCCCGCTACTCGACTATCGCATCGTAGAATTCTCGCAAAGTGTCCCGCTTGACCAGAAACTGGGCTGGTTCACTGGGCGAAAGCGCATTCTCAAAACGCTTGCATCTCAGCACTTGCCAAATTCTGTCCTGAGTCGCCCCAAGCATGGCTTTTCAGTACCCGTAGCGCTGTGGCTCCGCGCGGGACTCAAGGACTACGCGATGGACACGATTCAGACGGCGCTTCCCCATACGGCGTTGAACGCGCCAATGGTCAGGTGTCTGCTTGACGAACACATGACCGGACGCGCCGATCACGGCATGCGTCTGTGGTCTGTGCTGGTGTACTGCGAGTGGGCCACACGCTATCGCCGCTGGATTCGGACATGACCGATGGCTCGGAGCCGCCGGTCGGCCGTGCGAAGAAATTTCTTCGGTGGCTGCGCCTGCTGCTGCCATGTGTGGCTATTGGCTTCTTTCTTCATGCAATAGGTCAAGTCATTGGACGCCTCGATTGGGCGGCTACGCTCGCACAGGCGCAGGTGGGCTGGCTGGTCATAAGCTTGGTGCTTCTGGTGATCGTGCTTTATGCCCAGGCGCTGGGCTGGGTGTTGATCGTTCGGGGCCTGGGCGGACGATTACCGATTGCGGTCGGATGTGCGATTTGGTTCAAGGCATCGGTCGTACGTTACGTTCCTGGCGTCATCTGGTCGTTTGCGAGCCGAGCTGCACTGGCCTCGCGGCTGGGAATAGGAGGTGCGGTAATCGGTGCGAGTTTGACCGCCGAACAGCTACTGCTGTTTGCTTGCGCGGCGCTGGCCGGGCTTCTGGGGGTGTTTCACGTGGGTATGCCACTGGTGGTACGACTGGCAATTGTGGGCATTGCGGCGCTGCCGGTTGTCTGGCTCGTGATCACTGCCGCAAACATTTTTACCCCGCTGTCAACTAGCAAGGCGATACCTCGCTGGTTGACGTGGCTTGGCCTTTTGATCGGCGTGCCGGCGAGTTGGTTAGCGCGATTAATCGCATACTACGTGGCCACCTGGATTCTGTTTGCTGCGTTGTTTGCCGGGCTTTCATCGGCACTCTTGGGGATCGACAATTCAAGCGTACTCTTCGCGGTCGCTTGTTACTGGTTGTTTGCGGTCTCGCTTAGCGCCTTGCTTCCACTCCTGCCTGCCGGTCTGGGTGTTCGGGAGGGGGTGCTGTTTTTTTTGTTGATCGGGACCCTGTCACAAGAGCATGCGCTCGTTCTGGCATTGAGCAGCAGGCTCTGGCTCATGGGCGCCGAGGCTGTGGCTGTAACGCTCGCTTTCAATATTCGCCAGCCCCAGGGCGATGTCCCTGGTGTAGCCTGACTCAGTTCGAACGTCCGCCAAAAAACCGTTTGCAAGGAAGATCCTCGCGCTTTTCACTGATTTAAGCGCGTAGCGACTCCTGATTTGGCGGCTTACGGAGCAGCCAAACGTACCCCGGTAGCACGCGATAAAGTCGTTTCCATAACCAGATTGGCACCGCAGCTGCGCTGCCACCTTTTGGGAGCATATCTCGCGCACAAAACTTGTCCGGATCGGCCACGATTTTTAGTGTGTAGTCGTCGATCTTGAAATTAGCGGTCAGTTGGCGCAGGCCTCCGTGCGTTCGCAGGCGTTCGTAGTAAATCTCTCCGCGCCCAGTCCATTGCATGTAGCGATCTGCGAGCGAGCGGGGCAGCCATGAGAGAAAAGGTAGATAGTAATGCGGCTCCACAATGACCAGTCGGGAAGCCGCGCCGAAAAAACAGGAGCCCCCCGGTCGGAGTACTCGTTCAATTTCTCGCATCAGCGTGTCGGCATCAGGAACGTGCTCATAGACGTGATTACACACAATCAAGTCCAGTGACTGGTCAGCGAACGGAAGCTTTTGCGAGTCGCCTGCAAGGAAGCTGAGGCCGTCCCCACCTGAGGTTTGTGCGGCGCGCTGCAGCGCAGGCACGTCGATATCAAGCCCGGAAACAGTTGAAAAATATGCGGTAAGTGCTTTGGCAAAAAACCCAGCAGAGCAGCCGATGTCGAGGGCATGTCCCCGACGTTTGCCCTCCGTGATTACACTGCCATCGCGCAACACCGCGAGCATCTTCGCCACTTTCGGGGTCTTGTGTCGTTCATCAAGCAGGACCGGCGAGGCTGCTGAGAGGTTTTTTTGATGTCCGCGCGATTGCATATGCATTAGTAGCTGAGTGGGTGCGCTGGGGTGAGTGAGCCGAATCCACCCGGCATTAACGCCGCGCCAAATTAGCCAACTTGGTCGTGCGGCGGTGGTGCCTCCGCCCGCGCCACCCAGCTTGCACTTGCGTCAGGACGTCGGAAGATGGAAATGTTCTGCAAACCGGCATTTGACAGCATGTCCCGAACGTCCTTCTCCGAAAAATAGTGTGTCACGGGTGCGGCCAATCGATCAAACCATCCGAGAACGTTTTCGCCAAATGGGAAGCGGGCATAGATTCGACCGGGAATCCGTTCAGCGAACTTAGCAGCCCAGGGGAAATTTTGCAAAAGCTTGTAAGGCGTGAGTAAAAACACTTGAGACAAGACAGCCAGCACATAGCTCAAAACGCGCAACGGACGAAACGCCATGCGCGTGGTGAGCTTGCGCAGTAGTTCCACCGGTTGATACCAAAGCTCGCGAATGCCGTAGACCCAAATCACCAATGCTTTTCCGGGCGGAATTAACTTGGCGATGGCCGCTAGCGCTTTCCCCGGATCGGGTAGGTGTTGAATCACGCCTACGCTGTACACAAGGTCGAATTCTGGCTTGAAGGGTGGATGGTAAATGTCCGCCTGTACGACGTGCAGGTTGGGAAATTGACCGGTCATTTGGTGCGCGGTTTCGACCGCTTGGCTCAGGTCGAAGGCCACTACCTCAGCACCGAAGCTGGCAGCCACGCAGGCCGGCCGACCCGAGCCGCAACCGCATTCGAGTACCAACTTTCCCTTGAAGTCATTCGCGGTCAAATATGGGCGGACGAAGCCCAAAAATATTTCCTCGAAATAATCAAAGTTCTCTTTGAAGGTCGTCCATTGGTACCCGAAGGCATGCATGGTCGAGAGCTTGCGCTTGGTCAAGGCATCGACCGACAGGTTGATCGGGAAGTGCGCTTGGTACTTTTCAAGAAAAGCCCCGTGATACGTGCTCAAAGAATCGGCTAAAAGCTTGCCGGAAAGAATTCGGGGAATGCCACCAATGACCGGGTATGTGCTGCCGCAGGCGCAGACGAGCTTACCCTCCAGTACGCGCGCACCGTCTGAGGTAAATGCTTCGCAGTTGAAGTTTCCGCCGCAATCAGGGCAGGCGAGCAGGCTTAGCAGGCGCGGCAGCATATGCTCTCCCACTTCGTTTGGAAAGCAGTCAGTGGCATGGGTTTTGGGCTTTCCGTTGCGGGAATTGTTGCCGAGAGAGGGGCAGTCAAATGCAAGGCCTCTCGACGAATTTTTTGAGTAGGGGTCTGCCGAAGATAGCGTGGCTTGAATACCGAGAAAGAAGAATTATAGGTGCGTGCTAAAGTGCCGCTTCCTCATCAATGTGCACGCGATCATGCAGCCATCCAATTCGAGACTGATCCCTTTGTTGTGCATCCTGATTTTCGCCGTATCCGGATTTTCTGGTCTGATCTATGAATCCATCTGGAGCCACTACCTCAAGCTATTTTTGGGGCATGCAGCTTACGCGCAAACTCTCGTCATTGCCATTTTTATGGGCGGTATGGCGATTGGGTCTTGGATCGCCGCTGTGCGGGTGCATCGAATTGCCAACCCGCTTATGGCCTACGCAGCAATTGAAGGTCTGATCGGCTTGGCCGCGCTCCTGTTTCACCGGGTATTTCTTGGTTTATCGGGCTTTGTCTTCGATTCTGTAATCCCCGGTTTGGGCGCTCCCTGGCAGGTGGAATTGACCAAATGGAGCGTTGCCGCCGCGTTGGTTTTGCCACAATCCATCGCCTTGGGCATGACATTTCCCCTCATGTCTGCGGGAATCATGCGGCTAGTGGGACAGGGCAATCCGTCTACGATTTCCGATCTCTACTTCTCCAACAGCTTGGGTGCCGGAATTGGTGTGCTGGTGAGCGGCTTCGTACTCATCAGTGTCGTTGGTTTGCCCGGATCGGCGTTGACAGCTGGGCTTATCAATATCTTCATCGCGATTGTGGTCTATGGCATTTCCAAGTATGTGCCTTCGGGCGTTCCGTCGAGTGCGCCCGGGCCCTCGGAGGGTTTAAGCGCTTCAGCGAGCGCCGCGTCCAAGAAAAGTGCGGTGCGCCTCTTGTTGTGGGCCTCGGCGCTGACCGGCTTTGCGTCCTTCGCTTATGAGATCGTGTTTATGCGAATGCTCAGTTTGGTGCTGGGCAGTTCAACCCACTCGTTCGAGCTCATGCTCAGCGCATTTATTCTTGGTCTCGCATTCGGCAGCCTTTGGATCAAATCGAGGCTGGCGCGCGGAGTAGACACAGCGCGGGCTCTCGTGCTGGTGCAGTTGGTGATGGGAATCGTCGCCTTGGCTGCGCTGGCGTTTTATGGGCAGACATTCGCACTGATTGAGGTCGTCTTTTCAATGGTGCAGCGTTCCTCCAGCGGTTACTCCGCGTATGCGGTCGCCAGTTATGTGATTGCCGCTTCCCTTCTGCTGCCACCTGCTTTTTTGGCTGGCATGACCTTGCCGTTGATTACGCATGCGTTGATCGAGCGCGGCCAAGGTGAAGCGAGCGTGGGTAAGTGCTATGCGTGGAATGCTGCGGGCTCCATCGCTGGGGTTTTTGCGACTTCGCACCTGCTGTTGCCCGCTTTCGGATTGAAGTATTCGCTCGTGCTGGCGAGCGCAATTGACATGGCTGTTGGGGTAGCGCTTCTGGTAGGGCTCAGCGTCTCGGTAGCCTCGCGGTTTCGCCTTGTGCTGCCGCTGGCAGGCTTCCTTTTAGTCTTTGCTGCGGCAGCCCTTGTTCGGCTAGACGACGTGCAGATGTCGGCGGCAGTATTCCGCACCGGCAAACAGGTCAACACGGCTGAGCGCGCCAACAGCAAAGTATTGTTCAATCATGATGGCAAGTCAGCCACGATCACAGTCACCGAAGACGGTGTGGTACGCGCAATTCGCACCAACGCGAAGCCAGACGCGGCGATCAACATGAAAGACCCGAGCAAGCCCACCGGCGATGAGGCGACCATGACGCTTCTTGGCGCGATGCCGCTCCTAGTCCATGAAAAAGCCAAGTCGGTGGCCGTCATCGGCATGGGGTCGGGGATGAGTACCCACGTTGTGCTGGGTTCGCCCGTGCCGCAAAGTGTGCACACGATTGAGATCGAAGCCAGTGTGTTCGAAGGCGCCAAGCTGTTTGCGCCGATGAATAGCCGTGCTTACGCCGATCCTCGCTCGAAACTGATTGTGGATGACGCGAAAAGCCATTTTTCAGCGTCGCGTGAAAAATATGATCTCATCATCTCAGAACCTTCAAACCCTTGGGTGAGCGGGGTCGCGGGTCTCTTCAGTGAAGAGTTTTATGGCCATGTCAAAGCGCATTTGCAGCCGTCGGGGGTTTTGGTGCAGTGGATGCATGTCTACGAAATGAATCCGCTTCTGCTCTATTCGGTCATTAATGCGCTGCAAAAGTCGTTTCCGATTTTTGACGTCTATCGCGCCAACGACGGCGATTTACTATTGATTGCGGCCAAGGATCAACGGCGTCTCTCACCCGCCTGGCCGCAGGCGCATGGTCCAGCGTTTTTTGGTGACCTGCGTAGGATTGGTGTTACTGGGCCGGATTCGCTGGCGGCGCGTTGGGCAGGTTCAGAGCAAACATTGGGTTTGTTGGCAAAGCACAGCGGAGTTCCGGCGAATTCGGATTTCTTCCCCTACTTAGATCAAAATGCGGCGCGCGCGCGTTTTATGGGTGAGTCGGCGATCCACCCAGTGTCGCTGGACTCGCACGCTCCAGTCGCGTCAATTCTCGGCAAACGGTTTGTAGCGCACACCCCGCTCCTAGCCTTGGACGACACTTCGGGGCCCAGTCGAATCTCCTACATGCCCATCGCGATAAAGGTGCGCGATGCCATCTTGACGAAACGTACAGATTTGGATTTTTCTCGAGTGCTATTGCTCGATGCGGCTTTGCTCGAATCTGTTCTTCGTTTCGCCCACAATTGCGAAATACCGACGCAGCGCATCGGCCATGAGGCGTTTCAGAAGGTGATGACCTTACTCAACTCCAATCTGGGTACGGACGATCTGAAAGCGGTTTGGGGCACCTTGAGAGGTAAGCCCTGCTTCAAAGACTTGGCACCTCGAACCAGAGATTTGGTGGATCTCTCGTGGGCACTGGCGAACCAAGATCATCGGCAGATGGCCGCGCTAGCAAAGGCATTTCTCGACACAAAGCCCGACGACCCCGCTTTGCTTTCTATGGTGCTGCTCTACGGTGGGCTGGCCGGGATCCTCAGTGGGGGTCAGGCGGATGCCGCGCAGGCAATTGCACTTTTCGAGGTCTATTTGCCGCAAGCCAGCCGGAGCCCTGATTTGGCAACAGCAATTTCAGTTGCGTACCTCAACCTGCGGGAAATCGCGGGCAAGTAGAATACTGTTTTTCAGTACACGTGATATTGCTGCTGGCGCGGCCGAATCAAGGTGGTCAGCATGCAAGACGCTGCAATTTGCGGATTGATACTTGTGCGCCCCATTGAGTGGTTTGAAAAATACGCCCCCGCTGGCCGACGGATTGCATTTTTGGCGGTCGTCGGAGTGGTTGCTTTCGGCGTGGCTTACGCTCTGGTACACCATTCGACTTTGCTGCTCGACATCGCGACGCTGCCGTTTTGCTGAAAACCCGCACGGTCAGCGTTTGTGTGAATAGTCCACGGCGGCGTTCTCCGCCTTTTACAAGTTTGTAAGCAAAGAATATGGCTTCGCAATCTACCTACTCCGAATCCTCCATTCGCGTCCTAAAAGGTCTCGAACCCGTGCGCGAGCGCCCGGGCATGTACACGCGCACTGACACGCCGCTGCACATCATCCAGGAAGTGCTCGACAACGCGAGCGACGAAGCGCTGGCCGGTTTCGCCAAAAACCTCGATGTCACGCTGCATACCGACGGCTCGGTCTCAGTGAAAGACAACGGGCGTGGCATCCCGGTCGGCATGCACCCGGAAGAAAAAGTGCCGGTGGTCGAAATTGTCTTCACGCGCCTGCATGCCGGTGGCAAATTCGACAAAAAAGGCGGCGGTGCCTACACATTTTCAGGCGGGCTGCACGGCGTTGGCGTATCGGTTACCAATGCCCTTTCGAGCCGACTTGATGTCACGGTATGGCGCGAAGGCGGCGAACATCGCATGGTGTTTGAGAATGGCGGAAACGTGGCCGAAAAGCTTAAGCGCGTCGGCCCCTCCAAAGCCACTGGCACCTTGGTGCGCGCGTGGCCGCAGGCCAAATACTTTGATGCGCCGCAGGTGCCTCTGGCCGACTTGCAGCGGCTCCTGCGCTCCAAAGCCGTGCTGCTCTCGGGCGTTACAGTAACGCTGACCATCGAGAAAACCGGCGAAACCACCACTTGGCTCTACAGCCAAGGCTTGCGCGGCTATTTGCAAGAGGCGATTTCGGCCGAGCCGCTGATTCCCTACTTCGAAGGTGAAAACTTTGCCGCCACAGGGCACGACACCTTTGCCGAAGGCGAGGGCGCGCAATGGGTGGTGGTATGGACGGAAGAAGGCAGCCCGGTGCGCGAGTCCTACGTCAATCTGATTCCCACCTCCGCTGGTGGCACGCACGAGCTGGGTCTGCGCGACGGACTCTTCAATGCCGTCAAGTCGTTTATCGAGCTACACAATCTGATGCCAAAGGGCGTGAAACTGCTGCCTGAAGACGTGTTCGCGCGCGCTTCTTTCGTGCTCTCAGCCAAAGTGCTAGACCCGCAATTTCAAGGTCAAGTCAAAGAGCGGCTGAACAGTCGCGATGCCGTGCGCCTGGTGTCGACCATGAGCAGGCCGCCGCTGGAGCTATGGCTCAATAGCCATGTGGATTACGGCAAAAAGCTCGCTGACCTGGTGGTCAAGCAAGCGCAAAGCCGCATGAAGTCGGCGCAAAAAGTGGAGAAGAAAAAGTCCTCCGGCGTGGCGGTTCTGCCCGGCAAACTCACCGATTGCGAGAGCGACGATCTGGCCCGTAACGAAGTGTTTTTGGTTGAAGGCGACAGTGCGGGCGGCAGCGCAAAAATGGGCCGCGACAAGGAGTTTCAGGCCATCTTGCCGCTGCGCGGCAAGGTACTGAACTCGTGGGAAACCGAGCGAGACCGGCTCTTTGCCAACAACGAAATTCACGACATTGCGGTGGCGATTGGCGTAGATCCGCACGCAAGTAAAGAGTCCGCCGATATGACCGGTTTGCGCTACGGCAAGGTGTGCATTTTGTCGGATGCCGACGTGGACGGTTCGCACATTCAAGTGCTGCTGCTCACGCTTTTCTTCAAGCATTTCCCGGGCTTGATCGCCAATGGTAATTTGTATATTGCGCGCCCGCCGCTCTACCGCGTTGATGTGCCCGCTGCGGGCAAGCGCCCGATGCGCAAGCTCTATTGCCTGGACGACGAAGAGCTCGAAATTGTCGAAGACAAATTGAAGAAAGAAGGCGTGCGCGAAGGTTCTTGGGAGGTGTCCCGCTTCAAGGGCCTGGGCGAAATGATGCCCGCCCAATTGTGGGAAACCACCCTCAACCCCGACACCCGCCGCTTGACCCAAGTGCGCTTGGGCGCGCTCGATTTTTTGGGTACTACTGAGCGCATGAATATGCTGATGGGCAAAGGCGAAGCCGCCGCTCGCAAAGCTTGGCTTGAAGAGCACGGCAACGAAGTCGAAGCGGATGTTTAGGTGGAAATTAAATAGGGACTGTCCCTATTTAATTTGGTTGGCGGTGGTCGCATCGATGGCGATGGTGGCGGGGCCTGCGCGTGCCGATCTGTGGGG
>JANLTH010000155.1:0-24739 GCA_031362865.1 Burkholderiales bacterium | reverse complement strand
CTACGTATTACCGCGGCTGCTGGCACGTAGTTAGCCGGTGCTTATTCTTCCGGTACCGTCATCCACCCAAGGTATTAACCTAGGCGATTTCTTTCCGAACAAAAGAGCTTTACAACCCGAAGGCCTTCTTCACTCACGCGGCATGGCTGGATCAGGGTTTCCCCCATTGTCCAAAATTCCCCACTGCTGCACCCGTAGGAGTCTGGGCCGTGTCTCAGTCCCAGTGTGGCTGGTCGTTCTCTCAAACCAGCTACTGATCGTCGCCTTGGTGGGCTATTACCCCACCAACTAGCTAATCAGGCTTCGGCCGCTCTAATAGTGAGAGGTCTTGCGATCCCCCTCTTTCATCCTTGGATCGTATGCGGTCTTAGGACATCTTTCGATATGGTATCCCCCGCTAGTAGGCACGTTCCGAAGCATTACTCACCCGTTCGCCACTCGCCACCAGGGTTACCCCCGTGCTGCCGTTCGACTTGCATGTGTAAGGCATGCCGCCAGCGTTCAATCTGAGCCAGGATCAAACTCTTCAGTTTAATCACTGTTTGCGAGATTTCTCTCGCGTCGCTCACTCAAAAACTGACAGGTCGTATCAACTTGACATTGATACTACTTGCTGTTTTCGCTTGCGCGAAAACTTCGTACTTTGTGTGAGCATTTGATGCTATTTTTTGAGTCTGCCCTTCGCATCGCATTGCTGCTTTGCTCAGGGCTGGGCTCATCCATCAAGCGCCCACACTTATCGGCTGTTAATTTTTAAAGAGCGATGTTGCGATACTGCTTTGCTACTTGCTGCTGATGCTTCATTGCGTTTTTGCAATTCATTTTTCAGCAGCACAGAAACGAGATTATGAGGCATTTTTTTGACCCTGTCAACACCTCGGTGCTAACTTTTTGCAAAAACTTTTGAATTACTTCTCAGTTCTCGCAAACAGGTCGTTACTGACTGCCTGCCTTCCCCTCTGCATCACCTCTTAAAGATCAGAAGTCATCAGCGAGGCGGCGAACTTTACCTGTGTTTTTTTGATTGTGCGCGAAATTTCAAAAAAATATTTTGCGTTGCAGCATGCCACCCACCTTGCCTCGTCCCGGCCACCGATGCGGCGCGACTATCTATGCCGCCAGACCGGCTTGCGCTTCTCCACAAATGCCTTCATTCCCTCTTTCTGGTCTTCCGTCGCGAAGAGCGCGTGAAACGTGCGCCTCTCGAACAGCACACCCTCTGCGAGCGAGCTTTCATAGGCGCGGTTGACCGCTTCCTTGGCAGCCATCACAGAGGGTAGCGACATCGCTGCGATCAGAGTCGCCACTTCAATCGCCTCGTCAAGCGTACGCTCGGGCGCGACCAGGCGCGAGACCAGGCCAGAACGTTCGGCTTCTTCAGCGCCCATCATGCGGGCCGTCAGCATCAGGTCCATCGCTTTGGCTTTGCCGACAGCGCGCGGCAGCCGCTGCGTGCCACCTGCCCCTGGGATCACCCCTAGCTTGATTTCTGGCTGACCAAATTTAGCGCTGGTTCCGGCAATCACAATGTCGCACATCATCGCCAGTTCACAGCCTCCGCCCAGAGCGAAACCATTGACTGCTGCGATGATCGGTTTGCGGATCCGGCGAATCGTTTCCCAGTTGCGGGTGATGTACTCGGTTTTGTAGACATCCATGTACGACCAACCTGCCATCGCACCAATATCGGCACCAGCTGCAAAAGCCTTGTCGCTACCGGTAATGACCATTGCGCCGATCTGGTCGTCCTGATCCCACGCGAGCAATGCGGCCCCAAGTTCGTTCATCAGTGCGTCGTTGAGTGCGTTGAGCGCCTTGGGACGGTTCAGCGTGAGGAGGCCAACCGAGCCACGGGTTTCGGTCAGAATGTGTTCGTAAGCGGTAGATGCCATTGGGATGAGTTCCTTTGCGAAGAGTGGAGAGTAGAAGAGTAGAGGTGTAGACGAACGGGATGAAAAACTTTGCGACAATGAGCGTTACGAATCTTATCGCTTGAGTTCTCCGGGCTTTCGGTTCGCACTCTGCGGCTCCTTCTTTCGAATTCTCCCTGGTGGCTCCCATGAATTCCGTTCTTCTCTCCATCGCCGACGGTGTCGCTGAAATCACCCTGAACCGCCCCGACAAGCTCAACAGCTTCACCCAAGACATGCATGACGGGCTGCGCGGTGCGTTGCAGTCGATTCGCGCCAATCACACGGTGCGCGCGGTCATTCTTACCGGTGCTGGGCGCGGTTTTTGCGCGGGTCAAGATTTAGCGGAAAGCCTGAACTCCGGCGGCGGCCAGACCGACCCTTCGAAGACCTTGCAGGAGAACTACAACCCCTTCGTGCAGTCGCTGCATGAAATGCCTCTACCAATCATCGCGGCAGTCAATGGGGTTGCCGCAGGTGCGGGCGCGAATATTGCCTTGGCTTGCGACATTGTGCTGGCAGCCAAGAGCGCAAAGTTCATTCAGGCATTCGCCAAGATTGGCCTGATTCCCGATGCGGGCGGCACCTACTTTCTGCCGCAACTCGTCGGTGCACCGCGCGCCATGGGCCTGGCGATGCTGGCTGAGCCGCTGCCCGCTGAGAAAGCCGAGCAATGGGGCCTGATTTGGAAGGCGGTGGACGATGCCCAATTAATGGACGAAGCGCGCGCGCTGGCGCGCCGCCTGGCGCAGCAGCCCACTGTCGCCCTGGGGCTAATGAAGCGGGCGATTTACGCCGCGAGTGTGAATGACCTTTCCTCACAATTGCAGATGGAAGTCGAGTTGCAAACCCAGGCGGCACGCACCTATGATGCCGAGGAAGGCATCAAAGCTTTTCTGGAAAAGCGCGCCCCGAAATTTGAGGGCCGCTAAGAGATGCGAGCAGCGGCGGAATCGCCCGATGCAAGCGGGGTCGCTCCCGCAGTTGCTCCCACCGTGGCGCAAATCGGCGCGTCGATGTTGTCGCGTGATCGGACCGCGCACTGGCTCGGACTTTCGCTCGAAGAAATCCGTTTGGGCTACGCCCGTATGCACATGACGGTACGCCCCGAAATGACCAACGGCCACGGCATTTGCCACGGTGGCATGATATTCACCTTGGCGGACACCACCTTCGCCTACGCCTGCAACAGCCATAACATCGAGGCCGTGGCGGCCAGTTGTGCGGTGGAATTTCTCAAGCCTGCGCGCGCAGGCAACGTGCTCATCGCCGAAGGCCGCGAAGAGGCCTTGGTGGGGCGCCACGGTGTCTACGACGTTCGCGTAACGACGCAAACAGGAGAGTTGATCGCGGTGTTTCGCGGAAAGTCTGCCCAACTGAAGAACGCCGTCTATCAAGGCTCTTGAGGCATTGATGCCTGAAGACGCTTATCCCATAACCTTCTTGAAGTTTTAATCATGACGGATTTCCCGCTCGAACCGATTGAGAACGCCTCGCGCGACGAGTTGCAGTCGCTGCAATTGCAACGCTTGCGCTGGTCGCTCCAGCATGCCTACGACAAGGTGGCGCGCTACAAGGCCAAATTCGACGCGGCAGGCGCGCACCCGACCGATCTGAAGTCATTGGCGGATTTGGCCAAATTTCCGTTCACCACCAAGGCCGATTTGCGCGAAACCTATCCGTTTGGCATGTTTGCCGTGCCGATGGACCAAGTCGCGCGGGTACACGCCTCATCCGGCACGACCGGCAAACCCACGGTCGTCGGTTACACCAAAAACGACATTGCCACCTGGGCCAACTGCATGGCGCGCTCGATTCGCGCAGCCGGTGCCAGGCGAGGCGACAAAGTGCATATCAGTTACGGCTACGGCCTTTTTACCGGCGGCTTGGGTGCGCACTACGGGGCTGAGGCGCTGGGCATCACTGTGATCCCGTTTGGTGGCGGGCAAACCGAACGGCAGGTGCAACTGATTCAAGACTTTGCGCCCGAGATCATCATGGTCACGCCGTCCTACATGCTGGCGATTGCTGACGAATTTGAACGCCAGGGGCTCGACCCGGCAGCAAGCTCACTGCGCATCGGCATTTTTGGGGCCGAACCATGGACTCCAGCGATGCGCGCGGAAATCGAAAAACGTGCCGGGATTGACGCGATCGACATCTATGGCTTGTCCGAAGTGATGGGCCCGGGCGTGGCGCAGGAATGTATCGAAACCAAGGACGGCCTGACCGTCTGGGAAGACCACTTTTACCCCGAGATCATCGATCCGGAAAGTGGTGCGGTATTGCCCGATGGCAGTGACGGGGAGTTAGTGTTCACTTCGTTGACCAAGGAGGCTCTGCCGATCATTCGCTATCGGACTCGCGATCTCACACGGCTCTTGCCTGGCAGCGCGCGCACGATGCGCCGGATGAAGAAGATCACTGGGCGTTCCGACGACATGTTGATTATTCGCGGGGTCAATGTATTCCCTTCGCAGATCGAGGAATTGCTGCTCAAGGAAGCGGCCTTGAGCCCGCATTACCTGATTGAAGTGACTCGCCCCGACAAGCTGGACGAACTGACCTTGCTGGTGGAATTGAAGCCGGAGCACGCCACAGGCAGCGCCGATGCGTCGGCGCGGTCGCTGGAGCACGCGATCAAAACCTATATCGGCAGCTCAGCGCGCGTCAAAGTGATGCCCCACGGCGCGATTGAACGCAGCGTTGGCAAGGCCAAGCGGGTGTTCGACCAGCGTTCGAAATAGCGCCAAAATATGCCTGAAGAAGCGCTCTGGATAAGCGTCTTCAGGCACACCGCGAGAACTCCTCGCTATTGCAGGTAGCGCAGATCGCCGGTCACAATCGACAACTCCACGAAGGCTGACCCCGACCGGCTGTTGGCGAAGCTGACCGAATAGCCTTTCAGATCGAAGGGTTTCATGCTTTCGAGTGCGACGATAAACTTTTCGCGCGTCAGGTCTTTGCCAGCGCGCTCCAAGGCCTCGACCATCACGCGCGCCGCGATGTAGCCTTCCATGCCGGCAAAGCCAATGTCACTCACCCCGGCACGCTTCATCAGCGCCAGGTATTCGCGCGCGATGATGCTCTTGTTGGAAAACGGATACGGCACGACCTGGGAAACCACCAAGCCTTTGGCGACGGGGCCTGCCACCTTGAGCGTGGCCTCGTTGGCGAGCAGGCTAATCGTGTGCCATGGCAAACGCCCCGGGCCGGTCGATGCCATGTAGACCTTAAAAAAGGCGAGCGAACTTTGACTCGCGGAAAAACCGACAATCGCGTTGGCCCCGGATTTTGCGAGGCGATCCAGAAATGGGGCCATGTCTTCGGCTTTTCCCGAAAAAATATCCGGCAGCTCAACGGCAACTGCCAGCTCGGCGCCACGCTTTTTCGCCACCACCTGGGTAAGTGCCAAGCCCGCCTCGCCGAACGAGTTTTTGCTATAGAGAACTGCGATTTTCGTCAGGCCGGTGGTCACTAATTGCTCCACCACTTTATCCAGTTCCTGACCATAGCTGGCGCGAATATGAAAGGTGTGACGAAATTTCGGGTTATGGAGCGCATCCGACCCCGAGATCGGTGCCAAGTGCGGAATTTTCGCCTCTTCAAGCAGGGGCGCTACCGCCATGTTCGAGGGCGTGCCGCCGATGCCATAGAACGCAAAGACTTTCTCCTCGTTGACCAACCGCTGGTAGTTCTCTAGCGCGCGCTTGGCATCGAACTGATCGTCAATGGAGGTCAGGATGATCTTGCGGCCATGCACCCCGCCTTTGCCGTTGACCTCATCAAATACCGCCTTGCTGGCGGCGTTCAGTTGGACGTTAGCGTACGACAAGGCCCCCGTCAGTGCTGCGGTCTGACCGAGCTTGACCACATCTTTGGCGACCTGCTGCGCCCAAGCGACTGGCGCACCAAGGGAGGCCGCCAGCGCGAAACCGCAGATTAGTGAGCGTCCGAAGGGCCAGCGCAAAGCGGATTGAAGTCGCGATTGCGTCGTTAGCATGGTGTTTTCTTTCAGCGTAAAAAAGCAGATCAGTCTTTCGGGACGCTTATCGGATAAGCGTCTTCGGGCATACGGCCATTATGCAGGCGCAACCGTGACAAGTCGCCCAAGCGCTCGGGCAGCATCGGCCGCCCCAACAGATACCCTTGCGCGCGAACCGCGCCACAGGTGTGCAAAAAATCCGCCTGCTCCTGGGTTTCAACACCCTCGGCTACCACCTGCAAATTCAAATGCTGCGCCATCGAAATGATCGCGCGCGTGATCGCTACGTCGCTTGCGTTGCCCGGCAGATCGCGCACAAACGACTGGTCGATTTTGATTTTAGAGAAAGGGAAGCGGCGCAGGTAGTTGAAGCTGGAGTAGCCCGTGCCGAAGTCATCAATCGCCAGCGAAACGCCCAGGCCAGAAATGGCCCGCACCACATCATCGCCGGTGCCCAGCGGATGCATCAGGGTTGACTCGGTCACTTCGAGTTCCAGCAGATGCGGGGGAGTGCCAGTCTCGCGGAGCAGCGCGGCGATGGTTTTTGGCAGATGTTCCTGCTGAAATTCACGCGCCGAGAGATTGACCGCGACCGCAATCGGCGTTCCCGCCGCCACCCAGCGCGCCGCCTGATCGCACGCCTCTTGCAAGGCCCACAAACCCAACTCAACGATCACGCCGGATTCTTCGGCAAGGCTGATAAAGGCCCCAGGGGCCAACAAGCCCAGTTCGGGGTGTTGCCAGCGCACCAGCGCTTCGACCCCAGTGAGCGCGCCGGTCGTCAGATCAAACTGCGGCTGGTAGTGCAGCAACCACTCGCGTTTCGCCAGCGCCTTGCGCAACTGCGATTCCAGTTTCAGGCGCTTGGCGGAAGTCGCGTCGAAGTTGGCCTGGTAGGCTATGACCCGATCACGGCCCAATTCCTTGGCCTGATACATCGCGATGTCAGCGCGCTTGATGAGCGACGGTGCGTCCGTGCCATGCTCGGGGTAGAGCGCAATGCCGATAGACGCAGTCACGTGCAGGTCGTAGCCTTGCACCGGCACCGGCTCCTGCAAGGCGCGCACAATCCGCCACGCCACCGACTCGACCCGCTGTAGCGTGACATTTTCCAGCAGCAAGGCGACAAACTCGTCGCCGCCAAAACGCGCAATCACGGCATCTGGCGGCAGCAGCTGGCGCACCCGCGCCGCCAGCACGACCAGCACTTCGTCGCCCACCGCGTGACCTAACGAATCGTTGATATTTTTGAAGCGATCCAAGTCGATGAACATCAAGCCAAACGGAGCTTGCGAGCGGCGCTGCACCGCGTTGGCGAGAACGCCTTCCAGCGCACGGCGATTGACCAAACCGGTGAGTGCGTCATGGTCGGCCTGATGTTTCAGGCGGGCTTGGTACTCATGGCGCTCGGTCATGTCACGCGCGTTGATGACCAAGCCATTGACCGCTGGCACGTCAAAACAGGCGGTGGCAACGCCTTCGAGATAGCGCCACTGTCCGTTGCGGTGGCGAAATCGGTATTCCTCGGGGGCCGCCAGCAGTAGTTCGCCGGTGCGCAGCTTTTGCATACGCAGGCGCATCTCCGGCAGATCGTCAGGATGAATGAATTCATCGCCGCCGCGCCCGATTAACTCGTGCGGCGCATAGCCCAACACGCGCAACGACGACTCGCTGATGTAGGTAAAGCGGCCATGGCTGTCATAGATCGCCACCACATCGAGCGCATTTTCGGAAAGGGCACGAAAGCGCGCATCGCTCTCGCGCAGGTGCTGCACCACCTCTTCGAGCGCCGCGGTTCGCTCTGCCACCCGGCGTTTGAGCATCGCGGCATGGGCGCGCTTGCTGGAAAGGTCGGTCAACGTGGCGACGACGCAAGGCGTTTGCCCGTGCATCAGGGTACGGGTGACGACCAGCACGGTCAGACGTGTACCACCCTTGCGCTGCAATACAAACTCGCCATAGCTTAGCGTGCCAACCGGGCCTGCGCTGACTTGCTCCGCATACTGCGCACTCGTGCCTAGAGATTCGGCGGGAATGACCAAGTTGGACGAAAACCCGACCAATTCGCTTTCGGCATATCCGAACAGCTCGCAGTAGGCGGGGTTGACGACCAAATAGATGCCGTCGGGCTGACAAACACAGGTCGCCGTGCCGCTCGCCGTGAACGCCTGCGCCAGTAATTGCTCCGCGGTCGGGTCGCCCGCGCGCGTCTGAGCAAATTCGGTGGCAGGAATGATGGCGTTCATGACAATCGGGGGGCAAATGCCGAGCGGCACAGCCGTTTCAATTCGCGCCAACCACAGCAAGTGCCGGGCCGGGCGCGACGTAGCTGGCGAACAGTCGCGCACCGACCGAAGCGGCTTGCGGCATCGCGTACAACGCGCCTTGCGCACCGTGACAACCCGCCCGCGTAAAAAAAGTGTGCTGGGCGACGCGCTCGATGCCTTGCGCAATCACCGGCAGATCGAGTTGGCGCGCCATCGCGATCGTCGCGCGTGCCACCACCTGCGCATCAACACTGGCGGTGGCCCCTGCCGACAAGCCAACCACGGCCTGTGCAAAACTGGCATCGAGCTTGAGTTTGCGGGGCCGCAAGCGCTGCAAGGTGGCAAGCCCGGTGATCCCGCCGCCAAACTCGCTCAACCCCAAACCGATACCGATATTGGCCAGTTCGGTCCACACCACCAACGCAGCTTCTCCGGCTTGGGCGAGGTCAGTTTCGCTGATCTCCAGCTCCAGCCAGCGCGGGGCCAGCCCGGCATGATCGAGCGCGGCCCGCAGCGCCCGCGGCAGCGCGCGGTCCAGCCATTGGCTGCGTGAAAGTTTCACACTGACCGGCACGCTCTCAGCCAAGACCGCAAGCCGCGCCCAGTCGCGCGCTTGCAGGCAGGCCGCGCGCAGCACCCAAGCCGTGTAGTCACCGGCCAGCGCATTCGTGTCGGCTGCTTTGGCAAAGCGTCGCGCGGCCAGCAAACCTTCTTGCGGATGCTGCCAGTGCGGCTGCGCCTCGACGGCAAGCACCCGGCCGGTTGCCAGATCGATCTGCGGCTCAAACAGGAGCGTCAATTCGCCGTTTTCCAACGCCCGGCGCAGGCCGCTCTCCTCCACTACCCGCTGGCTGGCGCGTTGATTCAACGCGGTGCGGAAAAACTGCACCCCGTCACGGCCACTTTCCTTGGCGTGGTACATCGCCACGTCGGCATGCTTCATCAAGCTGGCAACGTCGGCTCCGTCGTCGGGAAACAAGGCAATCCCGATGCTGCCGGAAATCTGCAAATCTTGGCCTGCTACCTTGAAAGGCTCTTGCAAGGCACGGAGCAATTTGGTCGCCACGCCCTCTGCCGCACGCACCGCTGACTCCTCTTCGACCACGCTTGCGCCATCCAAGCCCTTAGCGCTGCGGGCAGCCGCGACCGGGGTGGCACCAATCGGCAGCATCACCACGAACTCATCGCCACCCAAACGCGCGACCGTATCGCCAGCGCGCACGGCGGCGCGCATGCGGTTGGCGGTTTCACGCAATACTTCATCACCAATGTCGTGCCCGAGCTTGTCATTGATGAGCTTGAAACGGTCCAAGTCGACAAACAGTACGCCCAACTGCCGCCCATCGCGCCGCGCCTGCAAAATCGCCTGACTCATGCGGTCTTGCAACAGCTGGCGGTTCGGCAGCCCAGTCAATGCGTCGTGGTGCGCCAAATGCTGCAAGCGCGCCTGGAAGCCACGGCGCTCCGCTTCTTCCAGCGTCAATGCGACCATGGTGGCGATATTGGCCGCGAAATCGATTTCATCAGCGTGCCAGTCACGCCCTTTAGCGCTCATCCCGGTAGCGCTCGCTGTAATTCCGCTAGCCGACTCGGTGTGCTCCAGGCAGATCATCCCGGCGAGGCGCCCCTGTAGCCAGACTGGATAGTCGATCATTGCGACAATTTTCTGCGCATCGGCAGGCTTCACCACCTCTTGGCTGCGCTGCTGGTCCAGCGCCTGGGCGATCCGAACGGTCAGGGGGTTGTGCTGCGCATCGCGGGCGATGACCGGCTGGTTGCGCCGCAGCGCGGCGAAGTATTCGGGGTAATTGTGGGCGCTCGCGACTTCACCTTCTGCCTGGCTCATCAATTGCTGCATACCGGCGTGGAACTCTATCTCGCAGGTCAGGCTGTCGCCGCTGGCATCGAGCGTCCAGAACGAAGCGCGATTGCATTGCAGCGTGAGCGCAGCGACCGACAGGGTGTGCTCGAGTGCGCCACGAAAATCGCTGCGGTCCTGACGCGCCAATTCGAGAAGCTGGGTGCGGTAGTGCAGCAGCCGCTCGCGCTGCACGCGCAAGGCATTTTCAGCGCGCTGGCGCTCAGAAATATCACTGACAAAGCACACTTCGTAGGGCTCACCATCGTAGTCCAGATAGCTGGACGTGACAGCAACCGGAAAGCGCCGCCCCTTGGCGTGACCGCCACGCACCTCCCATTCCGACTCGAAGATACGGGTTTTGGTGGCAACCAAAGCCTCCCAGTGCGGCTGCCAGCCGGCCTGCGTAGCCCGACAGTCAATCTGCGCAATCGACAACCCGAGCAGTTCGGCATGGGTGAGACCCGTGTACTCGCACGCCATCCGATTGGCCTGCACGACCACGCCTTCGCGCGAGAGCCAGATATTGGCAATCGCCGCGTTGTCGAGTGCAAACTCAGACAGTCGCAGGGCGCGCTCGGCGGACTCGCGTTCGACCATCTCACCTTCGAGCCGCTCGATCGTGTTGTTTAACTCAAGGGTTCGCGCCGCCACCCGCGCCTCGAGTGCGGCACGCGCCTGCTCCAGCGCGACGCGCGCGTCTTCTGTGGCGGTGATGTCTTCGACCATCCATACCGCGCCTTTCGCGGGGTCGTCGCGATCCAGCATGCGCCCGGTTTGCCGTGCATGAAAGGCAGTGCCGTCGCGGCGGCGGCGCAGCCCAGATATTTGTACCGTATCGCCCTGCGCAAAGAGGCCGTAAACCACACCGTTGGCTTGCTGAAAATCCGTTTCGCTGACATACAAGTTGCGGGTGGCCTGCCCGATCAGTGCGCCTGCGGGGTAGCCGAACATGGCTTCCATACGCGCGTTGCAACGCCGAATTTCCTGCTCACGAACAAACGCGATGCCGATGGCATCGTTGTCCAGCAGTGCGTGAAACTGCAACTCGGCTTCTTTCAAGCGCGCGGGCGCATCCAGCTCTTGGGCCAGCGGGCTGACCATCCAGAGCAAGCGCGGGCTGGCGTGCCCCTTGAGATCACGCAGGCGCTGTGCCTGCAGCCAGCAGGCCGCCGCCGCGCCACCGCTCAGCCGCAAGCTCAGCTGCACTTTGAGCGGCGCCGCTCCAACATCACCAAGCTCGCCGACATCGCCAATGCGACCAATTCCCCCGGCCAACCTAGGCAGCTCCACGAAATCGACATCAAGGCGTTGCAAGGCTTTGCGAAACGCCGTGAACTGGGCTGCGCGCGCAAATAGCGCACGCGCATCTGACCCGGTCAGGTCGAGTGGTGTCAGGGTGGAATCGCAAAACAAGGTGCGCGCCGCTGCATTGAGGGCGCTTAACTGACCACCCTCAACGACCAGCATCGCGGAGCTTGACGACTCAAAAACACTGAGCAGCCCAGGGTCGGCCGTCGCCGAATGTCGTGCGCGGCGAGACGGTAGGGCTGAGACCACCGCCGCGACCGGCGCTCGCGGGGGCGTTTTACGACTGAGCCTGGCCGTGCTTTTTGCAACACGCTTACCGGCAGGCTTAACAGCGGCCTTGCGGGCCGCGTTGCTAGCGGTTTTGGCGACACCCGCAGGAGCGGATGCCTTGGCGCGTGCCATCGATACTCCCTAAGGAAATCAGCGTGTCGAGCCAATGATTCTGACACATTTCTTACTTTCGGTGGGCGGCCGGTTTTTCAGCGAAATTTGCCCTCGCGCAACACCACCTGCGCACAGTTGTAACCAGGCGCGCCCGTCACCCCGCCGCCGGGGTGCGCGCCTGATCCGCACAGGTAAAGCGCTGTGATCGGCGCGGTGTAGGCGGCATGTCCCAACACCGGGCGCGCGGAGAACAATTGGTCGAGCGAGAGCCTGCCGTGGAAGATATCGCCGCCGATCAAGCCATATTCACGCTCCAGATCCTGCGGCGTGAGCACGTCGCGTGCGATCACGCTACGGCCAAAACCGGGCGCGTAACACTCCACTGTGGCGACCATCAAATCAGCGACCGTTTCTCGATGCAAATCCCAGGTTTCACCCGCCGGTAATTGCGGATTCACATGCTGGCAAAACAGGCTGGCCACGTGCTTACCGGCAGGGGCCAGTGAATCATCGACCGTCGAAGGAATCAGCATTTCGACGATTGGCTCGCGTGACCAGCGGCCTTGCTTGGCATCAAAAAACGCCCGCTCCATGTGGGCCAACGATGGTGCCATGATAATCCCTGCCGAGAGGTGTGGCCCCGGCTCGGGCAGGCAGGTAAAGCGCGGCAATTGATCGAGCGCCAGATTCATCCGCCATGTGCCTGAGCCGCTTTGGTAGCGTGCGATTCGCTGCACAAAGTCACTAGCCTGAAGAACGCCGTCCCATGCGCCTTTCGCAAGCATCTGCCCGAAGAGTCTTTGTGGGTGGACGTTTCCAACCACCACCTTGGCGGAAATTTCTTCGCCATCGGCTAACGCCACGCCCGTGGCTCGACCACCCGCCACCCGCACTTTGGCAACCGGTGCATTGCAGCGAATCGTCACCCCGCGCGCCTGCGCTTCTGCTTGCATCGCCTGCGTAATCGCGCCCATGCCGCCGATGGCGTGGCCCCAAGCCCCGCTTTTGCCGTTGACTTCACCAAACACGTGATGCAGCAGCACATAGGCGGAACCAGCCGAATAGGGCGAGGCAAAGTTGCCCACCACCGCGTCGAAGCCGAATGCCGCCTTGAGCGCGGGGGTTTCAAAACGCGCATCCAGCATCTCGCCGGCGCTTTTGGTAAAAAGGTCGAGCAAGTCCCTTTTTTCCGCCAGCGAGAGCGGCACGACGGCGCGCCCGAGCCTTACCGCATCAAGAAAAAACGCCAGCCCATCGCCCAAATTGGGTGGCGCTTTGAGCAACCAGGTTTTGAGCACACTGGCGGCGCGGTCTAGCATGGCGTAATAGGCGGGCAGGGCTTGCGCGTCGCGCACGCCGGCTGGGCCAAAACGCGCCAGTTCGGCCTGCGTGGCGGCCAGGTTGGGCCCAAGCTTGAAGTACTCGCCATCTGTGAGCGGCAAGAAGTTGGCAAACGGTCGCTCGACCACCCGCAAGCCGTGCTTGGCCAACTGCAAATCGCGGATAATTTTTGGCTGCAGCAAGCTCACCGTGTAAGCCAGCCGCGAATTGCGAAAGCCGGGATGAAACTCATGCGTGACCGCAGCGCCGCCCACCACGTCACGCGACTCAAGCACCAAGACTTTCAAGCCGCGCGCGGCCAGATAGCAAGCACAGGTGAGGCCGTTGTGACCGGCACCGATGATGAGTGCATCCCAAGTTGTTGTTTTTGTGGTCATATTGAACGTTTCTGGTGCGCAAACTGCAAGGCAACAGGTAAGATTTTGGCAGAGTTGGGAAGCGTTCAACCACCTGCTTTCGCAAACCCGCCAAGATCCCCCCTTTATTCGGAGACTTCAACATGAAAATCAAGACCAGTCTGGTTGTACTCAGCGCCGCCCTCAGTGCCGCTTTTAGCGCCAGCGCTCAAGCCCGCGAGTTTTCCAATATTTACTTTTTCGGGGACAGCTTGACCGACTCAGGCGCGTTCAACGCCATCGTTCCTGCAGGTACTGGCACTTTCAGCACCCATCCGGGCACGGTCTGGTCGCAAAACTTGGCGGCCGCTTATGGGCGCAGCATCACGCCGGGCCTGGCGCTCAATCCGTTGAACGCACAATTTATCGCAACCGGCGGCAACAACTACGCCATTGGCGGCGCACGCATCACCTCCAAGCCAGGCGTTTTCGGCGACGCAAACAATCCGGGCCAAGCCGCAATCGCTGCCAACATCACCCCACTGACCGACCAGATCACGCTTAACCTGAGCCAGACCGGTGGAGTCGCCAACGGGCGCGCGCTCTACGCCTTTTGGGGCGGCGCAAATGATGTGTTTTTCCAAGCAGGTGCAGTGGGGCAAATCGGCCCGGCAGCAGCTGGTGCAAACGTGGTCACCGCTGCGGGTCAAGCGGTTACACAGGTCAACCGGCTGCGCAGCGCCGGTGTCAGCACCCTTGTGGTCGTCAATCTTCCCGATATGGGCCGCAACCCTTACGCCACCAGCTTGGGTGCTGCCGGAGCTGGCGCACTCACGCAAATGTCAGGGGCCTTCAACGATACCCTGCGCGCGGGCTTGATCTCCACCGGTGCCACCAGTGTGGTCTACCTGGACTCACGCGCCTTGTTAACCGATGCGGCCAACAATCCTGCCAAGTACGGTTTCACCAACACCACAGTGCCGGTCTGCGGCGCAAATTCTTCACTGGGATGCGGCCCGGCGCAGCAAGTCCCGGGCATCAACCCAGCGGTGTCGTTTTTTGCCGACGGCGTACACCCGAGCGCAGCGGCGCACAAAGTGATTTCGGATTGGGTGTATTCCGCACTCGAGTCGCCCACCCGCCTTTCGGGCCTTTCTGCGGTCCCGCTTGGCCGCCTGGGCGCACAGTGGCGCTCAGTAGACAATCGCGTGCGTGACTTCGCCACCCAGGCCAAAACCGGGCAAGGCATTTACCTGACCGGTGACTACGCACCCTCGAAGCTCAACGCCACCACCACCAGCCCCGGGCTTGACGGCAATGGCAAGAGCCTCACCCTAGGCTATGACCGCGCACTAGGCGGCAATTTCCTGCTGGGCGGCGCGTTCGGCTATTCGGAACAGAAATTTGACTTAACCGGCAATGCCGGGCGCGTCAACTACGACGAGCTGGTCCTGTCAGGCTACGCCAGCGGCAAATTCGGCAATGCCTATGTTGACGGAACGCTTTCCTATGCGTCGCTCGACTTTGGCACCATCAATCGCACCCAGCAGTTGGGCGTGCTCTCGATCACCGACACCGGCAGCACCAAAGGCAAGCAGTGGGGCTTCAAACTGGGCGGCGGCTACAACTTCACCAGCGGCGCGCTGGTCCACGGCCCGATCGCTGCACTGGCATGGGAAAAGGTGAGTGTGAATGGTTACTCCGAAACCGCGTCGCTTACCGCGATGAACTTCGGCAGCCAGTCACGCCAATCGCTGCGCCATCGCGTGGGCTGGCAGTTGGTGATGGACGTGCCCACCTCGTTTGCCAAATTCCGTCCCTATGTGCGCCTCTCGCACGAGAAGGAATACAAAGACAATCAGGGTACGCTTACGGCAGGCTTCGTCGGCTCGCCCTTCACGTTCTCCACGCCGACTACCGGGCGCAAAGACAGCTGGGGCCTCTTCGCTGCAGGCACCACGGTGGCCTTTAAAGACATCAACGTCAACGTCGGCTACCAAGGCACTTTCAGCCAGTCTGGAGCGCGTAACCATGCGGTACAACTCGGTTTGAGCGTGCCGTTCTAAGCAAACAGTCAATTTCATTGATTCGAGGAGGCGTTCGCGCCTCCTTTTTTTTGCACCAACGGTTCCATGCCCCGATGGCATCCGCTTGCGCGCAAATCTCAAGCATTCACCGGTTTCTCATCAGGTCTCTCGCGGCCGGTGTGCCATTGCTGTACAAGCCGGTGTTGCGGGCCCATTTGTTTGAGGCGTTGGCGCAGTTGCTAGTGTGGTGTTGCACGCTGTTTGCGACTTAGGGAAATACTGATTAAGGGGACAAGCCCCCTTAATAATCCCCCAACTCTCGAATGAAGCGGTTTTGGCATCGGCTTGCTTTTGACACTTATTCAGCGCTTCCTTAGAAAAATGATGGATTTTTCGTCGAATCGAGGCGCAAAGCACAGTCATAGTTCCACTTTGACGAGCATTTGCAACGACGAGTCGGCGGAAAAGACGCATTTTTAAGTCGCATTAAGCGTGCAACACTACACTAGACCATCGATTCGCAGGGCTTGAACCGTAATACGATGGCTGAAGGTGTCGTGTTCGCAATGGCACGCACCGCAACTCTGGTTCTTCGATGTCGTGGCGACACTCTTGGCTACGCCGAGTAGCGTCATTCGCGACTGACTCACCGGCTCATTGTCGTAGCGTTACTCGGCGACCATACTGCGCGTTCAACGACCAAGAGCGACTCATCACTGTTGTCCTGACAACCGGCTCGACCTGCCAGCCGCCGCCAAAAACGATACTCGGGAGCGAAGGAAAAAAACATGCCGCATGACCTTAACGACGTGCATTCACAACTCAATGCCACCAGCGTTGCGCGAATCGAGCGGCCTGGCTCGCTGGCAGAGCTTGTCGCCGTCGTGATGAAAGCGCGTATGGCAAATTCACGCCTTTCCATGGCAGGCGGTCGCCATGCAATGGGCGGGCAACAATTTTTGGACGACTCTACGCATCTGGACATGACCGCGCTCAATCAGGTGCTTGCGGCGGACACCGAGCGGGGTTTGCTGCAGATTGAAGCCGGTGCTGATTGGCCGACGATAATTGCTGCGAGCCATCGGATGGCCTTCTCCCCGCAGAAGAGTTGGGCGATTCGACAAAAACAAACCGGCGTCGATTCGGTGACATTGGGCGGCTCCATTTCTGCCAATGCGCACGGCCGCGGCCTGGCGATGCAGCCGATTGCCAGCGATGTCGAAGAGCTTACGTTGATCGATGCGCGCGGCGACATACACGTTTGCAATCGCACGAAACACACGGAATTGTTCTCGCTTGCCATTGGTGGCTACGGCTTGTTCGGCATCATCTATTCAGCGACGCTGCGTTTGATGCCGCGTGAGCGCGTTACGCGGGTGGTGGACATCATTGATCTGGATGATGCCATGAACGCGGTGTTTCGGCGCGCGGATGAAGGTTGTCTGTACGGCGATTTTCAGTTCGTTATCGACACCGACGATGAGCGTTTTCTCCGGCGCGGCGTTTTTGCTTGTTACAAACCGGTGAACTCGGCAACCCCGGAACCTGATGCGGCGGTCGATCTGGCGCCGGACACTTGGTTGAAATTGTTAAAGCTTGCCCATGACGACAAGCGCCGGGCATTTCAGCTTTATGCTCAGCATTACTTGGCCACAGACGGCAATCACTACTGGGCCGACACTATGCAACTCAGTACCTACATTCCGAGCTACGCCGACTTCCTTGAAAAGACGCGATCGATGTCGGAAGTGGCAGTCGCGCCCGCGACGGTTGTCAGAGAGACGCTGGTGATTGGTGAGCACTATGTGCCGCGCGAGCAGATATTGACATTTATGCGGCGCGCGCGTGACATCCTGCGCACGTTTGAAACGGAAGTGATTTACGGCACTATCCGCGCCATCACGCGCGACACCGATTCATTTCTTCCTTGGGCGAAGGATGATTTTGCGTGTGTGATTTTTAACTTGAGGACCCCGCACACCGAAGCCGGGATGCAGCGTACGGCCGATACGTTTCGCGCGCTGATCGATGCCGGTAACTCACTTGGCGGTAGCTTCTTTCTTACCTATCATCGCTACGCGTCGACGGCGCAAGTCGAGGCGGCCTATCCGCGCTTTCGCCAATGGCTTGCGCTCAAAAAGCAACGTGACCCCACTGAGCTATTCAGCAGCAACTGGTACACGCACTATCGCGATGCCTTCGCGGCCAAACCCTTGAGCGAGTAGTGCGAGTTGAAACCGTTCGAAGCGAGCAACACCGCCAAAGTAATTGCTGCGAGCACGATCCTGCTCGCGAGTGACGCGCGCACCGCGCCACTGGTGGCCCCGGGCGCGGCAGCACTGTGCCGCTCCATGTTGTCAGGCAGCCGCGTGGATCGCTGGCTTGCATCAAGCGCCGCAAATCCGCTGGCGCGCACGCTGTGGCGCGCCGTTGAACATTTCACCCTGCCGGGCATCATGGCGCACTACTGGTATCGCAAGCGCGCCATCGAAATTCGCTGCCGCCAGGCAATTGCACAAGGCGTTGAGCGCATCCTCATACTCGGTGCCGGGCTTGATACGCTGGCGCTGCGCTTGGCGCGCGAGATGCCCGGCATTGACATGGTCGAAATCGATCATCCCGCCACGCAATCAGCGAAAGTGGGAGCGCTCAGCGGTGCCACCGAATTGCCGCCAAAGAATCTGCAATTCATTGCTTGCGATCTTGCCATTCAGCCGATTCCGTCGACACCTTTTGATGACGGCAAAGTCTGCTTGGTCATCATTGAAGGCGTATTGATGTACCTGCCGCCCACCGAGGTGGCGCGGCTCTTCGATACCTTGTACAAGCTGGCGCGCAGTGGAACGCGCATCATCTTCAGTTTTATGTCAGCCTGGCCTGATGGCGGCTCGGGTTTCCGGCCAAAAAGTTGGTTAATCGAGCGCTGGCTGGCGTGGCGCGGAGAGCCATTTTTGTGGTCACTTCAGCCCGATGCGATGGGTGATTTTCTTGCGGCGCGCGGCTTCCGTTTGGTCGAGATGGCATTGACCCGCGAATTTTCCGAAGCGGCAACTGCCAGTGGTGTTAGGACTGAAGGGGAGAATTTGGTGGTGTGCGAGCGAGTCTAGGAGCCTGCCGGGCATCTGCCTGACGCAAGGCGCGCCGGAGCGGCTAGATCGCCAAAACCGCAATCAGTCGATTCTGTTCCGACCGATTGAGGTGACCGGGCCTCGCCTACACTTTTGCGATTGCGTTTTTAGCGGCCTTCGGCGGCTTGGCTGGCAGCGATGTCACGTAGGCCACGCTCTTTTCCGCCCATTTGCGCAAGCTTATGCGTTGGGTGTACAGCGTCGGCGGCACAACCACATATTCGCGCATCGGCCGGTTCGCCATCGGCACAAAGATGGTCGCGTTGTACTTGGTGAGAAATTCGCCACGCGCCGCTTCGGGCAGGCGCATCACGATACCAACTTCATGCGTGCCGATACACAAGTAGCCATGCGCAAACACACAAACATAGCCAAACATTTTGCGCGGCTCGATACCGGGCAAGCCTTCGGTCATCTGGTGAAACGCGGTGACTGCCTCAGGCGAGGCCGGTTGCCATTTAGCCATGTTCAGGCTCCCCCGTTTGCGAGTGCATGGCTCTTGCCACGGTGCAGGTGATACATGCGGCGCACATCGGCTGCCCCGGGATGCCCGGACCAGCGCGCAAGCCATGCCGCAACGCCCGGCGGACGCGGTTCAGGAAAGGGCGCGAGATACTCGGCACTAGGCGCCGCCAATTGCAGCACGCTGGCCGCGCACAGATCCGCCATTGAGAATTGGTCACCTACCAAATAGCCAGTCGTCGCCGACTCCCGCGCGACCAGATCAAGTGCTTCAGCCGTTCGGGCGCACCCGGCTGCCGCGCCTACAGCGTTGATTTGCATGGTCACGTTCATCAGCGGGCGCACCACGAGGGGAAATAGCGTGCGATACAGCGTGCGCGCAGTTGGCGAACACCCGGCGGACCAAATGTCAGCCATCTAAGCGGCGTGCAGCAGCAGTTCAAAAAATCCGGCGCGGCGCACCATCGGCCCGGCTTCATCGAACCAGGTTTGCAGGTCGAGCACGCGCTTGCGTAAGGCCGGATCGCTCGGTATCAGGCGAGGGGACGCAGGGAAAGCCTCCTCCAAATAGGCCAACACCTCGGCGGATTGCTTTTTCACCACGGCGCCGTGCTTGAGGATGGGCATCGTGACCTGCCCAAAGCCCATCTGCAAGGCCGCGCCGTGCGGCCCCGGCAACAAAGTGTGGCGAATCGGCTACTACAACACTCAAGCGCGGGTCGCGGCCCGCTTGAGGCGGTCATTCACGCCGTCCCAGCCGCGCGCGCGCGGTGGCGCTTCGATGATGATCTGCTGTGCGCCCTGGGCATCGAGTGCTCGCAGACGGGCATACAGCGCGTGGGCGTAGGCATGCGGCTCGCGTGGCGTGCAGGGCAAAAAGGCCAGGCCCGGCGCGCCTTGGAGGCGATCAAATTCTGGCGTTTCGACCAGACGCGCCGGGGTCGCAGGCGCGTAGTGCGAATCAAGGCTGCCAGAGACGCGCGGCAAAATTTCAACCGACACCTTTGTGGAAACGCTGGATGGGTAAACTTCTTCAGGCAGCATGCCGTGAAAACGCTGATCCAGCCTGGCTCTCAAGGCAGCGGCATCGATAAATCCGGGGCGCAGTATCCGCACGCGCCCACCTGCCGCGACCGCGCTGCAATCAATAATCGTCGATTCGATCCCGACCTCGCTGGCCCCGCCGTCGAGTACGGCAATCGAGTCACCAAACTCGTCGCGCACATGCGCGGCGCTGGTGGGCGAGACGTGGCCGAATTTGTTTGCCGAAGGTCCCGCCAAACCACGCGGTACTTGGCCGATACCGCGAAACGCTTCGAGCAAGGCCAGTGCGACTGGATGCGCCGGCACGCGCAAGCCTACGGTAGGTTGCCCCCCGGTGACTTCGTCAAGCACGTGGGCCGCACGCTGAACGATTAGCGTCATCGGCCCGGGCCAGAAGGCGGCCCCCAGCGCCACCGCAACTTCGGGCAACTCGCGCGACCATGCGGACAAATCGGCCGCGCGCGCCAAATGCACAATCAGCGGGTGATCGGCGGGGCGGCCTTTGGCGGCAAAGATTTTTCGTACTGCTGCCGGGTTGGAGGCATCCGCACCCAGCCCATACACCGTTTCGGTGGGAAAGGCGAGCAGCTCGCCTGCTTCAAGCAGCGCTACGTGCGCCGAATGGGCCGGGTGGGCCGGGTGGGCTGAATTCGCCGAATTCACCGAATCCGCCGAACGCTCCGCGAGCAATACCTGATCCACACAAAACCTGACGACTTTACCGCGCCTCAAGCAGCGCGCGAATCGCCTCAGCGCCTTCCAGCGCCTGCGCACCGGTTTGCCCCAACACGGTCACATGCCCCATCTTGCGCCCGGGCCGTGCTTGCGATTTGCCGTAGAGATGCAGCTTGGCGCTGCCGTGCGCAAGCATTGCCTGCCAGTCGGGTGCGGCGCGGTGCGTGCCGCCGTCCCAACGCTCGCCCAGCAAGTTAAGCATAACCGCAGGCGTGTGCTGGCGCGGGTCGCCCAGCGGCAAGCCGGCCAGCACGCGCACCTGCTGCTCGAACTGGCTGGTGACGCAAGCATCGATGGTGTAGTGGCCGCTGTTGTGCGGGCGCGGCGCAATTTCATTGGCGATCAAGCTGCCATCGGCCAACACAAAGTATTCAACGCACAGCACGCCCACATAGTCGAGCCGCGCGGCAATCGTGAGTGCTGAGGCGCACGCCTGGCGCTGTAGCGCTTCGCCCACCCGCGCCGGAACGATGCAGGTATCGAGAATCCCGGCTTGGTGAATGTTTTCGGCGACCGCGTAGGTGATTTTCTCGCCCGTGCGGGTGCGCGCCACCACCACTGAAAGTTCGGCTTGCAGCGGCAGCATTTTTTCCAGCACGCAAGCCACGTCGCCGAAATCGGCGAAGGCTTTGCGCGCTTCAGTCACGTCTTTGACCCGCGCTTGGCCCTTGCCGTCGTAGCCCAGGCGCGCCACTTTCAAAATGGCAGGGAACAACTCAGCGAACGGCTCATCAAGGTCTGCCATATTGCGCACGATCAAGTGGGGTGCCACCGCAATGCCGCACTCGGCAACAAACTGCTTCTCACGAATCCGGTCTTGCGCAATGGCGACGCTGGTTGCCATTGGGCTCACCAAGCAGTGGCCGGACAAAAACTCCAGTGCCTTGGCAGGTACGTTTTCAAACTCGGTGGTTACCCCCTCACACAAGCGCGCCAGCTCTTCGAGCCCTGCGGGGTCAAGATAGTCTTTGCGAATGTGCAAGTCGGCCACTGTGCCGGCCGGACTTTCCTGCGCGGGGTCGAGCACAGCCACTTTGTAGCCCATGCTTTGGGCGGCCATGCAGAACATACGGCCGAGTTGCCCGCCGCCGAGCAAACCGAGCCAAGCGCCGGGGGAGATGGATTTAGACATGATGAAGCTGCCGCGCTTGGGTTGGTCGTGGGACGGCGAGCCAAGCGCCGGGGGAGATGGATTTAGACATGACTCTGGGTTCCTGATGTGCGATTTGCCATCGGGTCGGCAAGCGCCGCCCTAAAGACCGATTCTGTCACGCCTTGGGCGGCAAGCTCATCGCGCGCGCGGCGGAATTTTGCGCCAGCCGAAACGCGGCGAGCTGCTTGGCAAGCGCCGGATCCTGTCGCGCCAGCATCGCCACAGCGAACAACGCCGCATTCGCCGCACCCGCAGCACCAATGGCAAATGTGGCAACCGGCACGCCTTTGGGCATCTGCACAATCGAATAGAGCGAATCGACTCCCTGCAAATGCTTGGAAGGCACGGGCACACCCAGCACCGGCACGATAGTTTTGGCGGCGAGCATGCCAGGCAAATGCGCCGCACCGCCCGCACCGGCGATGATGGCCTGCAAGCCACGCGCCGCCGCGCTTGCAGCGTAGGCAAATAGTTCGTCAGGCATCCGGTGCGCCGAGAGCACTTGCGCCTCGTGCAAGATGCCAAAGTCGGTGAGGACGGCAACCGCGTGCTGCATCACCTCCCAATCGGAGGAAGAACCCATCACCACACCCACCTGCAGAGCCGCGCTGGGCTTGGGTTTTCGGGTGGCTTGGCCTCTCATGCGGGAAGATCCGCGCCAGTCAAGCGTTTCAGGGCTTCGCGATATTTTGCAGCGGTGCGCGCCACCACTTCAGGCGGCAAGGGTGGCGCTGGGGCTTGCTTGTTCCACGTCAGCGTTTCAAGATAGTCGCGCACAAACTGTTTGTCGAACGACGGCGGGCTGATACCAACGCGGTATTCGTCTGCCGGCCAGAAGCGCGACGAATCTGCGGTCAGCACTTCGTCCATCAAAGTGAGCGTGCCGTCATCGTCCAAACCGAACTCAAACTTGGTATCGGCGATGATGATGCCGCGCGTCGCGGCATAGTCGGAGGCGGCGCGGTAGAGTTGCAGACTGACCGCACGCACCTCTTCGGCCCGCGCCTGCCCAATGATCTGCGCGGCGTGCGCAAAGCTGATGTTCTCGTCGTGCTCGCCCGCTTCGGCTTTGGTGGCGGGCGTAAAAATCGGCTCCGCCAACTTCTGTGCTTGTTGTAATCCAGCGGGTAGTTTCACGCCACAAATTTCGCCGGTGGCTTGGTAATCCTTCCAGCCGGAGCCGATTACATAGCCGCGCACCACTGCTTCCACCGGCAGCCCTTTCAGCTTTTTTGCCACGACCGCGCGCCCGCGCACTTGCTCAAGCTCATCGGGCGCGACCAAGCTTTCCGGCGCGATGCCGGTCAGATGATTCGGCACAATCCGCGCCAGTTTCTCGAACCAGAAATCCGCCATCTGGTTAAGCACACGCCCTTTGTCGGGGATCGGCTCGTTCATCACGACGTCGAAGGCCGACAGCCGGTCAGTGGTGACCATCAACAACTTGTCCGCTCCCACCGCATAGGTGTCACGCACCTTGCCGCGATAAACGAACGGCAGGCTTTTGAGGTTGGATTGGTAGATTTCACTCATGCGCTGTTTCGTTCAATCGTTCAGGCAAACATCAAGCGCTGGCCGCGCGGTACCGGGATTTCACGCTGCTCGTCACGCGCCACTCGCAACCACAACTTGATTGCCTGATTCACTTGGCTCAGCGCCTTGGATTGGGTGGCACCGTGGGCCGAACACCCGGGAAGCTCTGGCACCTCTGCGACGAAAGTAGCGTCTTCCTGGCTCCAATACATGATGATTTCGTACTTAAACATCGGCATCTCCCAAGCGATACTTGACCAGCACTGAGCGAACCTGCCGCACCTGATAGGGCTTGGCGTGCTTGCCATCCTCCTGAAGATTGATCAGTTCAACCACTCCAGGTTTTGAGTACAGGTGGTGCGAGCCTGCAATTCGTTCGGAAAATCCCAAACGCTTGAGCAGATGGCACAGTTCTGTAAACGAAGTCGCCGTGTCTCCGCTTCCGGAAAGCACCGCCGACAAGAGTTTGCGCAGTTTGCCCAACGGATCCCCCGGCCTGCGCTACTGCACCACCTGCGCCAACTCGCCTTTTTTATACCGATCCGCCATTTTCTCCATCGGTAGCACTTTGATTTTTGCCGCTTGTCCCGCGCAGCCAAACTGCTCGTAGCGCTGCTTGCAAATCACTTTGGCAGCTTCACGGGCCGGTTTGAGATATTCACGTGGGTCGAAGGCCGATTTTTTCTCATTCAAAAACTTGCGGATCGCCGCTGTCATCGCCAGCCGAATGTCGGTGTCGATATTGATCTTGCGCACACCGTTTCTGATTCCTTCTTGGATTTCTTCCACCGGCACGCCATAGGTTTCTTTCATCTCGCCGCCATGCTCGCGAATCAATTGCAGCAGGTCTTGCGGCACCGACGAAGAGCCATGCATCACCAAATGCGTATTCGGAATCCGTTTGTGGATTTGCTTGATGCGCTCAATCGCCAAAATGTCGCCGGTCGGCTTGCGCGAAAACTTGTAGGCCCCGTGGGAGGTGCCAATCGCAATCGCGAGTGCGTCGCACTGCGTGGCTTTGACAAAATCGGCCGCTTGGTCAGGGTCGGTGAGCAGCATCTCGATCGTCATTTTGCCGTCGGCACCGTGGCCGTCTTCTTTGTCGCCTTGCATAGTTTCAAGCGAGCCTAAGCAACCCAACTCACCCTCAACCGTGACTCCGATAGCGTGCGAAATCTCGACCACTTTGCGCGTTACTTCGACGTTGTATTCGTAGGAGGCAACCGACTTGCCGTCTTCGAGCAGCGAGCCATCCATCATCACGCT
>JANLTH010000134.1:0-31242 GCA_031362865.1 Burkholderiales bacterium | reverse complement strand
CGACCAGTCGGGCGCGCGGCGTCGGTCAGGGGTGCATCGACTGGCTGCTGGCCGAGGCGGCGCGGCAAGGCTGGGCACGGGTTTACTGGCATACCCGCGAAACCAACTACCGTGCCCGTGGCCTGTATGACAAATTCGGCGCGCGCACCGACTACGTGCGCTACGCCGTCAAGCTAGTGTAGTGTTGCACACTTACTGCGGCTTAAAAATGCGTCTTTTCCGCCGACTCGTCGTTGCAAATGCTCGTCATAGTGGAACTATGACTCTGCTTTGCGCCTCGATTCGACGAAAAATCCATCATTTTATAAGTCGCAAACAGCGTGCAACACTACAGTAGGCGGAGCGTGACGTGCCCTGCCCGAAGACGCGCTCTGGTATTGCCTCTTCAAGGCATTCTGGCTGAAGAGCCGCGACTGGTAAGCGTCGTCAGATGATGCCCTCGCATCAAGCAATTGCCCAGCCATCGGCATGGGTGCAGCGCTTTGCCAGCGCGCTCCCTGCTGGCGCGCGGGTGCTCGATTTAGCCTGCGGTGGTGGTCGGCACGCCCGCTGGCTCGCCGCGCGCGGGGCGGTGGTGTTGGCGGTTGACCGCGATGCTGCTGTGCTCGAGAACTTGCGCGGTCTGAGCAATATCATCGTGCGTCAGGCGGATTTGGAAACCGCCGATTCCGGCAGCGCTGGGCGCGACGCTTTGGCAGGGCTTGAGTTCAACCGGTTTGACTTGATCGTGGTGACCAATTACCTGCACCGGCCCTTGCTGCCAAACATCGTCGCAGCGGTGGCGGCCGGTGGCATGCTGCTCTATGAGACCTTTGCGGTTGGCAACGAAGCCTACGGCAAACCATCGCGGGCCGATTTTTTGCTGCGCGAGGGAGAGCTGCTCGAAGCAGTGGCCGGGCATCTGCAGGTGGTGGCCTATGAACATGGCTTCACCAGCACGCCCAAAGCGGCTCAGGTGCAACGGATTTGTGCTGTGCGCGCTGGCGCAAATGTCGCACTCGACCCGCTTTGAAACACAGGTGACGGGCTAAAATCCTAGGTTCTTCAACCCGAACCTATTTGCAATCATGACGACGCGCTTTCAAGCCAAAGGTAGCCTGGTGGCCATTGTGACCCCCATGCTGGAGGACGGTTCTCTTGACCTACCCGGCCTGAAACGCTTGCTTGAATGGCATGTGGCAGAAGGCACGAACGGCATTGTGATGGTCGGTACCACTGGCGAATCACCCACTGTCTCCCACGACGAGCATTGCCGGTTGATTAAAACTGCGGTTGAGCAGATCGCCGGGCGCATTCCGGTGATTGCAGGCACGGGGGCCAATTCCACCGTTGAAGCAATTGGCTTGGCTAAGTATGCCAAGTCGGTGGGGGCCGACGCAGCGCTTTCGGTCGTGCCCTACTACAACCGTCCCACGCAAGAAGGTTTGTACCAGCACTTTAAGGCGCAGGCCGAAGCCGTCGATCTACCGATGCTGCTCTACAACGTGCCTGGCCGTACCGTGGCCGATATGGCCAACGAAACCGTGCTGCGCTTGGCGCAAATTCCTGGCATCGTTGGCTTGAAAGACGCGACCGACAACATCGAGCGCGGTTCGGCCTTGATGCGCGATTTGCAACGCGCGGGCAAGGGCGATTTCTTGATGCTTTCCGGGTGCGATGGCACGGCATTGGCGTTTACGCTGATGGGCGGGCATGGCACGATCTCGGTCACCGCCAATGTTGCGCCCAAGCTGATGGCGCGAATGTTTGTCGCCGCGTTTGGTGGCAAGGTCGCAGAAGCGCTGGCAATCAATCAGCAGCTTTTGGCTTTGCATCAAAAACTGTTTGTTGAAGCCAATCCAATTCCGGTTAAGTGGGCGCTGGCGCGCATGGGGCGGATCGGCGGGGCGCTGCGCTTGCCGATGACAAAAATGGCGGCTGGATTTGAACCTGAGGTCGAGGCGGCGCTCAAAGAAGCTGCCTGCTTTTAAGGCACGTCGCTGCGGTGCATCGTTTTGAAGGATTTGGCATGAAAAACACTGTCTCACGTCTCTCGCCCGTGTTTGTTTTGGCGCTTGGCCTTGGCCTGTCGGGTTGTAGTTCTTGGGGCTCCTTGAACGATTTGCTGCAAGGTGAAAAGCTCGACTACAAGAGCGCCGGCAAAGCGCCGCCGCTTGAGATTCCGCCTGACTTGACCTCGCTTGCCCGTGACGACCGCTATCAAATTCCTGATGGCGGGCGCGGCAAGCCAGTAACAGCGAGTGCCTACAGCGTGGCAGGGCGTGAGTCGCGCGGCACGGTGGACGGTGCAAATGTCTTGCCAGCGGTGCAAAACGCGACGATTGAGCGCGCCGGTGCGCAGCGTTGGCTGGTGGTGAACGGCAAGGCCGAGGTGCTCTGGCCGATCATCAAGGAGTTTTGGCAGGATCGCGGTTTCATCGTCAAATTAGAAATTCCTGAAGCGGGTGTCATGGAAACCGACTGGGCCGAAAATCGCGCCAAGATTCCGCAAGATTTCATCCGCGCCACGATTGGCGGCCTGCTCGACAACATCTATTCCACTGGCGAGCGCGATAAATTCCGCACCCGCCTTGAAGTCAGCGGCGACAAGACCGAGATTTACATCAGCCATCGCGGCATGATCGAGGTCTACTCGAGCGCACAGAAAGATTCCACCGTGTGGCAACCGCGCCCCACCGATCACGAGCTTGAAGCCGAGTTGTTGCGCCGGCTGATGATGCGATTTGGTGTGGAAGAGCAGCGCGCTGGAACCTTGGTGGCGCAGCCGCAGGTGAGCGAGCGTGCCAAGATCGTCCGTGGTGCGGTGGGTGGCGCGCTGGGCTATGTGGAAATTGACGATCCGTTTGACCGGGCCTGGCGACGGGTTGGTCTGGCGCTGGACCGGGTCGGCTTCACGGTAGAAGACCGGGACCGTAACAAAGGCGTTTACTTTGTGCGCTACTCCGACCCGGAAAGCGAGATGCAGCAAAAGCGCGGCGACAAGGGCTTTTTGGGCCGTCTGCTCGACTTCAACAGCAACAAGGCCAAGCCGGCCGAGAAATATCAAATTCAGGTCAAAGATGCGAGCGGTGCTGCGACCCAAGTGGCGGTGATGGGGGAGGGCGGTGGGCGCGCGAATGAGCAAACGGCGAACCGGATTCTTGGCCTGCTGCACGAGCAGTTGAAGTAGCGGCTCAGCGGGACTTGCGGCGCAGTGCGTTTCGCCTCACTTGGCTCGGGTAGCGAGGGCAATTCGCTGATCGTCGAAGTTGCGGACGGCGCAACCACGACGCGCGTGATGCTCGACTGTGGCTTCGGTATCCGCGAGGCCGAAAAACGGCTCGCCCGGCTCGACTTGCAGGCCGGTGATCTGGATGCCATATTTGTTACTCACGAGCATGGCGATCATATCGGCGGCGTGATGAAGCTGGCGAAAAAGCACCGCATCCCGGTCTGGCTCACCTACGGCACCTACTCAGCGGCATTTGCAGCGGCCCCATTTGCGGTGCTCAATGCCGACGACAGCGTGCAATTTCACCTGATCGATAACCATACGCCACTGGTGATCGGCGATCTTGAAATCACACCCTACCCGGTGCCGCACGATGCACGCGAACCGACCCAATTTGTGTTTGGCGATGGCAACGTGCGCTTAGGTGTGTTGACCGACGTTGGCAGCACCACCGCCTACATCGAGTCAACCCTCTCCGGCTGCGATGCACTGGTGCTTGAAGCCAATCACGACGAAGACATGCTCGGTGGCGGGCCATACCCGGCATCGCTCAAGCGGCGCGTGGGCGGGCGTTTTGGTCACTTGTCGAACGCGCAATCGGCAGAGCTGCTCAAGCGGCTTGATTGCAGCAAGCTACAGCATTTGCTCGCGGCTCATTTGAGCCGACAGAACAATACTCCCGCGCTGGCACAGTATGCGTTTGCGGGTGCGCTCGATTGCGCGCCCGAGTGGGTCGGGATTGCGGACCAAGACCAAGGCTTCGACTGGCGTTCGCTGTAGGAGATGCAGCACACGCAGAATGGAAAACGCCGGTCGGGGCAACCCGACCGGCGTTTTTACTTGCTGCTGGAACGAAATGCTTACTTCTTGACAGCGTCTTTCGCGACTTCTACGCCAGCTTTGACGGCTTCTTTCGCCATGTCTTTGCCCATTTCTTTGGCTTTGTCGACCGCAGCGCCTGCAGCGGCTTTGGCTTTGTCAGCAGCGTCATCTTTCTTGGCATCTGCTGGAGCAGCGGCAGCAGCAGGAGCGGCGGCGGCAGGAGCAGCTGCTTCGGCTTTAGGAGCATCAGCTTTAGGAGCGTCAGCGGCAGGTGCGGCAGCAGGAGCAGCGGCTGGAGCAGCAGCAGCCGGAGTGGCGGCAGGTGCAGCAGGAGCGGCAGGCGCAGCAACTGGGGCGGCTGGAGCTGGTGCTTTAGGAGCTTCTTGACCGCAAGCGGTAACCAGAGCAGCGGCGAGGAGGGCGGACAACAGGACGGACGACTTCATTTGGAAAACCTTTTCGAAAAGTAAAGTAAGGGATTACAGCCCCGTCGGGCGATTCACTCGAATGATTGAGGCTGCGTTGCTCATGACGCAGGGCATCGAGAGCCATCAGTACCCGAAAAGCACCATCTCTGGCGAGAATGCGCGCGCATTCCGAATTGGAAATGCGGCTTTTCGCGAATGAAACGCAGCGGGCAGAATCGTGAAGAGTTCACAGCCCGAAACAAGGTGCGCGAAATTTTACCGTATTTTGGTGCGGTGCAGCAACTTCAGGTGCAACAAGTTGCGGTGAAGTGCGGTCAGCTCACTACTTGCCGAGCGAAAGAATCCAGGTCGCGAGAGTTTTCGCATCAGCTTCTGACACGCCAGCATTGGCCATCATCGGGATCGGACCGTGTTTGGTTTGGAACTTGCCATCTTTCTGCGGAGTGCCCTTGAGAATGAGAACGCTCATTTTCGCCACGGCATCGGTGTCGGTTTTGTACGAAACGCCGATATCCTTGTACGAAGGGCCGACCATTTTTTTGTCCACCGCGTGGCAGGCGAGGCAGTTTTTCGCCTTGGCAAGGTCTTCGCTCGCAAACGCGGCGGCGCTGAATATTGACGAAAGCAGCGTCGCTACGGCAAAGGCAAACAATGGTTTCATGCGTGAGACTCCGTGTGGAAAAGTGATAAAACGTGATTGTAGGGTAACGGCAAACTAACGCGCTGCGGAACCAAGCGGTTGACGCGCGCTACTCACTGGAATGCGATCCTGCTGATCGCGTATGCTGCATTGAATCGCTCTACAATAGCTGAGCAGGATAGTCGTAGCTACGTTGCTCGCGCTTAGTGCTAAACATCATCGAAGGGAAACACCGCTATGCCAATGTTGATTATCGGGGTCATTCTCGCCGGGTTGAAGCTGGCCGAGTTGGGGCCATTCGAGAAGCTTTCTTGGTGGTGGGTTGCCGTGCCGTTTGTGCTCTCCGTCTTCTGGTGGGAAGTGATCGAGCCAATGTTTGGCTTGGACAAGAAAAAAGACCACGAAGAAGCGGAGTTCGAGAAAAAGAAACGCCACTCCAAAAACATGGCCAAAAAGTAGTCTCTCAGCTTGGTTCGCTCGCGTTCGCCCTGAGTGGGCGGCCGCGATGCCAGTTCGGCGATCTACTTAATCGTCCAGAGCATCAACCGGCTTTCTTTTTTCAGCCCCAACGACTTTGACGGGGCCGCGACGGTGATGTCGCGCTCCGGCAGCCAGTCGCCCATGTCCCAATCGTGCGAGACGACGCGTGTGCCTTTTTTGAGTTTTTGTAAGGCAGGCTTGAGCATGAGATTGACATCGGGCAGCAGGTACATTGTGATGACTGTGGCTTGGCTCAAATCGGTCTTGAACAAGTCTTGCTCGACGAAGCGCGCACGATCCGCCACTCCCGCTTTCGCGGCATTGGCATTGCTTTCTGCCACCAGGCGCGGGTCAATTTCCACCCCGAATCCGCGTGCGCCAAAGAGCTTGGCTGCGGTAATCACGATGCGCCCGTCGCCGCTGCCCAAGTCAATGACGTAGTCGTCTTTCGTTACTTGGGCCAGCTTGAGCATTTCGATCACCACGTTGTCAGGTGTGGTGACGAAAGGCACATCGGTGTCCGGGGTACGGGCTAGCAGCGGGCCGGCATAGCCTGTGGCGATGCTTGAAGAGGCAATACCAGCAAGCGTCTTCAGGCATCTCCTGCGGGAAACGGCGTGGCAGCGCTCAGTCATCGAAGCGGTCCGTCACTGCGCCTTTGTCAGCTGACGATACCAAGCGCACGTATTTGGCGAGCAAGCCACGGGTGTAGCGAGGTGCGGGTTTTTTCCACGCGGCGCGGCGCTTGGCCAGCACCTCGTCTGCGACATTGAGCGTAATCGATTGGCTATGGGCATCGATCGAAATTGAATCGCCTTCTTCGACCAAACCAATCGGACCGCCTTCGTAGGCTTCAGGCGCTACGTGGCCCACCACCATGCCCCAGGTGCCGCCCGAGAAGCGTCCGTCGGTCACCAACCCAATCGAGTCGCCCAAGCCTTGACCAATCAGGGCCGAGGTGGGGGCCAGCATTTCCTGCATGCCCGGGCCACCGCGCGGGCCTTCATAGCGAATCACCACGACATCGCCCGCCACGATTTTGTTCGCCATGATCGCGGCCATGCACTCCGGCTCGGAATTGAAGACCCGTGCCGGGCCGGTGATCGACGGGTTTTTGAGGCCGGTGATTTTGGCCACACTGCCGTTGGGGGCGAGGTTGCCTTTCAAAATCGCCAAGTGGCCTTGTGCGTACAGCGGTTGGTTGAAAGGACGAATCACATCTTGGTCGGCGCGCGGCTGGGCGGAAATGTTGGCCAGTTCTTCAGCCATGGTGCGCCCGGTAATCGTCATGCAATCGCCGTGTAGCAGCCCGTTGTCCAGGAGCATCTTGAGTACTTGCGGCACACCGCCTGCGCGATGGAAATCCACCGCGACATACTTGCCCGACGGTTTGAGGTCGCAAAGCACCGGTACTTTTTTGCGCATCCGCTCAAAATCGTCCAGCGTCCACGGCACTTCGGCGGCACTGGCGATCGCCAGGAAATGTAGCACCGCGTTGGTTGAGCCGCCGGTTGCCATAATCAGGGCGACCGCATTTTCGATTGATTTACGTGTGATGATGTCGCGTGGCTTCAGATTGAGCTTGATCGCGTTGACCAAGACTTTGGCCGATTCGGCCGCCGAGTCAGCTTTTTCGCCGTCGGGCGATGCCATTTGCGACGAGCCAAGCAAGCTCATGCCGAGCGCTTCAAACGACGACGACATCGTGTTGGCGGTGAACATACCGCCGCACGCGCCCACCGAGGGGCAGGCGTTGCGCTCAATGCCTTCCAGATCGTCTTTCGACATCGTGCCTGCGATGTGCGCCCCTACGGCTTCAAACACGCTGACCACGGTCAAATCTTTACCCTTCCATTTGCCCGGCTTGATCGACCCGGCGTAGACGTAGATCGACGGAATATTGATGCGCGCGATCGCCATCATGCCGCCCGGCATATTCTTGTCGCAACCGCCCACCACCAGCGCGCCGTCCATGCTTTGGCCGTTGACCGAGGTTTCGATGGCATCGGCGATCACTTCGCGCGACACCAGGCTGTACTTCATCGATTCTGTGCCCATGCCGATCCCGTCGGTGACGGTGGGCACACCGAACATCTGTGGCTTGGCACCACAGGCCTCGAGAGTCGCAATCGCACGATCAACCAGCGGCTGAATCCCGGCATTGCACGGGTTCATGGTCGAGTGACCGTTGGCAACTCCGACGATGGGCTTGTCAAAATCCCCGTCTTTGAAGCCGACAGCGCGCAGCATCGCGCGATTGGGGGAGCGGGCGATGCCCTGGGTAATGAGCTGGGAGCGGCGATTGAATGACATAGGAGGTTAGACTGATTGAAGGTTGACTGAAAACGGACGAATCTTAACGTTTTGTGGTCGTTCGACTCGTGCCTGCCGGGCTGCGCCGCCTCAGTTTTTCGCGCATTTATTCGATTATCTTTTTTTGTTTTGCACTTGCTATGTGGGTTCACCCCAATTTTGATCCAGTCGCTGTTTCGTTAGGTCCGCTCGCGATTCGCTGGTATGGCCTGATGTATCTGTGTGCGTTTGCAGGCTTTTTGCTCCTCGGGCGCTACCGGATTCGCACGCAAGCGCATGTTCGCAGTGCAGGTTGGACCGCCGAGTTGGTCGATGATCTTCTGTTTTACGGCGTGGTTGGGGTCATCGTTGGCGGCCGGTTGGGCTACGTGTTGTTCTACAAGCCCGCTTACTACCTTGCGCACTTGAGCGAAATCCCCGCCGTGTGGCAGGGCGGCATGGCGTTTCATGGTGGGTTTTTAGGCGTGCTGGCGGCGATGTGGTGGGTCGGGCGCAAGCATGGCAAGGCGTGGCTTGATGTGATTGATTTCATCGCGCCCTTGGTACCTTTGGGCCTGGCGTTTGGGCGGTTGGGTAATTTCATTAATGGCGAATTGTGGGGCAGGGTCACGGATGTCGGCGCGCCCTGGGCAACGATCTTCCCGCAAGCGCCGGATCGCCTGCCGCGCCATCCTTCTCAGCTGTATCAATTTGCGCTCGAAGGTTTGGCCTTGTTTGTGCTGCTCTGGTGGTTTGCGGCACAACCACGGCGACGCGGTGCGGTAGCGGGCGTTTTCCTGGTGGGCTACGGGCTGTGCCGGTTTGCCGTCGAGTTTGCGCGCGAGCCGGACAGTTTTTTGGGATTACTCTCATTCAACTTGAGCATGGGGCAATGGTTGTCGATTCCGATGCTTGCCGCTGGCGCATTTTTGCTCGTTTACTCTGGGCGCGAAGTGCGAAAAGCTTGAAGCGGGAGATCACTGGTTTGTTAAATCATGTTTCCATGTGGTGTTTTCACCTCAGTATGCATAGGTTCCCCGTGTCACACTACGCTAGACTGCGGGATGATGTTGAAATAGTGTTTTCTTGTTGAGGCGACTGCCGCTCTGCTTGCACGCATGAACTTGTCCGCCAATATTCTGGTTGTAGAAGACGATCCCGCGATTCGCGAGCTCGTCCGCCTGCATTTGGCGAGCGCAAACTTCGAAGTACGTACCGCAGAGGACGGCGCGCAGGGCTGGCAGAGCGTCTTGCGCGACCCGCCGGATCTGATCGTCTCCGACATTGCCATGCCCAACATGGATGGTTTCGAGTTTTTGTCGGCAGTGCGAAAAAATGAATCGACTGCGGCTATCCCGCTGATTTTTCTTACCGCAGTGGATGATCGCGACAGTTTTCGGCGTGGCATGGATCTGGGCGCGGACGATTTTTTGAACAAGCCGGTGCGCCGCAACGATCTGCTCTCGGCGATTTCCGGCAGACTAAAACGTCTGCAAGGGGTGCGTGATTCCCAGCGCATGTCCACCCTTTCAGGCAGTAACGCGGCTACAGCTGCGCCCCCGGCCGCTGTCGCATCCGCGGTGCGTCCGCCAACTGCCGCTACTCCGCCAATGCCGCGTGTGGGTGTCACTTACACCACCCCACCCCGTACCGGTGCTACGCAAGCGCAGATGGCGCATTCACCAACCACGCAGCAGATTGCGGCTCGTGCGATCGAGCCGCAACCGTCGCGCCCGCCGGTCTCCACCAAAACCCCGAGCTCGTCGGTGACGCAGTTGATGCGAGCCGTGCAAGACGACGAAGCGCGGGTAAAAACCGCCAGTAATGTCGCCAAACGTACCGTGCGCGGCACCGTGCTGTTCTCAGACATTCGCAATTTCACCACCTACGCAGAGTTGCTTTCCTCGGCTGAGACGGTCGAGCTGCTCAATGCTTATTTTGGCAAAGCCTGCGAGCCTATCCTCGACCAAAACGGCTGGATTGTGAAGTTTGTCGGTGACGGCGTGATCGCCATGTTCGATAGCCCCGAAGGCAGCAACGACCATGCCGAGCGTGCACTCAAGGCCGCACTGCTCATGGTGCTGGCCGCGCACCGCTTCAAACGCTGGATCATGGATCGTTATCCAGGGCGAAATCTGCCGGAATTCGCGATTGGTGTTGGCGTACAAACCGGCGAGGTGATGGTGTGCAAGATGGGCACCGAAAAAGCCTCGGAAACTACTATCATCGGCGACACCGTCAACATCGCTTCGCGCCTTGAAAGCAAAACCAAGGAACTCGCGTGGAGCGTGGTGGCAGGCCGCGAATCGGTGAACCTTGCAGGTACCCGCTTTCGCACCCGCCGTTCCGGGCAAATGGTGGTCAAGGGTCGCAGTGAGCCGGTGGACATTGCCGAGGTGATCGGTCTGGCTCCCAAAACCAAGGCATCGCCCACCGAGCAGCAGTTTTACGACATGATTGCCCAAGCGGTGGCTGCCAACGCTGCAGTCACTTCAGCGGCGCGCAAGGCCGCGTTGCTTGAAAAGAGCCGGGCCATGCCGGTCCTGCGAGACATGGCCCCGAAGGCGCGTGGCGACGCGGCGATCAATATCGAAGGCTACCGCCTGATCAAAAAGCTGGGGGAGGGTGGCATGTCGGTGGTGTTCCTGGCCACGCAAGAGAGCACCGGTGCTGAACATGTGCTGAAGATTTTGCGCATCGTGGGAGATGAAGACGACGACATCCTGCAACGCTTCATCCAGGAGTTTGCGCTGGTTTCGCAAATCGACCACCCGAATGTGGCGCGCATTTACAGTCAAGGTTTTTCGGAGGAGCACGCCTACATTGCGATGGAGTACTTTACCGGCGGCGATTTACGCACCACGATTGAAGCGGGTATGGCTCCTGACCTGTGTCTGGCGGTAATCCTCCAGGTTGCGGGCGCATTGGGCGCGATCCACGCCCGTGGCATCGTGCATCGCGACATGAAGCCGGACAACGTGATGATCCGGGCTGACGGCACGCTGGCATTGGCCGACTTTGGGATTGCCAAGCAGCTCAATACCAGCATGCAACGCACCAAGCACGGTGAAGTATTTGGTACCCCCTACTACCTTTCGCCTGAGCAGGCGCTGGGTCTGCAGGTCGATCAGCGGAGCGACATCTATAGCTTGGGTGTGATGTTTTTTGAAATGCTGGCCGGCAAGAAGCCCTACCGTGGCGACAACCCGCAAGCGTTGTTGTATCAGCATGTCAACGCGCCGATTCCGCAACTGCCAGACAACCTGATGCAATACCAAGGCTTGATTAATAAAATGATGGCGAAAAAGACCTCTGACCGGGTGCAAAACGCCGACGAAATTATCAACAGCGTGCTTGGCATTATTAACGGCGAAGCGACCACTCCATTTTCCCTGGATTTTTGAGCAAGACGATGTCCATGTCATCTGAGTCCAAAACTGCCTTCACGGTAGCGGTTCACGGTTTTAACCAGACCGAACGCATCGTCTTGGGTAGTATCTTTGGCCTCTCTGCCCGGCGCACGCCAAAATTTTTGCAGCACAATGCCGCACAAGGTGGTACGCCTGACCTCCTGTTGGTTGATGCCAGCGACCCGGCAGCGGTGCAACTGCTCAAGGAAGCCAAGCAAGCCAGTGGCACGCCGTCGATTCTGATTGGCGATTGGGATCACGGTACAGGCTCACCAGTACTGGCGCGCCCGATTCAATGGACGCGCTTGTTCAAAGCCTTCGATCTGGCGGTGTCCAACTCCCCGTCGGCACGCGCCAACATGGCCACTGTACCAATCCCGAAAGCGACGATTGACGCGGCTCAGGGGCGGGTGAGTCAACCTCTACCTTCGACGGTAATCCCGACTCAGCCGACCCCACTGCTTGCGGCTCAAACCCCAGTGATGGCCAAAATCGCCCCGGCGATGAACGGCGGATTTAGCCTGCCCGAAGCGCCCTCGATTTCGTTAAAGCCTGATCTCAAAGATCGTCGCGTCATCACCGAGCAGTTGGAGGCAATCGCGCCGCGTCCGGCTGCGCCCGTCTTTGCCCCCGCAAGCACCGCGCCGGTCCTGCCTCCCCGGCCAGCCGCAAGTCAGCCCCCCGCGGCGGTCGCCTTGGTCGCGTTGGTGGTCGATCATGTGCTGGTGGTTGACGACAACGTCACAGTGCGTGAATTCATGCGCACCCAGTTGTCGCCATTCTCTTTCGAGGCCGACTACGCGGAGTCGGGCGAGCAAGCTATCGGCATGACCGGTCAGAAGCAGTACGCCTGCGTTTTCCTCGATGTGGTGATGCCGGGGATTGACGGATATCAGGTGTGCAAGCTGATCAAGAGTAAAAAATCGATCAAAAAAACGGCCGTAGTGATGCTGACCTCGAAAAGTTCGCCGTTTGACAAGATTCGCGGCGCGATGGCAGGGTGCGATGCTTATTTGACCAAGCCGGTCGATACTGAGAAATTGCTCGGAGTCATCGCCAAGTTCTTGCCGAATTCCTGAAAATTCCCGTACTCCGGATGTGGTGTTTTGTGCCCGTCCGACTCGTCCCATTTGCTTTGAGGTAACCCATCATGACTGTCAAAAAAGTTCTCTGTGTTGAAGATTCAGCCGCCGACATGGTCAATCTCGAGAAAATTCTTGCTGCGGCCAACGTATTTGTCGTCAAAGCCGTATCCGGCCAAGAGGCCGTGGCCAAGGCTAAATCGGAAAAGCCCGATTTGATTTTGATGGACATCAACATGGCCGGTATGGACGGTTTTGCGGCTACCAGAGAAATTAAAAAAGATGCGGAGTCAAAAGCGATTCCGGTCGTCTTTGTGACCAGCAAAAACCAAAAAGCCGACCGGGTTTGGGCGCAAATGCAGGGCGGCGCAGGCTACATCACCAAGCCCTATACGGCCGCGCAGATTAACGAGCAGCTACAGGCATTCTGAGCTGGATTCCTTTTCGCAGCTTCCATGTCAGGCGTGCCCGGCTCCAGCAGTTTGCGCGCGATTACCACGTTTTCGGTAGGCAACTCTATGCCCGCCACCGAGCCCAGCACAGCAACGCCCGCCGAACTGACTCTGACGGCAGCTTCCGTGCCGCTTCGGGCTCGGCCTGCGGCTCTTGGTTTAGTGTGGCCGTCGGTTGCGTTGAATCGGCCTTTTGTGCTGCCTCAGGCGCAGCACGCGGTCGGTTCGCAGCACGCAACTGGCACGGGCATCGCAGCGTTTTCCAGCACTGCCTTAGTTGCCCCCGAGATTGGCGGCTTGGGCAAGCCCGCACTTGGTGGCACCGCGTTAGCAGGTGCGGCGGCAGGTGCGACGGCGGCGCAGGTTGCCAAACTAGACTTTGCAGGAGTTGTCCAAAAGCAGGGTTATCGCGTTGGCAATCTGGGGTTTTTGACTGGCTACGACACCGCCAGCGAACTTTCTGAGATGCTGCCAATTTTTCCCCTTCCCGGAACCGCGGATTGGGTCAAGGGGTTAATTAACCTGCATGGCAACATTGTTCCCGTGTTTGATTTTGCCGCTATGCTCGGTATCGAGCAGGCGCAGCGCGGCAATATGCTGCTGATCTTGGGGCATGCCGATGCGCGCGCGGCGGTGCTGATCGATGGCATGCCGGAACGCAAGCGGCTCACCGCTGCTGATCAACTGGAAAGTGCGGTTTTGCCGCCTGCACTGGGCAATTACGTGCGTGCGGTCTACGCCCCCGCTACAAGTGCAGCCGATGCTGCGCTCAAGCTGGGTGCGGTGCAGGCGCAAATCGGTTTTTGGATGGATTTTGACCACGCGCGGTTTTTTGACGACATGATGCCGCGCATGCTGCACTGATTCTCAAGAGGAAGACACATGAATATTCAAAAAAAGCTGTTGTTGGGTGCCGGCGCACTCGCGTTGATCTCGATTGCGCTGACATCGACTTTCATTGGCCGGGGCGCTTACTCCAGTGCCCGCGATTCGCTCACGGCTGAGGTGCAGTCAAAGCTGACCTCGGTGCGAGAAGAAAAGAAATCGCAGATTGAGGACTATCTGACCGGTTTGACGCAAGGCATGCAGGCGATGGCTCGTTCAACTACGGTGATTGATGCGCTTAAAGGTTTCAAGACAACCCACAGCGCGATGCTCGCAGAAACCGGCGGTGAGGCCAATTTGGGCAAGTACAAGTCTGGCCTGACCGATTTCTACACCAAAGACTTCGCCCAAGAATTCAATAAGCGCAATGCCGGAAAAAGCGCAGACATGGCGGCGCTGGTCAACGGCCTTGATCCGGTGTCACTGGCGATGCAGCACCATTACATCACTGCCAACAGCAACCCCTTGGGCAAAAAAGAGCAGCTGATGGCCGCAAGCGATGCGTCGGCCTACTCAAAGCTCCATGCGCAGTACCACCCAAGCTTAGAGGCGGCTCAAAAGAAGTTCGGCTACTACGACATCTTTTTGATCGAAACCGACACCAACCGCGTGATCTACACCGTGTTCAAGGAGTTGGACTTTTCCAGCAAACTCGACACCGGGATCGCCGCCAAGACCGGTTTGGCTGAGGTGGTTGCCAAAGTGGCAAAAGCAAAAAATAGAGACGACATTGCGATGTCCGATTTCGCGATTTATCTCGCTTCCTACAACGACTTTGCCTCCTTTATCGCAGTGCCCGTGTTTGACGGTGATCGTCAGATCGGCGTGATGGCGATTCAGGCACCGTTGGACCAAATCACTGCGGTGATGACCTCGAAAAAGCGCTGGAAGGAGATCGGCCTGGGTAACACCGGCGAAACCTATTTGGTTGGAACGGACCGCCTGCTGCGCTCTGATTCTCGTTTTTTAATCGAGAACCCGAGTAAGTTCCTCGAAGAAAACAAGGCCACGTTGACCGCCGAACAGCAAGCGACGGTGCAGAAAAAGAATTCGGTGGTGGGTTTGCTCAAGATCGATACCGAAGGCGTGCGTGAGGCGCTCGCGGGCAATTCGGGTATCAAAACCTACAGAGACTATCGTAACGAAGATGTCGTGGGTGCTTATACTTCCGTCAAATTTCAGGGACTGACAATGGCGCTCTTAGCCGAGCAAGATGCCCCCGAGGTGTTTGCCTCGGTCGATGCGCTGCGCAACCAGATTCTGGCGTTGGCCGCTGGGCTGATTGTGGTGCTGCTGGCGCTGGCGGGCTTTCTGACTTTCGTATTCGTGAAGAACTTCATGAAGCCGATCAACAAACTGCAAGACACGGTGCGCCTGATTTCTGGCGGTGACCTCTCGGCGCGCGCGCAAATCAAATCGGGTGACGAGCTCGAAACCTTGGGCGGCGCAATGGACAACTTGCTCGACGACCGGCTCGCCGCGCTGGCTAAAGCCGAGCGTGAAAACGAGAGTTTGAACAACTCCGTGATTGAGTTGCTCCAGGCGGTTGCGCAAATTTCAGAACGCGACCTGACCGTGAAGGCGCCAGTCACTGAAGACATTATCGGCACGGTGGCCGACTCCATCAATCAACTGACCGGTGAAACTGGCCGGGTGTTGAAAGACGTGACGACGATTGCAGCTCTGGTGGAGCATGCATCCGGCCGCGTGAAAGCCCAGGCCGATGCCGTGAGTGTGACCGCAACTAACGAACGCGAGAGTGTGGCGCGCATGATGGCCAGTATTCAATACTCAACGGAGGCGATGAATCAGGTTTCGGCGTTGGCAGCCAGTTCAAACCAAGTTGCCGCAACCGCTATGCAGTCGACCCAGTCGGCGCAAACGGCAGTGGATGGCACGGTGAAGGGCATGAGCGCAATTCGCGATACCATTTCTGAGGTCGAAAAGCGCATTAAGCGCCTAGGCGAGCGTTCTCAGGAAATTAGCCAGATCGTGGGCCTGATCAACACGATTTCTGAGCGTACCCACGTGCTGTCTCTGAACGCGTCGATGCAGGCGGCGGTTGCCGGAGATGCAGGTCGCGGCTTTGCAGTGGTGGCCGAAGAGGTGCAACGTCTGGCAGAAAATAGCCGGAACGCGACCCAGCAGATCGCTAACTTGGTGCAGAACATTCAGGTCGAGCCCAATGACACCATCATCACGGTGAACAAAACGATTGACCAGGTGGTGCAAGGCTCCGATCTGGCGCAACGCTCTGGTGTACAGATGCGAGAAACTCAAGAAACGACTGCCAAGCTGGTGGGTATGGTGCAGCAGATCGCCGCCTCGATGCAGGATCAAGTGAGGCTGACCAATGATTTGCGGGCCGGTGCCGACGAAATTGGCCGTTCAACTGAGCAGACGGCCGATCAGATTGCCGCACAGAATCAGGTAACCGGCAGTTTGGTGACCGCTGCGCAAAGGCTGGTGGAGTCGGTCTCAGTGTTCAAGTTGCCTGCGTCGACGGGTTAATCAGCGGATTTCGTGCGAGCGTTTGTGCGCGCCTTCGTCCAGCTTCGTTGATCCGCTAGTCCCCCAATTCGCTAAACCGCTCACTCTGACTCTGCGACTGCATGGAATTTTCCGAATTCCTCTCTGCACTAAAAGCTGAGATCAACCTCGTTGAGGCGGATCTTGCGGCGTGGCTCGTCACCATATCGGAGGCGGCCGATATGAGCGAGCATTCGGCCGCAGAAGCGGTCGAGGCCTACGGCGGGCAAGTGTCTCGGCTGAAAGACACCTCTGAAATGATCGGTTTGGCAGGGGTCGCGCAGTTTTGCGAGCACCTTCAAGGAGTGGCTGCATCGCTCGCATCGCACGATTTGGTGCAACGCGCGATCCTCACCGCTTACCTGAAGAGCTGGCCTCCCTTGCTGACGGCCTATCTCGATGCACCCGCAGAATTTGAGCCGGCGATGACACTCTGCCAGTATCTGGCAGCGCCTGAATCGCCAAATTCTCTGTCGGAAGAGGCGAGCCTCCAACTGATGGAGGCGCTCAGCACGCCATTGGAAATGCCCGAGGAGTTTGCCGCTGAAGTCAATGCTGCGGATGTCCCGGTGCAGATTTCACCGGAGGATGTCTCGCTCGCGTTTCCGGACGACATGGACCGTGATGTCTACGAGGCGTTTATGTCTGAAGCGCCGGATCGGGCCGGTGAGTTATCGGCTCTGGTTGGCAAGCTGGCGCGGCAAACGGCGAGCCTGGAAGAAATTCGCGAAGCCAAGCGGCTGGCACACTCCTTTAAAGGCTCGGCCAGCATCGTCGGGATTAAAGGGATTGCGAGCCTAGCGCACCATACGGAAGACATTCTGGAGTTTCTTGAGACCAATCCGGTGACACCGCCGCGTCCTTTGTGCGAGGTGTTGATGGACTCCGCCGCAACGCTTGAGCAAATGGTGTACGCGCTTTTGGGAACGGAAGAGGTGCCCGGGCAGGCTTATGGCGTGTTGCAAGCAGTGGTCGCATGGAAAGAGAAAATCCGCACCGGTGAGTTGACCGAAGTTGAAGAGCAACCCCCACCCACGCACGCACCCGCTGCTTCGGTTTTCGTGCCGGAGCAAACGGTTGCGGCCCCCGCGTCGAGCGCTTTGGCTGGTGACTGGGTGGCACGGGCGGACGTTCCACCTGCCGCATTGGACGAGGCCCCGCCCCGTATGCAACGGCGCACCAGACCTCGCCCTGCCGCCGCCCCAAGTGCTCCCGCCGCTGGCCCCGACGAAGGTGCGGCGCTGCGCGTGCCAGTGCGCACGGTGGACGACCTGTTCCGCCTGGTTTCAGAGATGACGATCAAGATTGGCCAGTTGGAAACTCGGCTGAAAGAGTCTGGTCAGCGCTCCAAAGCTTTGCTCCAACATAATTTGGCGGTACAGCAGCGCATTTTTGAACTTGAAAAATTGGTCATGATCCGTGGCCTCTCTTTCACCAAAGCAAGCGCCGATGGCGATGCCCTTGATCCGCTGGAGCTGGACCGCTACAACGAATTGCACAGTGCCACGCGTGCCTTGGTCGAAGTGACTGCCGATGCGCGTGAGTTGGGCTTGGGTATCGAAGACGATTTGGCGGTACTCAATAACGAGGTTGTACGCCAAAGCCGCATGAACAAGGACATGCAGTTCCTTGTGATGTCAACCCGTATGACGCCCGTCTCGACGCTGACTCCAAGGCTGATGCGCAACGTGCGCCAGACCTGCCAAAGTCTTGGCAAAGAGGCAGAGTTGCTTATCACCGGGGGCGAAATTCTGGTGGACGGAGACATCCTCGCCGGTTTGGCCGACCCCTTGCTGCACATCCTGCGTAATGCGATCGATCATGGCATCGAGACACCCAGCGAGCGGGCGGCGCTCGGCAAACAGCCAGTTGGCATGGTGCACATGGAAGTCTCGCGCCAGGGCAACGCGGTGGTCGTGCACGTGCGCGATGATGGTCGCGGTTTGGACTATTCGCGGCTGCACAGCAAAGGCATTGAGCGCGGCCTGTTGCAGGTCGATGCCCGGCCCTCCGAATTGGAATTGGCTCGCCTCACCTTGCAGCCAGGCTTTTCGACTAAAGACGCGGTCAGCGAAATTTCTGGGCGTGGCGTTGGCATGGACGTGGTCGCCTCGCGACTTCAGGCACTCAAAGGTTCGGTAGACATCCGCTCGGTCAGTGGCCAAGGCTGTGAGATCCAGTTGCGCTTTCAAGCCTCGCTAGTGTCGCAACATACCCTGCTGGTCGAAGTTGGCGGGCAGACTTTCGGTGTGCCGTCACACAATCTTGAGCAAGCGCTCTCACCCGGCCTTGGGGAGTTCGCCCGGGTCGGAAACGACTGGACCCTGCGCAGCGGTCGCCGGGTTGCGCGGGTCCGCATGCTGACTCAATTGCTGGGCCAGAGTGACGGGGCGCAGCCGGTAGACGAGAAACTCCTCGCCACTAAAGTGGCCCTGTTGGTCGCACCCACTGACGGCTCGACTGAGCTCGTCGCCCTGATGGTTGACCGGGTGATCGACAGCCGCGACCTCATTATTAAAAACATGGGGCGGTATCTCAAAGATGTGCCGGGTATCGCTGGTTGCGCCATCCTTGGCAATGGGGTGATCGCGCCGCTGCTTGATGTTGCTGAATGGTTACGTGCGCCGACTGAGCGGGCGCAGAGCGGGGCCTTGCGTCGGCGCACCGAAGAGCTGCAACATAAGGCGCGTGTCTTGGTGGTCGATGATTCAGTCTCGGTGCGCAAATCGCTCTCTGGGCTGCTGCGCGACTTTTCGTTTGAAGTCATCACCGCTGGCGATGGCATGGAGGCAGTACGTGCGATGCAAGGCGGCTTGCCCGACGTGCTGTTGACCGACTTGGAAATGCCCAACATGAACGGGATCGAGTTGGTGCAGCATGTGCGTGCACGCGCCGACGGCCATCAGTTGCCCATCATCATGATTACTTCACGGTCGATGGACAAGCACCGCCAGATGGCGCAAGCGGCTGGCGTGGATGTCTATCTCACCAAGCCGTATACCGACGGCGATCTGGTCACGCACGTCGAGCGGGCCGTCGCGCTACGGCAAAGTCAAGGGCAGCACAACGCTGGGCCAGGTTTGGCAGCGGGCAGCCGCGGAGCGGTCGCCGATCACAGCTTGCGGCAAGTCGACGTGGAGTTTGCATGATTGCTACTGGCATCCGCGACCCTGGTCACATGGCTGGCCCGGCGGGCCCGACTGGGGTTGCGCTATTTGGCGAGGTCATCGCGTGGCTGGCATTTTCAATCGATGGCGTTGAATTTTTGCTCGATCAGCGCAGCATGGGTGAGATCGCGAGCACGGTTGTGCTGACTGACCCGAGCGCGACTTACACGGCGGATGGTGCGGTCGAATCCGAGGCAGCCGAGTTGCCGCCGATTGCCCTGTACACCCCGCGCGACTCGGACGAGATTGGTGTGCTGGCACTGAGCGCGGCATTTGAGCCACTTGACATCACGCCTGCGACGCGCAAGTTTTTTGTGACGGTGCGGGCGGGCGGTAATGCCGACGTTTTGGCATCCGGCGCGCTGCCAGTGCGCTTCGGCATTATGTGCGACGCGGTGGCGGTTGAGCGGCCCGATTCTCTGTTGATGCGGCCGCTACCAGCTCCGATGCGCACGCCGGGATCACCGGTGCTTGGGTTGGGCGTGCGGCGCAATCCGGTCCACGCCGCTGCTGCTGCGCAGGCTTTTGTACTCGATGCAAATTTGGTCGGCACCCACTTGGGGCTTTTCGCTTGATAGGCGAGGCGGCGCACGTAATCAAAACCATGGACACCAAAGACGGATCATCCCCCCAAAGCAGCCGCGCCCTCAAACTTAGGGTGAGTGCCGACGTGGCATTGGCGATTGCCGTGTACGAGTTGGCGGAGTTGCTTGAAGCACCTCAGGTGCAAACAGTGCCCTTCGCGCCACCTTGGTGTGCCGAGCTGGTTGATTGGGCTGGCGTGCCGATTCCGGTATTTGATTTCTCGCGCGGGTCAACCGGTGTTGCCGCGGCCCCTGAAAATCGGCGCGGCTCGGACGCACCCTACGTACTGATTGCGGCCTACCAGGCGCAGGCGGGCATGCCGCTCGACTATATTGGCATTCGCGTACTCGGCGTGCCACTCAGCGTGGCCGTGGAGGACGAAGATTTCGTACCGCTCCCCGATTCTGTTCCCACACCAGGTTTGACTTGGCCGCAGCTCGCAGTGTCGTGTTACCACGACGGTTTGGACACAGTGCCAATTATTGATATTCAGCGGGCCGCCGACCTCCAACTAACGTCTCCGTGACGCGGAATTGCGGGCGCGCATGAGCCAGTCCAATCCAGCGTCGGTCGAGTCCACTATCGCTCCGCTCAGGGTTGCTCCCGGTGCTGTCGGGATTGATGCGCGACTCCCTTGGGCCTCAATGATTATTCTCTGGTTGCTTTTTGTAGCCGTGGCCTGGTGGGTGCATCATCGTGATGCGCAAGTGCGCCAACAGACCTTCGAGTCGCTGGTGGCGCGCAAGGTGCGTGATTTGGCCTCGCTGGCACGCGAGATTGAGATTTTGGGTGCGGGTGCCGCGCAGGCGGTGCAATATGCGTCCCTCCTGTCAAGCCCTGTACTACCGGCCCCTTCTGCAGCGCTGACCGCCTACCTCGAAAAGATGGGTCCGGAATTTGCGAGTAGCGGCGCAATTGCCGCAGGGTTGGTCGTGCGGGCGAGCAGCGATATCGCTGGTTCTCCGGCCAGCAGCCTCTATGTACCCGTGGTGCAGGGTGCACCGCCTGATGGCAAGGGGTTTCTTGCGGCAGCCGAATTCAACTCGGCGCTCAATGACGCGACGCGCCGCCGCTCCCCGGTCGTCTCCGCGCGGATCGACAGCGCGGGCTGCGCCGATTGCGCTGCCTACATATTGCCGCTGAACCAACCGGTCTCGTTGCAGCGTTCCGCAAGTGGCCAGGCCCCATCTACGCCGCAGGCAAGCATCTATCTGCTCATCTCGCTTGAAGACCTGGCGCGGCGCGCCCTGGCGAATGACGCGCGTGAGATCGACGTGTCGCTGATTCGCGGCAACACGCGCGCTTCCACCGTCAGCCCGACCGATACGGCTTCAGGTGCTGGCAGTGGCGCGCCGCTGGTCAAGGCGGTCACGGTTTCTCTCCTCGGGCGTGGTTTTACCTTTGAGGTCGCCGCGCGCCCCGAGCTTATCCAAGACCTCGAGTCAGGCCGTCATTGGTGGGTAATTGCGTTCGGTTTACTCACCGGGGTGCTGGCCTTTGCGCTGCTCTGGTTGTGGTCGCAGGCGCGCCGCCATGCGGCTGATGCCGCGCGCGGTATTACCGAGCAACTGGCGGGCCAGGCGCGCTTGAACCAACATTTGTTTGAGCTCAATCCCAATCCGATTTTCATGAAAGATGCGCAGGGCCGCTACCTCGGATTCAACCGGGCCTGGGAGCGCCTGACCGGCCGAAAACGCGAAGACTGGATTGGCAAGACCAACGACCAGACCCATGATCTGTCATTGAGCAGCCGCTATGCGGAAGAAGACGCACGGCTTCTGGCAGACCCCGATTTAGTGCTGCGGTTTGAAACCAAGGTGCTTGATGTCACCGGCACCAAACGCGAAGTGATGGTCAGCAAAGCCGCAATCCGCGATGAGTCCGGAACCGGTACGATCATCGTGGGCACATTGACCGATATGACCGAGACCCATCGGGCTGCACAGGCGATGGTGCGCGAGCGCGAGCGCCTCGCGGCGGTGGTCGAATCATCACAAGTGGGTACGATTGACTGGGATCTGCTGACCGACGCGATTGAATACTCGCCGATCTACCGCAAGATTCACGGCTACAGCGTTGACGAGCCGATGGCAAACCTGGCGCGCAATGCGGGGCGCACGCACCCTGAGGACAAGGCGCGTCTTCTGGAAGCGCTGCAAAACCTGTTTGAAAAAAATCTGCCGTTCGAAATCGAGTTTCGTTCGCGCCGCAAGGACAGCACCTACTTCTGGCTCTACTCGCGCGGCCAAGTCATTCGCGATGAAACCGGCAAACCCTTGCGTTTTATCGGCTCCGGTATCGATGTCTCAGCACGCAGAGAAGCAGAGACGCAACTGGCGCGGCAGCGCGAGCTGCTCGCGCGCGTGGTGGAGTCGGTGGGTGCAGCCGTTTGGGAGCGCGATCTCACCGAGGCGGGCCAGGGTTTTGTGTCGCGCGAAATGCTCACCATGCTGGGTTATCAAGACAATAAGCCGAGCGGGTACTTTTCTGGCATGAACGGCCCGATGGAGCTGTTGCACCCTGACGACCGGGACCGGGTTGGCTCGGCGCGCGACCTCCACTTTCGACTCGGCGTGCCATTCAACGCCGATGCCCGCTTGCGCAAAGCCGATGAGAGCTATCTGTGGTGCAGCATCAGCGGGCGCGTCAGCAAAAGCCCAGCCGGTGTGGCGCTGCGCTTCACCGGTGCGATTATCGACATTTCCGCCCGCAAAGAGCAGGAACTCGAATTGCAAGAAGCCAACGTGCGGGCGCTAGATGCCGCGCAGGCCAAATCCACTTTTTTGGCAACCTTGAGCCACGAAATCCGCACCCCGTTGAATGGAGTGATCGGCATGACGGGCCTGCTTAGAGAAACCCGACTTTCGCGTGAGCAGCGCGACTATCTCGAAACCATTCGTCTTTCTGGCGAAACGCTGTTGGCACTGATTAACGACATTCTCGACTTCTCCAAAATCGAGTCCGGCCGGATGGTGCTCGAAGAGCGGCCGATCTCGGTCGCCAGTGTCATCGAGGATGCTTTTGACTTGGTGGCCGAGCGCGCCCGGGAGCGGCATCTTGAGCTGACCTGCGTGATTGCGCCCGAGGTGCCTGCGATGATTTTGGGCGATGTCACGCGCCTGCGTCAGGTGCTGCTCAATCTGGTGGGCAATGCTGTCAAGTTCACTCAAGAGGGCGCAGTTTGTGTGCGTGTTTACAAGCGTGTGCTTGATGCTGCCGACTCCGAATTTTCGATTGAGTTCGAAGTGCAGGACACGGGTATCGGCATCGACCCGGCGCAAATTGACAAGCTGTTCGAGCCCTTCACCCAGGCTGATGCCACCACCACGCGGCGCTATGGTGGCACTGGCTTGGGGTTGGCGATCAGTCGCCGTATCGTGCAACTGATGGGCGGGCAGATCGGCGTGGCCAGCGAGCCGGGCGTTGGATCACGGTTCTTTTTTACGGTGCTCACGCGCGCGGCGGGCGAGGACAGCTGGTTTGAGAATCGTGTGCCCAAGGTGCGTGGGCAACGTGTTTTGGTCATCGGCCCCGCCGGTGCCGCGCGCGAAGCGCTGATCGGTACGTTGCGCGCCTGGCAGACGGAAGTCGTGGTGCGCAGCCGATTTTGGTCGGCACAAAACGAAGCGCCCACCGATCTTGATCCTGAGTGTGTGCTCGTGATCGTGCTAGCCCAGGCGCGCGATGAACCCGGCGAAACGGCTGCGGCGGCTGAATTTTTCCGGCGTGCCGACCTGCCGCTGCTACTGGTAGCCGATGTGCCGCGCAGCGAGTTTGAGCGCCGCCACGCTCTGCGGTTTGGCAGCGTTGCCAGCTTTCTGGTGCGGCCCGTGCGTTCCCGCCAGCTACTCGTGGCGCTGCTGGGGGCGCTCGATGACGATGGTTCGACCGTGGACTTAAGCCTGGAAGCGAATGACTTCAGCATCACCTCGGGGCAGCCCCAACAAGCGCCCGCTGAACCCGATGCCACATTGACCCCGTACAGCACGCCTTCACACTACCGGGTGGGCGGGCAAGAGCTGCTGCGTCAGCGCCTCGCAACGTGGCAAATATTGGTGGCCGAAGACAACGATGTCAATCAGCTGATCGTGGTCAAAATGCTGGAGCGCCTGGGGGTTAAGCCGGTCGTGGTTGAAAACGGCGCGCTGGCGCTCGAGCATGTCCAGCGCAACCGGGTCGATTTGGTGCTCATGGACGTGCAGATGCCCGTCATGGACGGCATCGCCGCGACCCGCCGCATTATCGCCAGCGTTCCCGCGCCTGACCGGCCATGGATTGTCGCGGTGACCGCCAATGCGCTTGCAGGCGATCGAGAGCTGTGCTTGCAGGCCGGGATGAATGACTATGTGTCGAAGCCTGTGCAATACAGCGGATTCGTGGCCGCGCTCGAACGTGCCGTCGCCGCGCGTTCACTACAGATCATGGTCGGGGGCAAAGATCCGCATGAAGATGGGCCAAGCTATCGCGATGCCGACGAGTCTACGCGCCCATTGCACCAGTACGATCCGCCAACTGAAAACGTCACTGTCGAGGCAGACGCGACGCTGCCCTTGAAATTGCGGGCTATGCACGTGCCGATCCTGGATATGGAGCAGGTACAGGAGCTGATTGACCTGGATCAAGGGGCTGCCGGCAGCGCAATTGGCGACGGTAATGGCAGCGGCACTGGTGTTTTCGACGGATTTTTGATCTTGTTCGCCAAGCAGGGGCCGCAACGGATTGCCGACTTGCAAGCGAAGTCCGATGCGCAAGATTGGCGTGGCGTGAGCGCAATCGCGCACGCCTTCAAAGGCTCCAGTGCCAGCTTGGGTGCCGCGCGCCTGGCGGCCGTCTGCCGACAAATCGAGGTGGCAGCAAAAAAAGACGACGGGGCAGCGGTGCGCCCGTTGCTGCTGCAAGTGGAACCCGCGCACGCGGAGGCACTGGCCGCTTTGCATGCGATTGCGCGTGGGAATGCGCTTGATCGGCATCTGTCTTAGGGATAGCGGGCTGTAGCGGTCCCTCGTGGCTCGCACCGGTGGCGTAGCAAGACCGGGATCGCCAATAGTCTGGGTACTCTAACCACGGAACCTGCGCCGCGCACTCGGCTCAAACAGGTTAGGCTGTCGCTACCGATTTGAGCTGCGTTCGTCGTCACCCACTGAAAACTCGTGCAACCCACCCAAACTGAAATACTGTCGGCACCAGGCCGCGCCAACGTGCGCAGTGTGCAAGCCCTTGGCGCGATGGACCGCGCTGCGGTTCTGGCGCACTTGCTCGATCTGGACGCGGCCGACCGGCGCTTGCGTTTCGGCAACCCGGTCTCGGATGAGCTGATCGAGCACTACGTGCGTGCGCTGGCCTTTGAAACCGACGATGTATTCGGTATCTATGGCATGGACCGCGGTGTCTTGCGCCTGTTTGGCTTGGCGCATGCAGCCTATGGCAATGCTTCTGCCGCGCAAAACGGACTCGCTCCAGGGGAGGCGGAAATCGGCTTGTCGGTGCTTGCGGTCGCGCGCGGGCTAGGCGTGGGCAGCGCGCTTTTTTCTCGAACTACCGAACGCGCCAGAATTCGTTACGTCACCAAGCTCAGACTCCACTATTTGGTGGAAAACAGCGCGATGCAGCATATTGCCCGCAAAGCTGGGATGGAGGTTCACTCGGCTGCCGGTGAAACGGATGCCTACCTGGTGCTGCGCACGCCCGACGCGACACCTCACTCGCTGCCAGACACGCCGCTTGGATTGGAAGCTGGGGATGCCTTGCTCGTCGCCGTGCCGGAATCGTCAGCCCAACCTAGCACTCCAAGACGTGGCAAAGTGCCCACCCAGCCCGTCGTTGTGCTCGCCAAGGGTGCGGCAAAAATTCGCAGCCTGCGGCGCGGCGACCATGGGCGCAGCGCCGCCGGACGGCGGATGCCGTCACCGCCTAATGCAACTGCCGACTCTGTCGCGTAGTGAGCCGCGAACTAGGCTGACCAATCAGTTCCCAATCAGCTCCCAATCAACCCGCCATCCTGGCGGCGAATCGCCACCGTCGCTGAGCGCGGTTTCAGTCCCGGCCCATCTGGCCAACCTGATGTCTGGCCCTCGCCGGGATGCTGAATGTTGACAAACATGGTCGTGCCGTCCGGGGTGATATTGCAGCCCGTGATTTCAGCGCCGCGCGGCCCGGTTAAAAAGCGCCTGAACTCGCCGGTCACTGGGTCAACCGCGAGCATTTGATTGTTGCCAAGCCCGGCGTACTCGCCTTGGTTTAGGCCGCGTGGTGACAGATCGGTTTGCACCCACAGCACGCCGCGCGCGTCGAAATGCAGGCCATCGGGTGCGCCGAACGGGTCGCCTTTCTGACCCGGCTTGAAGCGGCTGCGGCGCTGTTCATTCGGTAGGTTCGGGTCGCCGCCCAAGGCCACAAACTCCCACGAAAAGCTGGTCGCCGCCACATCCGCATTGCGTTCGCGCATCTGGATCACGTGACCGAAAACGTTTTCGTTGCGCGGATTGGCTGCGTTCGGGCCTTCGCCTCGCGGGAAGCCTTCGCGCCCGCGTGCCGAGTTGTTGGTGAGCGCCACGCAAATGTTGCGCGTACCCGGTTGCACGGCACACCATTCGGGGCGGTCCATCTTGGTCGCCCCGGCGATTTCAGCGGCGTGGCGGGCGTACAACAGCACTTCGGCTTGTGAAGCAAAGCCGGTGGCGGCGGTCAAGCCATTTTTGCCGTGGCTCAACTCCAGCCACTCGCCCGTGCCGCCACTCCAGCCATCGCCTGCGTACTTCGCCGCGAAGAGCGTGCCGTGATCGAGCAGATTGCGCCCGCTGGCCGGATTGGCCTTGTCAAATTTGTCGCGCGCGACGAACTTGTAAACGTACTCAAACACCGCATCGTCGCCCATGTAATAGGCGAGTGCGCCGTCTGGCATCAGCGAGAGCGCTGCGCCTTCGTGAATAAAGCGGCCCAGCGCGGTCCGTTTGACCGGGGTGGAATTAGCATCAAACGGATCCACTTCCACCACCCAGCCGAAGCGATGGGGTTCGTTGGGCTCGCGCGCCACATCAAAACGCGCCTCAAGCTTGTGCCATGCGAAGCTCGCCTTAGGTCTGACGCTGTAGCGCGCCTGCATTGCATCGGGCTTGAAAGCGGCATTGTCGGTGCCAAAATTGGCGTACCAATTTTCTTCGCAAGTGAGGTAAGTGCCCCACGGGGTATAGCCATTGGCGCAATTGTTCACCGTGCCCAAGACGCGCGTCCCGCTTGGGTCTTCAGCCGTTTTCATGGCAGCGTGCCCGGCCAGTGGCCCGGCCACCCGCATCGGCGTAGCAGCCGTTACCCGGCGTGCATAGCGTGAGGGGCGCACCACCTGCCAGGTATTGCCCGCAAGCTTGACTTCGATCACCGAGAGGCCATGTGCATTCTGCGATTTGGCCACCGCTTGCGCATCGTAGGGCGCACCGGCTTGATGCAACAGAGCCTCATCGGTGTACTCGTGATTGATCGCCAGCAAACCATGCGTAGACGAGCCTTCCGCCCCACCAAAGGGAAAATAATGCATGCCATCGTGATGCATACCTGCCTGAAGAAGCGCGTCAGCAGCGCTTCCCGAGCCATCTTGCTTGAAGAGCGGCGCGGGGCGTGGCTTTTCAGGGGGCTTAGGCGCAATACCAGTCGCGTCGCCCCAGGCGTAGAGCAGTTGCGCCACATAGCCTTCAGGCACGCGCACCGCGTCGGCATCTGAAGCTGCAATCGCTTTGAAACCCAAGACACCGAGCTTGGGTTGCGCTTGCGACGGGTTTGTCGCGAGCGCCGGAATGGCAGGAATTGCGCTCAAACCTTTGAGCCAAGTGCGGCGATTGATTTTCATAAATGCCTTGATGACGGTCGGTAATTTCTGCCGCTGATTTTTTCACACCCTGTCCACCAAATCGCACGCACGACGTTATGGCATGCGAGAAGCGGAATTTGTGCGTGGCATTTCTTCATTCAGAAAGGTCTGGCAATGACTGAGAAGCTGGTTCGTCAAGAGGGTGCAGCGCCGCTGGAAATCAAAGACAGTGGCCGCACGCCACACAAAGCTGCCCGCGCCAGCGCCCTGCGCAAAGACTGGCTGATCCCGCCTGGCCTGGAAAAATCGCACCCGGTTGACCTCTTGTGCTCCCAGTTTGCGCTGCGCTTGGTGGTGGCGATGGGGCCGAAATTTAATTTGCGCTCCAATTTGTCTGACGTGATGAACGTGGCGGGCCAGCACTTGGTGTGGCCAGCCGAAATCGCGCGCGACTTGCAGCGCTTTATGGTGCGCCGCTGTGCTGACTCCAAAGTCTGGCAGGGCGCAGGCGAGCTCAAGATTGAAGACTTCCTCAAGCGCTTTGGCCAATGGAACGGCGTGTGCGACGAGACCACTTTTTTCTACTACCTCGACGAATACTTAAAGCAAAACAGCAAAGAAGTCATGGCGATGATGAACGCCACGCTCGACACGGTCGGCACCTTGCTTAAAGGCCGACGCATCACGCTAGTAGACAACTTGGGTACGCTCGCTCGTGCCTTGACCCTCGACTCGGCGGAGCGTGGTGTGTTGCTCTACTCCAGCCTGTGCAAATACAAGCGCGACCTGCGCTCCGTTACGGTTGACTGCAAATCGCAAACCAGCCGCGAAGCCTATCGCCTATTTGGCGAATTGGTGGGCGGCACCGAGCAGCAAGTGGCGATGGCCTTGAAGCAGGGCGGGCGCATGGAAACATTGGGCTTGATCGACACGCCGCTGTCAGAAAACTCGATTACCGACATGGGCGATTTGATGCGCGGCTCTGACAAGCTCTTGCCCGTGCTGCTCGCCGAGTATCGCGACGAAGCCGAAATGATGGCGACCTTCACCAAACCGGCCGACGCACCCAAGCTCACGCTGGCCGATGTCGCGCATGTGGAAGAGCATGCGACCAACCTGATCGCGCTGCTCAAAGCGGCCGCCTTGCGTCGTGAAGAAGGTGTGAACGTGCTGCTTTACGGCGCGCCTGGCACGGGCAAAACCGAATTTGCCAAGTTGATCGCGAAAGAAGCGGCGTGCGAGCTCTACGAAGTTGATTGTGTGGACAAAGAAGGCTCCAGCCTCTCGGGCCGCGACCGTTATCGCTCGCTGCAAGTCTCGCAAGCGTTTTTGCGCGGGCGCACCCAAACCGCCTTGCTGTTTGATGAGGTGGAAGACGTGTTTCCGCCAGTCGCGTTCGACGACGGCGCAGCTTTTGGCATGCGCGAGCGGCCTTCGCCCTCAGGGTCAGTGTCGGGCAAAGCTTGGGTGAATCAGACGCTGGAAAAAAACCCGGTACCGACGATCTGGATCACCAACGCGATCAAGCAGATTGACCCGGCTTACCTGCGCCGATTTCAGTTTCATCTCGAATTCAAAAACCCGCCAAAAGACGTGCGCGGCGGCATCATTCGCAAAGTGCTCGAAGGCCTGCCAGTGAGTGAAGCTTTTTTGGAATCACTCACGGCGCGCAAAACACTTACGCCTGCCCAGGTGCAGGCGGCGGCGCGCTTTTGCCGCCTGACGGTTGGCGAAACAGTGCCTGAGGGCGCGCACGAAAAACTCATCCTCACCCAGCTTGACCACGCCGACAAGGCGATGGGCGTGAGCGCGGTCGAAGCCAATTCACGCCCGATTGTGACCACCTACGATTTGTCGCTGCTCAATATCGAGTCGCGTTTCCCGGTCGAAAAAATGGTTGATGCCTTGAAGGCGCGGCAGCGCGGTACCTTATGCTTTTATGGCCTGCCCGGCTCCGGCAAAACCGCTTTGGCCGAGCACATTGCCAAGGCGATGGAGCGCCCGCTGATGATCAAGCGTGCCTCTGATCTGGTCAGCAAATGGGTGGGTGAAACTGAACAGAACATGGCCAAAATGTTTGCCGAAGCCGATGCCGAAAAAGCCGTGCTGCTGCTCGATGAGGCCGACAGCTTTCTGCAAAATCGGCAGATGGCGGTGCGCAACTACGAAGTATCGGAAGTCAACGAAATGCTGCAAGGCATGGAGCGCTTCAACGGCGTATTCGTCTGCACCACCAACTTGATGGACCGGATCGACGAGGCGGCGCTGCGGCGTTTTTCGTTCAAAATCAAATTTTTGCCGCTCAAAGACGAGCAGCGCGAGCGAATGTTTGTCAATGAGGCGCTCGAAGCCGATGCGACCAAGCTCACCGACGAGATGAAGTCACGTTTGAAGCGCCTGCGCCTGCTGGCGCCCGGTGATTTCGCGACCGTCAAGCGCCAGGTTGTGCTGCTCGGTGAGGCGCTGGAGCCGGTGGAGTTTCTGGCGCAACTGGAGCAGGAGCACGGCATCAAGCCAGAGATTCGGCATGACCGGCCGATCGGGTTTGTGCATTGAAACGCAGCGCCGCACGCTGTCATACCCGCGAATTCCCACCAAAGCGGGCAAGACTTGGTGAGGTAGGCCGCCGTGAGGTAAATGCAGACTCGCTGCACGATGCTTGAAGAACGCCGCCAGTGGCGCTTCTTCAGGCATTCCCCTGGCTACATATTCGGATAATTCGGCCCTTCACCGCCCTGCGGCACAACCCACACGATGTTTTGTTGCGGGTCTTTGATGTCGCAGGTTTTGCAATGCACGCAGTTTTGCGCGTTGATTTGCAAGCGGTCGGTGTTGTCGTCGTTCTTCACAAATTCGTACACGCCCGCTGGGCAGTAGCGCGCTTCGGGGCCGGCGTACTTGGCTAGATTCACACTCACCGGAATCGATGCATCTTTTAGTGTGAGGTGAATCGGCTGGTTCTCTTCGTGGTTGGTGTTGGAGATGAAGACGGATGAGAGTTTGTCGAACGACACTTTTCCATCGGGCTTGGGATATTGAATTGGCTCGAACTCAGAGGCGGGGCGCAGACATTCGTGGTCAGCATGCTGGTGCTTGAGGGTCCAAGGCACATTGCCGCCCAGCACTTTTTGCTCCAGCCCCACCATGATGGTGCCAACATACAAGCCCTTGCTCATCCATTGCTTGAAGTTGCGCGATTTGTTCAACTCGGTGAAGAGCCAGCTCTTCTGGAAGGCAACGGTGTAGTCGCTCAAATCGTCGTGGCTGCGACCGGCTTGCAGCGCAGCGGCGCAGGCGGCAGCGGCCATCATGCCGCTCTTGATCGCCGCATGGCTACCTTTGATGCGCGAGGCGTTCAAAAAACCCGCGTCGTCGCCCACCAATACGCCGCCCGGGAAATTCAATTTGGGCAGTGAGCGCAGGCCACCTGCCGTGATCGCACGCGCGCCATAGGCGAT
>JANLTH010000125.1:0-68260 GCA_031362865.1 Burkholderiales bacterium | reverse complement strand
GCCTTGGGGTCAACGAAGCGGCGGGTGCGCGGTCGGGGAGTGGGAACGGGAACAGGAGCGGGGGTGACCATGGCGGGAGCGGTAGTCGGTTGGCAGCGAGGTGGTCAGTTTACGCCGGATAGGGAGATCGGCTGCGCAGGTGGTGTGGGGCTTGGGGCTGCTTGCAATCGAGTGGAGGGGAATGGAAAATCAATTCTGCCTCGGCTTCTTTGATTGACCTTTCGCGCTGCGCAGCGGGGCGCACTTCACATTCGTGGCAGGGGAGCGGCTGCCAGCGTTTGAACTGCGGCGCGACGTGGCTGAAGAGGTGCTCTGGGATTGGCTCTTCATAACATACCAGCTGAAGAGGTGCTTTGGGATTGGCTCTTCAAGGGCAGTGTCTGGAGAGGCTTGTCAGGAGCTGCTTTTGATGGTGTTGGTAATTTTATTTAACCCTGACCCCTTTGATTCCCCGGGGAAGACCTAAATTCAATGCGTGCCATGCGCTTTCTCCCTATTTTTCCGATGAGACACGCGACTGCTGCGCCCGCCAGATTTGCACAACAATCTCTTTCCTGTTTACTTCCAAAAATACTAGTGTTTTTGAACCAGAGTGAATTTGCTTTGTTTGACCATAACAAGCGAACATGGAATTCTCCGGCGAGATCAATGGACTGACAGCGGTATCTATGGTGCATGAGTACCCTAGATTTTTCATGCCGGTGCTGACCTCGTTCAACGATGTTGAGGTACCAAATTTTTCGCGCAACTGGGTTTCTGTCGCTGCTGCGGCAGTTTCGAATGAAATCGAACTCGATGGCCCACACGCCGCGAGGTATATTGAAACGATGAAAACGAAAACGAATTGACCCATTTTTCTTGTCGGAATGGCGACATACGTCTTGATGTGCGAAGCGGCTGTAAGGCACACCGCCCGAAGCTGCGTGGAAGCCTTCGATTCAATCCGCCGAACCTCAACGAACCTTAGGATGAAAATCAGTTCCAAGAGATGCCCTCCTGAGATTTGCTTAATGCGGCCGGGGTATCTCGTCCAACAGGCCGACGGCAATAGCTCAGGTATTTCCAGATCAATCGGTTCCCCGTGGATTAAACGGGCCAGCGACGATTTAATTTTCGACTCCAGCTAGCCGCCTGTCAACATCAGCGGCCGCATTCACTCTCAATGCATCTACCCACGAAGACTCTTACCAGTACTGCCTCTTCAAATATTACCTCACGAAGAGCCGCCCCAATAAGATTCTCCCGCATCGTAAAGTTTGAAGCTAACTTCACCGGCCAACTTGGGTCAGCGATGAGTAAATTTTCCAATCGCTTTCAAACGACCACGGGATTAAACGGGCCTGCGACAATTTAATTTTCGACTAGCAGACTGTCGATATCGCTGCACATCTCCACTCTCCATGCATCCACCCTCGAAGACCCTTGCCAGTACTGCCTCTTCAAATATCACCTAACGAAGAGCCGCCCCCAATAAGGTTCTCCTGCGTCGTAAAGTTTGAGGCCCGTCCCACAGTCTTTCGGCGACTTCGATGTTCACCGCGCCATTTGCGTGCGACGTGCCATCAATGGGCCTACAATCGTGCATAGCCATTTCAGCGAGTTAAATAGCCATGTCAGCCCACGTCGCCTCGCACAGCATCGCCAGCGCCAAAAATCATTTGCCCAAGTTGGTCCATCTCGTGCAGGACTCGCCGGTAGTGCTGACGCGCCGGGGCAAACCCGTGGCAGTACTGCAATCATATGAGTCCTTCCGGGCTGCGCACGAGGCGCAAGCGGCGGCGCCGCACTGGCTGGATGCAGCACATACTTGGCGGCGCGAGCACAAAGCGCTCATTGATGATCTGAACCTGAGTGATGAGCTTGTCGATAGCTGGCGCAGCCGGGAGATGCCGGTGATGCCTGCTGCCTGAAGCACCATGGCGGCGCCGCGCTACCTTCTCGACAGCAACGTATTGAGTGAATTGCTGAAACCTGTGCCGCACGCCAACGTGCTGGCACGCATTGATCGCGAGCGGGATGCCTGCGCGACGTGCAGCGTGGTGGTGATGGAGCTCAATTGGGGTGCGCACCTGATGCCGGCGGGCGCACGGCGTACTGGGTTGTTGCAAATCTACACGGACTGGTTCGAGTCTGCTGGTGCCATGCCCGTTTTGGCGTTCGACACAGCCGCCGCGTTGTGGGCCGCGCAGGAGAATGCCAAGTTGCAACGCCGGGGCCTGACGCGCCCTTGGCGGGATGCCCAGATTGCCGCGACTGCCGCCTGCAACGGACTGACACTGGTTACGCGCAACCAAGCGGATTTCACGCCATTCAAGGGCTTGCGGCAGGAGAGCTGGTTTTCCTGAGCGCGGCTGTTCTCTTCACTGCGCTTCACCCGGGCGCGGTGACCACGTTCATCCGGGATTTGAAATCCGCAACGGCATGAAGAGCCGCTCTGGAAGCTCTTCTTCAGGTATCTTTCCACGATGACAGGCACTGCACCAGAACCCTTCGACCCGAAAGCCCTGCTGCGCGAGCTGCCTGCGCTGCCGGGGGTGTATCGCCACATCGCGGCAGACGGCGCAGTGCTCTACGTCGGCAAGGCGCGCGACCTCAAAAAGCGCGTCAGTTCCTACTTCCAGAAGACCTTGAACTCGCCACGCATCGCTCATATGGTGGCGCAGGTGGTACGCGTCGAAACAACGGTCACGCGCTCAGAAGCCGAAGCGCTGCTGCTCGAAAACAATCTCATCAAAGAGCTCAAGCCGAAATACAACATCCTGTTTCGTGACGACAAGAGCTACCCCTACCTCATGCTCACCGGGCGCGACTACCCGCAAATGCGCTTTTATCGCGGCACGATTGAAAAGCGGCATCAGTATTTCGGCCCATTCCCATCGGCATGGGCGGTGCGCGAGAGCATTCAAATTTTGCAAAAGGTATTTCAGTTGCGCAGCTGCGACGACACGGTGTTTGCCAATCGTTCGCGGCCCTGTTTGCTGCATCAAATCCACCGCTGCACGGCACCTTGTATCGGCAATATCTCGGCTGAGGACTATGCGGTGGATGTGAACTCGGCGGCCTTGTTTTTGCGCGGACGGCCCAATGAAGCACTCGCAAGCCTGCAAGGCCGCATGCAACGCGCCGCTGCGGCGTTGCGCTTTGAAGAGGCCGCAGTGATCCGCGACCAAATTGGCGCGCTTTCGCGCGTGTTGCAGCAGCAAACGGTGGACAGCACGGGTGATCATAATGATGGCGATGCCGACATCATCGCCGCGCTGGTGAAGCAAGGCCGCGCCTGCGTGAATTTGGCGATGGTGCGCGGCGGGCGGCATTTGGGTGACAAAACTTTCTTTCCGCAACATGACGAAATCACCAATGTTGCCGGTGGCGCGGCGGCCCCCACTGAAGTGATGGCCGCGTTTATCGTGCAGCACTACGTGGGCATGGCGATTCCAGCGACGCTCATCATCAATCAAGACATCGAGGAGCCCGAGGCGCTCGCCGCAGCCCTGAGCGCTGATGCCGGGCGCAGGATTACCATCGTGCGCTTTCCGCAAGCGCCTCGGCGCATGTGGCTTGATATGGCGGAAAAGAATGCCGAACTCGCGCTCGATCGCGCCTTGGCTGAGCGCGGCACTGCGCAAGCGCGCACACGGCTTTTGGCGGAACTGTTGGCGCTGGAAGAGCCGGAGCACGGCTTTGAGACATTGCGGGTGGAATGCTTCGACATCAGCCACACGGCGGGTGAAGCCACGCAGGCCTCGTGTGTGGTCTACCACCATCACAAAATGCAAAATGGTGAATATCGCCGCTACAACATCAATGACATCACGGCAGGCGACGACTACGCGGCGATGCGCCAAGTGCTCACCCGGCGCTACGAAAAAATGGCCGCCGCCATCGCCGCCGGTGAGCCGGTCACCAAGCCTGAATTGATTTTGATCGACGGCGGTAAAGGCCAGCTAGAAATCGCCCGCCAGGTGATTGCCGAGGTCGCACTGCCCGATGTGCTGCTGGTGGGCGTAGCCAAGGGGGAGGAACGCCGGCCCGGGCTGGAAACATTGGTGTTCACCGATGGGCGCGAGGCGATTAATCTGCCCAAGGACAGCCCCGCCCTGCATCTGATTCAAACAATTCGCGACGAAGCGCATCGCTTCGCGATCACCGGGCAGCGCGCCAAGCGCGACAAGGCGCGCGTGACCTCAAGCTTGGAAGAAATTGATGGGATTGGCGCTAAGCGGCGGCAGCGCCTGTTGCAGCGCTTTGGCGGCTTGCAAGGCGTGCGCAATGCATCGGTGGATGATCTGGCTGGGGTGGAAGGTATCAGCCATGAATTGGCAGAGCGGATCTACCGGCAGGTACATTGAAGTCGGCTGCTGATGCCTCGCCTAGCCCTGCGCTTCGACTATTGAGCATTCCTAGAAACATGACAGCCTCGCCAGAGGCGTGTTTTTGTCACTATTTATGTAACGATCAATAGTGTGCGGAAAAACCTACTTGCCCATGCAGACTTCCATGAAGGCCCTACGCGCCGCGCCACTTTTACCAGCCGCGTCCACGGTACATGCCTTCCTTTTTTCGTGCGCGCGGGCCTTTTTTTCCGACAGGCAGGTTTTCATAAACGCCCTGCGCACATCGCTTTTCCGGTCACCCGCTTCGTGGTTGCATTCGCGCATCTTGTTTGGACGGTGGTTGGGCGCTTTTTCTTGCGCGAATACCGGGCTCGCACCGAGGTTCAATGCCAGCGCAATCAGCAACAAAAGTTTTGTCATGTTATTCGCGTCTCGTTTTGTGGAAAGAATGATTGAATTTTAAACAACACTCGAACCGCTCAAACCGAACCTACTCCCCGTCGCGCATTGCCAGCGCTTGGCGCGCAGCAAATTCCGCCATCGGATCAAACCCGCGCAATTTCAGGATGGTATTGCGTACCGCCGCTTCCAGCAACACCGCCAAGTTGCGCCCTGCTGCCACCGGAATGACCACCTTGCTCACCGTAACGCCAAGCACCATTTGGGTGACGGCATTGAGCGGCAGGCGTTCGTATTCCGGTGCTTCGGTGATATTGGGCTTGGCTAGGTGAACGATCAGCTTCAAGTTCATTTTCGGGCGCACAGCGGTTTCGCCAAAAATCGCACGAATGTCGAGCAGGCCCAAACCGCGCACTTCGAGTAGGTTTTTGAGCATCGCCGGGCAGCGGCCTTCGAGCGTTTTCGGGCCGGTATGAGATACGTCCACCACGTCATCTGCCACCAGGCCATGCCCGCGGCTGATGAGCTCCAAGCCGAGTTCACTTTTGCCTACCCCCGAATCACCGGTGATGAGTACACCCATGCCCAGCACGTCCATAAACACGCCGTGCAGCGAGGTGCGCTCCGCCAAGGCGCGCGCCAGGTAAATGCGCAAAATATCGATAATCTCGGCTGCCGGTTTTGGCGAGGTCAAGAGCGCCACGCCGTTTTGGCTGCACTGCGCCTCCAGTAACGGGTCAGGTGGCGTTGAATCGCCCAGAATTACGGCGGGCGGGCTGCCGTGCATCAGCTCGGCAATGTAGTGCGAACGCCGATTGACCGGGAGTTTGGCCAGATAGGCAGCCTCTTCGCGCCCAGCTATCTGCAAGCGGGAAGGATGAACCAAATTGAGATGGCCGACAAATTCGGCAGCGGCGTGATGCTTGCCGTCTGCCATGGCAGCAACGGGCCCGCCGATTTGAATCCGCGCCGCGTCCGCCTCACCGATCAACCACGAAGACCCTAAGTCGTCGGCACAATCGCGAATCAGCTCACCTAATGTGAGCGAAGGAATCGTCGGGGCATTCATCGGTTAGCCTTAGTACACCGCCACGCGAGCTGAGCCGGCGCCAACTGGCATCAATCCATCGACGACTGCCAGGCAGTCAACTCGCGATGCACGCCTTCGGCACTCGGTTCAGAAAAAATCCGCTCGCGGAAATCGTCATCGCTGAACATTTCAGCCACTGTGGCATAAATTTGCAGGTGAATGTCGGAACTCGATTTTTCCGGCACCAGCAGAAAGCAAAAGAGTCGCACCGGGTCGCCGTCTGGCGCATCAAAGGCCACCCCATCAGCTAGCCGCAGCAGCGCGGTGGCCGGAGCCGCCAAACCGGCGATCCGCCCGTGCGGCACCGCCACGCCCTTGCCCAAGCCGGTCGAGCCCAAGCGCTCGCGCGCAAACAGGCTGTCAAACACCTTTGCGCGGGCAATTCCCTGGTGGTTTTCAAAGACCAGGCCAGCATGTTCAAAAACACGCTTTTTACTGGTCAGATCAACGTTGATGGCGACGTGAGTCGGCGGCAGCAGCCGGGCAAGTGGATTCACTGAGGAAGAGTATCCGGACGGATGCGCTGGAAGGGTTGCCCTGGGGTCAGGCCACGATCTGCATGAGCAAAAACCCGGGAGGTCGTGACGACGGCGAGGGCGGTGGCGGTGGGGGTCAGAGCGAAGGAGGGGGCGGAGGCGAAATTGCCAGGGCTCAAGAGCGAAGCCCCGCATTATAGTTCGACTGCCATCCGCTCCCCTGCTCTGGCTTGAGGTCCGCTTACAGGTTGTGAATAGTCAGTTCAGCAGTTGCCGCTTGTTGTTGCTGTGGGTCGGGGCCACGTTGCGGTCTTTGTATTTCAGAATTTGCCGGTCCAGCTTGTCGGCCAGGCTGTCGATGGCGGCATACATGTCTGGCTCAGCGGTTTCGACAAAAATGTCTTTGCCGCGCACATGCACATTGACCTCGGCGCGCTGCGCCAGTTTTTCGACCGAGAGTATTACGTTGACATCAATCACGTGGTCAAAATGCCGATTGACCTTAGCTAGTTTATTGACGACATAGTCATGTATCGAAGGGGTCACAGTAATGTGATGGCCGCTGACGGTGAGATTCATGGGCTTTGCCTCCAGGGTTTGCGCTGTGACGGTAGGGCGACGGATTCGCCTTGAGTTCACGGCGCGGTCAAAAACTATTTGATGGTGTCGGGGATCGGGGGTCGGGGATCGGGGGTCGGGGTGGTGCAGACACCACTCAAACACGGCGGCGTTGCGAGACTGAATCAATCTTAAGCGATTCGCGGTATTTTGCAATTGTGCGCCTTGCCACTACGATACCTTGCTTTCCCAAGAGTTCCGCAATGGTTGAATCGGAAAGCGGCGCGCGCGCATCTTCACCACCGACAATCTGCTTAATCAGCGCGCGGATCGCGGTGGAAGAGGCAGCCCCGCCAGAATCTGTGGCGACATGGCTGCCGAAGAAGTATTTGAGCTCGTACAGGCCACTCGGCGTGAGCATGTACTTCTGGGTAGTGACGCGCGAAATGGTCGATTCGTGCAACCCCAGGGTGTCGGCAATCTCGCGTAGCACCAGGGGGCGCATCGCGACTTCACCGTGGTCGAAAAAGTGCCGCTGGCGCTCCACAATCGCCTGCGAGACCCGCTCGATCGTGTCAAAGCGCTGCTGAATATTCTTGATTAACCAACGCGCTTCCTGCAATTGCCCCTGCAAGCCGCTGGCATCGGCCGTGTTGCGGGCCCGCCGCACTGCGTCGGCGTAGAGGCGGTTAACGCGAATGCGCGGCAGCGCTTCTTGGTTTAAGCGGACCGTCCAGGTGCCGCGCACTTTTTTGACAATCACGTCGGCCACCACATAGCGGGTTTGGTCGTGCCCAAAGGCGGCCCCAGGCTTGGGGTGGGTGCTGCGGATCAGCGCCACGGCCTCACGCAGCTGTGCGTCGGTGCAGCGATATTTGCGCTTGAGCGCCCCTTGATCGCGCGCTGCGAGCGCGGCCAAATCGTCTCGCGCCAGGGTGCGCGCCAGCTCCAGGCCGGGCGGCGCTCGCTTGCTTGTTTTGCCCAAAAGCGCCAATTGCTGGTCAACGCAGTCGCCAATGTCGCGCGCGCCCACCCCGGCCGGCTCAAACATGCGCAGGTAGCCACGCGCCATCGCCAGGTCGTCCAATTCGATCGCCAGCTCGGTGGGCAGAATCTCCAGCAACTCCTCGTCACTTTCGCGCAGGTAGCCCTCTTCGTCGATCGATTCGATCAGATAAGCCACCAAACCGCGGTCCCGCACCGACAGTCGCAACTGCGCCAATTGCCGCAGCAAATGCTCGCGCAGCGTTTCGGTGGCGGGTTCGCCAAAGCGCTCCATCCCGCCGTCGTCGCCATCTGCGTCGCCAGTATCGCCCTTGCCGCGAATCGGCAGTTCATCTGAAAAACGCGTGTCTTCGGTGCTCCAAGCGTCTTCGCCGGTTCGCTCGGTGATCTGGCTGCCGGGGTCATTTTTGACCTCCGACGCACTCTCCGCAATGCTTGAAGAAGCGCTCTGGTCGCGGCTCTCCGGCAAGTTATTGAGGGGCATCGCGAACCCGGCGGGCACGCTGTCGTCGCGCTCCAGCAGTGGGTTATCGACCAGAAACTGCTCCAGCTCGGCGTTCATTTCGAGCGTGGAAAGTTGCAACAGCTTAATCGACTGTTGTAGTTGCGGTGTCAGCGCCAGATGCTGGCCGAGCTTGAGGGAAAGGCTTTGTTTCACCCAAACATCTTAACTTTCGGCAGCGAGTTGCGCGGATTTCGGGGCATGAATCATGCTTTGAGGCACGAAAAATGCTTCAATTTTTGTTTCGCAACCCCTGCCTGGCGCTGGATTGTGCCTACTGACGGTTCAGCGCGAATCGGACAGCCGGGCTGCTGCGGGGCCGCAGTCGCCGAATCGAGCTGACACCCACGCCGGGTCGTGGTAAGTGGGCAAATAGCGCTCCCCGGCATCGCAAATTAACGACAAGATTGCGCCCGGCTCGCCGTGCGCCAGCATTTCGTCGGCAAGCTGGGTCATCGCCCAAAAGTTGGTACCGGTTGACGGCCCTACTTTGCGCCCGAGCAGCGCGGAAAGCGCGCGCATCGCGGCCACCGACTCCAGATCACTCACTTCGATCATACGATCAACCAAAGTCGGGATAAAGCTGGGCTCCACGCGCGGTCGACCAATCCCTTCGATGCGCGACCCGGTGGAGGTGAGCGCGGCATCACCGCTGGCGTGGTAGCGCGCAAACACCGAACCTGCCGGGTCGGCCACACAAAGTTGCGTGGCATGGCGGTGATAGCGCAAATAGCGGCCAATCGTGGCACTTGTGCCGCCAGTGCCCGCCCCCACCACAATCCAACGCGGCACAGGGTGGCGCTCGTGCGCCATTTGCGTAAACATGCTGTCGGCAATGTTGTTGTTGCCGCGCCAGTCAGTAGCGCGCTCGGCATAGGTGAATTGGTCCATGTAGTGGCCACCGGCGGCAAGCGCGACCGCCTGCGCTTCAGAGTAGACCTCGGCCGCTTTTTCGACAAAATGGCAGCGCGCCCCGTAAAAAGCGATCTGCGTGACCTTTTCTGGCGACGTGCTGCGCGGCATGACCGCCACAAACGGCAGGCCCAGCAAGCGGGCGAAGTAGGCTTCGCTCACCGCAGTGGAGCCGCTTGATGCCTCTACCACTGTCATGCCCTCACGCAGCCAACCGTTGCACAGTGCGTAGAGAAACAGCGAGCGCGCCAGCCGGTGCTTCAGGCTGCCGGTAGGGTGGGTGGACTCATCTTTAAAGTAAAAATCGATCCCGGCTGCGGCGTAACGCTTGAGCGGCAGCACAATCAGGTGCGTATCAGCCGAACGCTGGAAATCCGCCTCGATCTGCGCAATTGCCCAGTGCAACCACGGGCTGGAAGCGGTAGCGGTTGGCGTGTGGGGTGGCTTGGCTGACATGCAGGATTGGGGGGCGAGCATGAGAGGGTGAGTCCGAATTTGCGAGTTGGCTAGCGGGATGTCGCGGAGCTCAGCATCCGCTCCACATACCGTGCGACAGTGTCAATTTCTAAATTCACCGGCGCGCCTGCCGCCAAATGCTTCAGCGCGGTCACTTGCACGGTATGCGGAATCAGGTTGATTGAAAATTCGCAACCCGCACGCAGATCGCGCACGTGGTTCACCGTGAGCGACACACCATTGACGGTAATCGACCCCTTGTAGGCGAGATACTTGCCCAGCGCCCTAGGCGCACGGACGACCAATTGCCACGACTCGCCGACTTGGGCAAACTTTTGCACGATGCCCGTGCCGTCCACGTGGCCACTGACCAAATGGCCCCCTAGGCGGTCGTTCAAGCGCAAGGCCTTTTCGAGATTGACTTCATTGCCCACCACATCGAGCCCGGTGGTTTTGGAAAGGCTCTCGCGCGAGATGTCGATCTGAAAGCTGCTGCCGCTTTTGGCCACAACGGTCATGCACGCGCCGTTAAGGGCAATCGAATCACCCAAACCCACATCGGCCAGCCAGCCGCGCGGGGTTCTGAGCGCCAAGCGCAGGCCCGAATCTGCTGACGTGCCGAGTGGCGTGATCGCACTGATCGTGCCCAAAGCGGTGATGATGCCGGTAAACATGGGTCTGCCAGTCCTTTAAGCCAAACGCGCCATCAATCGCAAATCATTGCCCAGTTGCGTCACATTGTGCAGCTTCAGTTTTACGCGCTGCTCGAGCTCTGTCAGTTCGGCCAGATTGAACATGCCTTGACCCTGGTCACCGATGATGCTAGCGGCGAAATAGACCAGCAGTTCGTCCACACAAGCTTCGCGCAGAAACGAGCCATTGAGCTTGAAACCTGATTCGACATGTATTTCGTTCATGTGACGCCGCCCCAGCTCGCGCAACAATTCGGGCAGGTCTACCTTGCCGCTGGGGGTCGGCAAAATGATGATCTCAGCGCCCCGAGACTCAAGCTGGGCGCGCTTCTCCGGGTCATTCGTCGCAGCGGCGATCAGTACCTTGCCGCCGTCAAGCGAGGTTTCAAGAATGCGCGCGTCGGGCGGGGTTTGCAACTGGCTGTCGACAATCACCTTGGCCGGCTGGCGCGGGGTAATGACATCGCGCACATTCAATTGCGGGTTGTCTTCAAGCACCGTGCCAATGCCGGTGAGCACCGCGCAGGCGCGGGCCCGCCAGTGGTGGCCGTCGCGGCGCGCGTCTGGCCCGGTGATCCATTGGCTTTGGCCGTTGGCGAGCGCGGTTTTACCGTCCAGACTGGCGGCAATTTTCAGTCGCACCCAAGGCAGGCCGGTGGTCATGCGGCGATGAAAGCCGATGTTGAGTTCGCGCGCTTCGGCCTCCATCAGGCCATTGCGCACCTCGATGCCAGCGGCGCGCAGGTGTTCAAAACCGCCGCCCGCGACATTCGGGTTCGGGTCTTCCATCGCGCCAATTACGCGGGCGACCCCGGCGCGAATCAGCGCATCGGCGCACGGCGGCGTGCGGCCAGTGTGATTGCACGGCTCGAGCGTCACGTAAACAGTGGCCCCACGCGCATTCTCGCCCGCGACTTTGAGCGCGTTGGCTTCGGCATGCGGCTCGCCCGCAAAGGCGTGATAGCCCTCGCCGACGATATTTTTGTCTTTAACGATTACGCAGCCCACCCGGGGATTGGGCGCGGCGGTGTAGAGGCCACGCGCCGCCAAGTCGAGCGCGCGCTGCATGAAAATCTGGTCTTGATCGGAGTACATCCGCAGAAGTTTACTGCTTGGGCTTAAGCTGAGAGCGGTGCCGGGGCTTGGGCCCGCAAGCCGCCTTACGTCTACCTCTTGCGACGCACTGGCATCACCTCAGCCACGACATCTTTAAAGTCGTCCGGGTCTTCAAAATTGCGGTAAACGGAAGCAAAGCGGATGAAGGCCACTTTGTCCAATTTGCGCAATTCGCGCATCACCAATTCGCCCACTACTTCGGTTGCTACTTCGCGCTCACCCAGCGTGGCGAGCTTCTCTTCGATGCGCGAAATCGAAGCTTCTACCCGCTCAATCGGCACATTGCGTTTACGCAAGGCAAGCTTGAAGCTGGCCTGCAATTTCGCAGTATCAAAATCGACCCGCGAGCCATCTTTTTTCACCAACTGCGGCATCGCCAGCTCGATCCGCTCGTAGGTGGTGAAGCGCTTTTCGCAACTCAAACAGCGCCGCCTGCGACGAATCGTCGCGCCGTCTTCAGCTTCGCGGCTGTCGACGACTTGCGTGTCTTCGTTGTGGCAGAAGGGGCATTTCATTTTGGGGTGAGGGGTAGGGCGCGAGGCGCGAGGTTCACGGCTTGCGGATTATTTTCCGTAGACCGGGAATCGGGTGCATAGCGCGCTTACCTTGGCGCGCACGGTGGCCAAGTTGGCTTGGTCGCTTGGGTTGGCTAATACATCGGCTACCAGATTCGCTACCTGTTCGGCCTCAACCGCACCGAAGCCGCGCGTGGTCATGGCGGGCGAGCCTAAGCGCACGCCGGAGGTGACCATCGGCTTTTCCGGGTCGTTCGGGATGGCGTTTTTGTTGACCGTGATGTGCGCTTGGCCCAAAGCCGCTTCAGCCGCCTTGCCCGTGATTTTCATCGCGCGCAAGTCGACCAAGAACACATGCGACTCGGTGCGACCCGAAACAATCCGCAAGCCCCGCTTGATCAGCGTTTCGGCCATCACGCGCGCGTTGATGACGACTTGCTCTTGATAGACCTTGAACTCGGGCTTCAAGGCCTCACCAAAAGCGACTGCCTTGGCGGCGATCACATGCATCAGCGGCCCGCCTTGAATACCGGGGAAAATCGCCGAGTTGATCGCTTTTTCGTACTGTGCTTTCATCAAAATCACACCACCGCGCGGGCCACGCAGAGTTTTGTGGGTGGTGGTGGTCACCACGTCGGCATGCGGCACGGGGTTGGGGTAAACACCTGCGGCTACCAGCCCGGCGTAGTGCGCCATGTCCACCATGAAATACGCACCCACTTCTTTGGCCACTTTGGCGATGCGCTCAAAATCGATGCGCAGTGCGTAGGCGGAAGCACCGGCCAAAATCAGTTTTGGCTTGACCTCGCGTGCGATACGCTCCAGCTGGTCGTAGTCAATTTCTTCTTTCGCATTCAAACCGTAGGCCACCGGTTTGAACCATTTGCCGGACATATTGAGCGGCATGCCGTGGGTCAGATGGCCGCCTTCGGCCAGGCTTAAGCCCAGAAAGGTATCGCCCGGTTGCAGCAGCGCAAAAAACACGGCCTGATTAGCTTGCGAGCCCGAATTGGCTTGCACATTGGCCGCTTCTGCGCCAAAGAGCTTTTTGACCCGTTCAAGCGCGATCGTCTCGGCGACGTCGACAAACTCGCAGCCGCCGTAATAGCGCTTGCCCGGATAGCCTTCCGCATATTTATTGGTCAGTTGCGAGCCCTGCGCCTCAAGCACGGCGGCGCTCACATAATTTTCGGAAGCGATCAACTCAATGTGATCTTCCTGGCGGCGGTTTTCGTCTTTGACAGCAGCGAAAAGTTCGGGATCGGCGGTTTCAAGCGTATGCGAAAAACTGAACATGGAGCGAGGGCCTTATGGCGAAGTGGCTGGAAGGACGGACTGAGAACACAGCGCCCCGATTTTACCATTTCGCAAATATTATTGACATTCATCAAGTTTCACGGGAATTGCCTGAAGAAGCACGCCAGATAAGCGTCTCCAAGGCATTCGCGGAACGCCGAATGCGCCGCAGATGTATCGGCTAGACTCCTGCGCCATGACCATTTCGCTGCGCGCCGCTGGCTTTCTGCTCTTTGCAGCAATGGCCGTCACCGGGACTTATGTGGCGCTTTCCAAGGCGTTGGTGGCGGCCTTCCCGGTGTTTGTGTTGGCGGGCCTGCGCTTTGCGATTGCAGCACTTGCGCTGCTGCCCTGGATGCGTGCCACGCCCGCAGATGCCACGCTCACCCCGAGCCTGTGGCGCACGCTTTTTCTCGAATCTTTCTTCGGCAACTTTCTGTTTTCGATTTGTATGCTGTACGGGGTCTCGATGACCTCGGCTACCTCAGCCGGGGTGATCCTGGCGACCATTCCGGCGATGACGGCGGTGTTTTCGTGGGCACTGCTGCGCGAGCCGCTGTCAACCCGCACCTGTATCGCCATCGCTTTTTCAGTCACCGGCATCTTGGTGCTGCAATGGGCCAAGCTCGATGGCGGCGCGGCAAGTTCGGGCACGTCTCCCGCCTACCCGCAAGCGTGGCTGGGCAACCTCCTGGTTTTCGGCGCGGTGTGCTGCGAAGCGCTCTACGTGGTAATTGGCAAACGACTGACCGCGCACCTTTCGCCCAAGCGGATTTCGGCACTCATCAACCTGATTGGCTTGGGGTTGACTGTGCCGTTTTTTCTCTGGCAAGTGCAGGGGTTTTCGTTTTCTGGCATCACCCCGGCCAGTTCGGCGCTGCTGGTGTTTTACGCCATTGCAGCCAGCATGCTCACCACTTGGCTGTGGCTCACCGGCTTGACCGCGATGCCCGCCAATCAAGCCGGGGTCTTCACCATCGTGTTGCCGTTGGCGGCCTGCGTGGTTGGGGTGCTGTTTTTGGGGGAAAGCATCACACTGCCGCACTTACTGGCCTTCGCCTGTGCAGCGGCGGGCGTGCTGCTGATAACGGCAAAGCCGTCTACCGGTTAATCACCCGTTGGGCAAACTTTTCAAGATAGTCGAGCAGCCGATTCGCCCCACCGATTGCGGCCGATTCAACCCCGGAAGCGATGCCCTCGGCAAGTGCCAGATGGGCTGCCGCGCCCTCGTCCATCTCACCTTCGTACTGGTAGGCGTACCAAAAGCGACGGCACTGCACGATCAAAGGCACCACCGCCTTAATCGCAGACTGGTTTTGGCTTGCTTCGTGGTTGACCTGATCGAGTGCGTGATCGGCTTGCATGTACTCGTCCAGGCGCTGGCGCAGCGCCGCTTTCTGCATGCTCTGCGCGCACCGCACCAGCGCTTTGCGCTGCGCCGGTGTGGCGCGGCGCGCGGAGGACGCGGCGATCAGCGATTCGAGTGCGCGGCGGGTATGCAGCAAATCGAAATGCTGACCCAAGTCGATTGCCGAGACCATCAAGCCACGGCGCGGCTGCTGCACCACCAGCCCCACCGACACCATGCGCAGCAAGGCCTCGCGCACGGGTGTGCGGCCAAGGCCCGTGCGCTGCGCAATTTCCGCTTCGACGACGGCGCTGCCCGGCGCGATTTGCAGCGTGACGATCAGCGACTCCACCGCGTCATAGGCGACGTCAGCGGCGCGGCGTTTGCTGGTTGGGGCAGCGGTCACGGGGCCGAGCAAAACTCAGCTGCGCCCGGCTGCGACAAAGCCTTGCCAGCGCGTCAAGAAAGCAGCGGCACCTGCGGCGGCCAGCTTGTCGTCCAGCGCCACCAGCTTGATACCAGAAATAGCCGGCATTTCGGTGAACTTTGAGACATCGATGTCGCTACGACTCGGGCGGCGGAAGGCATTTTCAAGCAAGGCAATCTGCGCATTTTTGGATAGCAGAAAGTCGGCCATCTTGCGCGCGTTGGCAGCATTCGGTGCCCCCTTGATGAGCGCCATGTTGTCGGTAACTGAAAACGTGCCGTCTTTCGGATAAAGCAGCTTGATCTCTTTCTGACCGCCAGCTACGTAAGGGTAGCCGGTCGATTCGAAGGTGATACCCACCGCGTACTCGCCCTGCCCCACTGAGCGCACCACGTTGGCCGCAGCCGTTGAGACGGTGATGTTGGCAGCCAATTTGCGTAAGCCCTCGGCACCCAATACCTGCTCGATACCCCACAGCGCGGTAAAGGCGGTGGAACTATTACCGGGGTCGGCGATGATGATCTTGCCTTTGTACTTCGGGTCGGTTAGATCGGCCCAACTGGTCGGCGCTGCCCCTTCGAGACGCTTGGTGTTGAGCATCGCCACCACGATATGCACGTTGGCCGCGATCCACAGGTTTTGCGGGTGGTGCAAAGCGGCTGGAATGGCGGCGGATTCTGGCGATTTATGGACCTCGAAGAGCGGTTTAAAGTTCTCCATCACATTGGCACTCGACGTCCAGAAAACATCGCCTTGCGGCTTGGCGGCCTCGGTTTCCATGCGCTTCAAGAGTGGCAGGCTGCCCCCGGTGATCGCATTGACCTTGACCCCGGGCAGCGTCTTTTTCGCCGCGTCCGTCACGGCTTGCACCGATTGAGCGTTGTTCGAGGTGTACAGCGTCACTTGGCCGGAGTCTTGTGCGTACAGGCTTTGGCCGGGCAACGCGAGGCCAGCAGAAAGGCCCGCCAACAACTGGCGGCGCGAGACGGAAAGTTGTGTCGAGTCCATAAGTTTCCTTTGGGGTGAGAAGTTGAAATCTACGCGAAAAGTTTGATCTTAAAGAGTTTGGTGGCGATCAATACGGGCACCACGATGACCCCGATCAACAGCAGCCCGTAAGCCGAGGCCTGCGCCATCAAGCCGCTGTCGATCAGCCGAAAGATCTGGATCGGCATCGTTTCGCGCCCGGGCGAGTAAACGATCACCGAGGCACTCAATTCGGCCACGGTAGTCGTCCAAGTCAGCACCGCGGCGGCCGCAATTGCAGGGATCATCAGGGGCAGCACCGCGCGGAAAAAAGTCGTCACGGGCGGCACGCCCAAGCTGATCGATGCTTCTTCAATCGAATTGGAGATATTGAATAGCGTGGAGGAAGCATTGCGCACCCCAAACGACAAGCGCCGCACCACGTAAGCCAGCACAATGATCGATGCCGTACCGCTTAAGCTGAGCCAGCCTTTGCTGAAAGTCATCATCAGGCCGATCCCGATCACGGTGCCAGAAAGCGCCAGCGGCAGCGACGAAAGGTAGTCCAGCCATGGCGTAATCAGGCTCTTCTTTTTCACAATCAAGTAGCTCACCAAAGTGGCCATCACCACGCCAATCGTGGTGGCAATGGCGGAGTACAGCATCGTGTTCCACACCGGTTCGGGGGCATTGACGAACACCCGCTCCAGATTCGCCAATGTCCACTCGCCCCAGCGCATTACGGGCCCGCGCGCGCGGGTGAACGCACCCACCAACAAGGTGACCAGCGGCAGCATGGTTAAAGCCACCACCACGACTGCGATCAGCGCAAAAACCACCCCCGCCGCACCGCGAATCGGCCGACTCGGCGCGCCGCGCCCTTGGGTGATTTCATAGCGCCCACGATTCACGATCCAGCGCTGCACAAACAGGGTTGCCATCACCAAGGCAATCGAGGTGCTGGCAAGCGTGCTTTGCATTACTGGGCTGCTGCCAATTTCAGAGACCGTGGCCTGGTAGGTCAGCACCGAAAGCAGCTCAACTTTGTGGCCCAAAATCATCGACGTGGCGAAGTTGCCTGTGACCAGCGTGAATACCAGCAAAGCGCTGGCGAGCACCGCAGGCAGGAGCACCGGCAGCATGATTTTCAGGCGCGCTTCGGTTGGTGGGCTCCCCAAACTTTGCGCGGCCTCTTCTAGCTGCACGTCAAAGCCGCGCACCGCCGCCAAGGTGCCGATGTACACATACGCGTAGTAGGTAAAGGTCATCACCAGCACCAAGCCTGGCCAGCCATAAAACGACGGCAAGGTAATGTCAAACCACTCGCTGGCTGCTCGCGTGAGCACGCCGTTATTGCCAAAAATCATCAGCCAGGTTTGCGCGGCAATCACTTCAGGAATCACCAACGTAATCAACGGCAGAATCGCCACGAAGCTCTTTCCCGGAAAGTCGAAGCGCGCCGTGAAGTAGGCCAGCGGAACGCCAATGAGTGAGGCGAACAACGTGACTGAAAGGCCCAGCATGATGGTATTACCCAGCGCCTTCATGTAGCGCGGGTCGCTAAACAGGATGGCCCAGCCAGAACGCCCGTCGGCAGCACGCCCAAAAAAACTTGCCGAGAGGATGTTGAAAACGGGCCAGACCAAAAAGACCAGCAACAGCCCCAGCAGGGCCAGTGAGAGCCAGGTCCACGGCGAGCGCAAGCTGGTCCGCAGCGCCGCCAGATTGAACCTGGCCACTATTGGGCTGCGGGCGTTGGCTGCGGCGCTCATGGCGCGAGCAGCAAGGTTTTGCGCGGATCGAACACCACGCGCACTGCCGCGCCCGGCAGCCACTCTGGCGGCGGGTCGCCGTGCCAATCCACTTGAACCAATTGGGCTGCGGGCGCGTTGCGCAAACGCACCCGGAACAGCGTGCGCGCGCCCAGGTATTGCTTGCTGTGTACTTGGGCGGGTACGCCGGGCGCGCCAACTGCATCGGCGGGCACCAGGCCCAGGTCGTCGGGCCGGGCGACCAACAGGGCATTGGCTGCGGCAGCCAACGCCTGTGGCGCGTGGGCCGCCACCACCATGCCATGCAAATCAACGCTCACTGGCCCTGCCGCACAGGCCGGTGCGGCAACCTGAAGCAAATTGGCCGCACCAATGAAATCGGCCACATAGCCGCTGCACGGTGTTTTATAGATCTCGGCGGGCGAGCCCAGTTGCGCGATGCGCCCATGCTGCATCACCGCGATTTGGTCTGAGAGGGCTAGCGCCTCTTCTTGGTCGTGGGTCACAAACACGGTGGTGATGCCCGCTTCGCGCTGCAAACTGGCGATGGTTTCACGCACCTGCACGCGCAGCTTGGCATCTAAGTTAGACAAGGGCTCATCCATCAACAGCACCTGCGGCTCGATTACCAGCGCTCGCGCCAGAGCGACCCGTTGCCGCTGCCCGCCGGAGAGCGCCGCTGGCAGACGGTCTTCAAAGCCATCTAAGCCCACGCGCTCGAGCGCAGCCAGCGATTTTTTTCGCAGCGCCTGCGCTTCAGTGCGGCGGGCACGCAGGCCATAGGCCACGTTGTCAAACACCGACAGGTGCGGAAACAAGGCGTAGTCCTGAAACACCATGCCGATATTTCGCTGATGCGCCGCTAGCTGCGTGACATCATTCTTGCCAAAGTGGATACGCCCGGCTTGCACCGGAATGAAGCCGGCCAGGGTGCGCAGGAGCGTGGTTTTGCCACAGCCGCTCGGGCCCAGGAGTGTAAAAAAGCTGCCCTGCGGAATCACCACACTGAGATCGGCGATGACTCGGGTGTTGCCGTAGGCCACCGCCAACTGGTCGATTTGAATACCCATGCTTCATGCTCCCCAATGTTGTTGCACCAAGGCCAAGGCCTCGGCATGCCGTGCCGGGTCGCCTGCCGCAAGCACCTGTGGCGGGCAATTGCTTAAGTGCAAGGGCTGCCCGCGCCAGTCGGTAATCACGCCGCCTGCGCCTTCGATGATCGGCACAAACGGCGCGTAGTCCCAAAATTTGAAGCGCGTGTCAATCGCCACATCGGTGCGCCCGAGCGCCAGCAGGCCGTAGGCATAACAACAGCCGCCGTAAATGCGCCAGCGGGTGCGCTCGCGCAAAGCCGCCAACACCGGCAACTCGTTAGCGGGGAAAAAATCCGGGTTGCTGGTGGTCAGCATCGCATCGGCCAGATTGCTGCACGCGCGCACCCGGCAAGGTGCATTTTGATGAACCGTCGGCTGCCCTTGCACCCCCACCCAGCGCTCCTGGGTCACCGGGAAGTCCATCAGCCCGAGCACTGGCTTGCCGTGATGCAACAGAGCGATCAGTGTTCCAAACACCGGTACCCCAGCGATGAACGGGGCTGTGCCATCAATTGGGTCTAGCACCCACACGAAATCGGCTTCCAAGCGGGCACTGCCCTCTTCTTCGCCATACAGGCCGTGCTCGGGAAAGCGCGCCTCAATCATGCCGCGCAAGTACACTTCAATCGCGCGGTCGAGTGCGGTTACCAGCGTGCGGTCCACCTTCAGCTGCACGCCAGGCGCGCCGCGCAGGTGTGGTGCAAACAAGGCGCGTGCCGCGTCGCCCAAGCTTTCGGCAAAATCGCGCAGCTGGTCGAGCAGCGCCGAGTCAATCGGCGGCGTGGCAAGCGAGCGTGGGGTTGAGGCGGGCAGTGGCATGGTTGGTTTGAGTCGATTGAAGATTCAGTTGATGCTGATGGGGCGGGCAGCAAGCGTCGCCAGCCGTGCCGGAGCGAGCAAATGCCGTGGCGCAGTCGGGTTCCAGCCAAACAGAAAGCGGGTGGCCGCGCCGCATACCCGGCCCTGGCACGCGCCCATGCCGCAGCGCGTTTCCAGTTTGGCTTGCACCCAGTTATCGCAGGCGGCAAGCGCAGCATAGGGCACGTCCTCGCAGCGGCACACCAAGGAATCGGCACGCGGTAGTTGCCGTGCCAAGGGCGGCGGCGGAAAAGCGGCAGCTACGCGAATGGCAAAGGCTTGCCAGTGAGCGCGCCGCCGCAGCTCTGGCTGCACGGCGCCTATGCGCGCGTCACCTGCCTCCATGGAGGTCGCCATCAGCCCGGCAATCGTGCCTTCGACTTGCGCTAACTCGTTGCCACCAATCCCGGTGCATTCCCCAGCGGCGTATACATGCGGCAAGCAGGTTTGCTGCGCGGCATTCACCGCAATGGCATCAGCCGGGTTGAGCGCGACCCCTAGCAATTGCCCCAATTCGGTATTCGGGACGAGGCCAAAGCCAATCGCCACGCGGTCGCAGGCCAGCTCGGTCTCTACGCTGCCGAGGCGCAAGCGCACGGCCGCGACCTGATCGTCCCCCAGTATCTCGACCACCTGCGCCCCAGCGCGGTAGGCCGCAAATGCGCCCAGGCCCAGCGCCCCAGCGGCCCCCAATTTACTGGGCCAGCGCGGTAACGCAGCGGCAAAGCCCAGCACCGTCAGCCAGGTTGCGGCCTCTGCCACGCAAACTACCTCGGCCCCGGCATGGCGCGCGGCGGCGGCAGCAGCCAGGAGCAAAGGTCCAGTGCCTGCTACCACAATCCGCTGGCCACGCACCGGCAAGCCACTTTTGATGAGCGCTTGCAACGCGCCAGCACCAGTCACGCCCGCCAAGGTCCAGCCCGGCAGTGGCAGCAATAGCTCGCGTGCGCCGGTACACAAAATCAACTTGTCGAAGTGCTGCACCCACCCTGCCGTGCGGTTCTCAAGCAAAAGCGCGCGCTCTGCGTTTTTGCCAGCGCTTGCCACCACCCGCGTGCCAGTGAGTATTTGTACGTTAGGCAACGACTCGACCGTTGCGCGCAGACCACGCGCCACCGGCGGCAGCTTAACGCCTGGTCCATCGCGCCAAATTTGCCCGCCGGGCACAGGGTTGTCATCCACCAGCACGATGCGCGCACCGCTGGCAGCAGCGGCGTGGGCAGCGCGAAGGCCCGCCGGGCCTGCCCCGATAATCAAGACATCGCACTGGTTGGTCATGCCTCAGACCTTAGAGAATGGGCTGAAAGAATGGGCTGAAGAGCCGCCACCAGAGCTCGTTTTCAGACTATCGGTAAAAATTTTCATGCCTTCCGCGCAGGTGGTTTGGCAGGCGAGCATGCGCAAACCGTCAATCTCCACCCGACATTCATGGCACACGCCCATGCCGCAAAACGGAGCGCGCGACCCACCCTGCAATGAATGGCGCGTCAATCCCAACGGTGCAGCAAGCGCCAAGGCCGCCGCGACGCTAATGCCACACGGCACGAGTACTTCGCGCCCGTTAATGCGCAAGCTCAGCGGTTTCGCGTCAGCTCGCATATTCAAGCAGCCAAGGCAAATCGCGCTGGCGCAAACGGTGACCCATCAAACGGTGGTGGCGCACCCTGTATCAAAGCCGCCAGCAACGCAGCAGTGCCAGGTGCAGTGGTGATGCCCAGCCCTTCATGCCCGAGCGCCAGCCACAGATTCTGTCTTGTAGGGTGTCGTCCAATTAGAGGCAAGCCGTCTGGCGTGGCCGCACGCAGGCCCGTCCAGGTGCGCAGCGCATTCAGTCCGCCTAGACCCGGCAGCCAATCCAGCGCCCGCTCAAGCACGGCCCGCAGCATTTCCGGTTCGGGTGCCAAGTCTTCCGTATCAAATTGGCGTGATGAGCCGATCAACAATTGCCCGGTGGGGCGCGGCTGCACATTGAACGCCACTGAGGATCCGCTCGTTTGATGCGCGCTGGCTCCGTAGCCCAACTCCACCAGCTGGTGCTGCACTGTTCCCGGATACCGATCGGTGATGATGAGATGGCCCTTTTTCTCGCGCAGCGGCAGCTCCGGGCACAAATGCCTGCTGGCGACACCTGCGGCCAAGACCATCGCTGCTGCCGAACGTCGGGTGCCATCCCGTAGCAGCACGTCGTCCTTGTCAATCGCGACAACTTCAGCGGCCTCAACACTCACCAAGCCTGCGTGCTGTTGCAGCAGCCAGCGCGCCACCCGGGGTGCGTACACCGCCGCATCACCGGGTACGCGCAGGCCACCCGCAAGGCCCGGGCGCAGCGCCGGTTCGGCATGCGCCACTTGGGCCGCGTCCAACAGCTGGCACACGACCCCGTGCGCTTGCAGGCGGCACGCTTTGGCTTGCGCCACTTGCATGTCCGCGTCGTTGGCGGCCAGCCAGAGCGTGCCGCAATCAACCCAGGCACAACCGGCATCCAGTTTCGGCATCCAAGAGCGCCAGATGCGCAGCGAGGCCGCACTCAGGCTAAGCTCCGCCGGGTCTTCGTCCATCACGACCAGATGGCCCATGCCGGCTGCAGTAGCAGCGGGCAGGCGCGCGTCGAGCACATGCACCCGCAGCCCCACGCCGGCCAGCGCCGCAGCACAGGCCGCGCCGACGATGCCCGCACCGATAATCAAGATGTCGGGGGTCGGCATCAAATGACCAAGCGGCGCAAGGTGGGTGTCACGCAGGCGTACCAATGCCCCAGGCAAACGGGTCATCGTCTTGAATCAGCAACGTAGCTTCGGCGCACATAAACGCGCGGCCCTTGATCGTCGGGATCACTTGACCGTCTACCAGACCATCCGTCAACTCGTAGCTTGCTTCAAAACAGCTGTCGATCACGCTGGCTTGCCGCCAAATTTCACCGGGGGCCAACTTGCCGTCAGCAGCCAGACAAGCCACCTTGGCGCTGGTGCCGGTGCCGCAGGGCGAACGGTCGTAGGCGCGGCCCGGGCAGAGCACAAAATTGCGCGAGTCGGCGTTCAGGCCACGTGGCGCTGGTGCAAACAACTCGATGTGGTCAACCACTGCGCCATCGGCACCGCGCAACCCGGCGGCTTCGAGCGCCACCCGCACGTCCCACGAAAAACTCGTGAGCTTCTCCAGATTGTCCAGTGCCACGCGTTGCCCGTGGTCGGCCACCAGAAAGAACCAGTTGCCGCCCCATGCCACATCACCAACCACTTTGCCATGGCCGGGCACATCCACGGTTACAGCCTTGGCCAAGCGGTAGGCAAGCACATTGCGCACGCTGACCGAGCCATCGGCGTGCAGCGTGCAGCGCACTGTACCGACAGGTGTCTCGATGCGGTGCTCACCGGCGCTGATCCGCCCCAAATGCGCGAGCGAGGCGATCAGGCCGATGGTGCCGTGACCGCACATCCCTAAGTAACCCGCGTTGTTGAAAAAAATCACGCCGGCAGAAGCCGCCGGATCGACCGGTTTGCACAAGAGCGCACCCACCACGACATCGTTGCCTTTGGGTTCGAGCACGGTGGCGGCGCGCCAGCGGTCGTGCTGAGCTTGCAGCACGGCACGACGCTCAAGCATCGAGCCTGCGCCCAAATCAGGAAAGCCGTCGATCACCAAGCGGGTAGGCTCACCGCCAGTGTGCGAATCGATGACTTGAATTCGATGAGTTGTCATGGTCATGCCTGAGGCGTTTGCGGTTTGAAGTAATGTTGCTAATATATTAACAAGATATTAGAAATCAATGCTTCGACCCGCCTGGAAGGCTCTGGCGCAACGGGTTAAGATGACCGCCACACTCCCAAAGCCCGGCCACCAAAGCCCTCCATCATGCCAATCTCAAACACCACCATCCGCCCAATCCGCGCCACCGACGAGGCGCGCTGGCGCGTGCTTTTTGATGCCTACACCCGCTTCTACAAGCGTGAGCCAGTCGAAGAGCTGACCCGTTACACCTGGAAGCGCATCATGGACCCAAATTCAACGGTGCAAGCGATTGTCGCCGAGACCGCGAACGAGGGCGTGATCGGCATCGCCAACTACCTCCCCCATGAAAACACCGCGACCATGGCCCCGGTATGCTATCTGCAAGACCTCTTCACCGACCCGGACCTGCGCGCCCAAGGGGTTGGCCAGCAGATGATTGACTGGCTGGTCACTGAGTGCCAACGGCAAGGCTGGCCACGGCTGTATTGGATGACCAACGAGAACAATTACCGAGCACGGGGTTTGTACGACAAATATGGGGCGCATAGCGGGTTTTTGCGGTATGTGGTGCAGGTGCCGGCACCGGTTTGAATCAGACCTGCCGTCAGATAACCGCCAGCGCCAGCGTCAAATCGTCCGTATAGCTGCCGTCTGGCTGTCGAATCCGTCCGCGCAAGCGCCCTTCTTCGACGAAGCCGAACGACTGATACAGGTGAATCGCGCGGGCATTACCCGCGCGCACCAGCAGCTCGATTTTGCGCACTTCAGTGCGCTGCCTGGCCCAGTCGATCAGCGCTCCCAATAATTGCCGCCCGACGCCGTCGTCGGTAAAGCCGGGGTAGACGCAAATGTCGAGCCGCACCACATGCGCGATGTTTACCAGCGGCATCGGCCACAGGCAGCCATGGCCGATCACTACGCCGTCGCGTTCGGCCACCAAATATTTGCCACGCCCGTCAGCCAGCAAAGCGATGCGTGCAGCGAAATCTTCTTGCCTGAATTCATCGGGCTGCGAGACCAAAAAGCCAGGTACGGTCGCCGTGGCACGTTCACCTGCGCAGAGCGTGGCGGCATCGGCCGCACAGGCATTGCTCAACTTGACGGCACTCTGAGCGCTATCGAGCATTGAGGAACGTCACCGCGTCCATCGCAATTTCATCAGCGGTTTCTTCCCGCTCCTTGAGGCGCGTAGCCCACGCGCGGCCTGGATGAAGCACGTCCCAACGCGGTCGCACGCCGGCGTATCGACCGCTCCCTGGATCGTGATTGCCAAATCCATCGATCAGCGCATTCCACACCGGCGTAAAGCGCGCAATCAGTAGCGACTCACCCAACGGAATCCAAATATCGTCGACCACCAAAAAGCGACATTGAAAATCGGCGAGGTCGAGGTTTTGTGCGGCATCGATGCTTTGGGCATGCTCTTCAAGGCGCCTGTAGAGCACTTTGCCGGGCAAGTTATCGATTACTCCACTTGGTGCACCGCGACGCGCGCCCGCTGGTACGGCCTTGCCGACATAAATTGGGATGGCCGCCTGGTCTCGCCCTGGCGCGGACTTGGCGCGTTTGGCGAGTTTGGCGTACGCCGGAAAACCGCCGGTGTAGTAGAGGGAATACACCCCTGCACCAGTAAAACTGGGCAGCCGATCAAGCAGCATTGCAGGAGCTGTGAGCAGCGCTTGTGTCACGCTTTCACCCAAGTTGCGCTTGTCGAGCGGATTAAAAGGAATCACCCGTGCGGTCATCGCGGTTGTCAGACCAAAGCAACTTTCGGACTCATGCCGCTTGCTTAAACGCAGAATCGCGGAGCTCGCCAACGGGGCCAAGGGTCGCAAGCGATTGCAACGCCGCACCAGCCAGACTCACCGCAACGCCCGCAGCTACTCTTTGCGCGAGCAACACGGGCACCGCATTGCCGAGCTGCCGCATCGTCTCGGTCCATGAGCCTGGAAACCGGTAGCCATCCGGAAAGGTTTGGAGACGCGCACTTTCACGAACGGTGAAATAGCGCACCGAACCGTCCGACTTGACCAGCATGTTCTCTCCGCCTGGTACGCCATGATCTCCCGCCTTTAAGGTCTTCGCGGGCAGATCCAAGGGGCTGCCGGTATGGCCTGCATACGCTCGTGCTCCTTCCTGCAATACGTGATTTGGCGTTTTCCCTGAAGTACCCGAACGAGGCGTTGGCAAATCCGCGATCACGTCGCGAACCGTCACCCAAGGCATTTCAGCGGGTGGAAACAGCGCCTCACCAAGTGTACGAACCCGCGCCGCGTGGGCCACCGACACAGGCGAACGATGCCGCGCTGCCACACCGTGCCGCACCCAATAGTCTTGCGTTACATATTGATCGTAGAGCAGCGCGTCCAGGCTATGAGTCGGTTGCGGGAAGGCCCATCTCGCGTCCAAATCTGCGCGAAAGCCAATCAGAAAAACGCGCTCACGTCGCTGCGCGACACCATAGTCGGCAGCGTTGACCAAGGTAGGTACGACGTTGTAGACCAGCTCGCGGGGCGACGCATGCCGTGGGCTGCTCGAAGCTGGCAAGCCCGACGTGTGCCGCCGCTGGAGTCGCGCGTGATGCGCCTCCCAAGTCTCCGAACGTTTGCGCACCTCAGCAGGAAACCGTAGCTGCAACTGCACATATTGGAAGTAATTGGCGAAGGTGGCGCGGGTCAAGCCCTTCACATTCTCAAAAATGAACGCCTTCGGTTTGAGTTGTCGTACGACATCGACCGCCACCGGAAACATGTCGCGCGTGTCGTCGTGAGCCTGGTGCTTGCCACCCATTGAAAACGGCTGGCAAGGTGGTCCACCAGACACCAAATCAATTTCCTGCTCGATAGTTTCCCAAGTGGCAGCTCGGACATCATTCTCATGGACTGGCCATTCGCGAACCAAGGGGTAGTCGCGCTGCTGATTGTGGCGAATCGTCGCGCACGCCGATTTGTCCCATTCGAGTACTGCCAGCGGCTTAAAACCGGCCAGTTCGCACCCAAGAGCCAAGCCGCCTGCACCAGCGAAAAGTTCGATTGAATTCATGGAGACGACCGTCTCTAAAATTGATAATAAAAACAGTATAACAACTCACTCTCCGAGAAGCATTTTTCCTCTACGCCGTCCGTGCCGCCCGGTCTTTCTTATTCACCACCTCAATCGCGGCGCGGGCATCGGTCCATTGCTGGTCGCTCCAGTCTTTGAGCGTGGAGTAAAAGCCGCCGCCGTGCGCGAGATAACCCGCGCCATCCATCATGATCGATTGGCCGGAGAGCCAGTTGCAGCCATCGCTCATCAGAAAAGTCGCCAGATTTTGCAGCTCGAGCATTTCACCGGCGCGCATCATCGGGTTGCTCTTGGCGGTGCGTTCACCCGGGGTCATGCCGGGCGAAAGGCGTTTGTTCATGCCTTCAGTGGGAATTTCGCCGGGGCCGATGGCGTTCAAGCGCACGCCGTGTTTGGCCCATTCGGTGGCAAGCGACATGGTCATGGCGTGAATTGCCGATTTGCTCATTGCCGAAGGCACGACATAGGCCGCGCCGTTAGTGACCCAAGTGGTGATGATCGACATGACACTCTTCATCGGCATGCCCGGCTTCCACGGGTTCGCCTTGGCGGCTGCCACCCAGCGTTTGCCCACTGCGGTGGTGACATAAAAAGTGCCATGCATCACGATGTTGGCGACCGCGTCAAAGCCGCGCGGCGAAATGTCTTCGGTGCGGCTGATGAAGTTGCCAGCAGCATTGTTGACCAAGCCGTCGAGAGAGCCGGAGGTGAAGATGGTCTCCACCATCTCGTCCACCGCTGCGGCATCGCGGATGTCCACGCCAAAGGCCGTGACCTTGCCGCCGAATTGTTTCATCATTTCAGCGGCGGCATCGTCCGCCACGCCTTTGCGCCGCCCGCAGATAAAAATCTCCGCGCCGTGTTGCAAAAAGTGCTCGACCATGCCGCGCCCCAAGCCTGTGCCGCCGCCGGTGACGAGAAGTCGTTTGCCTTTGAGAATGTCTTTTTGGTACATGATTCACTTCCTTTCGGTTGGGTTCAATCGGGTCAGGTTCAATCAGATAACTGCGCTTGGCTGATCGCCGCTTGGATGCGCTTGGGGTCACCCAATTCTTTCATCAAGAGCAAGCTTAAGCGGGCCAGATACAATTCGGAGCGTTCACCCGCTGCGCTGACCGCATGGCATGTGGCGGTATAGGCTTCGGCAAGTTCAGTGTCGGTGAGCATGGATTTTCTTTCTACCGCAGGGCGGATTGAATTGCCGCGCAAACCCGCGCAAGATCAGCGTGAGCAAATTTGGCCAGCACGTGCGCGTCGGGCCGCAGCACAATCGTGACACCTTCTTCGGCGGAAAAAAATTCGTACAGCGCGGGCACGCTCGCACGCGCACCCAGCGCCAGTACGGTCGCGGGTGCGGGCAAATTGCGCAGGTCGGGGGCGGCCTCGGCGAACACCAGAATGGTGAACCCCTTGCCCAATTGTTCTGATAAATGCATGCCTGAAGAACCTCCTGCATCAACACTCTTCCACGGATACTCCGGAAGAACCGCGCCCAGAGCGACTCTTGGGGCAATAGCGTCCGAAGATGCTGAATTCAAGCGACTCTCCAGATAGGTGATCGCCGAAGTCTGGCGTGGATTGACCAGGCTGGCAAAGCTGCTTTCACCCATCGGCTGCTCGGCTGCGAGCGACAGCGCCGCTTGGCGCATCAGATCAAAGCCGTGCGAGGGCGGAGCCATCATCTCGGTGCTCTTGGCCCCCGCAGCAATGTTTTGCCGCGCAGCAAATACCCGCTCGTCAGAGTAAGTGTCGAGCAGCAACGGTGCGGCGATTCCTTTGACGACATAAGCCAGTTTCCACGCCAGATTGAAGCTGTCGTCGATGCCGCTATTCAAGCCACGCACGCCAAAAATGGGTACCAGATGCGCCGCATCGCCTGCAAACAGCACGCGCCCATGGTTGTACTTTTCCAGCGTGAGGCAATTGGCTTTGTAGGAGGAGATCCACACGGGTTCCCATGTGCCAGTCTCACCAATCCAGTCCAAGTGCGCCTTGACGCGTGGCAGCACCTGCTCCGGCTTGACCGCCTCTGCGGCATCTTCGTCGTCGCGCAATTGGTAGTCCACTCGCCAGATGTCACGCGGCTGCTTGTGCATCAAAATCGTTGCACCCGGGTTGGAAGGCGGGTCGAACCAGGCGCGGCGCTCAGTCGGATACTCTGACTTCAGATGGATATCGACAATGATGTAAGTGCCTTCGTACTGTGTGCCCGCAAATTTGAGACCCAGCGCCTGGCGCACCACGCCGCGCGCGCCGTCGCAGGCGACCACATAGTCGCTCTCGATCGCGTAACTGCCTTGGGGCGATTCGATCTGCAAGCGCGCACCCTCTGCGTCATGCGCTACGCTCATCACCTTGCTCTGCCAGCGCAGTTCAATCAAATTACTGCGGGTGAGCACTTCGTCCAAAATGCATTGCTCCAGCATGCACTGTTGCATGTTCACCATCGGGTAAAAGCGCTGGTTCGCATCCATCGGCATTTGCAACCGGTAGATCGGCTTTTCACGGTAATAGCTCGTGCCTGAAGTCCAGTTCAAGCCTTCCACCAAAATGCGTGATGCACAGCCGGTGGCGGCAAAAATTTCCATCGAGCGGCGTGAGATGCAAGTGGCACGGCTGCCCAACGAAACGCAATCGCGCGGCTCAATCACCACCGACTTCACGCCCTGCCGCGCCAGCCCCAAAGCCAGTGTCAGACCAATCGGCCCGCCACCCACAATGGTGATGGCATGACGCTGCGGATCGGCCGCTTCAACTAACGGAACCGGTTGATAAGGGTAGTGGGTGTACTCGAAGTAGCTGTGCATAAAAGAAGCGCCAAGAAAAATACGCCAAGGTCAATCCGCCACGAACCTGACGCCAAACGCCTCACGCCTCACGGGGAGCGCCATCGACGTAGGGCTTCAACACCGCGTAGCACATCGAGTGTACCGGCGTGGGCACACCCAAGCGCAGGCCTTCACGCACCACCACGCCAGACAAGCTTTCGAGCTCGATCTTGCGGCCTTGGCGCAGATCATGAAACATCGAGGCATACATGCCAAACGGAAAGCTCTGATGCGCCGCAAGAGCACGCGCTTCAATGCCCGGCGGCAGTGTCAAGCCCTTGGCGCGCCCGACGGCGGCCACCTCGGCAAACGCAGCCTTGGCCAACTCCACCGTTTCCGGCGTGTGGTAGGTGATGCCTGCGGGTTGTCTAACCACACAAGAAAGCGCAGCGTTGCTGCACAACCCGACAAACTTGCTCCATTGCGCCGCGCGAATGTCGTCGGCTACTGAAGCGTTGAAACCGGCCTCATTTCCCGCCTCGGCGAGTGCCTGAAGAAGCGCGCCCAGCTTGGCTCTTGCGGCATCGCCCGACACATCTTGATCGACTCCGAAAATTAAGGACGACATCGCTGAGGTGTATTTCATCACCCCAGGCTCGGTAATCACGCCAGAGACGAGCGCAAAGCCACCGGCGACATTCGCCGCCCACGCGGCACCCAAGGTGCCGGCAATGCGGTCTTGCGCATCAACGCCGTTTTGCAGCGTGATTAGCGCCGTCTGCTCGCCCAGCATGGGGCGGCATTGCGCAGCAGCACTTTCGGTATCGTAGAGCTTGACGCAAAAAAGAATGACATCGACCACGCCGACCTCGGCTGGGTTGTCAGTCGCACGGCACGGCGTGAGCGTGAAACCGCCCTGATCCAGGCGCGGGTCGTCGATCCGCAAGCCCTTGGTGCGCAGCGCCGTCAGTTGCTGGCCGCGCGCGATAAACGTGACTTCATGCCCGGCACGGGCGAGCAAAGCACCAAAGTAGCCGCCGACGGCCCCGGTGCCCATAATGGCGATTTTCATGATTACGATGATCCGATTGATGAGGTGAAATGCGGCTTGAAGCGTACCACGCCGCCACCGCTTCGTTAGGCGAATCACGCACGGCATCCGCTAGAAACCCGCACTGAACCCGCGCTGCTAGACTACCTGCCCCAAGCGAACCTTCTGGCCCTGCGCCAGGCAGCCCGATGACTCAGCAAGTCACACCCCAAGCCACACCCCAAGCCACGCTGTTGGCCGACTACCAGCCGCCCGCATTTTTGGTCGATCACGTTGATCTCAGTTTTGAGCTTGACCCAGTCAAAACCCGGGTCACGGGCGTGCTCAAAATGCGCCGCAACGACAAGCGCCACGGCAGCCCGGCACTGCGCCTGGACGGCATCGATCTGGCGCTAGTCTCGATTGCGCTGGGCGATACGCCGCTCAAACGCGACCAATACCGGCTGCACAGCGACGGGCTGACGGTCACGCTAGCCTTGCCGACCGAGAAGTTCACACTCACCATCGTGGTGGACATTGCGCCTTCGAAAAACACCTCGCTGATGGGCTTGTATGTCTCAGGTGGCAACTTTTTTACGCAATGCGAGGCAGAAGGCTTCCGCAAGATCATGTACTTCCCAGACCGGCCAGACGTGATGGCGAAGTACGCCGTGACGCTGATCGCCGACAAGGCCCAGTTCCCGGTGCTGCTCTCCAACGGTAATCTGCGCGAGAAGAAAACGCTCGACGACGGTCGCCATATGGCGCGCTGGGTGGACCCGTTTGCCAAGCCTGCCTACTTGTTTGCTTTGGTCGCAGGCAAGCTTGCCAAGGTCGAAGCAAAAATCAAAACCGGGTCGGGCAAGCAAAAGCTCTTGCAGGTGTATGTCGAAGAAAAAGACCTCGACCAGACCGCGCACGCAATGGAGTCGCTCAAAAAGTCGATTGCCTGGGACGAAGAGCGCTACGGCCTCGAACTCGATTTGGAGCAATACATGGTGGTCGCGGTCGGCGACTTCAACATGGGCGCGATGGAAAACAAAGGCCTGAACATCTTCAACACCAAGTATGTGCTGGCCAAACCGGAAACAGCCACCGATGCCGATTTTGACGGTATCGAGTCGGTGATTGCGCATGAATATTTTCACAACTGGACCGGCAACCGGGTCACCTGTCGCGACTGGTTTCAGTTGTCGCTTAAAGAAGGCTTGACGGTATTTCGTGACCAAGAGTTTTCGATGGACATGGCAGGCTCGCCTTCCGCCGCCGCGACCCGCCGGATTGGCGATGTGCGGGTCTTGCGCGCGGCGCAATTCCCGGAAGATGCAGGCCCGATGGCACACCCGGTCAGGCCCGAGGCTTATCTCGAAATCAATAACTTCTACACCGTCACGATTTACGAAAAAGGCGCAGAAGTGGTGCGGATGATCCAAACCTTGCTGGGGCGCGCGGGCTTTCGCAAAGGCATGGATTTGTATTTTCAGCGCCACGACGGCCAAGCCGTGACCTGCGACGACTTTGCCCAAGCGATGCGCGACGCCAACCCAGAGGCGTTTTCGAATGCCGAGTTCATGCAATTTAAGCGCTGGTATGCACAAGCCGGCACGCCGCGCCTGCACGCTGAGGGTGAGTACGACGCGGCAACCCAGACCTACACGCTGCGTTTGCGGCAAACCGCTCGTGCCACGCCCGGCCAGGAAACCAAGCAACCCTTTTTGATTCCGTTCAGCTTAGGCTTGGTGGGGCCGCAAGGTCGCGACCTGCCCTTGCGCTTGGTTGGCGAAGCCCAAGCGGGCGCGACCACGCGCACGCTGTGGCTGACCGGTAGCGAAAATGTGCTGGTCTTCGAGGGTATCAAGGTGAAGCCCGTGCCTTCACTGCTACGCGGATTTTCGGCCCCGGTGATCGTCGATTTCAGCTACAGCGATGCCGAGTTGGTGTTCCTGTTCACTCACGACAACGACCCTTTCAACCGCTGGGAAGCCGGGCAGCGCCTGTTCACCCGAACGCTGTTGGCGATGACCGCCTCGGTGCGCGCCAAGCGGGCGCTCAAGGCTGACAAAACCATCATCGCCGCGGTGCAGCGGGTGCTGGCCGACCACGCGCTGGATGCTGCCTTCAAAGCCGAGGCCTTGCTGCTGCCCTCTGAAACGGTATTGGCCGAGCAACTGGAAGAAATCGACCATAGCGCGATTCACGCAGCGCGCGAGTATTTGATCGGCAGTATCGCCAAGTCGCTGCGCCGCGAACTGGAAGCGTCGCTGCGCAGCCTGGAAGTCAAGGCGGCGGCCTATTCACCCACCCCAGGCCCGGCGGGCAAGCGCGCTTTGCGCAACCTGCTGCTCGGCTGGCTGGCCCGATTGGGCGACCGGGAAGCAGTGATTTTGGCTGACAAACAGTACCAGGCCGCAAGCAACATGACCGACCGCATGGGTGCCTTGGCCGCCCTGATGCTCATCCAGGCACCAGTGCGCGACAACCATCTGCGCGACTTTCAAACCCGCTTTGCAGGCGATGCGCTGGTGATGGACAAGTGGTTCACGCTGCAAGCCGCCGCGCCGCACAGCACTACTTTGACCCAGGTGCAAAAGCTGCAAAGCCACCCAAGCTTTCTGCCTAAAAATCCGAACAAGCTGCGCGCCTTGGTCGGGGCTTTTTGCAATGCCAATCCGGCGCAATTTCATCGGGCCGATGGCGCAGGCTACCGTTTTTGGAGCGAGCAAGTGGTGGCGATTGATGCGTTTAATCCGCAAGTCGCCGCGCGCTTGGCACGCGCCTTGAGCGCTTGGCATAAGTTCGAGCCGAAGCGGCGGGCGCTAGCCAAAGCCGCGCTGGAAGCTGTGGCCAAAACACCGCAGTTGTCGAAAGATACGTTTGAGGTGGTGTCAAAAACATTGACCTGATACGGCGGGGCCAATTGGTTTCGCCAAGCCCGCAATTTGCGTAATCGAGAGCCAAAGTAGCGGCTGCACGACCAAAAGGGTATAACTCTTCTTCCCCCGTACGCGCTTGCGCGCTGAAAGGAGTTTCACATGGCGCAGCCCCACGCAGACTCTGATTTCTACAACCGCGAATACAACAACCGCGCGTTAGTTCCCGACCATGCGGCGATCTTCGCGCGCTGGCAAGCTGACTCAGCTACGGTGCGGGCGCGCTTGCGCACCACCACCGGCGCGCTGATCGAGATCCCTTATGGTCCGAGCGGCAAAGAAACTTTGGACTTCTTTCCCGCGCGTCGCCCACCGCCGGGCAGCCATGCGAATACGCACGTGCGTGGCGCGCTGCATGCGCATCCACCGATTTTGGTGTTCATTCACGGCGGCTATTGGCGCTCGCTCGACAAGAGCGATTTCTCCTATCTCGCAGCGCCATTTGTCGAGCACGGCGTGGCGGTGGCGGTGGTGAACTACGACCTGTGCCCGACGGTCACGATTGAAACCATCACGCGGCAAATGCTCAGCGCCCACACTTGGCTGTTTCTGCACGCCGGGCAGTGGGGATGCGACCCACACCGCATCTACACGGCTGGCCATTCGGCAGGCGGGCATTTGGCGGCAATGATGCTGGCCGCGCGATGGCCGCGCTGGCACGGCACGCTGCCAGTCGACCTCATCAAAGGTTGCATCAGCATTTCAGGCGTGCATGATCTCGAACCGATGCTCCATACGCCATTTCTCAACACGGACTTGAGGCTGCAAGCCGCTGATGTACCGCGCCTCTCACCCGCGTGGCTGCCGCTCGCCAGTCACGCGCCGCTGGTCACCGCAGTGGGGGCCGACGAATCTTCCGAGTTCATTCGGCAGTGCGACAGTTTGGCGAATCGCTGGAAACCCAATCTGCACGCCAATCTTCACGTGGTGGGGCGAAATCATTTCACGGTGTGTGATGCCCTGGGCGAACCTGACCACCCGCTCTTCAAGATGGCGCTTGAGCTGATTCAACTCGCCGAGTAGGGCCAGTAAAGCTTCCCCAATTCGGGCAAAAACTGTCTGAATCGTGATGTTTGGCACACCCGGCCGGATCAGGCTTCCCGGCGCATGGTAAGTTCAGCCAGAGAGCGTTTCTGCTTTCTGCGTTCGCACACTTCAACGAGCCTTCCCATCAATGAGTTTTACACTGCACGGCATCTCAGTTTCCGGTGGCATTGCCATCGGACGCGCGCATCGCATCACCCACGCGACTCGCGAGGTGTCGCACTATTTGGTCGAGCCTGAGCGTGTCGATGCTGAAATCGCGCGCTTTGATGCGGCCGTCAAAACCACGCAAGACGAGCTCAAAACGCTGCATGAGGACTTAAACCAGCACAGCCCGGCAGAACTCGGGGCCTTCCTCGATTTGCACTGGATGATCCTTTCGGACGCGACCTTGTCGCAGACCCCGCGCCAGTTGATTCGCAGTACGCGCTGCAACGCCGAATGGGCGCTGGTGCAGCAAATGGACGCGCTGGTGCGGCAGTTCGATGAAATCGAAGATGCCTACCTGCGCGAGCGCAAACAGGACGTCGTGCAAGTGGTTGAGCGCGTCCTCAAAGTGATGATGGCGGCCAAGCTTGCGACCACTGATTCGCAATCGGTGTATGGTGGCAAGAGCGGCAGCATAGGCCGCGCCCAGCACAACACCCAAGAAGGCGAGATGATCGTGGTCGCGCACGACTTGTCGCCCGCCGACATGTTGATCTTCAAAGACCATTCGTTTGCCGGGTTTGTGACCGATGTTGGCGGGGCCACCGCCCACACCGCAATCATGGCGCGTTCACTCGCCCTGCCTGCCATCGTCGGCATCAAAAACGCTCATGGCCTAGTGACCGAAGGCGAGTGGCTCATCATCGACGGTGTGGCGGGTGTGTTGATTGTTGCGCCCAGTGACCACATCCTTGACGAGTACCGCCTCAAAGCACGCGAGGTGGCACTCAGGCGCGAAAAGCTCAAACGGCTCAAAACTGCCCCGGCGGTCACGTTAGACGGGCGCGAAATCTCGCTGCAAGCCAACATCGAGTTGCCGGATGATGTCGCACCAGCGCTCGAAGCAGGTGCGCAAGGTGTTGGCCTGTTCCGTACCGAATTTCTCTTCATGAACCGCAGCGACCTGCCTTCCGAAGACGAGCAGTACGAGGCTTATGCCAGCGTGGTGCGCGCCATGGCAGGCCGCCCGGTAACGATTCGCACGCTTGATGTCGGCGCCGACAAGCTCGACTTCGCTGGCGGCAAGACGGTCGAGCACATGCGCTCGCAAGCCAACCCGGCACTCGGCCTGCGGGCAATTCGCTATTCGCTGGCTGAGCCACAGCTTTTCATGGCGCAATTGCGGGCGATTCTGCGCGCCTCGGCCTTGGGCCCGGCAAAAATTCTGCTGCCGATGGTGGCGCATGCCCATGAAATTGACTTGGCGCTCTCCTACCTGCAACAAGCACGGCTGCAGTTGGCCGCCCGTGAACTGGCGTTCGACGCGCAGATCAAAGTGGGCGGCATGATCGAAGTGCCGGCCGCCGCGCTCTCTTTGGGCCTCTTCATTCGCAAGCTCGACTATTTGTCAATCGGCACCAACGACTTGATTCAATACACACTCGCGATCGACCGCACCGATGAAGAAGTTGCGCATCTTTACGATCCACTCCACCCAGCCGTACTGCAATTGATCGCGCAGACCATCGCAATGGCCAATCGCGCCAAAATCGAGGTTGCAGTGTGTGGCGAAATGGCTGGAGACCCAATCTACGCGCGGCTCTTCATCGGAATGGGATTGCAGCAGTTTTCGATGCACTCGGCGCAACTTCTCGAAGTCAAGCAAGCCGTGCTGCAATCCAACTATGAACGCGCCAGCGGGCTGGTCGCACGCATGCTGCACGCCGACGAGCCGGCGGCGATTCGCGCCACCCTTGAAGAATTGAACGGTTAGGGGACGGACGATGCTGCGCGAAATCCGCGTTTCACAAGCCCCAAAAGACGGCATCAAGCGCCGTTGGTTTCAGAGCGACTTCTTTGACCTCTACGTTTGGCAGGACGACGCGGCCATCAGCGACGATGCCACCACGATCACTGGGATTCAAATCTGTTACAGCATCACCCGCAACGAGCGGGCGCTTACGTGGAAGCGCGGCGTGGGCTTCTTCCACGACGGGGTCGATTCGGGCGACGACCAGCTGCCGGGTGCGGCAACGCCGATTCTGGTGGCCGACGGTTTGTACGAAGGCGACCCGGTAACGCAGCGCTTCGCGCGCGAGGCCGCCGATTTGTCACCCGCGTTGAAACGTTTCATCATGACCAAGATCGCCGAATTCAGCAAAGAACACGAGGTTCTGCATCAGGCGAAAACGAAGCGCAAGCAGGTGCGGCGCGAAGATTGGCAAAAGCGGCTTACAGAGGAAGGCCTCGGTAAAATCGAGGGTTTTGCTGCTCGCGAACTGATAAAAATGGACACCAAAGCGCAGGTTGCTGAACTGCTGGAAGTCGCACTAAAAGCCGCATTAAAACCGACACTGCAAACCGCCGCGCCAGACAGCAGCAGCCTGGAGTCATTGCCACTGATTACGCTGGAACGCCCCAAAGTGGCCGAGCACGGCGACTTGGCGTGCAATATTGCCATGCAAGTGGCCAAGCGCCTTAAGCGCAACCCGCGCGATTTGGCGCAGGCCTTGATCGCGGCACTGCCAGTCAACGACCTGATTACCTCTGCTGAAATTGCAGGCCCGGGTTTTATCAATTTGCGCTTGTCGGCCGCCTCCAAGCAAGCGGTGGTGCAGCGCGTGTTGCGTGCCCCGGCCAGCTATGGCAGCAGCGCACGCGGCGCAGGCCAGAAGGTGATGGTCGAATTTGTCTCCGCCAACCCGACCGGCCCCTTGCATGTGGGCCACGGCCGCCAAGGGGCGCTGGGCGATGCGATTTGCGCGCTGTTTGAGCGCCAAGGCTATGCGGTGACGCGCGAGTTCTACTACAACGACGCGGGCGTGCAAATCGGCAATTTGGCGCTCTCAGTGCAGGCCCGTACCCAGGGCTTGAATCCCGACCTGCCAGGCTGGCCCAAAGACGCTTACAACGGCGAATACATCGCCGACATTGCGCGCGATTTTCTGGCCAAGCAAACCGTGCGCGCGGCCGACAAAGAGACTACCGCTTCGGGCGACTTGAACGACATCACGTCGATTCGCGATTTCGCTGTGGCCTACCTGCGCCGCGAGCAAGACCTGGATTTACGCGCCTTCGGCGTGCGCTTTGACAACTATTACCTTGAATCGTCGCTCTATGCCGATGGGCGAGTCGCGCGCGCCGTGGCCGACATGGTGGCCTCGGGAAAAACGTTTGAAGAAGGCGGCGCGCTCTGGCTCAAGTCCACCGATTTTGGTGACGACAAAGACCGCGTGATGAAAAAGTCTGACGGCACGTACACCTATTTCGTGCCCGACGTCGCTTATCACCTGGCTAAATTTGAGCGTGGCTTTGGCCGCGCGATCAATATTCAGGGCAGCGACCACCACGGCACGATTGCGCGCGTGCGGGCGGGCCTGCAAGCGGCTGGGCATGCCATGAGGAAGCCCGTCCCGCAAGGCTTTCCAGACTATGTTCTGCACAAGATGGTGACCGTTCTCAAAGACGGCGAAGAGGTCAAAATCTCCAAACGCGCAGGCTCCTACGTGACTTTGCGCGACTTGATTACTTGGTCGGGCGACGGCATCAAAGGGCGCGACGCGGTACGGTTTTTTCTACTGTCGCGCAAGGCCGATACCGAGTTTGTGTTCGATGTTGATTTGGCGCTCAAATCGAGTGACGAAAACCCGGTGTATTACGTCCAATACGGTCATGCCCGCATTGCCAGCGTCCTGCGCAACTGGGCCGAGCGCGACGCTGGCAAGGTGGAACGCTTGAGCACGGTTGACTTAAGCCCGCTCACCCATGCGCGCGAGTTCGCCTTGATGCAGCGCCTGAGCGAATACCCGGAAATGCTGCAACGGGCAGCAGAAGAACTGTCGCCGCACGACGTGGTTTTTTACCTGCGCGATCTGGTCGGGCAGTTCCACAGTTTCTATGGCGAGTGCAAAGTGCTGGTGGACGACACGGCTCAGAAGGAAGCAAGGCTCGCGCTGATTCAGGCGGTAAGATGCGTAATTCAGAACGGGCTGAGTGTGTTGGGTATATCCGCTTCGGATTCCATGTAGGCGGCCCCGGATTCAATCTAGATCATGACGAAACAGGTTTCTCTGCAAACGCAGCGCGGCGGCATCATTATCGGCATCATCATCGGCTTGGTGGTGGGCTTGGGGATTGCGACCTTGGTCGCGTTTTATTTGAACAAATCACCGGTGCCGTTTGTCAACAAAGCGGCCAAAGCGCCGAATGAAAAGGGCACCGACAAGGGCGGCGACCCCAATGTGGGCTTGTATGGTAAAGACGGCAAAGCCGATGTCAAACGCGACGAAAAGAAAGACGAGAAAAAGGCTGCTTCCCCTGAAGCAATCCTGGCCGACAAGAAAGATGCCGCAAGGACCGAACCAAAAGCCGAGCCAAAGGCTGAAACCAAAGCCGAGGCCAAAGTTGAGCCGAAAGCAGAGGCCAAGGCCGAAACCGAGGTGAAGGAGCGTTACTTCGTTCAGGCGGGTGCGTTTCAAAGCGCGGGCGACGCGGACAACCAAAAGGCCAAATTGGCGTTAATGGGTTTTGAGGCCAAGGTCGAAGCTGCTGAAGTCGATGGCAAGGGCACGATGTATCGGGTGCGCTTGGGGCCGTATGGCCGCCTGGATGACATTAACCGGGTGCGCGCGACCCTGGCGCAAAATGGTATTGAGGGCGCGATGGTGCGCTCTAAGCAGTAGCGGCTTCGCTTCAAACAAGTGCAAAGGCGGCTTCTCGATGAGTTTTTCACCAATCTCCGACATTCCGCGCGCTCCTTCGCTTAAGCCGGACAGCGCGCGGCGCCAGTTGCTCAAGGTCGCGACCGGTGCAATGCTGGCCAGTGGAATGGCAGCTTCGCCCGCACAGGCGCAGTTTCGCACTTCGCTCAAGTACGTGACCTACGACCCGGTGATGCCTCCGCCGGTCGCAATGACCCCAGACCGGATCGAAGTGATCCAGTTTTTCTACTACGGCTGCCCGCATTGTTTCGATATGGAACCAGGCTTGCAGGATTGGTTGCAAAAAAAAGCCGCTGACGTGGTATTTCGCTATCAGCCTGCGATTCGCAATGACAGTTGGGTGCCGCTCACCAAGGCGTTTTTCATACTCGAAGCTTTGATGGAGCAAAAACGCCTGCACCGCCCGATTTACGACAATATCCACTTTGACGGGGCCTTGCTCACCGAAGAAGAAGGCCTGATGGCCTGGTTTGACAAAAACGGCTTCGCCAAAGCCCGGGTTCGGGAACTTTATAACTCCCCCGAGGTTCAGAAGAATGTCGATTTGGCCCGCAAGATGACCTCTGACTACAAAATTACCGCAACACCCACTATTGTGGTGGCGGGCAAGTGGGCAGTGTCATCGGGTCAAGCCGGCAGCCATTTTGAGGCGCTGCGCCTTCTCGACCAATTCGTTGTTGCGGCGCGGCGCGAAAAGCGTTGACCCGATTCTCAACATGGCTGCGTAGCGTACCGGTACCCGTACCCCTACTACCCCTAACCCTGGCTGTCCACCAACAACGGCGCTGGCGCGTTATTGGCTTGGAGAGTGTGCGATAGTTCCTTGCGCCTCTGCCGGTGATTCGGTAACTTCTCCTTCAATCGCATCGCTATTTTCAACTTTCCAAGACCATGAACTTGAACCGTCGCCTCGTGCTTCAATCCGCCTCGGGCCTTGCCGTCGCCGGTCTACCCCAGCTTACTTTGGCGCAGGCCAAAGAGCCTGAGATCGACTTCGCCTACAAGGTGCTCTCGCCGGTCCAGCCAACTGACGCGCCACCTGGCAAAGTCGAAGTGATCGAATTTTTCTGGTACGGCTGCCCGCATTGCTATGCGTTTGAGCCGGTGCTCACCCCTTGGGTTGAAAAACTGCCGGCGCACGTGGCCTTCAAGCGCGTGCCGGCGGTGTTCAACGACAACTGGTTTGTGCATGCCAAGCTTTTTTACGCGCTCGAAGCCATGGGCAGCCTGGGCAAGTTGCACCAAACCGTGTTTGCCGATATTCACCGCGACAAGAAAGCCCTGAACACCGAAGCCGAGATCATCGACTGGGCCGCTGCAAACGGGCTGGACAAGAAGAAGTTCTCTGACACTCTGCGTTCTTTTGGTGTGCAAGGCAAGGCCTCGCGCGCCCGCCAAATCGCCAACAGCTACAAGATTGACGGCGTACCGGCGATGGCGGTTGCAGGTAAATACACCACTTCCAATACGATGCCGGCCGTCAATTCGCACCAAGCGGTGCTGCCGATTGTTGATTTTCTGGTGGCCAAAGAGAAGAAGTAAACATCGACCAAACTGTTTTAAGATCAAAAGGCCAGTGCATCGCTGGCCTTTTTCTTTTCGATCAAGAACAGTGAGCCAATCGTGGGCCTGAAAATTTTCATTACTGGCGCATCGAGCGGGTTGGGCGCGGAACTGGCGCGCGCCTATGACGACGCGACGCCCGATACAGTGATTGCGATCACCGCGCGCCGCGCGAGCGAGCTCGAAGCGGTTGCCGCCACGCTTAGATGCACCAGCGTGTTTTACGCGGTTGATGTGCTCGACCATGCTGGCCTGCGCGCGGCCGGCCAAGACTTCATCGCCCGCTTCGGCGCGCCCGACATCGTGATTGCCAACGCAGGCATCAGCGCCGGCACATTTACGGAGTTTGAAGCGGATCTGGCGGCGTTTGACCGCATTATGCGGGTCAACGTGACCGGGATTTTTGCTACGTTTCAGCCCTTCGTCGCGGCGATGAAGGCGCGCGGCACTGGCACGCTGGCCGGAATCACCAGCGTGGCCTCGATCCGCGGCCTGCCGGGCTCGGGCGGCTATTGCGCTTCCAAGGCGGCGGCGGTCACTTATCTGGAGGCCTTGCGCGGCGAGTTGCGTGAAGCCGGAGTGAAGGTGGTGACGGTGCTACCAGGCTACATCCGCACGCCGCTCACCGCAAAAAATCGCTACGCCATGCCGTTTTTGATGGATGCAGACGACGCTGCCCGGCGCATCCGCCGGGTGATTGATTCGGGCACCAGCTACGGCGTGGTGCCCTGGCAAATGGCGTTTGTGGTCAAACTACTGCGGATAGTGCCCAATTGGCTATTTGACCGCTTGGCGGCAAACAAAGAAACCAAAACCCGCGCGGTTGACGGGCAGCCGCTGTAGCCGCTGTAGCCGCCCGACTGCCTGACTCCATTTTCAGATCGTTACGAGAACTGGCGCACCGACGACGGCAGTGCGGGGCGCACGGCTAGAAGGTGCAACGACCTATCGCAATGATCTGGAATTGGAATCACTCGCACGAAAGGCGCAGGGAGCGGTGCTCGTGCGCCTCGGCCTCGCGCTCTTCGCCGCCACACAAATAGACGGCCTTGAGTGATTTGCGTTTGCCAGGTGCGGGGTCGCCGCACAGTTGATTGTTGACATCGATACTCGCACTCATCCGGCCATTCATTTCGCCCACCAGACGCGATGTCAGTTCGCAAGCTCCAGCTGCCGTATTGCGGCCTTCCTGGCTGTACCACGCGCGCACCAGCACAATGCCACGATTGCGAATCGCCGGGCGCACTGGAACTGCGCTGTTGCCGCCGACAACCGCTGCGCCACCGGGCGCGACCTGCTGCGGACGGGCCACGTTGTGCTCCATCGCCTGGCGCGCACGAATGTCTTGCACGGCGCGGTCGTAGCCGTCCTTGAAACCAGCATCGAAACCGTTTTTGAAGCCTTGTTGGTAGTCGCCAGCAGGTATCGAATGACCTTGCTGTGCGCTCGCGCTACCGACCATCACCCACAACACGCCTGCAACCACACCTCGAAACGCTTTCATCGCGGACTCCCAGATAGGCTTACGCTACTTTTTGACCCAAGCACCTTGCGCGTTTTGTACAAACCAGCCGCCTTGCGCGTTGGAAATCCAGCGTTGCGCAAAGGTATTTTTGATTTCACCTTCCCACTCCGGTTTGCCATTGGCCTTGGCGATTTCGCGGTACAGCGCGGCCCGATCATTGTTTTCTGCACTGACCAAACCGGTCACCGCGCCGCGCTGCGGCAGCGGCACTGCATTGGCATCGCGCAGCACCAGCATGCCGTCGCCGCCGATGCCGACCGCGCCGCTGCCATAGTGGCCGGCGAGTTGGCCATGACGGTCAGCAAGCGACTTTTTGAGCGCGTTAACCGCAGGCGTGTTGACTTCCAGGTTTTGCGCAGATGCACCAAAAGCGGCCAAGGCAAATGCCGCTGCGGCAATCAACTGAAGAAATCGTTTCATGGTGAGCTCCTTATTTCTTATCGGCAGGCGCAGCAGGGACAGCAGGTTTAGCGGCTTCCGCGCCCTTCTTTAACTGATACACCTCTTCGATGATCTTGTCGGCGGCTTTCTCGACAGCGGCTGCCGGAAAGTAGATATTGATCGTCACGCAGCCGGTCGCCACCAAGGCCGCACCGCTTACCGCTGCAAGCATCGCTGTGCGCCGCCATCTGTTCACTCGTTCACCGTTCACTGTGTACCCTTTATCGAATTTCCGGCTTTAGCTCGCCCCTGGTGGCCGCTTTGATCCGGTCCAGCAATTCCAGCCAGCCCACTTGCCGATTGTAGCCAACCACCGTGAGCGACGGCACACCACCGCCCTTGACCATCACATAGCCGCTGCTAGTTTCTTCGACGCCGCCCATCGCGCAAATGTTGCCGGAAAGTTTGCACGACATACCAATTTTTTGGTATCCGAATGTGTCAAAAAAACGCAATACCGATGCCTGAATTGCCGCGCCCGCTCCGGCCCCGCCAACGCTGGAAATATTTTGTACCGCGCGCTGGCTAATGCGCTTTTTGAAGTCGCCTTCACTGGTGATGACTTTCGCCTCAAACGCCACCGGCTGCCAGCTTTCCAACTCCAGCCCCAACACATCCACATCGATCTTGCCGCTGATGCTGCCGAATGAGAAGGCGTTGGTCAACAGCTCCAAATCCATATCGCGTATCGTCAGCGCCCCTTTGAACGACGGCGTTTTGCCGAACGGGTCTTCAATGCGAATGCCAGAGGCGCGCGCTTTGCCGTCAAATACCTCAAAGTCCAACGCGCCATCGAAGGCAAGCGTTGACTTGGCGTAGCTGATGCGCGGAATATTGCCGTGAATCGCCCCACCCAGCTTGGGCCAGCCTTGCGAGAGCGCGAGTTGCTCCATCGAGATCGGGGTGAACGCGCCTTGCAGTTCAGCCTCCCAGGCCGATTCGAGTTTGCGGGCCCGAATCTCAGCGAGGCCGATCACCCCATCGAGTACCGGAATCACCAGATTGGGCACGTAGACCCCGTCTTTGAGAATTTCCGCGCGGCCTTCGACCGCACCAATCGGGATGCCGCGCGCCAGCCCACCTTTCCAGTCGAGTCGCGCTTCGCTGGTTTGCCCAGCCCGCCATGGAATGTGGGCCGCGAGACCGAATAGGCCGCTCTTGCGTGAGGGAATGTCGATCAGCCCGTCGGCCAGCGTGAGCTCGACGGCACTCAGCTTCGCTTCGGTCATTGCCACCCGAAAGTCGATCCGCCCTTGCGCCACCAAATCGCCAACTCCAGCCACTTCAAGCCATTCCTTGGGCAGCAAGGCGACTAAGCCGGCGACATTGATGGCACGACCGCTGGTATCAAGCAAACGCACCGAATTGTCGGCCCGCAGGAGCGTAGCTGCAGTCTTGATCTCACCCACGCCCGCCAGATTGAGCGACGTTTCCTCTACGGTCAACTCCTTTTCGCTGAGCATGCCGCGCGCGCGCAATTGATGGCCTTGGGTGCCAACCTTGACGTAAAAAGGCTGCCAGAACACTTCGCCACTGCGCCAATCCAGCGCGCCGTTCCAGCTCCAGGCCCCGCCCTCCAGCGCGGCTTGCCCTTTGAGAGTGGCATTGAGCTTGTCTCCAGCGCGCAAGCCGGAACCATCGGCAAAGCTGGCCTCTGCCAGTGTCAAGTCCAAGGCCATGCGGTTTGCGCCATAGAGCGCACTGCCGGTCACGCGGCCCGCCGTCGGCTTTGGGAGAAAGGGATCGGCTGTTAGGTTGGCAGGCAACCACTCCGAAACCCTTGTCAGTAGCGCGTTTTCAAGCACGATGATCGAAGAGCCGCGCCCATCTTGCTTCACCAGCCATGCTTCGCCGGGAGCTGGGCGCAGTGCCAGTTCCAAGGCCTTGGTTTTTCCGGAAAAGGCGAAATCGAGTTCGATAGGTTCAGGTGTTAAGCCCGTCATCAAACCTTCAGCGCAGCGCAGCCACTCAGGCTCTTGCCGGAAAGTTTTGCAGATGATCGACAGCTTGGCGTAGCGCTTGCCGAGAAAAGCCGCATCCACGATATCGATGCGCGCTTGGCCCGCGCCAAACGGATTCGCCAGCGCCAGACCAATCTTGCCGGTCTGCCAGCCAGCACCGGTGATGCCATCGAGCGTCAAGGAAAGAAACTGGGCGTGCGCCACACCGCACGCCACCGCCAAGATCCACGCTGCCAGCCAGCGCGTGAGCCAGCGGGTCAATTGGCGCTCCGTGGCGACTCAAACGCGCCGACGGTGAGAAAGCGCCGCAAGAGGCGCACGTAGTCGGGGTGCGCCGAAATATTGTTGTGATCCGCCCGGTCGAGCAGATGCCACGCTTTCTCTCCGCGCCAAGCGGCGTGCAGGCGCCGGGCGTGCTCCGGTGGAATCAGCGTGTCGCGCTCGCCCGCGAGCACCAGCAAAGGCATTTTTTGCAGCGGGGCCAACGCCAATGAGTCAAACGGGTGGCGCAACAGCCAACGCACTGGAATCAACGGGTAATGAAACTGTGCTACCGCCGTGAGCGAATCGAATGGCGTGATCAGCGCCACACGCGCCACTGGGCGGGCCGCTGCCAGTTGCACCGCTACGCCGCTGCCCAAGCTGCGCCCCACCAGCATGATGCGATTCCGGTCTACCGTTGCTTGCTTGGTGGCATGGTCAAACCATTGCAGCGCATCAGCCACCAGAGCCTTTTGAGAAGGCGCGTCCGCGCTCTGCCCAAAGCCCCGGTAATCGATGAAGAGCCAATGCCAGAGACGCTCTTCAGGCACTTGTGTGGTGTCTTGCATGAACCACGAAACCTCTTCTGCATTGCCACCGAAGTAGATCACCAACGGCTTTGCTTGACTGGCCCCCGCGCTGTCACGGGCGGGTAAAAACCAGGCGTGCTGACGACCTTCGGGCGTCTCCAGCCACCACGACTGCAGATCAGGATGGGCGCGCTGCAACGCGTTGACACGCGCCGGGTCAATCGGCTGCGGATGAAAAATCAGCTTGTCTTGAAACGCCCACAGCAACAGCGGCAGGCCGAGAGCCACGCCAAGCGCGATCTGCAAAACCGAGCGCATCAGGCGGCGCAGCATTGCAGGGGATGGCTAACGAGATAAGCGTTGTACGTAAGCTTCATAGCTGAAGGTGCGTTTTTTGCGAGGGCCCGTGACTTCAATGAGAAGCCGGCCCGAATCAAAATTTGAATGGCGTTGTTTGCGGTGGGAAAACTGGTTTTCAATACCTTGCGCAACAGCTCGTGCAAGCGCGAGGGCGCGTGGATAAAGCGCTCCAACTCACCGATCAACTCAGGCACTCGCACAGCCGGTGACGGCAGTGCACCGCATTGCCCGGGCGCGTGCCGCCAATCCAATTTTGTGAAGTACGCATGTGGCCAGGCTGCTTGTGGCGGCCACGCGCACCAAGCATGCATTCAAGAGTGCTTTAATTTGCTCGTTTGATATTAAAGACTTCTTTAATACGGTGCAAGCAGATTAAAGCGATGCCTGAAAATGAAACGGCAGCGCCGTTCTTCACGGGGCCGCCGCTTTTTTTCTGAAGCGCTATTAAGCGCGGTGGTAAAGCTCAGCGCCTTTTTTGATGAACTCAACCTTCTTTTCTTCCATGCCTTTGACCAAAGCCTCTTGGTCGGAAACACCGGCCTTCTCGGCATATTCGCGCACGTCTTGGGAAATCTTCATTGAGCAAAAATGCGGGCCGCACATCGAACAGAAATGCGCCACTTTCATCGACTCTTTAGGCAGGGTCTCGTCGTGGAAGTCTTTCGCTGTATCCGGGTCGAGGCCCAGGTTGAACTGGTCTTCCCAGCGAAACTCAAAACGTGCCTTCGAGATGGCGTTGTCGCGAATCTGCGAGCCTGGATGACCTTTGGCAAGATCAGCCGCGTGCGCCGCAATCTTGTAAGCCATGATGCCGTCTTTCACATCTTTTTTGTTCGGCAGGCCCAAATGCTCTTTCGGCGTGACGTAGCACAGCATCGCCGTACCGTACCAGCCAATTTGCGCCGCGCCAATCGCTGAGGTGATGTGGTCGTAGCCCGGTGCGATGTCGGTGGTCAAGGGCCCGAGTGTATAGAAAGGAGCTTCGTGGCATGCCTTGAGCTGGATTTCCATGTTCTCTTTGATGAGCTGCATCGGCACGTGGCCGGGGCCTTCGATCATCACCTGCACGTCGTGCTTCCACGCGACCTGGGTCAGCTCGCCCAAGGTGCGCAGCTCAGACAATTGCGCTTCGTCGTTCGCGTCGTAACCAGAGCCTGGGCGCAAGCCATCGCCTAATGAAAAGCTCACGTCGTAAGCTTTCATGATCTCGCAAATGTCTTCAAAGTGCGTGTAGAGGAAGCTCTCTTTGTGGTGCGCCAGACACCATTTCGCCATGATCGAGCCGCCACGCGAAACAATGCCGGTCATGCGCTTAGCGGTCATCGGAACATAGCGCAAGAGCACGCCTGCGTGAATCGTGAAGTAGTCCACGCCCTGCTCAGCTTGCTCGATTAAGGTGTCGCGGTAAATCTCCCAAGTCAGGTCTTCGGCCTTGCCATCCACCTTTTCAAGCGCCTGGTAGATCGGCACGGTGCCAATTGGCACGGGTGAATTGCGGATGATCCATTCGCGCGTTTCGTGAATGTGCTTGCCGGTTGATAAATCCATCACCGTGTCGCCACCCCAGCGAATGCTCCAAGTCATTTTCTCGACTTCTTCACCGATGCCCGAAGACACCGCCGAGTTGCCGATATTGGCGTTGATCTTCACCGCAAAATTACGCCCGATAATCATCGGCTCGCTCTCGGGGTGGTTGATGTTGGCCGGAATGATGGCACGGCCACGCGCCACTTCGCTGCGCACAAACTCGGGTGTCATCTCGCTCGGAATCGACGCGCCGAAAGATTCGCCCGGATGTTGGCGCATCAACAACTCCAGCATCCGCGCGCCGGTTTTGCCGCCCTGTGCAGACAAGCTTTCGATGTATTGCGCGCGCTGTTGATTTTCGCGAATCGAGATGTATTCCATCTCCGGCGTGATGATGCCCTGGCGTGCATAGTGCATTTGCGACACATTCGCGCCGGCCTTCGCGCGGCGCGGCTGGCGCTTAAGGTTAAAACGCAACGCGGTAAGCTTGGGGTCGTGCAAACGTTCCACGCCGTAGGCGGAGGTGGGGCCATCGAGCAATTCTGTGTCGCCGCGCGCCTCGATCCAAGGGTTGCGCAGCGGGGCGAGCCCTGAGCGAATGTCGATTTTTACGGCAGGGTCGGTGTAGGGGCCTGAACAGTCGTAAACAAAAATCGGTGGATTCTTTTCGCCACCCAGCATGGTCGGCGTATCGGCTTGCGAGACTTCGCGCATCGGCACTTGAATGTCCGGCTGCGAGCCTTGGACATAGACCTTGCGCGACTTGGGCAAGGGCTGGATCGCGGCTTGATCGACTTCAGCGGTAGCGGCTAAGAATATTGGATTGGCGTTCATTTGGCACGTCCTTCGAAGAGTGTTGACTACAAAGCTTCTTGAAGGGATGCCTTTGAAGAAGCCCAATGGCTAAGCCTCTTCACGCGTCCCTTCGGCGGCATTATCCGCATCAGGTTCAAAGGGTTTTTCTCACCGTCGTGAAGCGCCGCTATCTGCTCACGAGGACCCCTGCGTTTTTCTTAAGGCCACAGCTTAGGCCTTAAGCAAGTCAAGATTTTACGCTTAGGCTAGGTACTCAAGTTGGCTTCTTCGCCAGCAGAAAGAAAAGCGAGCCAAAGCCGACGAGGCAAGCCATCAAAGTCAAGCCGGATCGGTAGTTTCCGGTCAGGTCTGCGAGCACCGCGATCAAGATCGGGCCGCCCACCTGCCCCACCACAATAATCATCGACGAAATGCCCAAAATCATGCCGATTGAGCGGCTGCCGAAGTAGTCGGCCCGAATCGCCTGCATCAACGGCCCGCGCAAGCCCCACGCGACACCATGAACCAACGCGAAGGCCACCAGCATGGCGGCATTGCCCGCGTGGGCGAGCAACGCCAAGCCCAAGGCGTGCCCGAGCATGCACGAAGCGGCGAGCCAGCGCTTGTCGACGCGGTCGCCAATCACACTGCCCAAGAGCACCCCGATGACTTGCGCGACAGTCACGATGGTGATGATCCACGAGGCCTGCGCGACGCTATAGCCCATCGACTCCTTGATGTGGGTAATCGCATGAACGTTGACCGCATAGACCACCAGCAAAGCGGCTGCATGGCCCAGCGAAATGAACCAAAAGGCGGAAGTGCGCAAGGCTTCGCGGGTCGACAGTTCACGCGGCACCAACAGCGGCGCACCCGCCACGTGCGCCACCCGCGCTTCGCCATCGACCACTTCGCCATGATCTTCCGGGCGGCTCTTGAATACATTGGCCAAAGGCAAGCCAAACACCAGAATCAACAACCCCGAACCCAGCGCGGTCGCGCGCCAGCCAAAGGTTTGCATCGCCCAAGCCACTACCGGCACAAATACGCCACCAAGCGCTAACCCGAGCGTGAGGTACGACAGTGCCCGCGCCCGGTGCCGCTCAAACCAGCGGATGACTGCGACATTGAGCGGAAAGTAGCCGCACAGGCTGGCCCCCAGCGCGACGACCCCGATCGCCACATAAAAACCGGTGAGCGTGTTGATGGTACTGAGCAGGCAAAAACCGGCCCCAAAGATGAGGACCCCTAGGCGGATCATGCCTTGCGGCCCGAAGCGGTCGATGATCCAGCCCAAGAGCGGGCCAAGAAGTGCCGCTTCCATCGGTTGCAAGGCGGCAGCGCCCGAGAGCGCAGTCTTGCTCCAGCCGAATTCGTCGGTCAGAACAGCGAAGTAAACGCCGAAGGCATGGTGCAGCAGCCCGGCCTGGAGAAATTGCAGCGCGCAAGCCGCACCCACCATGCGCCAGCCGTAAAAGAGTTTGTCTGAAGAGGGTAGCGCGAAGGAAAACATGCCGCCCGAATTGTAAGGAGACTAAGGACGTAGCACACCTGGAACAGCTGCATGCACTGGATAGTCTCGGCGTAGAGATCAGGCAGTTTCGAGCCCACGCCGGTACTGAATTGCCTCCGCAATGTGCGCTACTGAAATGCCCGCAACGCCAGCCCCGCCCGCCAGATCGGCAATCGTGCGCGCCACCTTGAGCACGCGGTGGTAGGCGCGAGCTGAAAGCGCGAGCCGGGTGATGGCCTGGCGCAGCAGCTTCTCGCCCGCCTCATCGGGAGCACAGTGGCGGTCGATGTCGTCCGGCGTGAGGCGGCTGTTGGCCTTGCCCTGGCGGTCCAGTTGGATGGCGTGGGCACGCGCCACCCGCTCGCGCACCACGGCACTCGATTCGCCATCGGCCGCGCGCACCAGTTCATCTTCAGACAGCGCGGGCACGTTGATTTGCAAATCAATCCGGTCCAGCAGCGGACCAGAAATCTTGCCGCGATAACGCGCCACTTGGTCCGGCGTGCAACGGCAACTGCGCGTGCCGCGATTGGTCGCGCCCAAATAGCCGCAGGGGCAGGGGTTCATCGCCGCGATTAACTGAAACGCAGCCGGAAAATCCGCCTGGCGCGCCGCGCGCGAAATCGTGATGCGGCCCGATTCAAGCGGCTCGCGCAGCACTTCGAGCGCGCGCCGGTCGAATTCGGGCAGTTCATCAAGAAACAAGGTGCCCAAGTGCGCCAGCGAAATCTCACCGGGGCGGGGCACACTACCGCCGCCCACCAGCGCCACACCGGACGCGGTGTGATGCACCGCACGATACGGCCGCTCGCCGAATTGCTCGGCCTTAAAGCGCCCGGCAATACTCAAGATCGCGGCCGACTCGAGTGCCTCTTCGTGCGTCATGGGCGGCAAGATGCCGGGCAAGCGTTGCGCGAGCATCGACTTACCGGTACCCGGCGGCCCTTGCAGCAACAGCGAATGTTGCCCAGCGGCACACACTTCGAGGGCGCGCTTGGCTTGCAGTTGGCCCTTGACCTCGCGCAAATCTGGGTAGACCAAGCGACTGCGCGCGACCGGCTCGGCGAGCGGCCGCAAACGCTCCACCCCTGCAAGATGCGCGCACACTTTGAGCAGATGGTCGGCCGGGAGTACCTGTGCGCTATCGACCAGCATCGCCTCCTCCGCACTCAGGCGTGGCAGCACAAAAGTGCGACCGGCCTTGCCCGCGCGCCACGCCATCGCCAGCGCCCCACGCACGGCACGCAGCTCGCCGGTGAGTGAAAGCTCGCCCGCAAATTCGTATTCGTCCAGCTTGTCAGAAGGGATTTGCCCCGATGCGGCCAGCAAGCCAATCGCTATCGGCAAGTCGAAGCGCGCCGAGTCTTTCGGCAAATCAGCTGGCGCGAGATTCACGGTGATCTTGCGCATCGGAAATTCAAACTGTGCGGTTTGGATCGCCGCGCGCACGCGGTCGCGCGACTCCTTGACCTCTGCTTCAGGCAGCCCCACCAAGTTGAACGCGGGCAGCCCATTGGCCAGGTGAACTTCCACCGTGACCTCGGGCGCGTCCATCCCGGTCAGCGCGCGCGAACGGACCACTGCCAGCGCCATCAGAGAGCGACTCCGCGTTCACGCAGGAAGTCGGCACAGGCGGCCGCGCTCAAAGGCTTGGAATGATAGAAACCCTGTGCCACCGGGCAGTCGAGTGCGCGCAAAATCGCTGCTTGCTCGGCTAGTTCCACGCCTTCAGCAACCACTCCGATGTCCAAGCCACGCGCCAGCGCCAGGACTGCCTTGACGACCGCGGCACCTCCATTATTTTTGTGGACTTCGCTCACAAACGAGCGGTCAATCTTGATCACATCGACCGGGAAGCGCTTCAAGTAGGCAAGGCTGGAATAGCCTGTACCAAAATCATCCAGACAAAAGCGCACACCCAAGCGGCGCAACTGATCGATGGTGAGCACAATTTCACTGCGGTGCTCGAGCGCCGCCGTCTCGGTAATCTCCAGCTCCAAGCGCGTCGCATCGACACCTGCGTCGACCATCGCATTGGCTACGTGCTGCGCAAACTCAGGGTCATGCAGTTGCTTGGCCGAGACGTTGACCGCCATGCGCGGTGGGGCAACCCCTGCATCGATCCAGCGGCGCATTTGCGCCAGCGCCTGCTCCAGCACCCAACGCCCCAGCGTGGCAATCACGCCGATGTTTTCGCACAGTGGAATGAATTCGGAGGGTGTGACATCGCCATAGCCGCTGCGGTTCCAGCGCACCAATGCCTCGACCCCGGCCACTTTGCCCGAAGCGATCGCAATTTGCGGCTGGTACACGAGCGTGAATTCGCCGCGCTCAATCCCGCGCTTCAGATCATTTTCGAGGGACAAGCGACGCGTGGCGTGAGCATTGAGCGAGGATGTGAAATAACGGAAGGTGTTGCGCCCGGTTTCTTTGGCGTGATACATCGCTGCATCGGCATTGCGAGTCAGTGTGCCTTCATCAGCACCATCATCTGGGAACAGGGCGATCCCGACGCTGCACGTAAGCGAGAGTTCTTGCTGGCCAATTTGCATTGGCAAGCACAGGCCGGAAATGAGCTTATCGGCCACCGCGCCGGCATCCGAAGCGCTTTCCAGCGTGGGTAGCAGAGCAATGAATTCGTCACCGCCAAAGCGTCCCATCGTATCTTCGGCGCGCAGCTCGCGGCGCAGGCGGCTGGCCGCCTCTACCAGTACTTGGTCGCCTGCCGCATGGCCCATCGAGTCGTTGATTGACTTGAAGTTGTCCAGGTCGATAAACAGTACGGCGAGCGACTGCCCGGTTCGCTGCGCGTGCGCCACCGCCTGAGCGATACGATCTTGCACCAAGGTGCGATTTGGCAGATCAGTGAGCACGTCGTGATAGGCGAGATAGGCAATTTTCTCCTCGTTGCGAAAGCGCTCGCTAACGTTGCGGCCAATCCCGCGATAGCCGAAAAAGTTTCCCTTTGCGTCGAACACCGGTTCGCCACTGACCGAGGCGTAGATCACGTCGCCGCGTTGATTGCGATTACGCAGGAGCAAATCACGAAAAAGCTCTCGCCGATCCAGCTGTGCGTGATGCATCGCCCAACTTTCGGGATACAGAATCGTGCCACCTAACTCCCAGCGCTGCAAGCCAATCACGCTTTTGACCGGTATCGGTAGCACATCGTCCGGACTGGCTGCTTCGTAGCGGGTAAAGCGGTACTGCGCGTCGATTTCCCAGTACCAATCGGACGAAAGTGCCGTCAGCGCCCGAAACCGCGCCTCGCTCTCAGCGATCGCCAGTTCGGCTCGATGCGACTCGGTGACATCAATCGCCAGGCTGTAAGCCCCATCGATCAGCCCTGCCGCATTTTTGCTGGGAATCACGCGCATTTGGGCATAGAGGCTGCCCGCGCCTGGCACTTCAACCACCCGCAACAACTCAGATTCGCCGCCGGCAAATGCTTTTTCGTAGTGGGGTCGGACAATCTCGAAATTCTCGAGACCGATGATGTCACGCAAGTGCCGCCCCATACCCGGAACCGGTGAGAGATGGCGAAAGGTGTTGAAGTGTGCGTCGTTCTGGTAGCGGCAAATCCAGTCAGTCCCAACCTGGATCAGGATGCCCGGCATGTTGTTGGAAATTGCCCGTACCTGCACCTCGGCACGCTCGCGCTCCAGTTCGGCACGCTTGCGCTCACTGATGTCGTAAGAAACGCCCATCATGCGCTGCGCGCGCGCCCGTGTGCCTTGTGCCGTTACCACCGCACTGCTGTCGGCCTCGACCACCTGACCCCGGCTTTGCATCCACAGCCAACTGCCATCGATACCACGGATCCGGTGCTCCAACTCATAGGACCCCTCGCCCTTGAGCGCGCGCGCCAGCAGATAGCGCTGTCGCTCCCGATCTTCCGGATGCACCATGTCGATCAAATCTTGCACCGAACGAACATCACTCAATCGCGCTGCCGCCAGCAAGCTTTCAGCGCCTTCGTCAAAATGCAACTGCCCAGTCTGGATATCCCAGCTCCAGGTCGTCATGCGCGCGGCCATCAATGCCAGTTGAACATGGCGCTTCTTCTCGGCGATCGCGACCGCTTGCACATGGCGGGCTGTGACATCAGCGATAAAGACATAGACCCCCCGGACACCAGGCTGACCAGCCGCCTCGGTGGAAGGATCGAGATCAGGAATCAGCGCAAAGTCCAGCCATTTTGACGGGCCGTCAGGGCGCAGCACTTCACGCTCGTAAAAGGCCACTTTCCCGCTGTAGGCGCGGTCAAAATGGGCGACCACCAGCGCGTAGTCGGCGCGCCCAATGATCGATTGCACCATCGCGCCCAGCACAACCTGACGCGTGATCGAAAAAAATGCCAACGCGGCATCATTGGCAAAAAGGCAGCGGCGCGCGTCATCGTGGCCCGAGTAATACACAATTCCGACCGGCAAGGCGTTAGCTATCCCGGCCAGAGTGGCAAGACGTGCAGCGAGGTCAGACGCAGGAGACGACATGAAAACAATCGTACTCCAAAACCTCCTGCGGGCTAGTCGCGTGGCAGTGCGGCAGTGTGGCAAAGTGAAGCCAGTCGCATCGGCTTTGTTGCGTAAACACCACTGCCAGCGCAAAAATTCGCCCGCCCTCAACGCGATCTGCAAGAGTTCTTCGAAGCCCCTGACTCAGCACCACCGTGGTTCACTGAGGAGTGGCTGAAAAGCCTTACCCAGTAAGCTTCTTCAAGGGATGATGCGCCGCAACACCGCGTTGGTGCAGATTCATCGACAAAGCACCAATTTGGTGCAACTTGATCGGTCAGTCGCTCGCGCTTAAAATTTTGGCAATCTTTGCCGGTTTCGCAAATGGCTCCTGCAGCATCAACTTTGCGACCTCCCACCTGAATTTTTCCACTGAGAGCGACCCCATGAACAAACGCTTGCTAGCCACGTGCCTCGGACTGATTTTTGCTACCGCCGCGCCTGCCGTTTCAGCCCAAACCGTACCTGCCGCCGCAGCTGCGCCCGCCTCGCCCCACACCTTCACCGGTAACGTGGCCTTGGTGAGCGACTACCGTTTCCGGGGTGTCTCGCAAACCTTCAAGCAACCCGCGATTCAGGGTGGCATGGATTACGGTCATTCGAGCGGCCTCTATGCCGGTGTCTGGGGTTCGTCGGTCAGTGGCAACCAGTATCCGCACGGTGCTTCGCTGGAGCTCGACCTTTACGGCGGCTGGAAAACCGAGTTCTCCAATGGCATCGGCCTTGATATCGGCCTGTTGCAGTACTACTACCCGGGCGCGCGCTACCACATGGTTTCTGGTGCGAACAACGTGGCCAAGAGCAATAACAAGTTTGACAATACCGAGGCTTATATCGGTGTCTCTTACAAGTGGTTTTCGCTCAAGTACAACCGCACACTGTCAAACTTCTTTGGCGTGAAAAACCAAACTTACGGCGGTGCTTGCGGATTGAACGCCAATTTCGTTGCCAACCCCGGTGACTGCTTTGGCGCGACACCGGGCAATTCACGCGGCTCAGGTTACTGGGACGCGAATGCCAAGTTTGAGATTTTCGACAAAACCACTTTGGGTCTGCATATTGGTCATCAGACAGTGCGCCACTACAGCAAGCTCAACTACACCGATTACAAAGTCAGCGTTGAGCGTGACTTCGGCTTTGCTACCATCGGTGCGGCCTTGATTGGCACTAACGCCAAGAAAGACTGGTATCGCGCGGCATCGCCCGGTACGGTTCAGGCAGGCACTGGCTCGACCAAGCAAATTTCCAGTGGCAGCGTTGTGCTCTCGATTGCCAAGACGTTCTGAGACGCAAATGCCTCCTCGCAAAAACCCGCCAATGGCGGGTTTTTTTATGCCCCACTTCGGCCAAGCCTGCAAAAATCGTGATTGGCCCGGTAATTGCTGGAGGGTAATTGGAGCATTTTTTCAACCATCAGGAGCGTGTTATGAAGCTTGTTACCGCCATCATCAAGCCCTTCAAGCTTGACGAAGTTCGCGAAGCGCTTTCCGCCATTGGCGTGCAGGGCGTAACCGTCACCGAAGTCAAAGGATTCGGGCGGCAAAAAGGCCACACCGAGCTCTATCGAGGGGCGGAATATGTGGTCGACTTTCTGCCCAAGGTCAAGATTGAAGCCGCCGTCAAGGGCGACATCGTCGAACAGGTCATCGAAGCGATCGAAAAATCGGCCAACACCGGCAAGATCGGCGACGGCAAGATTTTTGTCTTCGACCTCGAACAAGTGATTCGCATCCGTACCGGCGAGACCGGCGCGGAAGCACTGTAAACCAAGGGAGAAAACATCATGAAAAAATGGCTCGTTCTCATCGCGCTGTCACTGTCCAGCGCACTTGTTACCACCTCGTTTGCGCAAGACAAGGCTGCGCCTGCGGCAACTGCTGCGCCAGTAGCGGCTCCTGCCGCCGCTGCCTCGGCGGATGCCGCCAAGGCAAGCGCTGCGGCCAGTACAGCAGCAGCCGCTCCCGCCGCAGCAGCGCCAGCCAAACTGCCAGACCCGAATAAGGGCGATATCACTTTCATGTACATCGCCACGATTCTCGTGATTTTGATGACCATCCCGGGCTTGGCGCTCTTCTATGGCGGCTTGGTGCGCTCCAAGAACATGCTTTCGGTGTTGATGCAGGTTTTCGTGACCTTCTGCGTGATCTCGATTCTCTGGGTCGTCTACGGCTACAGCCTGGCATTTACCGGCGGCGGGCAGTTCATCGGTGGGTTGTCAAAAACATTCCTCACTGGTGTCGATCTGTCCACTGGCGGCGCAACCTTTTCCAAAGGGGTCTACATCCCTGAAATGATGTTTGCCCTGTTCCAGCTGACCTTTGCCTGCATCACCCCTGCGCTAATCGTCGGAGCCTTTGCCGAGCGCATGAAATTCTCGGCAGTGCTTTGGTTCATGGTGCTCTGGTTCACCTTTGCCTACTTGCCGATGGCGCATATGGTGTGGTTCTGGGACGGCCCGGACGCGATCAAAGACAAAGCCACGCTCGACAGCGTGACCGCCAGCGCCGGTTGGCTCTGGGCCAAGGGTGCGCTTGACTTCGCCGGCGGTACGGTGGTGCACATCAACGCGGGGGTCGCTGGTTTGGTTGCCGCTTTTGTGGTTGGCAAGCGAATCGGCTACGGCCGTGAAGCCATGACCCCGCACAGCCTGACGATGACGATGATCGGTGCCTGCCTGCTGTGGATCGGCTGGTTCGGTTTCAACGTAGGCTCCAACTTGGAAGCCAACGGCACAGCCTCGCTCGCCTTCGTCAATACGCTGGTAGCCACTGCTGCCGCAACCTTGTCCTGGCTCTTCCTTGAGAACGTATTGAAAGGGAAGCCTTCGATGCTTGGAGCAGCTTCTGGCGCGGTTGCCGGCTTGGTGGCGATCACGCCGGCGTGCGGCTCGGTCGGCATCAAGGGTGCGCTCATCATTGGTGCGGTTTCTGGCGCCCTGTGCCTGTGGGGTGTTTCGGGCTTGAAGCGTATGCTCGGCGCCGACGACGCGCTCGATGTGTTCGGCGTACACGGCTTGGGCGGCATCTGGGGCGCGATTGCCACCGGCATTTTCACCGCTCCCTCGCTTGGCGGCACGGGCACGATTGACTGGATCAAGGGCACTGCTGCTGAGAGCTACGACATGGGCGCACAGATTTGGGTACAGTGCCAGGCGGTGATGGTGGCAGTGGTTCTGTCTGCAGTGGTCTCTTATGTCGCACTGAAGATCATCAAAGCAGTGATCGGCCTGCGCGTCACTGAAGAGGAGGAACGTGAAGGGCTTGACGTCAGCTCGCATGGCGAGACGGCATATCATCATTAAGCTGCATCGATTCAAGAAAAAACCCGCCGGTTGGCGGGTTTTTTCTTTGATTTTCTTGTCGTCAACCGGGCTCGGCCAGTGCCTTCTCCAACAGCGCATACAGGTCATCCCATTTCGGTTCGCCTAGAAACTGCTTGATGATGCGCCCCTGCTTGTCGACAATAAAGGTGGTGGGGGTCAGCCGCACCCCATCAAAGCCGCGCGCCACTGAACCGTCCACATCCAGCGCCACCTTGAAGGGCAGTTTGCGGGTTTCGGCAAACTTGAGAACATAATTGGGCGGGTCGTATTGCATCGCCACGGCAATCGTCTCAAAGCCGCGCGCCCGAAATTTCTCATGGGTCTGCACGATCTTGGGCATTTCAGCTACGCAGGTCACGCAGGAGGTCGCCCAAAAGTTAATCAAAGTGACTTTGCCTTTGAGCTGTGCTGTGGTGATCGCTTCGCCTGCAATGGTTTTGAAGGTCACTTGCGGCGCTTGCGGCACGCGCGTGAACACATAGGCACCGCCGGCAGTCGCGATTGCCAGAACGCCCGCCAACAAGGTAAGCTTGAGCTTCAAATTTTCACCCCGTTAAATAGAGGAACTAATTCCATGAATCCGACTAACCCCATCGCTTCGTTACCGCGTCGCCAATTATCGCTTGCGCTTGCCGGTGCGTTCGGTGCATTTGGCATTGCATTCGCTCCGCAGGCGCACGCAATCTCGCTGAGCGACCTGAGCAAAGCCGACGCGACCGCCGGTTTGAAAGGGGCCTTAAGCGAAAGTTCCATCTCGGCGGTCAAGCTGCTGGGTGTGGAAAACGGCTTTATGAATAACGCCAAAGTACGCATCCCATTGCCGGGCTACCTCGAAAAAGCCGCGAAAACGATGAAGATGCTGGGCATGAAAAAACAAGTTGATGAGCTTGAGCTAGCAATGAATCGCGCCGCCGAAGCAGCCGTGCCCGAAGCGCAAACGCTGCTGGTAGACGCCGTCAAAACCATGAGTGTGACCGATGCAAAAAATATCCTCACCGGCGGGCAAACTGCCGGCACGGAATACTTCAAAGGCAAAACCAAAACGCCTCTGCAAGGCAAATTTTTGCCGATTGTGAAAAAAGCCACCGAGAAAGTTGGCTTGGCCCAAAAATACAACGAGTACGCAGGCCAGGCCGAGAAGCTCAAGCTGTTGCAAGGCGATGCGGTCAATGTCGAGAAGTGGGTCACTGCCAAAGCGCTGGACGGCCTCTATCTGATCATGGGAGAGCAAGAAGCCAAGCTGCGCCAAAATCCGGTGGGTGCCACCACCGACATCGTCAAAAAAGTGTTCGGTGCGCTGGGTAAATAAGCTTCTCGTCGCCGCGCCAAGCCACCCAACGTTCCACATGCCCGGTCGCGATACCCAAATCCTGTTTGATTCGCCAATCGCGCGGATCACCCGAGTACGTACGCGATCCAGCGCGCTGCATGGGTCCGACAGCACGGTGACTGAACGATCAAGCGGGCATCGGCTGGTGTTGCCGATTGAGGGTAGCTTTCTGGCTTCGATAGACCGACAGCAAATTTTGATCGACACGGCTGCAACCCTCTTGATTAATGGCGGCGAGCCTTACCGATTGGAACTGGCGGGCGCGCACGGCTTCACAGCCTTGGTGTTTGCGCTCAAAGCACTTGACAAGACCTCTACACGCCATTTCTCCAAGCACGTGAGTTTTTTTGCGGCATCCACGCACCTGGCGATTTCACAAGCGCTTTGTGGCCCCAGCCTTCGGCAGCGCTGTGACCGGGTAACGCTCGACTTGTTTACCTCCTGCGCCGCAGAATCCGCCAGACGCGGCGCGGCGCTCCCCGCGCCTGTTGAGCGCTGCCGACGCGTGCTCACGCGCCCAGATACTGAGCCACCTGCCAACTTGGCAGAGCTTGCACGCCAGGCGCACAGCACCCGCTACCACCTCACGCGCAGCTTTCGACGCGCCACCGGCTGGAGCTTGCAGCAATATCGCAATCACCTGCGACTAGTGCGCAGTTTGCGAGAAGTCGGCCAAAGTGTACGAACGTTGAGCACGATTGCACTGGATGCGGGATTTGCCTCGCCGAGCCATTTCAGCACGGCATTTCGCACCCATTTCGGCATCAGTCCCTCGGCGCTGCGGCGCGCAATGCAGCAAGAATCTGAAAGCGCGGCGTACTCCGACTGACGACAATCCGGTCAGGACTCCGATCCACCGGAATCTTCACATTGGAACGTCTCTTATTTCTGCCAAACCGCCCCTCGCGGACCGCCCCAACCTGCCACTGGGACTGATTGCCGCGCTCGCCATGGCGCTGGTCGGTGCTACTTGGCAAGTCGCCTCGCGGCATGCCGTGACCACCTCGCTTGGGCCACTAGAGCTGGCGGTACTGCGCTACGTTGGCCCCAGCTTGCTATTACTGCCGTTGGCGTACAAAACAGGGCTGTTTCCATCGGGCTTAGGCAAAGGGCGCTTGGCCCTGATCGTACTGGGAGGCGGTTTGCCCTTCGGCATGCTGGCCTTTGCTGGGGCGCAATTCGCGCCAGTGATGCACATGGGCGTGCTCCTGCCAGGAACAATGCCACTATTTGTGGCGTTAGGCGCATGGGGGGTATTTGGCGACCAGCTCGGGCGCACCCGAATGGCCGGATTTGCGATCATCTTCGCTGGTATCGCCACCGTAGTCGGCAGCAGTTTTGGCGCTGACACGATCACCTCTGGCGCCTGGCGCGGTGACTTGATCTTTCTGGTTGCGGCCGTGTTTTGGGCGGCCTATACACTGGCACTGCGCGATGCGGGCTTGACCCCTTGGCAAAGCGTCGCGCTGGTCAATGCGTGGTCAGCCTCGCTGTTGCTGCCACTGGTGCTACTGCTCGGCGTACCAAAATTCCACACGGCGAGCTGGCATGACATTGCAGTCCAGGTGCTTGCACAAAGCCTGCTGGCTGGCCTTGCCGGACTGGTGCTCTATAGCGTCGCGATTCGCCACTTGGGCGCTGCACGGGCCGCACTCTCAGGCGCGGTCGTGCCACTGCTTTCAGCTGCGGGAGGCTGGCTGCTCTTACGCGAGAGCCCTGGTGTCACCGGCGTGGTGGCGGTCGCGGCGGTTTGCGCGGGCATTGTGCTGGCGGGTAGCCTTGGCCGCAGCGCACAAGCAAAGTAGGCGCGCTTCTTCAGGCGACCTTGAGCACCAGTTCTTCGCCCAGACGCCCGTGCAGCAACGTCAGGTTGTAGTGCTTTACTGAGAAATCGGTGGGGATGTACTCGTTTGAGGGTTGCGCCTCGCTGAGCAGGCCAAGCGATTGATACGCCTCGGCTACCAGCTCACTGCAAAAAAGGCTGGTCAAATGTTCTTCGTTGTGCCCGCCTGGGCCGTCGTAAGCGGCCTTGAGAGTCTCGACCGTGGAAATTTCATACGGGCGGCCTTGGAGGGTTTCGCGCAGTTGCGCAAAGCGCTTTAGGTCTTCTTTCGAAAAACTCACGCCCTGCAAACGTCGCGCGATCACCTCGCCGTCGTAGTTTGCCACCCGCTCGGCCAGAGACACCAATTGCACGCCCTGGCGAAAAGTGCCGGTGGCACGATCACGAAGATCGTCCAGCGTGGTCGATTCCCAGAGCAGGGGCGCGCCAGCGCCTTCGCGCACCACGAGCCCGGCATGCGACCAGTTTGACATCGTCATCCACTTGATCCCGGTAGACGTGCCACTCTTTCCAGAGAAGAGCACGATGTCGCCGGTGTGCAACGAGTCGATCAGGGTTTTGGGTGCAGTCAGGTTCACGATCATGCACAAATTCTAATTTGCTCTACACTATGGTTGAGAAGATCCTTCCTCGCAGCGCCATCCAGAACTTCATCTCGGAGACAGTCATGAACTATTTCATCACCGGTGCCACCGGCTTTATCGGCAAGCGCCTCGTCAAGAAAATACTTGCACGCGACAAAACTACGATCTACTTTCTCTCGCGCGGCGACAAAAATCCAAAGACTACAGAGAAGAAGCTGGCAGCGCTCTATGCCTATTGGGGCTGCGATGAGAGGCGCGCCATTCCCGTCACTGGTGACCTGACCCAAGCCAATCTTGGCGTGGGCGCTACCGAAATCAAGAAACTTTCCGGCAAGATCAGCCACTTCGTGCATCTGGCCGCGATCTACGATTTGAAAGCCACCGCAGAAGAGCAGCAAGCAGGCAATATCGACGGCACGCGCAACGCCGTGAACGCGGCCAACGCGATGAAGGCGGGCAAGTTCCATCACGTGAGCTCCATCGCCGCAGCAGGCTTGTATGAGGGCGTGTGGCGCGAAGACATGTTCGACGAAGCCGAGAACATGGAGCACCCTTACTTCAAGACCAAGCACGACTCCGAAGGCATTGCCCGCCGCGAAACGCAAATGCCATGGCGCGTCTACCGCCCCGGCTTGGTGGTGGGCGATTCGCAAACCGGCGAGATGGACAAGATCGACGGGCCGTACTACTTCTTCAAACTGATTCAGAAGATGCGCAAGCTGCTGCCCCCGTGGATGCCGACGATTGGCATCGAAGGCGGGCGCATCAATATCGTGCCGGTCGATTTTGTCGTCGATGCAATGGACCACCTAATGCACATGGAGAAGGGCGACAACCACGCCTTTCACCTGACCGACCCGCAGCCGATGCGCGTGGGCGATGTGCTCAACACCTTTGCCAAAGCCGCGCACGCGCCGCGCATGGAAATGCGTATCAACGCCGCGCTGCTCGGCTTCATCCCCAAGGGCATCAAAAAAGGCGCGATGGGTTTCAAACCGGTGCGCCGGATTCGCGACACGATGATGAAGGATTTGGGTCTGCCCGACGACATCATGCAATTTGTCAACTACCCAACGCGCTTTGATTCGCGCGAGACCGAAAAAGCGCTTAAGGGCACGGGTATCGCCTGCCCGCCACTTGACGAGTACGCTTGGCGGCTGTGGGATTACTGGGAGCGCCATCTCGACCCCGATTTGCAAATCGACCGCAGCCTGCGTGGCAAGGTACGTGGCAAAACCGTGCTCATCACCGGCGGCTCGTCTGGCATCGGCCTGGCCGCTGCCAACAAGATCGTGGCGGCAGGTGCCACTGTAGTGATCGTGGCGCGCGACGCGGAGAAACTGGCGCTGGCGCAAAAAGAAATCGAGGGCTATGCCAAGCATGGCGGCAAAGTGTTCATCTATTCAGCCGATGTCGGCGACGAAGCTGCTTGCGCGAAATTCGTGCAGACGGTGATCGAGAAGCATGGCGGCGTGGACATCCTTGTCAACAATGCAGGCCGCTCGATCCGCCGTGCGATTGAAAACAGCGCCGACCGCTTCCACGATTTTGAGCGCACCATGCACGTGAATTATTTTGGCGCGCTCCGAGTGACGATGGGTTTTCTGCCCGGCATGACCAAAAAGCGCAAAGGCCAAGTGGTCAATATCTCATCGATTGGCGTGCTCACCAATGCGCCGCGTTTCTCCGCATACGTCGCCTCCAAAGCGGCGCTCGATGCGTTTACGCGCTGTGCCGCATCGGAGTACGCTGATACCGGCGTGAAATTCACCACCATCAACATGCCGCTTGTGCGTACCCCGATGATCGCGCCCACCGCGATCTACAACAACGTGCCAACGCTGTCGCCGGAAGAAGCGGCCGATCTGATCGTTGAGGCGATTGTCTACGAGCCAGTCCGGATCGCCACCCGCTTAGGAATCGCGGGTGAAGTGCTCCACGCCCTGCTGCCGCGCGTAGCGCAAATCGTGATGAACACCAGCTTTAGGATGTTTGCCGATTCTGATGCCGCCAAAGGTAAGGACGGCAAGCCTTCAGCGCCATCGCCTGAGCAAATGGCGTTTCAGCAGATGCTCAAAGGCGTGCATTTCTAGCCTGCGACAGTGCTACCTTAGCGCCTCCGCCTGCGCAAATTGGCAGGCGGAGGCGGCTCGAAGTGCTCGCCCCTACCACAATTCGACTGACCGGCCGCTGAAGAGCCGCGCCTGCTCTGGCTCTTGCGGCAAGCATCGTCGCCTGGGGAATCCGGCGACGGCCTAATGGGGCGGCCAACCAGACCGCGACCGAGACCAATCCACATTTGCATTTATATTTGTATTTGCATGTGAAGATTTGACCATCACGGCATCACGTGGAAAAATCCCCGCATGCTCAGTGCGACGCCCGACTCATTGGAAATCTACTACGCCCGTCGCGCTCGCGAATACGAGGCGATTTACGCCAAACCGGAACGCCGGGCTGAGCTGGCAACCCTGCGCGATTGGATTTTCAGGCATACCCATGGCAAACGGGTACTCGAACTGGCCTGCGGGACGGGCTACTGGACGGCGGTTGCCGCGCCCCATGCCAAGGCGATTGATGCCTTCGATGTGAACGAGGAAACGCTGCAGGTGGCCCGCAGCAAAGGCTTGCCTGCGAGCGTGCATTTCGCCATCGGTGATGCGCTCGCGCCAAGCCCTGGTGCGCACGGGCCCTACGATGTCGTGATGGCGCATTTTTGGTGGTCGCATGTCTCAAGAACCGCTCTGGACGGCTTTCTTCAAGGCATGATGGCTGTAGAGCCGCGCGCCACTTGGCTCTTCATCGACAACGCTTTCGCAGAAGGTTCCAGCACCCCGATTTCCCGCACGGATGCGGCGGGCAACACCTATCAGCAACGTCGGCTCGGCGATGGGAGTGTGCATGAAGTATTGAAGAATTTCCCGAATACGGAGCAGTTGCGCGCCAGTTTGGCCGCGTATGCCCAGGTGGTTGACGTGGAGTTCACGCAGCACTTCTGGTGCGCCTGCGCTACCGCCGTAAGACAGCCATGAACACGCCCATGCACACGATCGTGCATGTCACATCAGACAATCAGGCATTGTGGCTGGGCGCGGTGCGGGCGCTGTTCATGGAGTACCAAACGCAATTGGGCATTGATCTGTGTTTTCAGGGATTTGCTGACGAGTTGGCGACTCTCCCCGGAGACTACGCATGCGCAGCACAGGGCGGGCTCTACCTGGCCGTGGCAGCAGATGGCCTTGCCGCGGGCTGCGTCGCCTATCGTTCGTGCCCGTCGGTTCTCGGTGCCGCTGAAATGAAACGGCTTTACGTGCGCGACGCAGCCCGTGGCACCGGTTTGGGGCGCGCTCTGGCATGGCGCGTGCTGGACGATGCGCGGGCGCGCGGATATGCACGCATGGTGCTCGACACGCTTTCATTTCTCAACGCCTCACATGCCTTGTACGAGTCGCTCGGTTTCACCGAAATTGAGCGCTACAACGACAACCTAATTCCCGGAACCCGCTTCCTGTCGCGAACGCTTTAAACTCTGATCACCGTAAATCTCTCTCACTGGAGGCCAAAGTACCATGACCACGCTCGCCGTCTTCGTCACCCTTTACTTAACTGCCACGATTGCCATTGGCCTCTTCGCGGCGCGGCGGGTGCACAACGCCGCAGACTATTTGGTTGCCGGGCGAAGCCTGCCGCTCTACATGAACATGGCGACTGTGTTTGCCACTTGGTTTGGGGCGGAAACGGTGCTCTCCGTCTCAGCCACTTTTGCCAAGGACGGCATGGGCGGCGTGGCAGGCGACCCGTTTGGCTCTTCCATGGCCTTGGTCATCGTGGCGCTGTTTTTCGCGGCTGGCTTTTACAAGATGGGTTTGCTAACCATCGGCGACTTCTACAAAAAGCGCTACAACAAGCAGGTTGAAGTGATTACCAGCATCGCCATCGCGGTTTCGTATTTGGGCTGGGCATCGGCGCAGCTAACGGCTTTGGGGTTGGTGTTTTCGGTACTTTCGCGCGGCGCGATTTCCTTAAATGAAGGCATCATGCTGGGCGCGGTCGTGGTGTTGGTCTACACAATTTGGGGTGGCATGTGGTCGATCGCGCTGACCGACTTGGTCCAGTCGATCGTGATCGTGGTGGGCTTGACCTTCGTCGCTTGGCTGGTGGGCGACATGGCGGGTGGTGCAGGTAAGGTAATCGCGCAGGCACAGACAGATTCGAAGTTCAACTTCTTTCCCTCCGGCGGCCTCAAGGAGTGGCTGCCCTTTATCGCAGCCTTTTTTACTGTCGCGTTTGGTTCAGTGCCGCAGCAGGACGTGTTCCAGCGCGTCACTTCGGCCAAGGACGCAAAAACCGCACGCAATGGCACACTGTTTGGGGCAGGCTTCTATTTCATCTTCGCATTTGTGCCGATTTTCATCGCTTACGCCGCTTTGGTCATTGACCCGTCAATGGCCAAGCTCTTGGGGGCTGAGGATGCTCGCGACATCCAGCGCATCCTGCCTGACTTGATCTTGAACAAAACGCCATTGTGGGCGCAGGTTTTGTTTTTCGGGGCGCTGCTCTCGGCAATTCTCTCTACCGCTTCTGGCACGCTGCTGGCGCCCACCGCGATCATCAGCGAAAACATTATCAGACCTTTCCGTCCACACATGGGAGACCGGCAGTTGCTCGTGACCCTGCGGGTTGTTTTGGTGATCTTCACGGCAGGCATCCTGCTCTTTGCACTCAATTCCAAGAGCACGATGTATGAGATGGTGCAAAACGCCTACAAAGTCACGCTGGTTGGAGCGTTTATCCCGCTGGCGGCGGGCTTCTTCTGGAAACGGGCGACTTCGACGGGCGCGCTCGCGTCTTCTTTGCTTGGCATTGGTACCTGGTTGCTGATGGAGTATTTGGCAGGCGCTGCGATTGCCGCAAAAGTCGAGCCTTCCATCTGGCCACCGCAAATCATCGGCTTCGGTTTCGCGGTGATCGGCATGATTGCAGGCTCGCTCGCCTCACGGCCTGAGCCTGCCAAAGCCATTCTGATGGACAACTAGGCTTGAGTACGCCAGCGGTTTCAAAGGCGCTCGTCTGGTTCCGCCGCGACTTGCGGTTTGGTGATCATGCAGCGCTGTATCAAGCGCTGCGTGCATCAGGCCGAGTGTATTGTGTTTTCGTCTTTGATCGCGAAATTCTGGACGCACTTCCGGGGACCGCGCCGCGCCGCGACCGGCGCGTCGAATTCATCCGCGAAAGCCTCAAAGAACTCGACGAGTTGCTGATCGCGCACGGCGGCGGCCTGATCGTACTGCACGACCACGCCCGCACCGCGATTCCGCGATTGGCTGGAGAACTTGGCGTAGCAAGCGTCTTCGCAAATCATGATTACGAGCCGCAAGCGCAAGCCCGGGATGCGGAGGTTGCAGCAACACTGGTCGCACAAGGGCGTACCTGGCACACGTTTAAGGATCAGGTGATCTTTGAAAAACGAGAAATCTTGACCGGCGCGGGCGGAGTATTCAGCGTGTTCACTCCATACAAAAACGCCTGGCTGAAAGCGTTGCAACCGGCCCAACTAGAAGCCTATCCGGTCGGAACATTGGCGCACCGTCTTGCGCGCCCACCTAGCGCAAGCCCGATACCCTCGCTCATTTCAATGGGATTTTCCGACACCAATTTAACGACGCTAGGCATCCCGGTTGGCGCGAGCGGCGGGGCCAAGCTCTTTGAAGAATTCAAGCAGCGCATCAGCCGATACCGCGAAACGCGCAACTTCCCGGCAGTCAAAGGCCCCTCGTATCTGTCGGTGCATTTACGTTTTGGCACGATTTCAATTCGAGCGTTGGCGCAGAGCGCGTATGCGATTACCCAACAAAACGGCGACGAGGGTGCTTCGACCTGGCTTGCCGAGCTGATCTGGCGCGACTTCTACATGATGATTCTGGCGAACAACCCCCATGTCGTGGGGCACGCCTACCGGCGCGAGTACGAGACCGTGAAATGGGACACCGAGCCGGACCTGCACCGAGCCTGGTGCGAGGGCCGCACTGGCTACCCCTTGGTCGACGCAGCGATGCGCCAACTCAACCAAACTGGCTACATGCACAACCGTCTGCGCATGGTTGTGGCTTCTTTCTTGACCAAAGACTTGGGCATCGACTGGCGGCTAGGCGAAAGTTATTTCGCCACTCACCTAAATGATTTTGACTTGAGCGCCAATAACGGTGGCTGGCAGTGGGCTGCTTCGACCGGCTGCGACGCGCAACCCTGGTTTCGCATTTTCAACCCAATCACGCAAAGCGAAAAATTCGACCCGCAAGGCAAGTTCATTCGTCGCTATGTTCCAGAGTTGACAAAGTTGTCAGACAAAGACATTCACGCACCTTGGCTGGCCGAGCCCATCTTGCTCGAGGCGGCGGGTGTTGCGTTGGGAAAAACGTATCCATGGCCGATGATCGATCACGCGAAAGCGCGCACCGCGACACTTGCTAGGTTCGGCTCGATTCGCAAGCCTTCGGAAAAACCCGGGGTCGGGTGAGGGCAAGAGGGTCGTGTAGCGCAAAAACTACTATCGCCCAATGTTTTACCCACTCTTGCTGACCTGAGGTGCAATGGAATACCAAAAGAAAAAGCCCGGCGCAATCAAGCGTCGGGCTTTTTGGTGTAACTAGCTTGGCAGTGTCCTACTTTCACGTGGGAATCCACACTATCATCGGCGCTAAATCGTTTCACTGTCCTGTTCGGGATGGGAAGGAGTGGTACCAACTCGCTATGGCCGCCAAGCTTAACTTGTCGCCGTTCCGTCGGCACAAATTGCCAACGAAACAGCCAATCTGGAAGAAGTAGTAAAGTCGATTTCTCTGGGAGAAAAACCTAGTCAAACTTGGGCTTGATTGCACAAACGCTAACAACCAAAAAACGTTCTTTGAACATTCAAGGTTATAGGATCAAGCCGCACGGG